>NZ_JAYESJ010000001.1:2500-602500 GCF_034720595.1 Rhizobium sp. CC-YZS058 | reverse complement strand
CCGCCTTTCGACACCGACGAACCTGCTCCTCGCCGTCTCCGGCGGCAGTGATTCCACGGCCTTGCTGGCAGCCTTTTGCAAAGCCAATGCTGCGGAAGCCCGCCATAGGCTGGCTGTCTGCACGGTCGATCATGCCTTGCGGCAAGGGTCTGCCGAGGAAGCGGAGACGGTCGCAGCCCTCTGCCGCCGCTGGTCTATCCCCCACGAAACAGTGCGCTGGGCGCATGACGGCGTCGGCTCGGCGCTCCAGGCGCAGGCGCGGATGGCGCGCTATCAGTTGCTGGCCGGCTGTGCCGCCCGCCATGGCGCCTCGCTCATCCTCACCGGGCACACGGCCGACGACCAGGCGGAGACGATCGCCATGCGTAGCGCCAGGGCGGGTGGCGCGGAAGAGAGCCTTGGCCTGTCGGGCATGGCGGAGACGGTTCTCTTCGATCGCCGCATCTGGATCGCCCGCCCGTTCCTCACCCTGTCGCGGCTCGACCTCAGAGCCTTCCTCTCCACGCAGGATCTCGGCTGGATCGACGACCCGAGCAATGACAACCCCGCCTATGAACGCGTCCGTATCCGCCAGGCCGGCATCGCCCTAGACGGCCATCTACAGCGCGCCGAGGCCGCAGGCAGGCGACGGCGCGCCAGCAGCCAGCGCATCGCCGCCATGCTGCCCGAACAGCTGCGTCTCCACAGCCCCGCACTCGCCGAACTGACTCTCAAGGACGCGGGCCTCGACGATCCGGACATGCAGCGGCTGCTCGGCCTGCTCGCGGCCATCCTTGGCGGCCGGCCGCATGGTCCCGGCCGTGAGAGCTTGGCGGCGTTGATTCAAGCCCTGCGCGGCGAGCGGAGCCGGTTCGCCGCCAGCCGCTGCCTCTTCGACCGCAGGGGCTCCCGCCTGTTTCTTCACCGCGAGCGCCGCGCGCTGCCGGATGAAATGACTCTGCAGCCCGGCGCCGCGGTCGACTGGGACAACCGCTTCCGCCTCGTCAATGACAGCGCCGATCCGATCACGATCAGGTCGGGAGCACCGCCCGGGACGCTGGACACCGGACCGGATGCCTTAGTTCCCCCATCGGTTCACCGGGCAGCCCACGCGACGCTCCCCTGTCCCGTTCACGATCCCGCGAGCGGCACCATGCTGCCCAGCTTGCGCATGACCCCGCGTCTTCAACCCTTCGACACCTTTTTGCCGTGTTTCGACACCATCCTCGCGCTTCGTCTCGACGCGCTCTTCGACCGTGAACCCTTTTTCCTCTGTCCAGTTCACGATGTTCTTTCGTAATCCGGTTACGGACCTGTTGTTCGCCTTGGCAAGGCCGTTTACGAACCCTATGTTAGACGAGAAAGATTGAGCCGCCGGCACCGGCAGGCCATGGCAGGTTCCGGGGAGTTCGATGAACCCTAATTTTCGCAATTTCGCCCTTTGGGCAATCATTGCTCTGTTGCTGATCGCGCTGTTCAGCATGTTCCAGCAGCCTGCCGAACGCTCGGGCTCCCGGGAGATTCCGTTCTCGCAGTTCCTGAAGGATGTTGATGGCAGCCGCGTCAAGGATGTGGTGATCACCGGCAACAAGGTTGTCGGCTCCTACACCGAGAGCGGCTCCACCTTCCAGACCTATGCGCCTTCGGTTGATACGGCGCTCACCGAGCGGCTGGAAGCGCGCAATGTCACCGTGACGGTTCGCCCGGAAACGGATGGCTCGTCCGGCTTCCTCAGCTATGTCGGCACGCTGCTGCCCATGCTGCTGATCCTCGGCGTCTGGCTGTTCTTCATGCGGCAGATGCAGGGCGGATCGCGCGGGGCGATGGGCTTCGGCAAGTCCAAGGCCAAGCTTCTGACCGAAGCGCATGGCCGGGTGACCTTCGACGACGTGGCCGGCGTGGACGAGGCCAAGCAGGATCTTGAAGAAATCGTGGAATTCCTGCGCGACCCGCAGAAGTTCCAGCGGCTCGGCGGCCGTATTCCGCGCGGCGTGCTGCTCGTCGGCCCGCCCGGCACCGGTAAGACGCTGCTTGCTCGTTCCGTCGCCGGCGAGGCCAATGTGCCGTTCTTCACCATCTCCGGCTCGGACTTCGTGGAAATGTTCGTCGGCGTTGGCGCATCCCGCGTCCGCGACATGTTCGAACAGGCGAAGAAGAACGCGCCCTGCATCATCTTCATCGACGAAATCGACGCCGTCGGCCGCCATCGCGGCGCAGGCCTCGGCGGCGGCAATGACGAGCGCGAGCAGACGCTGAACCAGCTGCTGGTCGAGATGGACGGCTTCGAGGCCAATGAGGGCATCATCCTCATTGCCGCCACCAACCGTCCCGACGTCCTCGACCCGGCGCTGTTGCGTCCCGGCCGTTTCGACCGCCAGGTCGTCGTGCCGAATCCGGACATCAATGGCCGCGAGCGGATCCTCAAGGTCCATGTCCGCAACGTGCCGCTCGCCCCGAATGTCGACCTCAAGGTTCTGGCCCGCGGCACGCCCGGTTTCTCCGGCGCCGACCTGATGAACCTCGTCAACGAAGCCGCTCTCATGGCCGCCCGCCGCAACAAGCGCGTCGTCACCATGCTCGAATTCGAAGACGCCAAGGACAAGATCATGATGGGTGCGGAACGCCGCTCCTCCGCCATGACCGAGGCCGAGAAGAAGCTGACCGCCTATCACGAGGCCGGCCATGCGATCGTGGCCCTCAAGGTGCCGGTGGCCGATCCGCTGCACAAGGCGACGATCATTCCGCGCGGCCGTGCGCTCGGCATGGTCATGCAGCTGCCCGAGGGCGACCGCTACTCGATGAGCTACAAGTGGATGGTGTCGCGCCTTGCCATCATGATGGGTGGGCGTGTGGCCGAAGAGATCACCTTCGGCAAGGAGAACATCACCTCCGGCGCCTCGTCGGACATCGAGCAGGCCACCAAGCTTGCCCGCGCCATGGTGACGCAGTGGGGCTTCTCCGACCAGCTGGGACAGGTGGCCTATGGCGAGAACCAGCAGGAAGTCTTCCTCGGCCATTCCGTGTCGCAGTCGAAGAACGTCTCGGAAGCGACCTCGCAGAAGATCGACAACGAGATCCGTCGCCTGATCGACGAAGCCTATGACGAAGCCAAGCGCATCATCACCGAGCTCAATCCACAGTTCGTGGCCATCGCCGAAGGCCTTTTGGAATATGAGACGCTGACTGGCGAGGAAATCAAATCGCTGATCCGTGGCGAGAAGCCGGCCCGCGATCTGGGCGACGATTCCCCGCCGAGCCGCGGTTCGGCCGTTCCATCTGCCGGCACCAAGAAGGATCTGGGCGGCAAGAGCGGCGAAGCGGAAGGCGGCTTCGAACCCCAGCCGCAATAATCTCTTCGAAACCGACAACGAAGAAACCCTCCCCTCCACCCGGACGGGAGGGTTTTTGTTGAGCGTCAGTCGTAGTTTACGCATGTTTAACGCAGCGCGCGTAACATCGCGTAATGATTTCTGATGGCCGGCCTGCTCCCGGAAAACGCGAAACTGTGTCACAAGCAGGATCGCCGCCGGGCCTTGAGGGCAGCCGGCGCCTGAGACACGATGTGGGCCGCGCAGGCTCGCCGGACCGCGCATGGATCGATGCGCACGGCCGCGGCCCCTATGACGAGGAGCGTTCATGAAGCGCAGATATTTCGGCACCGACGGCATTCGCGGTCAGTCCAACGTCTTCCCGATGACCCCCGATCTCGCCATGCGGGTCGGCATTGCCGTCGGTACGATCTTCCGCCGCGGCGCGCATCGCCACCGGGTGGTGATCGGCAAGGACACCCGCCTTTCGGGCTATATGCTGGAAAACGCGATGGTGGCGGGCTTTACCGCCGCCGGCGTCGATGCGTTCGTTCTGGGCCCCATCCCCACGCCTGCGGTGGCGATGCTCACCCGCTCGCTGCGCGCCGATATCGGCGTCATGATCTCCGCCTCCCACAACCCGTTCGAGGACAATGGCATCAAGCTGTTCGGGCCGGACGGCTACAAGCTGTCCGACGATATCGAAAGCCAGATCGAGGACCTTCTCGACCAGGATCTCTCGCAGCAGCTGGCCAAGAGCGACGAGATCGGCCGGGCCAAGCGCATCGACGGCGTGCATGACCGCTATATCGAGCATGCCAAGCGTACGCTTTCGCGCGATGTGACGTTGAAGGGTCTGCGCATTGCCATTGATTGCGCCAATGGCGCAGCCTACAAGGTCGCGCCCGCCGTTCTATGGGAACTCGGCGCCGACGTGGTTTCGATGGGAACCGAGCCGAACGGCACGAACATCAACCTCAACTGCGGCTCCACCAGCCCGGCCGCTCTGTCGAAAAAGGTGCACGAGGTACGGGCCGATATCGGCATCGCGCTGGACGGCGATGCCGACCGGGTGCTGATCGTCGATGAAAACGGCACGATCGTCGACGGTGACCAGCTGATGGCGGTCATTGCCGAGAGCTGGGCCGCCGATGGCCTGCTCAAGGGCAATGGCATCGTCGCCACCGTCATGTCCAATCTCGGGCTCGAGCGCTATCTGAAAAGCCGCAAGCTCGCGCTCCATCGCACCAAGGTTGGCGACCGTTACGTGGTCGAGCATATGCGCGAGCATGGCTTCAACCTCGGCGGCGAGCAGTCGGGCCACATCGTCCTCTCGGACTTCGGCACGACCGGGGACGGCCTGGTGGCCGCCCTGCAGGTGCTGGCTGCGGTCAAGCGCCAGAACAAGCCTGTGAGCGAGGTCTGCCACCGCTTCACGCCGGTGCCCCAGGTTCTGAAGAATGTCCGCGTTTCGGCCGGCAAGCCACTTGAGGACCTGACCGTGCGCCAGGCGATCGCCGAGGCGGAGGCAGCGCTCGCCAAGAGCGGCCGCCTGCTCATTCGCCCCTCCGGTACCGAACCGCTGATCCGCGTCATGGCGGAGGGCGACGACAGGACCAAGGTCGAGACGATCGTCGACGAGCTGGTGACCGTCATCGGCGCCGTCCGCAACGCCGCCTGATTCGCAGCCCCACTCCTCCAAGACCGCGCCCGCTCGCCTCGAGCCGGCGCGGTTTTTCTTTGCCGCGCGTTCAGGAGCAAAGGGCAGCCGCGCCCGTCCATTAATCCGCCCTTAACCAATAATCTTCATCATGTTTTCCAAAGAACCTTTCCGCCTCGGATCATGATCCGGCGGGGGCATCGTTGGAGAAGATCATGAAGACTGTATTGATCGGCGTCGTCGCGACGATGCTGTCCGTATCCGCGGCCATGGCCGCCGATCTCTATCAGCCCGCGCCGGAGCCCATCCAGGCCGCACCGGTCGAGGCGGCACCCGCCGAGGTTGCCGGGGGGTGGTATCTGCGCGGCGATGTCGGCTATGCCTTCACCAAGCTGCGCGGCGCCCATTTCTACCAGGGCCCCGGCCGGTATGTTCGCGATTTCGACCGCGCCGATCTCGACGACAGCTGGACGGTCGGCGGCGGCGTCGGCTACCAGATCAACCAGCATCTGCGCACCGACGTGACGCTCGATTATCTCGGCAAGGCCGATTTCTCGGGCTCCACCTCCGGCTCCTGCGGTGTCTCGACCAACTGCACCTCGCGCGATGTTTCCTCGCTCACGGCCTGGAGCCTGATGGCCAATGCCTATGTCGACATCGGCACCTACGGCGCCTTCACGCCCTATGTCGGCGCCGGTATCGGCGGCACGCAGGTGCGCTGGGACAAGCTGAAGAACACCAGCTGCAGCACCAGCAATCCGGATGATTGCGACGACAGCTTCGACCATGACGGCAAGCGCAAGTGGCGCTTCACCTACGCGCTGATGGCCGGCACCTCGATCGACCTGACCTGCAACCTGCAGGCGGATGTCGGCTATCGCTTCCGCCACGTGCTGGGTGGCGACATGTTCGGCTACAAGGCCAATGGCGGCCCGGGCAGCGACAAGGGTCTCTACCTGCACGAGGCGCGCGCCGGCCTGCGCTACAACTTCAACGGCTGTGCGGAAACCGCCTATGTCCCCGACTACCCGGTCGAGCAGCCGGTCTACAAATAAGCGTCTGATCCCTCCCAAGACGCGCATCCGAAGGCCGCCCGAGCAAGGGCGGCCTTCGTCCGTTTTGGCACAGGCGAAGGATTGTCTTAACCACTCCTCGCCCTCCCCTCGGCATTCGGCTTGCTCCGCACGCCGGGCCGTCTAGTTTCAGCCGCTCCATCCGCACCAACGTGACGAACGAGGGACAGATGAACAAGCGATACTGGCGCATCACCGGCCATTGCGGTCTCGACCAGATCTTCGAGAAGATCCTGCCGACCGACATGCTGGCCGACCAGGAGGTGGCAGCCCTTCTGCAATGCCTGCTCGCCCGCGAGCTCGATGTCGACAGCCTTATCGAGCAGCTCAGCCGCCAGCGTCGGTCCATCCTTCCCCTCGTCGAGCGGCAGGAAGGCTCGATGACGCCGATCTACAGTGCCGCCAGCGGCGGCATCGCCTTCGAGGCCTATGTGATGATGGAGGCCGATCCGGCCGTTCCCGTCTTCCCGCAGTTCAGCACGGCAGCAGCGTAAGCGCTGTCGCACGTAGATCGCCTTCTTAAGCTTCGGTTAACCATGTTGCGCCAAAGGTTAACGACAAGGTAACGACCTGCCGCTTGATTCGGGCCGGCCGTGACAGTCGAAACGGAGGCCGGCATGCAGCGTTTTTCCCTTCTCAGCCTCGCAGTCCTGCTCCCGCTCGTCGGCCTCGCCGCATCGGCTGGGTCCGTCAGCGCGGCGGATGATCTGGATCTCGCACCGGAGGTGACGATCTCCCCCGACGAGGAGACAGGCGGCGGCCTGTATCTGCGCGGCGATGTGGGCTACACGCTCGCCCGCCACAGCGGCGATGTCGAGTTCACCATCGGCGGGTTCGACGGCGCTTTCGACGACTCCCGCTTCGGGCGCCCGCTGGCAGGCTCGATCGGTCTCGGGACGAGCCTTTCGGATATCCTGCGCACGGATGTCACCGCGGAGTATTTTCAGGGCCGGTTCGACGGTGACGTAGACGTGGCCACACCCTGCGCCGGCCAGCCGGCAGGAACGGGCTGCAGCACCGCGGTCGATGCCGATTACAAGGCATTGAGCTTGATGGCCAACGCCTATGTCGATCTCGCGACCATTGCCGGCGTCACGCCCTATCTCGGCGCTGGGCTCGGCGCCACCTATCTCGACTGGTCCTCCGTCGAAGCGCGGGCGCGCTGCGGCAGCGGCCCCTGCCCGGGCACGGGCGCGGTGGAAACCGGCTATCGAGGCCAGGACGACTGGCGCTTCACCTATGCTCTGATGGCCGGCGCCTCCTATGACGTCAGCGACCGTGTCAAGCTCGACGTCAACTACCGCTATTCCGACATTGCCGGCGGCGGCTTTGCCAAGGGCAGCGGCGTCGATGCCGAGGACGACGGCTTCTCCCGCCACGAGATCCGCGCGGGCCTGCGCTTCTCGCTCAACTGAGCGGGCAGCCGCTCCGCACATGACGCGGAAGCGGCAGAAAATTCGCTCATTGCGACAATGGGCTTGACTTCATCATCTCCAGCGCATATTCCCGACCTCAGGACACGCCTCCCTAACGAGGCGCTTCTATCTGGAAGGATAGCTCAGATGACGAAGACTGCGACACCGGACATCCGTCCGGCGAACACCCATTTTTCTTCAGGCCCCTGCTCCAAGCGTCCCGGTTGGACGCTCGACGCGCTCTCCGATGCAGCCCTCGGCCGCTCGCACCGCGCCAAGATCGGCAAGGCCAAGCTCAAGCAAGCCATCGACCTGACCCGCGAGGTTCTCGAAGTTCCTGCGGATTACCGCATCGGCATCGTGCCTGCGTCGGATACCGGTGCCGTCGAGATGGCCATGTGGTCGCTGCTTGGCGCCCGGGGCGTCGACATGGTTGCCTGGGAAAGCTTCGGTTCGGGCTGGGTGTCCGACGTGGTCAAGGAGCTGAAGCTTCCCGATACCCGCAAGATCACGGCCGATTACGGCAAGCTCCCCGATCTCGCTTCGATCGATTTCAACCGCGACGTCGTCTTCACCTGGAACGGCACCACTTCGGGCGTGCGCGTGCCGAACGCCGATTTCATTCCGGCTGACCGCCAGGGCCTGACCATTTGCGACGCCACGTCCGGCGCCTTTGCGCAGGCGCTGGATTTCGCCAAGCTCGATGTCGTCACCTTCTCCTGGCAGAAGGTGCTGGGCGGCGAAGGCGCGCACGGCATTCTCATCCTGTCCCCCCGCGCGGTCGAGCGGCTGGAAAGCTACACGCCGGCCTGGCCGCTGCCGAAGATCTTCCGCATGACCAAGGGCGGCAAGCTGATCGAGGGCATCTTCCAGGGCGAGACGATCAACACGCCCTCCATGCTGTGCGTCGAGGATTATATCGACGCGCTGCTCTGGGCGAAGTCGGTTGGCGGGCTCAAGGGGCTGATGGCGCGTGCCGATGCCAATGCCAAGGTCATCTTCGACTATGTCGAGAAGACCTCGTGGATTGCCAATCTGGCGGATGATCCGGCAACGCGGTCCAACACCTCCGTCTGCCTGAAGATCGTCGATCCGGCGATCACCGCCCTTTCGGCCGACGACCAGGCGGCCTTCGCCAAGGGCATGGTCGCACTGCTCGAGAAGCAGGGCGTCGCCCATGATATCGGCGCCTATCGCGATGCTCCGTCCGGCTTCCGGATCTGGGCCGGCGCGACGATCGACACGACCGACCTCGAGGCGCTGATGCCCTGGTTCGACTGGGCGTTCGAAGCCCAGAAGGCTGCGCAACTGCCTGCCGCGGCCTGACGGTCATTTGGCTTACCGCGCCCTTTGCGGCGCGGCTCTTTTCCCTTCCCGTCCCGACTCTTTTCAGGAGGCCTCTCATGGCACCTCGCGTTCTCGTATCCGATGAACTGTCGGAAACCGCTGTCCAGATCTTTCGCGATCGCGGCGTCGAAGTCGATTTCCAGCCGAAGCTCGGCAAGGACAAGGACAAGCTTGCCGAGATCATCGGCAATTATGACGGCCTTGCCATCCGCTCCGCCACCAAGGCGACCGAAAAGCTGATCGCCGCCGCCACCAATCTCAAGGTGATCGGCCGCGCCGGCATCGGCGTCGACAATGTCGATATTCCCGCCGCCTCGCGCCGCGGCATCATCGTCATGAACACGCCCTTCGGCAATTCGATCACCACGGCCGAACACGCCATCGCGCTGATGTTCGCGGTTGCCCGCCAGCTGCCGGCTGCCGATACCTCCACGCAGGCCGGCAAGTGGGAAAAGTCCAAGTTCATGGGCGTCGAGATCACCGGCAAGACGCTGGGCGTGATCGGCGCCGGCAATATCGGCTCGATCGTCTGCTCGCGTGCCATCGGCCTGCGCATGCAGGTTCTGGCCTATGACCCCTTCCTCTCCAAGGAGCGGGCCGAGGAAATGGGCGTGACCAAGGTCGAGCTCGACGAGCTGCTGGCCAAGGCGGATTTCATCACCCTGCATGTGCCGATGACCGACAAGACCCGCGGCATCCTGAACGCCGAGGCGATCGCCAAGACCAAGAAGGGTGTCCGGATCATCAACTGCGCCCGCGGCGGCCTGGTGGACGAAGCGGCCCTGGCCGAAGCCATCAAGTCCGGCCATGTCGCCGGTGCCGGCTTCGACGTGTTCGAGACCGAGCCCGCGACCGAAAGCCCGCTCTTCGGCCTGCCCAATGTGGTCTGCACCCCCCATCTCGGCGCCTCCACCACGGAAGCGCAGGAGAATGTGGCCCTTCAGGTGGCCGAACAGATGTCGGACTATCTGATCAAGGGCGCGGTCTCGAACGCGATCAACATGCCCTCGATCACGGCGGAAGAGGCGCCGATCCTCAAGCCGTTCATCCGGCTTGCCGATGTTCTCGGCGCCTTCGTGGGCCAGGTGACGGAAAGCGCGATCAAGGAAATCGAGATCCTCTATGACGGCTCCACCGCCGGCATGAACACCAAGGCGCTGACCAGCGCGGCGCTGGCCGGCCTGATCCGCAGCCAGGTCTCGGATGTCAACATGGTCTCCGCTCCGGTGATGATCAAGGAAAAGGGAATCATCCTCTCCGAGATCAAGCGCGACAAGACCGGCGTCTTCGACGGCTACATCAAGCTGACGGTGAAGACCGACACGCAGACCCGCTCGGTCGCCGGCACCGTGTTCTCGGACGGCAAGCCGCGCTTCATCCAGATCAAGGACATCAATCTGGATGCCGATGTCGGCGCACATATGGTCTATATCACCAACACCGACGTGCCCGGCATGATCGGCTTTATCGGCACCACCTTCGGCAATGCCGGCGTCAACATCGCCAACTTCCAGCTCGGTCGCAAGGAACAGGGTTCGGACGCGATCGCGCTGCTCTATGTCGATGGGCCGGTTCCGGAGGAGCTTCTGGAGACGCTGCGCGCCAATCCGGCCATCCGCCACGCCAAGCCGATCGCGTTCAACGTCGATTGAGACGGGCACGCTCGGGCGCGTCGGTCTCCGGCGCGCCCGTCAGCCGCCCTCCTTCGGGCGCCCCTTCTCGGCGATGGCGATGCCGCCGAGCGCCAGCCCCAGCGCGATGACATGGAACGCCTCCATCGCCTCTCCGATCAGCAGGATCGACAGCAGGGTGCCGAAGACCGGGATCAGATTGATGAACAGCCCGGCCCGGTTCGGCCCGATCATCTCGACACCCCATACATAGAGCACCTGCGAGACGAGCGAGGGAAAGATCCCGGCAAAGAGCGCAATGGTCCAGCCGACCGCATCCGGCCAGATGAGCGCACCGGAAGCCGCCTCCCAGATGACCAGCGGCAGCGTCGTCACCAGGGCGGAAAAGGCGGAGACGGCAATCAGGCTCTTCCAGTGGATGGCCGGCTTGTAGCGCAGCGACACGGTGTAGCCGGCATAGACGAGCACCGCGAACAGCATCAGCACATCACCCTGGTTGAGGTCGAGCGCCAGGAGCCGCCGCGGATCGCCATGCGTTGCCGTCAGCACGACGCCGAACAGGGTGATGACGAAGCCGATCCATTGCGCGGCCGAGACGCGCATGCGGAAGAGCAGGAAGTTCATGGCGAAGATCACCATGGGAATGCCTGCCTGCTCGATCACCACATTGATGGCCGTGGTGAACTGCAGCGCCGAATAGAGCGCGACGTTGAAGGCCGTGAAGCCGATCGCGCCATAGAGGAACAGCAGCGCCCAATGGCGCCGGATCTCCGGCCAATCCTCGCGCACCTGCCTGGAGGTAAAAAGGGCAAGCAGCGTGCAGGCGACCGTCCAGCGGATGCCGGTCAGCAGCATGGGGCTGATATGGCCGACGGCGATCTTTCCAGCGACCGAATTGCCGCCCCAGATAAAGGTGGTGATGGCGAGAAGAAGATAGGCCTTGGCATTCACGAGGGAGGTTCCGGCAGCATTCGGCAGGGCTTGGCGCAGACATAGGCCCGCCATTCTCCTCTGCAAGCGCGCCTTCGAACGGCATCGGGCATTCAAAGCCATGCAAAAACCCTGATTCCCTAGGGCGCAGGGTCGCTTTTGAAGATGCAACAGATTATAGATGCGCGGGTTTATGGCCTGTTGCCCCGGAAAAGGCGCGCGCGGGCCAAAGTTTTTTCGTGATGCGCAGGCATGGCCTGGGTGAGGAAGCGTGGCGCTTCCCGCAATTGAAGGACAGGAAGTGGGTCTATGACGAATGTCGTGGTGGTCGGCTCGCAATGGGGCGACGAAGGCAAGGGCAAGATCGTCGATTGGCTTTCGGAGCGTGCCGATATCGTCGTGCGTTTCCAGGGCGGGCATAATGCCGGCCACACGCTGGTCATCGACGGTGTCAGCTACAAGCTGTCGCTGCTGCCCTCCGGCGTCGTTCGTCCGGGCAAGCTCGCCGTCATCGGCAATGGCGTCGTCATCGACCCGCATGCCCTGGTGGCGGAAATCGAGAAGCTCGACGGCCAGGGCGTGACCATTACGCCCGAGAATCTGCGGATCGCCGACAATGCGACCCTGATCCTGTCGCTGCATCGCGAGCTCGACGGCATCCGCGAGGATGCTGCTTCCAACAGCGGCACGAAGATCGGCACCACGCGGCGCGGCATCGGCCCGGCATATGAAGACAAGGTCGGCCGCCGTGCGATCCGCGTCATGGACCTCGCCGATCCGTCCACCCTGCCCGCCAAGGTCGACCGGCTGCTGACGCATCACAATGCACTGCGCCGCGGCCTGAACGAACCGGAAGTCAGCCACGCCGCCATCATGGACGAACTGACCTCGGTCGCCGCCCGCGTCCTGCCTTTCATGGATACGGTCTGGCTGCTGCTCGACCGCCAGCGCCGCCGCGGCGCGCGCATCCTGTTCGAAGGCGCGCAGGGCACGCTGCTCGACATCGACCACGGCACCTATCCTTTCGTCACCTCGTCCAACACGGTGGCCGGCCAGGCGGCTGCCGGATCCGGCATGGGTCCCGGCTCGCTCGGCTATGTGCTCGGCATCACGAAGGCCTACACGACCCGCGTCGGCGAAGGTCCCTTCCCGACCGAACTGAAGGACGAGATCGGCCAGTTCCTGGGCGAGCGCGGTCATGAATTCGGCACGGTCACCGGCCGCAAGCGCCGCTGTGGCTGGTTCGATGCTGCCCTGGTGCGCCAGTCGGTCGCCGCCAACGGCATCACCGGCATCGCGCTCACCAAGCTGGACGTTCTGGACGGCCTCGAAGAGCTGAAGATCTGCGTCGGGTACAAACTCGACGGCGTCGAGATCGACCATCTGCCGGCGAGCCAGGCGGCCCAGGCCCGGGTCGAGCCGGTCTATGTGACGCTCGAAGGCTGGAAGGAATCCACCGTCGGCGCACGCAGCTGGGCGGATCTTCCCGCCCAGGCGATCAAATATGTCCGGCAGGTCGAGGAACTGATCGGCGCGCCGGTCGCTCTTCTCTCCACGAGCCCCGAACGGGACGACACCATACTTGTGACGGACCCCTTTGAGGACTAGTTTGTAGGATCAAGGACTTGGAGACGGCCGCCCCGGCCTCTCCTTCCGCGTTTCAAGAGAGTGTACATGGCGGATTTTGTAGCAGTCATTCGCAGGACCGTTGACGGGCTGTCCGACAACAGCCCGGACATGCGTGCGAAGGTCTACGAGAAGGCGCGCGGCGCCGTCCGCCGTCAGCTGGAAGGCATGAAGCCGCGTCCCTCGGACGACATGATCGACCGGCAGATGGCCAAGCTCGAGGCGGCGATCGGCGAGGTGGAATCCGCCCATGCCGCTCCCGAAGAGCCGGATGTCTTCGACGACACCCCCGCGGCGACCGACTTCGAGCAGCCTCCGGTTCCCTATGATGTGTCCTCCGCCGAGCAGCGCGATCTGCCCGCGACGACGCATGCGCCGGAACCCGAAGCAGACACCGAACCCCACGAAGAGCCGCACGCCGAGCCGGCACCGCGCGAGCTTCCGCCCGCACCCGTGATCCTGCCGGTTGCCGTGGCGCCCGAGCCCGTCGCGCCGGAACCCAGCGAACCGCAAAGTTGGGACGAACCGCCCGCCTGGGCCGAGACACCGGCCGAGGACGAGCCCGCCCAGAACGGCTGGCCGGAGGTGGAAGCGGTCGAGAATCGCTCTCCAACCGCGCCCTATGACGATCGCGCCTCCGACGCATCCGCGGAAGAGCACCCGCCGGTTGAAGCCTACGACCCGATTGTGGCTCCCACGCCGCATGGCGACGAGACCTATTGGGAAGAGCCGCGCCAGGAAGAGTCCCCCGAGGAAGAGCTCAGAGAGGAAGAGTTCCGAGAAGTTAGGCCGCACGAAACCGCCAGCAATGCAGCGCTGGCAGCCGGCACAGTGGCCGTTCCTGTCGCTCTTGCCGCGCATGACCCGAACGACGAGCCCGTCAGGGATACGGACGCCCCGTCGCCGATGGTTCATGAGGACCAGTCGGCGGACAATCCTGTCGATCCGGCGCCGACCCCGGTTGAAGCCGAGGTCTACGACGAAAACGATGCGGAGGCGCTGCCGGCCGAAGAGGACGACCATTGGGCGCGTGAAGAGCAGACGCCTTCGCCTGCCTTTGACCATGCCGATCCCGTTGCCGATGCCGAGCCCGTCGTGGCAATGCCATCCGCGTCCTATGATCTCGACGACCATATTCGCGCGCCCGTTTCCCAGCCGGTGGATGTCCCGATGGCGCGTGACGAACCGGCCGCCATGCCGTCTGCCGAGTGGGAATTGCCCGAATGGCAGGATTCCGCCCCCGGAGATTCGCGCGCCGTCGAACCGCATCCGGTCGTCACGGCGCATGTGGAGCAGCCCTGGACGCAGCCTGTCGACGAGGACGCGATCCTCGACGAATTCGAGGCACTGGCCGGTTCCGGCGTCACCGCTACGCCTGTTGTTGCCCCGCCTGCAGCCGACGCCATCGACGCGCGCTCCCACGAGCCCGTTTCGCCGGTCGAGATCGATCCCCTGGACCTGCCGCCGGTTTCCGGTGGTGTGACGCCGGACGGCGAGCCTGCCTCCAGCTGGTCGCTGGACGAGGCCGACCCGTTCCACCAGCCGACCCGCGAAGCCGGTGACGCCAGCGCCGACAGCGCGATTTCCGACTGGTCCTGGCCGGTGGATCGAAGCGCCGTCACTTCAGCTCCGGTCGAGGAAACCGAAGACAGCCGCCGCGAGAGCTGGGACGAGATCGACGCCCTGCTCGGCGCCGGAGCGGCCGGAACGGCCGCCGGCGCCGCGGCCGGCGCCTATGAAAGCCCGGCAGCGTCTGCCGAACCGGCGCCCATGGCCCGTCCCGCATCTTATCGCGCCGAGCCGAAGAAATCCGCCTTCAGCGTCAAGCGGATCCTGACGACGGTCGTGCTGCTGCTGCTTCTCGGCGGCGGCGGCTATGCCTATTGGATGAATCGCGACACGATGAACGGCTGGATCGCCGAGCTGGTCGCCTCCGTCAATACACCGCCGCCCCAGCAAACGGTGAACGGCACCAATTCAAACGGCACATCCACCACGGCTGCAAGCGGCGGCGGCAGCACGACGCCTGCGACCGAGGTGGCCTCGGCAACACCGAGCAACAAGTTTACCCAGCGGCTTCAGCCGGACGGCACCGAAGTGGATGAAGGCCCGGCCCAGGTGGCCGGCAGCGCGCCTCAGAACGAGGAAGGCAAGTCCGTCGCCGCGCAGACGGAAGCAAGCCGCCCGACCGAGACAGCCGATGCCGGCGCCACAGCGGCACCGGAGGCCACCACCACGGATGCGCCGGCCGCCGATGCCGGGGCAACACCGCCGGTGACGACGGCGCCTGCTGCCGATACGACCGCGCAGACCGCGCCGCCGGATCAGACGACGACGCAGATGCCGGCCGGCGCGCAGAAGATGTTCCTCTACGAGGAGCGGCTGGGCCAGACAGCGCCGACCGCGATCGAGGGCGGGGTTGCCTGGTCCTTGAAGGAGGAAGCCCCCTCCGAGGGCCAGCGGCCGGAGCCAGTCATCCAGGCGCAGATCAGCGTGCCGGATCGTGGCCTGACCGCGCTGATGACGATCAAGCGCAACGCCGACAGCTCGCTGCCGGCCAGCCACACGATCGAATTCGTCTTTTCCCTGCCGGAAAACTTCGAAGGCGGCAGCATCGACAGCGTGCAGCGCGTGGCCATGAAGCGCACCGAGCAGGACCGCGGCGATCCGCTGATCGCCGTGCCCGCGAAGATCACCGACGATTTCTACATGATCGCGCTGAACGACTTCCCGGAAGCG
The DNA here is from genome assembly GCF_034720595.1 of Rhizobium sp. CC-YZS058. Classification (NCBI taxonomy): domain Bacteria; kingdom Pseudomonadati; phylum Pseudomonadota; class Alphaproteobacteria; order Hyphomicrobiales; family Rhizobiaceae; genus Rhizobium; species Rhizobium sp. CC-YZS058. The sequence continues at coordinate 586,792 of NZ_JAYESJ010000001.1, read as the reverse complement.
GTGACGACCAATCTCGATCTCCTGCGCACCCGCAACTGGATCGATATTCCACTGACCTACCGCAACGGCCGCCGGGCGCTGCTGACGCTTGAAAAGGGTCCGGCCGGCAGCGACGCCTTCGACAAGGCGCTCGCCAGTTGGGGCACTGCCCGACCGGCCGGCCAGTAAAGCCGCAGACGAGCCGCGCGCGGAAAATCCCTTCCGCGCCGGCTGGCACAGGTTCATTTCTGATCAGGCAAGCATCGCCGCGATTCGGCCCTTGAGGCTCTGGCGGTTGTGGGCATGGCAGATGGCAATGGCCAAGGCGTCGGCCGCATCATTGCCCTTGAAGGTCGCCTTCGGCATCAGCACCTTCAGCATCATGTGGATCTGCTGCTTCTCGCCGTGTCCGACGCCGATCACTGCCTTCTTCACCGCATTCGGCGCATATTCGGCGACCGGCAGGCCGGCGCGGGCCGGCACCAGCATGGCGATACCACGCGCCTGACCGAGCTTCAGCGTTGCCACGGCATCCTTGTTGACGAAGGTCTGCTCTACGGCCGCCTCGTCGGGCTGGAAGGCATGCACCACCTCCGCGAGACCGTCATGCAGTTGGCAAAGCCGGGACGCGAGATCCATGTCGCCATCGGAGGTAACCGTTCCGGAATCGACGAAGCGCAGCGAATTGCCGAGCGATTCCACGATGCCCCAGCCGGTGCGGCGGAGGCCCGGATCGATGCCGATGATGCGAATCGCTGCGGTCTGCATATGTCACTCCTAGTCAGGATGGCCGAACGCTGCCAGTAAAATGTGAACAAAGGGGAAACACCACCACGCGGCGAAACCTTCCTCTTTAATTCCGCTTTTGGCGCGCCTACATGAACGGGACTGCAGGTCAGACCGAAGGCACGTCCCATGATCCCCTTTTCCCTTCTCGATCTCTCGCCGGTCACCGAAGGCAGCAGCATCGGCGATGCGCTGAACAATTCGCGCCGGCTGGCGCAGGAGGCCGAGGCCCACGACTATAAGCGTGTCTGGCTGGCCGAGCACCATGGCATGATCGGCATTGCCAGCGCCGCGACCGCGCTGGTCATCTCCCACGTCGCGGCCGGCACGAAGAGCATCCGCGTCGGCTCCGGCGGCATCATGCTGCCCAATCATTCGCCGCTGGTCATTGCGGAGCAATTCGGCACGCTCGAGGCGCTTTACCCAGGCCGGATCGATCTTGGGCTTGGGCGCGCGCCCGGCACCGACATGCGCACCGCGCAGGCGCTTCGCCGTAATCTCGAAGGGAGCGGCAACGACTTCCCGAACGACGTGGTGGAACTGCAGGCGCTGCTCGGCCCGGCCCAGCCCGGCCAGATCGTGGCAACGCCGGGGGCCGATGCGCAAGTTCCGATCTGGCTGCTCGGCTCCAGCCATTACAGCGCGCAGCTGGCCGGCATGCTGGGCCTGCCCTTTGCCTTCGCGTCGCATTTCGCGCCGGACATGCTGTTTTCCGCGCTGGAGATCTACCGCGAGCGCTTCGAGCCATCGGCCGTTCTCGACAAGCCCTATGCCATGGTCGGCATCATGGGGGTCGGAGCGGAAACGGACGATGAGGCTGCTCACCTCTTCACCTCCATGCAGCAATCCTTCTTGGCCTTGCGGCGCAATGCGCGCGGCAAGTTCCCCGCCCCGGTCGACAGCATGGAGTCACGGTGGAATGCGGCGGAGAAGGCGTTCGTCGACCACGCCATGACCTATGCGGTCGTCGGCGGCCCGGACACGCTAAAGCGCAAGCTCGGCGCCTTCCTAAAGCAAACCCAGGCCGACGAGCTGATCGTCTCCATGCCGATCTTCGATATGGAGGCGCGCTTGGCCTCGGTTCGCCATTTTGCTGCGGCACGCGACGCGCTGGCCGGCGACGCGAGCGCCAGCCGCGCGGCGTAAGGCCCAGAACTTTGTCGGTAAAAAAAGAGCGCGCCCCGGTCTGCCGGTGGCGCGCTCTTTGCAGTTCGGAATGGTCGGTCGCTCAGGCCGAAAGCTTGGCGAGCACTTCGTCCGACACTTCGAAATTGGCGTAGACGGTCTGGACGTCGTCATCGTCTTCCAGCGTCTCGATGAGCTTCATCAGCGATTCCGCCCGCTCTTCGTCGACGGGGATCGTGTTCTGCGGCTTCCAGATGGCTTTCACCGTTTCTGCCTCACCGAGCGTGGCCTCCAGCGCCTTGGACACCTCGCCGATATCCTCGAAGCCGCAGATGATGGTGTGGCCGTCCTCGTCGCTGGTCACATCGTCCGCACCGGCTTCGATGGCCGCTTCCATCACCGCATCCGGGCTGCCCACGGAGGCCTTGTAGGTGATTTCGCCGACGCGATCGAAGGAGAAGGAGACCGAACCGGTTTCACCCAGCGCCCCGCCGCCCTTGGTGAAGGTGGAGCGGACCGAGGAGGCGGTACGGTTGCGGTTGTCGGTCAGGGCCTCGACGATGACGGCGACGCCGCCAGGGCCGTAGCCTTCGTAGCGGACTTCGTCATAGCTTTCGCCATCGGCGCCCGATGCCTTCTTGATGGCGCGCTCGATATTGTCCTTCGGCATGGACTGGGCCTTGGCGTTCTGGATCGCCAGGCGCAAACGGGCGTTCATGCTGGGGTCGGGCAAGCCGGCCTTGGCGGCAACGGTGATTTCGCGCGCGAGCTTGGAAAACATCTTGGAGCGCACGGCGTCCTGGCGCCCCTTGCGGTGCATGATGTTCTTGAACTGTGAATGGCCGGCCATGGCGCCCTCTTGCGGTCGTCTTATCGGGTTTTCGGGATGCCGGGCCTTATATGGCGCGCGGCGCCATCCGTCCAGCCGCGCGCGCCCGGTTTTTGCTGCGAAGACTGCGCCTGCGCGCCCTCACATGCCCTGGAGAACGACGATCTGCGGCTTGCTTGGCAGGCTGTTCAGCGAGACGGTGATACTCGGGCTATCGGCGAAGCGGCGGTCGAAGCCGGGGCCGAACAGGTCGAGAAAGCGGGCGACCTGGGGGCCGGGCCGATGCATGGGCAGGATGATCGCCGAACGCAGACGCTCAACCACCCGCACCATGCTTGCCGCGCCCATGGTCAGGCCGCCATCGACCGGCACCATCAGCACGTCCAGCCGGCCGATCTCGGCATAGTCGCTGTCGTCGAGCTCGTGATGGAGGTGGCCGAGATGGCCGATGCACAGGCCCGCCACCTCGAAGATGAAGATCGAATTGCCATCCGGCTCCATCGCGCCATAGCCGGAGCGGATGTCCGTCGTGACATTGCGGATATAGGCGTCGCCGACCACCACATCATGATCGGCGGGCTGGCCCTCCTCGCCCCAGCCGTGCAGCACCGTCTTGATCTCCGGCCCGGGCGTCAGCGTGTAATGCGTCGAATGCGCCTTGTTCATCGTCACCACGTCCGGCGTGCGCGGCGGGCGGTGGTAGCCCGAGTAATCCGTGGCGATGGAGATCCCACCCGGCGTTTCGATATGGAAGGTGGAGTGGCCGAGAAGAGTGAGGCGGACGGTCCCCTCTTGCGTGGCAGCGATGCGGACGGGCGGGGTCGAGGGCCCGGGACTGTAGCGGGCGAACATGACGTTTGGCAGCGCTTCGGCGATCGCCTGGCACTGGCTGACGGCCGATGCCGGCTGCGCCGCGGCCGGGCGCGCGAGGGCCAGGAGGGCGAGCGGAAGGAGAAGACACAGGTAGACGGCATTTCGCGGCATCATGCACCTCACCCACTCTGTCAGCGGGGCAGAGGATAGACCCGCTTCAGAATGGGTAAAGCCATGGAGAGCCGGCCCCGCGTCACAATCGCGTCATTGCAGCCGGTGGGAGCCGCTGGCCGTCACGCCCAGAAGGGCGGGATCGTTTCGCCGAGCCGCGGGCCGATGCGCAGAGGAGCCACGGCTTCGGCGAGGCCGGTGCGGTCGGAAATCTCGACGCCCACGCCACAGAGCGTCGCCGGGCCGGACGCCGCTTCGAAGCGGCCTTTCGGCATCTTGGAAATGAAGCGGTTCAGCGGCTCTTCCTTGTCCATGCCAAGCGAACTGTCGTAATCGCCGCACATGCCGGCATCGGAGAGATAGGCGGTGCCGCCGTTCAGGATCTGGTGATCGGCAGTCGGCACATGGGTATGCGTGCCGACGACGAGGCTGGCGCGCCCATCGACGAAATGGCCGAAACACTGCTTCTCGCTGGTCGCCTCGGCGTGGAAGTCGAAGACGATCGCATCTGCCTGCTCCTTCAGCGGACAGGCCGAAAGAATAGCCTCGGCCGATTTGAAGGGATCGTCGAGTTCGGGATGCATGAAGACCCGGCCCATGATGTTGGCGACGAGCACGCGGGCCCCGTTGCGGGCAAAATAAAGCCCGGAGCCGCGCCCCGGCGTGCCGGAGGGATAGTTCGCCGGCCGCAGAAACTGGTCATGGCGCTCGCAGAACACCACGGCCTCCTTCTGGTCCCAGACATGGTTGCCCGTCGTCACCACATCGGCGCCGGCATTGATGGTTTCGAGGAAGATCTCCTCCGTGATGCCGAAGCCGCCGGCGGCGTTCTCGCCATTGACGATGACGAAGTCCAGCTTCAGATCGGAAACAAGGCTCGGCAGCTTTTCCCAGACCGTCGTGCGGCCGGTCTTGCCCACCATGTCACCGAGGAACAAAAGTCTCATATCGTATCGATCCCGCTTCCATTATCCGCAGCCCGTGCTCGGTCAGGATGGCGTCGAGCGGAATGTCATGCGGTTCAAAGGGTACTGATGCCACTTCCTGGCAGGCAAAGGCAATCCCGATCAGCCGCGGACGACGCCCGAGCGCCATGAGCCGGGCGATCGCGCGGTCGTAATGCCCCGCGCCATAGCCGATGCGCTGGCCGGACGCATCGAAGGCGGAAAGCGGAACGAGAAGAATGTCCGGTTCGAGAACCGCCGCCTGCGCATCCGGACCCAGGGTGCCGAAGCCGGTCTTGACCAGCGCCGCGCCCTGCAGAAACTCGCGGAAGACGATGGTTTCGCGGTCGAGCACCACAGGCAGGCAAAGCCGCGCGCCGCGGGTCCGCAACCGCTCCATCAGCGGGCGGATATCGGCCTCCGAGCGGATCGGCCAGAAGCCGGCCACCACCGCGCCCTTGACATGGTCGAGCGTATCGCCGGCATGGGCCAGCATGGCCTCGCTCGCCAAGGCGCGCGCCTCCGGCGTCAGCCGATCGCGTGCCGCAAGCCGCTCCGCCCGGATCGCCGCCTTCGTCTCCTTCGCCGTCAGCATGGCTCAGATCCCCGTTCTCCCTTCGGCATAAGAGCGCTGCAAGCTCGTGTCCAGCAGCCTCTGCCGACCTTACCCATGGATGAAGACCCGTCCCGTTTCGGCGAGCGACAGGGCAAAGGCGCGTTCGGCATCCCAATCATGCGGGCCGCGGTTTTCCCGCTTGCGGTAGAAGGTGGTGCTGGCCTTGAAGTCGAAGCCGAAGAGGTGGATCTCGCCCTCCGTCAGCGTAAAGAGCATGTGCAGCGCCTTCGCCCCGACGGAGGATGGCGCGCCGAGCTGCGCATCGAGCGCGGCGACCATGGAGAGCGGATAGAAAGCCTGGCCGGCCCGGGTTGCCGTCTCCCGCTCCATCTTGCTCATCCAGATGGAGAAGGCATCGTCCAGGCTGCGGCGCTTCCAGCGCACGCGCCAGCCGGCCCGGCGCAGGTTGTCCTCCAGGCTCGAGCGTGTGCTGAAGCAATGGATATCGGTGCGGCGCCCCTGCGCGGCGGGGCGGATCGGCACGCCGGAATTCAGCCGCACGACGCATCCGGCATCGATCTGCGGCCCAAGCCGGCCATCCAGCAGCGAGCGCGCATTGCCGACGAGCGAGATCGTCCGGCCGGCCACAGCCCTTGTCAGGGCCTGGCCCAGTGCGCGCTCCTCGTCTTGGCTCATCCTTGCCCCTCGCTCGGCGCCTCGCCGCCATCAACCGCAGCAGATATAGTTTTCACTTACTAAATCTTTGACTGACCTGTATAGGCGCGCGGACCGGCAGAGTGTCAGGATTGGCTTTCATCAAGCCAGCCCCGCCTCCGCCTTCCGCGATCAATCAGGGCAGCCATGGCCAACCGACACGCCATCCTCTTTGCCAATCTCAAGGGCAATCTCGGCGACTTCGCGATCCTGCAATCCATGCTGGCCGATATTCAGGCGCGCGATCCAGGCGCATCGATCGACGTCTATTCGCAGCCCTTCGTTGCGGTGGACGAGGCAAGGACCAAGGCCTTCTTCGCCGCCGCGCCGGCCTGCAAATATCAAGGCACGACGGTGAAGGCGCTGGCCACCACCGGGCCTCGACGCATCCGCCTGCTGCGCGCGCTCGGCCTGCTGCGGGCCTACGAGGAGCGGCGGATCGTGCGGCATGCGGCGGAGCTGAAGGCTGCCATGGCGGCGCAGCTTTCCGGCTACCACACCGTGTTCATTGCCGGCGGCGCGCAATGGACCGGGGTCGATGCCGGCGTCTCGATGTTTGCCGATCTGCGCGCTGTCACCGATCTCGGCGTCAAGGTTCAAACCTATCCCTTTTCCGTCTCGTCCTCTCTGTTCAAGCTCAACACCAAAGCCCGTCTGGCGCAGGACTTCAAGCGGATCGCCCCGCCGCGGATCGCGCGGGATTCGCAGACGCATCGCATGCTGGAGGAGATCGGCGTCCCGATGGTGCTCGGCGCCGATTGCGTCTTCGCTCTCGGACCGCCGCCCGGCAGCGTGGCGAAGCAGGGCGGCCAGTCCGGCCGGTTGCTCTTCATCACCACCAAGCAGAGCCGGGCCCAGCTGGAGCCGGCACTGCATGCCGCACTCCGCGAAGGGTTCAAGCCCGTTCTGCTGACCACCTGCGCGGATGAGGATGCCGCGGTGCAGGCACCGCTTGCAAAGGCGCTCGGCATCTCCTTCCTTGCTCCGCTGACCTGGCAGGAGGCTGTTGCCGAGATCGAGGCCAGCGAGCTCGTCGTGACCAACCGCCTGCACGGGCTGATCCTCTCTTCCTTCGCCCCAAAGCCGGTGATACCGTTGACGGACAGGCCCAAGGTCAAGGCCGTGACCCGCGATGCCGCCCTGCCGGTCAGCATCGACAGCCTCGACCGGTTGACGGCAGAAACCCTGACCAGGGCCCGCGCCGACGCCAAGGACATGGTCACGGCGCTCGGCCGATACCGGGCGGCAGCGCTGCAGACCACGTGGAGCCCCTTCGGACCAGGTGCGCAGGCCGCGGCAGACGCAGCATCCGGCACGGGAGAGTAACCAATCGCTTCCCTTCTTACCCGGTTCGGACGCAGCCTCGATCTCGCGCAGCGGCGCCTGCGGTTCCGGATCGGCGACTCGCGCTTCAATCCCCGTCGCGTTCCGACGCTGGAGCCTTCCCGCTTCAAGGGTCAACGCGTGATCATCATCGGCCCGGCGGCCACCGTGGTCGAGGATCTGGAGGGGGTCGATGTCGATAAGTTCGATGTCATCGTCCGGCTCAACAACGCCATTCCCGCCGCGCTGGCTGCGCCGCAGGTGCTCGGCGGGCGGACCGATATCCTGTTCCACAATCTGAACGAGACCGGACCGCGCCCGGCCGGCGCGATCCCGCCATCGCTTCTGCGCCAGGCGGGCGTGAAGATCTGCGTCTACCCGCATTGGGGCTGGCAGGGGAACAAGCGGGCGCTCATGAGCAAGCGCCGCGCCCTCGCTCTCGTGCCGGAGGTGCGCCTCGAAGTGCCGCCGGCACGCTTCTATGAACGGCTGCGGCGGGATCTCGACGGGCTGAAGCCGACGATCGGACTGGTGGCGATCGCCTATTTCCTCGCATGCCCGCTGCGCGAGCTGCAGATCCACGGTTTTACCTTTTTCCAGACCCGCTATCTGCCCGGCTACAACGACCAGGTCACGACCGACGAGGAGGCGAAGCGCTGGGTCGCCGCCTCGGAGCGTCATGATCCGGTGCGCGAGCGCCGGCTGGTGCAGGAGCGGCTGCGCGCGGCGCAGGCGGCGGGGTTGACCGTGACGCTCGGCCGCCATGTGGAAACCCATCTGACCGCGCCTTGAGTGTTCTCCCCGACCTGATGATGAGTCAAAGATCCCGGATCTCGGGAATATCCCGCTCGCAGGCCGCCATCAGCCGCCGATAGCGCAGCACCTGCAGCCCACCCTTGCGAAGCGTCGAGATGCGAAGGCGCTGCCAGGGCTTGTTCGGCCCGTGAAAATGCAGGATGCGCGGTGACGGGACCGCGCCGGCCACCGGCAGGCCAGCCATGTCGCGCCGCTGTCGTGCGAGGCGCCCCCAAGAGCAGTTCCAGGCCGGATCGAGCAGCGTGATGCGGCCGCTGAAGACGACGTTGATACGGTCCTGATCGACGGTCGGGTAGCCCTGCGCCGCCTTCATGTCTTCCATGGCCGCCTGCAGCGCAGGCTCGGCGCGGATCGCATCGCACTCCATCAGCAGCACACCCGAATTGATGTAGTCGTCGAGCGAGGCCGAGCCGCCGAGGAGCGCTGCCTGGCGAGCAAGTTTCTCTTCAGCCCGAAGCGCGCGCCAGCGCATGACCGCGAAATCGCGCACGCCGGCGATCTGCCGGCCCCGCAAGTCGAGATCGGCCAGCGATGCGAGGTCGCCCGCCACCATCGTGTCGCCATCGACATAAAGCACGCGACCTCCGGTGATGCGCGGCAGGAACATGCGGCCGAGGGCGGTGGGGGTGATGAAGCTTTTCGGGCTGGTCGCCTCACGCAGCCAGTCCTGCGGCATGGCGAAGACCTCGACCCGATGCTCCGAAAATCTCGCCCCGAGCCGCGACACTGCCGCCTCCATTGCCGGGCTCAACCCCACGCCGACGAAGAGCAGGCGCAAAGGTTCCGCGGCGTGCAGAAGCGCGGAATAGGCGGAGATGAGGCTGGGGCGGAAGAGCCCGGCATCGGTCACATAGGCAAGCGTCAGCCTTGCTGATCCCCCGGACTGCCGTTCACCCTTCTCCATGCCGCGCTCCTCGCCTTTTGCGCCACTCAAAAAGGCGCGCATCGTTGGTGTTGGCTAGCAGAGACGACGCCGCACGGCCAGCGCCGAGGCGGAATTGGCAGCGGGCACGCAGCAACCAGGCGAGACGAAGGGAGGGAAGTGCGATCCACGACGACCGATGGAGATTTACGATCCTGGGTGCCTACAAACGTAGGTGGGCGCCATATGTCCAGGCCCACGAGCCTGGTCAGGGACAGCTCCCGTTGGATCGAGTATGGCCCCAGGGATTGTGGTTCCTGTCGGGAAGCGCAGACCGCATTCTCAATATAGAGGCGAACGCCTCGTCCCGCCAGTGGGCATCACGCGATTTGCCGGTCACTCCGCCGGCGTCTGGTCGCGCGCGGCAGCGGGACGGCCGGAGATGCGGGCGGCGATGCCGTGGATCTGCTGCGTCACCTCGGTGAGCGCGGCGGCCAGTGCCTCTTCGCTGCGCTGTGTGTCGCTCAGCTGGCTGTCGCGCGCACGCTTCAGCCCGTCCATTTCCGCTTCCAGTGCCTGCAGCCTGCGGGAGACTTCGGAGAGTTCGTCGGTCACCATGATCGCAGCCATAACCGTAATCCTGAGATCACCAATTTCGCCGAACTGCTGCTTGAGATGGCTGACATATCGGTCGAAGCGGCCGGCGAGCTCGGTCAGGTGATCCTCTTGGCCTTCCTCGCATGCCATGCGATAGGCCTTGCCGTCGATCGTCACCGTGACTTGCGCCATTCAACCCTGCCTGCTCCCCCTGCCGGGGGCCTTGTCCAGTTTACGCCGACACTTACCGATCAAGCACCGCGCGGATCGTTTCCATCGCGGTCACGAGGCGGCGCGAGACCTCGCGGTTCACCTCTTCGAGACGGTTCGCCCGGAACTGCGACTGATCGAGCTCCTGGGCAAGCCGTGCGCGGTCCGTGTTCACCCGACGAACCTCGCCCTCGATCTCGGCGCGGTCGCGCTCCCGGTCGAACCGGCCGTCGATCACGCTTTCGAGGCTCGAAACAGCCCCCTTGAGCTCGTCGATCGCCGCCCTGACTGTCTTGCCTGCCGCCATTTGCCTGCTTCCGATCGCAAGAGAAAGGATCGATCCGAGGTTCGCGACATGCGTGCGGCCGAATTGGCCGGTTGCGCATTCGCATAGGAAAGTCGATCTCATTCTTAGACCCATCTTCCCGACCAGCACAACGCTCAGCCGCCCGCTTCTGCGCGGAAGCTGTGGATCATGCTTCGTTTTCCTGCCGTGAACCCCATGCCGCCAAGGGGTCGAATTTGTTGACTCCACCGGGCGAGGTGGTATGTCTCACCCGCTTCTGATGCGGTCTTTGGAGGATAGAGACCGTTCCCTGTCTCACCAACGCTTAGCGGAACAGTCATGATCTCTAATCAGCAGAACGACCGGATGGCGAATGCGATCCGTTTCCTCTCCATGGACGCCGTGGAAAAGGCCAATTCCGGCCATCCCGGCCTGCCCATGGGCGCGGCCGACATCGCCACCGTGCTCTTCAGCAAATATCTGAAGTTCGATCCGAAGAACCCCCATTGGCCGGACCGCGACCGCTTCGTGCTCTCCGCCGGCCACGGCTCCATGCTGCTCTACGCGCTGCTCTATCTGACCGGCTATGAGGACATGAGCATCGAGGACATCAAGCAGTTCCGCCAGCTCGGCTCCAAGACCGCCGGCCATCCGGAATATGGCCACGCCACGGGCATCGAGACCACGACCGGCCCGCTTGGCCAGGGCATTGCCAATGCCGTCGGCATGGCGATCGCCGAGCGTAAGCTCTCGGAAGAATTCGGCAGCGATCTGCAGGACCACCACACCTATGTTCTGTGCGGTGACGGCTGCCTTATGGAAGGCATCAGCCACGAAGCCATCGCGCTCGCCGGGCATCTGAAGCTCAACAAGCTGGTTCTGTTCTGGGACAATAACTCGATCACCATCGACGGTGCGGTTTCCCTTTCGGACTCGACCGACCAGATCGCCCGCTTCAAGGCGGTGCACTGGAACACGATCGAAGTCGACGGCCACGACCAGCAGGCGATCGCCGAAGCGATCGAAGCCGCGCACACGTCCGATCGCCCGACCTTCATCGCCTGCAAGACGGTGATCGGTTTCGGCGCGCCGAACAAGGCCGGCACGCACAAGGTCCACGGCTCGCCGCTTGGCGCCGAGGAGATCGCCGCGACCCGCAAGGCGCTGAACTGGGAAGGCAACGCTTTCGAAACGCCGGCCGACGTTCTTGATGCCTGGCGCTCTGCCGGCGAACGCTCGGTCCAGGCCCGCAAGGCCTGGGAAGCCCGCCTTGCCGCCGCCGACGAGGCGAAGAAGGCCGAGTTCACCCGCCGCTTCGCCGGCGCCCTTCCGGCCGACTTCGACGCCTCGATCGACGCCTACAAGAAGAAGCTCGCCGAAAACCCGCCGACGGTCGCCACCCGCAAGGCGTCGGAAGATGCGCTGGAAGTCATCAATGGCGTCGTTTCCGAAACGCTGGGCGGCTCGGCCGACCTGACGCCGTCGAACAACACCAAGACCAGCCAGATGAAGTCGATCACGCCGACCGATTTCTCCGGCCGCTACATGCATTGGGGCATCCGCGAACACGGCATGGCCGCAGCCATGAACGGCGTGGCGCTGCATGGCGGCCTCATCCCCTATTCCGGCGGCTTCATGATCTTCTCGGACTATTGCCGTCCGTCGATCCGCCTTGCCGCGCTGATGGGGATCCGCGTCGTCCATGTTCTCACGCATGATTCGATCGGCGTCGGCGAAGACGGCCCGACCCACGAGCCGGTCGAGCATCTGGCCGCCCTGCGCGCCATTCCGAACCTCCTGATCTTCCGTCCGGCCGATGCGGTCGAAACGGCGGAATGCTGGCAGCTGGCGCTGCATGAGGAGAAGCGTCCCTCCGGCCTGGCGCTGACCCGCCAGAACCTTGCGCCCTCGCGCACGACCTATGTGGCGGAGAACCTCTGCGCCAAGGGTGCCTATGAGCTGATCGCGGCCGACGATGCCAAGGTGTCGATCTTCGCCTCCGGCTCGGAAGTCGAGCTGGCGGTCAAGGCTGCAAGCGATCTGAAGGCCAAGGGCATTGCCGCCCGGGTCGTCTCCGTTCCCTGCTTCGAACTGTTCGAAGAGCAGGCGGAGGATTACCAGGCCTCCGTCGTCGGCACGGCTCCGGTCAAGATCGCCATCGAAGCCGCCGTTCGCCAGGGCTGGGATCGCTTCATCGATGCCAAGGGCACCTTCATCGGCATGCACTCCTTCGGTGCCTCCGGCCCGGCCAAGGAGCTCTTCAAGCACTTCGGCATCACCTCGGACGCCATCGTGGCCGCGGCGGAAGCCGAACTGGCCTGACACCCTGCAGTCGGGGCATGCGCGCCGCGCATGCCCCATGTTCACCCTGCCTTTCCAAGGCACGCCTTCTCAAAGGAGAGAGCTTCCATGACCGTGAAAGTTGCCATCAACGGGTTCGGCCGCATCGGGCGCAATGTGCTGCGCGCCATCGTCGAATCCGGCCGGACCGATCTCGAAGTCGTCGCGATCAACGACCTCGGCCCGGTCGAAACCAACGCGCACCTGCTGCGCTATGACTCGATCCACGGCAAGTTCCCGGCGACCGTCGAGGTCCAGGGCGACACGATCATCGTCAACGGCGGCAAGCCGATCAAGGTGACCGCCGTTCGCAACCCCGCCGAGCTGCCGCACAAGGATCTGGGCGTCGACATCGCACTCGAATGCACCGGCATCTTCACCGCGCGCGACAAGGCCGCTGCCCACCTGCAGGCCGGCGCCAAGAGCGTCATCATCTCGGCTCCCGGCGACGGCGCCGACATGACGATCGTCTACGGCGTCAACCACGACAAGCTGACCAAGGACCACACGGTCATCTCCAACGCCTCCTGCACCACCAACTGCCTGGTGCCGGTGGTCAAGGTGCTCAACGACGCGATCGGCATCGATCACGGCTTCATGACCACGATCCACTCCTACACCGGCGACCAGCCGACGCTCGACACCATGCACAAGGATCTGTACCGCGCCCGCGCCGCAGCCCTGTCCATGATCCCGACATCGACCGGCGCCGCCAAGGCCGTCGGCCTGGTTCTCCCCGAGCTCAAGGGCAAGCTGGACGGCACCTCGATCCGCGTGCCGACCCCGAACGTCTCGGTCGTCGACTTCAAGTTCGTCGCCAAGCGCGCCACCTCGGCCCAGGAAGTCAACGACGCCATCAAGGCTGCCGCCGACGGCCCGCTGAAGGGCATTCTCGGCTATACCGACGAACCGCTCGTCTCGCGCGACTTCAACCATGACAGCCACTCCTCGATCTTCGCCATCGACCAGACCAAGGTTCTGGAAGGCAATTTCGTGCGCATCCTGTCCTGGTACGACAATGAATGGGGCTTCTCGAACCGCATGTGCGACACGGCAGTCGCCATGGGCAAGTTCCTCTAAGTCTCAAACAAGCCCCGGCGCCAGCGCGCCGGGGCTTTTCCGTCCCGAAGCGCGGCGCGCTCTGCGATGCGGAGGATACGGCCATTTTTCGTCCGCTGGAGCAGAAGACGGTCCGTTGGACGCCGCTCGACGGCGCGGGGCTGGAACATCTGACCGTGACGCCGAGAAGCGGCAGCGAGCCCGGCATTCGCGCCGAGGGCGTTGTGATCGGCGATCGCGGCGGCCGCGCCTATGGCGTCACCTACCGGATCGACTGCACGGCCGAATGGACGGTCGTCGCGCTCAGCCTTACCACCACCGACGGCACGGCCCTGTCGCTGAAGGCCGATGGCCTTGGCCGCTGGCAGGATGGCGACGGCGCGGCGCTGCCCGCCTTCGATGGCTGCCTCGACATCGATCTGGCCGGCACGCCGTTCACGAACTCGCTTCCCATCCGCCGGCTCGGGCTTCGCCCCCAGGACGGCACGCGCAGCCTCGACATGGTCTATATTCCCTTCGACGATTTCGTGCCGCTGCGCGACCGCCAGCTCTACACCTGCCTTGAGGCCGGCCGGCTCTACCGCTACGCCGCCGACGACCGCAGCTTCACCGCCGATCTCCCCGTCGACGAGGATGGCCTCGTCACGGACTACCCCACCCTTTTCGCCCGACTGTGAACCGGAGAAACAGACATGACATTCAAGACCCTCGACGATCTGACCGATATCGCCGGCAAGCGCGTTCTCGTCCGCGTCGATCTCAACGTGCCGACCAAGGACGGCAAGGTCACGGACGCGACCCGCATCGAACGTGTCGTGCCCACCATCCGCGAGCTCTCCGAAAAGGGCGCCAAGGTCATTCTTCTCGCCCATTTCGGCCGTCCGAAGGGTGAGCCGGTCGCCGACATGTCGCTGAAGCCCATTGCCGCCGCCGTCGAGGATATTCTCGACCAGCGCGTTCATTTCGCCCCCGAAGCCACCGGCGACAAGGCCGCCTCCGCCATCGCCGCGCTGCAGAACGGCGAGATCCTGCTTCTGGAGAACACCCGCTTCTACAAGGGTGAGGAAAAGAACGATCCGGCCTTTACCCAGGCGCTGGCCGCCAATGGCGACATCTTCGTCAATGACGCCTTCTCCGCCGCCCACCGGGCGCATTCTTCCACTGAAGGGCTGGCCCATCACCTCCCCGCCTATGCCGGGCGGACCATGCAGGCGGAACTCGAGGCTTTGGAGAAGGGCCTCGGCAATCCGAAGCGGCCGGTGGTCGCCATCGTCGGCGGCGCCAAGGTGTCGACCAAGATCGACCTCCTGAAGAACCTGGTGAAGAAGGTCGATGCGCTGGTTATCGGCGGCGGCATGGCCAACACTTTCCTGGCGGCACAGGGCATCGATGTCGGCAAGTCGCTGTGCGAGCACGATCTCGCCGAAACCGCCCGCGAGATCGATGCCGAAGCCAAGGCCTCCGGCTGCACGATCGTTCTGCCTGTCGACGGCGTCGTGGCCCGAGAGTTCAAGGCGGGAGCCGAGAACGAAGTGGTCGAGATTGCCGCCATCCCCAGCGATGCCATGGTTCTCGATGTCGGCCCGAAGTCGATTGCGGCGGTCAACGAATGGGTGAGCAAGGCCGAAACGCTGGTCTGGAACGGTCCGCTCGGCGCTTTCGAAATCGCGCCGTTCGACAAGGCCACCGTTGCGGTCGCCAAGCATGCGGCAGCGCGCACCAAGAGCGGCGCGTTGACCTCGGTTGCCGGCGGCGGCGACACGGTTTCGGCCATGAACCATGCGGGCGTTGCCGACGACCTCACCTATGTCTCGACCGCCGGTGGCGCATTCCTCGAATGGATGGAAGGCAAGCCGCTTCCGGGTGTCGATATCCTGCACAAGGCGTAAGCTGATCCCGACCGACGCGCGGCACGACCCGCGCGTCGGCTCACCTCGCTTGACATCTTTCGCCCAGCACGCTGGCAATCGCTCACAATGAGTAATCTTTTCAAACGATTAAATTTTTTTCAATCGATTTTACCTGTTTAAACCGCGTTTGATTCACCCCGTTCTTCTGCTACCCAATCGGCATCCCACTCACGCCGAGGAGCAGACATGACCGAGAGACTGGACGATATCGCCGCCGCCATGATGGCCAAGGGCAAGGGCCTGCTGGCCGCAGACGAGTCTTCCGGCACGATCGCCAAGCGCTTCGACACGATCGGCCTTGCCTCGAGCGAATCATCGCGCCGCGATTACCGCGAAATGCTGTTCCGCGCCGATGATGCGATGACCTCCGCCATCTCCGGCGTCATCCTTTACGAAGAGACCCTGTTCCAGAAGGCAGCCGATGGCACGCCCTTCGTCGAGATCATCCGCGCCGCCGGTGCCGTTCCCGGCATCAAGGTCGATATCGGCGCCAAGCCGATGGCCGGCTTCCCGGGCGAAACGATCACGGAAGGGCTGGACGGCCTGGCCGACCGCCTGAGCGCCTATTATGACACCGGCGCCCGCTTCGCCAAATGGCGCGGCGTGATCGCCGTCTCCGACACGCTGCCGAGCTACGGTGCGGTAAAGGCGAATGCGCATGCGCTCGCCCGCTATGCCGCGCTCTGCCAGCAGGCCGGCATCGTGCCGATCGTCGAACCGGAAGTGCTGATGGATGGTGCGCCCGGCACCCATTCTATCGCCCGTTCCGAAGACGTGACGGAAGAAACGCTTCGCATCGTCTTCGCCGAACTGGCCGATGCCCGCGTCTCGCTCGAAGGCATGATCCTGAAGCCGAGCATGGTGATCGACGGCCGCAAGGCGCGCACCGCGTCGGTCGATGAGGTGGCCGAGCGCACGGTCAAGGTTCTCAAGCGCACCGTGCCTGCCGCCGTGCCTGGCATCGCCTTCCTTTCCGGCGGCCAGACAACGGAAGAATCGACCGCTCACCTCTCCGCCATGATCGCCTCCTACAGCCTGCCCTGGACGCTCACCTTCTCCTATGGCCGCGCGCTGCAGGCCGAGGCGCTGGCGGCCTGGCAGGGCAAGTCGGAAAATGTCGCGGCGGGCCAGCGGGCTTTTGCCCATCGCGCCCGCATGTGCAGCCTGGCCGCGCTTGGCGGCTGGAAGAAGGATCTCGAAAAAGCCGCCTGATACCGCCCCCCGTGGCCGGCCGCGCGGGGAGGCGCAGGCCGACCACCAAGGCAGGGGAGCGAGGAGAGGCCCGGCAGCCAGTCTGCCGGGCCTCCGTTCGTTCAGATACGATGCACCGGGAGGGAGGGGCTGCCGCTCTTGTCACCGTGACAAGTTCCGCATTTGCGCGGATGACGGGCTGCGCTAGAACAGGGTCAATGCAGGAAAACAGACGGATAGAGGATTTTCGGTCATCGTGTGATTGCTGAAAATGCGTGGGGCAGAAGACAGCCCAGGCTGCAGGTCCGCCAGCCCGAGGAGCGTACCATGTCATCCTATGCCTTCGTCACCGTCGATGTCTTCACCGACCGCCGCTTTGCCGGCAACCCGTTGCTGGTCGTCCCCGATGCGCGCGGCCTGACCGACGAGGCCATGCAGGCGATCGCGCGCGAGATCAATTATTCGGAATCGACCTTCGTGCTGCCCCCGCGCGATCCCGCGCACACGGCCGAGGTGCGCATCTTCACCCCTGTGACCGAAGTGCCCTTCGCCGGCCATCCCAATGTCGGCACCGCCTTCGTGCTCGCCCGGCAGGCGGACATCTTCGGCAAGGCGCCGGGTGATCAGCTGATCTTCGCGGAAAAGGCAGGGCTGGTCTCGGTCGCCCTGCGCCGGGATGCGACGGGCGTCGTCTGCGGCGCGGACATCGTGGCGCCGGAGCCCTTCTCTCGGCAGGCGGGGCCGCCACCGGTCGTCCTTGCCGAGGCGCTGGCCCTACCAGCCGAAGCCATTGCGACAGCCCCTCACCCACCGGTCATCGTCTCGGTCGGCCTTCCTTTCATCGTCGCAGCGCTGAAGGATCTCGAAGCGCTCGCCGCGGCAAGCCCGGATGCCCAGCGCTTCCAGGCCGCCGACCGGCAGTTCCCGACACGCGACGGCCAGTTCTGCACCTTCCTCTATGTCCGCGACCCCGAGGACCACGGCACGGTGCGCGCCCGTATGTTTGCTCCGCTCGACAATGTGCCGGAGGACCCAGCCACCGGCAGCGCCTCGGGGGCGCTGGCCGGCCTGCTCGCAACCCTTGACCCTGCCTCCGACGGCGAAACCAGGCTGACGATCGACCAGGGCGTGGAAATGGGGCGGCCAAGCCGACTGGAGGTGACGGCCGAAAAGCGTGGTGGAACCGTGACCCGTGTCACGATCGGCGGCCACTGCGTGACCGTCATGCGCGGAGAAATCACCGTCTAGACACGCCTGTCTCCCCTACGGCCGCAAAAACACCGTCAGCATCATGAGCGCCAGGGCGACAACGGCGATCTTCCAGACATCGCCTCGCCGGCGAAGACCGGCCACGCCGAGCGGCTTGACGAGATGCAGCGCCATCATCGCCAGCAGCAGCAGCGCAAGGGCCTTGGACATGGGTGGGTGATCTCCGGGGGCAAGGGGGCGAGAGGGCGTGCCTGCTGCAGGCGCGTGACGCATTCCGGCTGGCATTTCCGGCTGGCTCGCCTTACCTTCACGCTCCGCAGCCCGGACGCAAGCAGAACCCGCATGAAAAATCTTCTTCCCGTCGCCTCCCTCCTGCTCGGCACGCTCTTCCTCTTCCTGGGCAACGGGCTTCACAGCCTGCTTCTGCCGATGCGCGGCACGGCGGAGGGCTATTCCTCAACCCTGCTCGGCCTGCTCGGCACCTCCTGGGCCAGCGGCTTCGTGCTCGGTTGCCTGCTGGCGCCGACGATCGTGCGCCGTGCCGGCCATGTGCGGGCCTTCAGCATCTTTTCCTCCTTCCTTGCCATCAACGCGCTTCTGACGGGCATCCTGGTCGATCCGATCTGGTGGGTGGCGTTGCGGGCCGTTACCGGGTTTTCCACGGCCGGAACGTCGATGATCATCGAAAGCTGGCTGAACGAGCGGGCGACGAACGAGAGCCGCGGGGCGATCTTCTCGCTCTATATCGCCATCACCCTGTTCGGCGTCGTCGGCGGCCAGTTGATCGTGCCTTTCGGCGATATCGGCACCACCGTGCTCTTCATGATCTGCGGCATCGTCTACTGCCTGTCGATGCTGCCGACGTTGGTTTCCACCGCCGTTTCACCCCAGCCGTTGAAGCAGGTGAAGCTCGACCTCGGCGGGCTCTATCGCAACTCGCCGGTCTCCTTCCTCGGCATCCTGATGGTGGGCATTGCCAATGGCGCCTATGGCACGCTGGCGGCGGTCTTTGCCAAGCGCGCCGGCTTGCCGGATGCCGATGTCGCGCTCATGGTCTCCGCCGTCATCTTCGTCGGCGCCATGGCGCAGTTTCCGGCCGGCCGGCTTTCCGACCGCATGGACCGGCGCTACGTGCTGGCGGCGCTGGCAAGCGTCGCTGCGCTGGCGGGCCTGTTGATCTTCTTCCTGGAACCCTCGAACACGACGATGCTCTTCACGCTCGTCTGCCTCTATGGCGCGGCAGCCAATGCGCTCTACCCGATCGCCGCCTCGCATGCGAACGACTTCGCCGCGCCTGAGGATTTCGTCAAAGTCTCCG
This sequence comes from Rhizobium sp. CC-YZS058, assembly GCF_034720595.1. Lineage (NCBI taxonomy): Bacteria > Pseudomonadati > Pseudomonadota > Alphaproteobacteria > Hyphomicrobiales > Rhizobiaceae > Rhizobium > Rhizobium sp. CC-YZS058. Next base: position 567,754 of record NZ_JAYESJ010000001.1, on the reverse strand, counting down.
GCGGGCTGCTGCTGCTCTATGGCGTCGGCACCATCATCGGCCCGACGCTTGGCGGCCCGATCATGAGCGCCATGGGGCCCTATTCGCTGTTCATGATTACCGCCTGCGCCCATGTGCTGGTGGCGGGCTATGCAATTTTCCGCTCGCGCCGCCGCGCGCCCGTTCCCGTCGAAGCGCGCGACAGCTATGCGACCACCATGTCCGCCACCGGCACGTTGAGCACGCCGGAGAGTCTCAAGCTTTCGCCGCGCTCCGTCACTGCGGAAACGGCCACACCGGACGACGCCGCCGCAACGACTGTTAATCCGGACGAGACCTTGGAGGATAGACGGCCATGACGCTGTTCGACGACGACCGCCAGCCCAGAAAGACCGCGCACGAGATCGGCGCCGACCTGACACTGCTCTCCGCCGACGAGCTTTCGACGCGCATCGACCTCCTCAAGGCCGAGATCGAACGGCTGAACGCGGAGCGCGAGCGGAAAGCCGGAAGCCGCGCGGCCGCCGAGCGCTTCTTCAAATAAGCAATGTCCGATTAACCGGGCGTTAAGCATTCTGCTTTATAGATGGGGACATCCAGATCGCTCTGGACGCAGACACTTCTCCTTCCGGGGAACCGTCTGATTTCTCCCTGTTTTACCTTGAGAGCCGCCTTCCAGCGGCTCTTTTTTTGCCGTAATTTGGCCCAAGAGGGAGCCCACACCTTATTAAAGGCGCCCACGGAAAGGGCCGTCGGCGCCGGGTTGCCGTTCCTGTTGGGGATCAGGAGGGAGCGGCGGACCCCGACTGTGGAGATTAACCCTTCTTTAAGAATAGACTTGCGTCATCAGGGCGAGAGGACCATTCTTCGTTCCTGCAAGGCCGCTCGTTAGAAACTTTTTATCGAGCCGTCCGTTACCTGAACAAGTCGATGCGTCTAACCAGGGAATGCGCCATGTCCGACCGCGGATTGAACACCGTCAGCTTTGCAGGCCACGCTGCCTCTTCGGCGCAGTTCAAGGCGCTCTATGCCGAAGGCATGGGCCTGGTCGAGGAAACGGCGAGCTATCTCGACGGACCGGGCCGCGCAGCCTCCAAGGTTCTGCCGCGCATGGCCTCCGTTCTCTACGCCGCTGAATCCATGCGGCTGACGACGCGGCTGATGCAGATGGCCTCCTGGCTTCTTCTGCAGCGCGCCGTCAACAATGGCGAGATGACCCGCGACCAGGTTCTCTCCGAAAAGAACAAGGTCCGTCTCGACAGTTTCAATGTCGATCGCACCGCGCCCGGCTGGAACGAATTGCCGGAAGGGTTCCGCGACCTGATCGACCGCTCGCTGCGCCTGCAGAACCGCGTCGCCCTGCTCGACCGCGAAATCTACCGCCCCCAGGAAGCGTCCACCTTCGTTCCCGACAATCAGAATGGCGTGAAGGCGCAGCTGAACCTGCTGCAGACTGCCTTCGGCGCCAACTGATCGTCCATTCAGGCCCATCTGCTTCTGCACAAGCCCGGCTTCGACCGGGCTTTTTGCTGCGCTGTTTCAGCGAGATCGGCAAGCACCAAGTAGAGCCAAAACAGCAAAAAGCCCGGTCGAAGCCGGGCTTTTCGATATGCGAACCGAAATTGGTCTTAGAGGCCGAGGCCTTCGAAGCGCTTCTTGAACTTGGAAACGCGGCCGCCGCGATCCATCAGCTGCTGGTTGCCGCCGGTCCAGGCCGGATGAGACTTCGGGTCGATCTCGAGGTTCATGGTCGCGCCTTCCGAACCCCAGGTCGAGCGGGTTTCGTATTCGGTGCCGTCGGTCATGACCACCTTGATCGTGTGGTATGCGGGATGGATATCAGCCTTCATGATGCTCTTCCTAAGAGAGTTCCTGGGTCTTCTTGTCGCAACCCGTTGCGGCAGAGGGACCGAACACGATAAGGAAGCCGCAGACCTCTTTCCGGACCGCGGCTTTTCAATGGGATGGCGTGCCTATACATGAAGGCCTCCGGGATAACAAGACCTGTCGCGGCGCCCGGCGCCGATCACACAGGCCTCGTCCTCCCCTGCCCCGCAGCCTGTGGCGCGCCGCAGGGACGGGCGAAGAAGCAGGATGGAGTTTGAGGTGGCAGACAGCGCGGAGAAGACCACACGGGAACGGGCTTCGCTTCGTCCGCTGGCGAGCCTTGGCCGCTACGTGAAGCGATACCGTGGATTGGTCGCAGGCGCCGGCATCGCCCTCGTCACGGCGGCCGTCACGACGTTGACCTTGCCGCTCGCGGTACGCCGCATGGTCGATCACGGCTTCACCGCCGCAGACGGGCAGTTCATCGATACCTATTTCTCCATGCTCGTGGTGCTGGCGATCGTGCTCGCGCTCGCCAGTGCGGCGCGCTACTACTTCGTCATCACGCTTGGCGAGCGGGTGGTGGCCGATCTCCGGCGCGAGGTCTTCGACCACGTCACGCGGCTGTCTCCTTCCTTTTTTGACGTCAACCAGTCCGGCGAGATCGTGTCGCGGCTGACGGCCGATACGACGCAGATCAAGTCCGCCGTCGGTGCAACGGCCTCGGTCGCGCTGCGCAACATGATTCTCTGTCTGGGGGCCATCGTCATGATGGTCTATACCAGCCCGAAGCTTTCCAGCCTTGTTCTGCTTGCCATCCCGCTCATCGTCTTTCCGCTGGTGGGGTTCGGCCGTTCGGTGCGCCGCCGCTCGCGCGAGGCGCAGGACCGGCTGGCCGGAGCGGCAGCCTATGCTGGCGAGGCGATCGGCGCCATGCGCACGGTCCAAGCCTTCACTGCCGAACCTCAGGCCCGCATGCGCTATGGTGCGGCGGTGGAAGAAGCCTTCGGCGCGGCCAAGGCAGCGATCACGGCGCGCTCGGCCCTTACGGCCTTTGCCATCACCATGATCTTCGGCAGCGTCGTCGCCGTTCTCTGGTTCGGCGCAAAAAGCGTGCTGGCCGGCACGCTGTCGCCGGGCACGCTCGGTCAATTCCTGCTCTACTCGGTCTTTGCCGCCGGCAGCCTCGGCGCGCTCTCCGAGGTGTGGGGTGAACTGTCGCAGGCAGCCGGCGCGGCCGAGCGTATCCGCGAACTGATGCGGGAAGAGCCGGCCATTGCCGCGCCGCCCCTGCCCGTTGCCCTGCCGGAGCCGGCCTCCGGGGCCCTCTCCTTCGAGGCCGTGCAGTTCGCCTATCCGAGCCATCCAGGCGAGAAGAGCCTGCGCGGGCTGAGCTTCACCGTCAGGCCGGGCGAGACGGTGGCGATCGTTGGTCCGTCGGGCGCCGGCAAGAGCACGGTCTTCGCGCTGCTGCTGCGCTTCTACGATCCGGTCTCGGGCAGGATCATCGTGGACGGCGCGGATCTGCGCATGCTGTCGCCCGAGGCGCTGCGCCGCCGCATCGCTATCGTCCCGCAGGACGTGACGATTTTCGCCGCCTCGATCCACGACAACATTGCCTTCGGCAGCCCCGGCGCAACCCGGACCCAGGTGGAGGCGGCCGCACGCGCCGCGCAGGCCGACGAGTTCATCCGCCGCCTTCCGCAGGGATACGAGACGCTGGCCGGCGAGCGCGGCATCACGCTGTCCGGCGGCCAGCGCCAGCGCATCGCCATTGCGCGCGCGATCCTCAAGGACGCGCCGATCCTGCTGCTCGACGAGGCGACGTCGGCGCTGGATGTCGAGAGCGAGACGCTGGTGCAGCGTGCGCTGGACGGGCTGATGGAGAACCGCACGACGCTGGTCATCGCGCATCGCCTGGCGACGGTGCTGAAAGCCGACCGCATTCTGGTCATGGAGGGCGGGCGGATCGTCGAGGAAGGCACGCATGCGACATTGAGCCGCCAGTCCGGCCTCTATGCCCGGCTGGCACGCTTGCAATTCGACCACGGTCGCGGCGAACCCGAGCGGAGCGCTGCCGGCCAATAGGCCGTCGATGGGTGGAAAGCCACCCACCGGATCTCGACACTGGGGTGGTATGGGGACATTGCCGCCCCTCGCCGTCCGGTCTTGATGCCGTGACGGACGCGCCGCCATTGTCAGGGCTGCGCCCTCACCCTCAAATCCTCCACGACGCACCGGCCATGGAGGTGGCCGGGCGTCATCCAATGACAAATGGGAGGATTTGCCATGTCATTCCTATCGCGGGTCTTTGCCGGCACCGCTTTGGCCGCTGCCCTGTTCGGGCCGGCCCATGCCGAATTTCCGGAACGCACGGTGACCATGGTCGTGCCCTTTGCCGCCGGGGGCTCCACGGATGTCGTCGCGCGGATCGTCGCGCAGAAAATGTCCGATGACCTTGGCCAGCAGGTGATCGTTCAAAACGTGGCCGGGGCCGGCGGCAATCTCGGTGCCTCGAATGTCGCCCGCGCCGAGGCGGATGGCTACACGATCCTGATGGGCACCGTCGCCACGCACGCCCTGAACCCGCTGATCCTCAAGACCAAGCCCTACGATCCCGAAAAGGACTTCGCGCCGGTCTCCCTCCTCGTGCTTGTTCCCAATGTCCTGGTCGTCAACCCGGACTTCCCGGCCAAGACGGTGGCAGAGCTGGTGACCCTGCTCAAGGCGGAGCCGGAGAAATATGCCTATGCCTCGTCCGGCAACGGCACGCCGCTGCATCTCTCCGGCGAATTGTTCAAGACGCTCGCCGGGGTCGAGATGCAGCATATCCCTTACAAGGGCGCCGGGCCGGCGCTGAACGACGTCATCGGCAACCAGGTGCCGATCATGTTCGACAACCTGCCCTCCTCCTCCGGCCATATGACCTCCGGCACGCTGCGCGCGCTGGGCGTGACCACGGCCAAGCGCGCGCCGTCCTTCCCCGATGTCCCGGCCATCGCCGAGACCATCCCCGGCTACGAGACCTACACCTGGAACGCGCTCTTTGCCCCCGCCGGGACACCGGCCGAGGTCGTGACCCGCCTCAATGCCGCCGCCAAATCGGCAATGGCCGATGCGGACGTCGTCAAGCGCATGACCGACTTCTCGGCCACCATCGTCGCCTCCTCTCCGGAGGAACTCGGCACGCATGTGAAGGCGGAGCTCGAGAAATGGACGCCGATCGTGCGCGAGGCGAATGTCAGCCTCGACTGAGGCCCCTAGAGCATTTCCGGCGATCACGGGATCACCTGCAATGCTCCATGTCTTTGTTTTGGCCGCATTGTCCGACGCCGAAGCGACCACGCTTCGGCTGGAAATGCTCTAGCGCCGGAACAGGCCAAGACGACGAAGGGCCGGTGGAGAGATCCACCGGCCCTTCGTCGTCTGACGTGGGAAGACGCCTATTTCTCGGTGAGCTTCAGCTCGATACGACGGTTCTGGTCGCGGGCTTCCTTGGTGTCGCCGGGTGCGATCGGCTGGAATTCGCCGAAGCCTGCCGCCACCAGCCGGTCAGCCGGCACGCCCTTGGAGATGAGGAACTTGACGACCGACACGGCGCGCGCGGAGGAAAGCTCCCAGTTGTCGGCATAGCGCCCTGTGCCTGAGAGCGGCACGTTGTCCGTATGCCCGTCCACCCGCAAGACCCAGTTGATCTCCGGCGGGATCTCCTTGGCGAGGTCGAGAAGGGCGGTGGCGAGCTTCTCCATCTCCTGCTGACCCTGCGGGTTCAGCTCGTTGCCGCCGGAGGGAAAGAGCACTTCCGACTGGAAGACGAAACGGTCGCCGACGATGCGGATGTTTTCGCGGTCCGAGAGGATCTCGCGCAGGCGGCCGAAGAAGTCAGAGCGATAGCGGTTCAGTTCCTGAACGCGCTGGGCGAGCGCAACGTTCAGGCGACGACCGAGATCGGCAATCTTGGTCTGCGAGGCATTGTCCTTGGCCTCGGAGGCCTGCAGCGCCGCTTCGACGGCGGCGATCTGGCTGCGAAGCGCGGAGATCTGCTGGTTGAGCAGGTCGATCTGGCTCATGGCGCGGGTGCTGACCTGGCGCTCGTTCTCCAGCTCGCCGGTAAGATCGCCGATGCGCTGGTTGGCGCTGGCGGAACTGCCGCTGCCCTGATCAAGCAGGGCCTGCAGCCGGGATCGTTCGCTTTCCGAGGAGCTGAGAGAGGCCTGGAGATTGGCAAGCGAATCCTCCAGATCCTGCTTGCCGCTCTTTTCCAGCGCCAGCAGCTGGGTCAGCTCGTTGATCTGGCTGTTCAGCCGGTTCAGCACCTCGTCCTTGCCGCTGATCTCGCGGCTGAGAATGAACTGCGCCATCACGAAGACGGAGAGCAGGAACATGATGGCGAGAAGCAGGGTCGACAGGGCGTCAACGAAGCCCGGCCAGTAATCGATCGTCCGCTGGTGGCGGCCTCGGCGGAGCGCCATGGATCAATCCTTCCGCGCGTCGTCGCCACGCTCGGGCGGCGGCAGACGGTCGGTGGCGTTGATACGCACGGCCAGCTTGTCGAGCGTGCGGCGAAGCGACTTCGCCTCCTCCTGCTGCGCCTCAATCCAGTCGCGCAGCATCTGCTGCTCGCCGCGCATGTTCTTGACCAGGCCCTGGATGCCGTCCGCGAGGCTCGCCATGGCCGCAGCCGCGCGCTGATTGCCGTTCTCCGGGTTCACGCGTGCGAGCTGCTCGGCCAGCGCCCGCAGATCATCGGCCGGCAGGCCGCGGCCGTCCGCCGCGACACCGAGATCGGAGGAAACGTCGGTGACGGAGGACAGCCAGTTCTCGAGCTCCGTATAGAAGCGATTCTGCGCCCGTCCCGCCTGCAGATCGAGAAACCCGAGGATGAGCGAGCCGGAGAGGCCGAAGAGCGAGGTGGAGAAGGCCGTGCCCATGCCCGACAGCGGCGCGGAGAGACCGGTCTTCAGCGCCGACAGCACATCCCCCGTCGAGCCCGAACCGGCATCGAGCGACTGGATCACCGTGTTGATGGAGCCGATCGTGCCGAGCAGACCCCAGAAGGTGCCGAGCAGGCCGAGAAAGACCAGCAGGCCGATCAGATAGCGCGAGGTGTCGCGCGATTCGTCCAGGCGTGCGGCGATACTGTCGAGAATGGACCGCAGGGCCGCCGTCGAGATCGCCATGGCGTGCCGCCGGCCGATCAGCGCGCGCATGGGCGCGAGCAGAACCGGATCGCGGCCCACCTTGTCGGCGCTGCCTGCCGCACGGAAGGAGTTGAACCAGCGCACCTCCGGCCGCAGGCCGAGCACATGGCTGAAAACGAGCAGAATGCCGATCAACAGCACGCCGAGGATCAGGCCATTGAGGCCTGGATTGCTGAGAAACGCCGTCTGGGCCTGGCGGAACAGGATCGCGCCGACGAAGCCGACGATGATCAGGAAGATCACCATGATCCAGAAAAACACCATCGGGCTCGAAAGCTTGTCCGGATTATACCCGTCGCCCGGCCCCGTCTCGTCGCCGGACATTGTCAGCTTCGCCATATGCCTGTTCTCTCTTCCTCAGCCGCCTGTTCGCGCGCGTGCGACACTAGCGCATTCTTTCCGATCCCGAAATCAGCCCGGCGGCCAAAATGCACAGCAGCGTGGAGCGACGACCGCCGGCTGTGGCCGGCAGGCGTCACCTTCAGGAGGCGGAGGATGTCAGCGGTTAGGAAAGGCGGATCAGCGGGTCGGCACGGGGCGGTGCAGGACCTCCTGCAGCGCCTTGCGAATATGCTCGTTGCCGGCGATGATCGAGCCATCTTCCAGCGGCTTGTTGCCGCCGTCGATATCGGCGATCCAGCCGCCGGATTCGCGAATGAGCAGAATGCCGGCCGCCATGTTCCAGGCTTCGAGATCGCGCTCCCAGAAGCCGTCATAGCGCCCGCCGGCGACATAGGCGAGATCGAGCGCCGGGGAGCCGGACCGGCGAACGCCGGCCACTTCGCCCATGACATGGCGCAGCTCGACCAGATAGCGGCCGTGATGCCCCTGCCCCAGATGCGGCGAGCCGGCGCCAATGACGGCATCGGCCAGCGAGCGCCGCGCCGCGACACGCAGGCGGCGATCGTTCAGGAAGGCGCCGCCGCCACGCTCGGCGGTGTAGAGTTCGTCGGTCGCAGGATTGAGGATGACCGCATTGACGATCTCGCCTTGGCGCTCGAGCGCGACGGAGATCGCGAAATGCGGGATGCCATGCTGGAAATTGACGAAACCGTCCAGCGGATCGACGATCCAGCGATGCGAGCCGTCCGTGCCCTCGACCTCCTCCGCGCCGTTGCCGACATAGCCGTAGGTGGGGCGCGCCTTCATGAGCTCCTCGCGGATCACCTTCTCGGCCTTGCGCTGGGCCTGGGCCACGAAATCGCCCGGGCCTTTCATCGAGACCTGGAGGTTCTGCACCTCGCCGAAATCGCGCGCCAGCGCCTTGCCCGCCTTGAAGGCGGCCTGAACCATGACGTTAAGAAGAGCGGAACGGGCCATCTCGGATTCCTGTCGAAAAAGGCCGACCCCGTGGAACGGCGCTGCTGGATGTCACAAAACGGTCGGCGCGGCGGAAAGCTCCGCTGAGAAACGCGGCCGACAAACAGCGTCTCGCCGCATCGGCGGCAAGCCTGAGCGCGCTTCAAGACCACAAACTCCGGGCAAATTCAAGGGTTGGTAACCAGAAGCCTCTGCAAGCCCCTAGCCGCGCATGGCGCGGAAGAGATTGGCCGCGGCGCGCGCCGCCCGCTGCTGGTCCTCGCCGATGCCGAGATAGAAGTCCTCCAGCGCCGCATCCTTCAGCCCCGCGCGGCGGGACAGCACATACCATTTCGCGGCCTCGACCGGATTGGGCCGGGTGCCGATGGCATTGATATAGAGATGGGCGAGCTTGTTCTGCGCCACCACATTGCCGGCATTGGCGGCGATCAGCATCCAGCGGAAGCCCTGCTCGAGATTGCGCGGGCCGGCGATCCCCTCGACCATCCAGATACCGGCATCGAGCTGGGCCGTATCGAACCCGGCGCTCGCCGCCCGCACCAGCCAGTCGCGCGCCCGCGCCCGCTTCTCCTCCGGAATGCCGTCGACATTCAGATAGATCTGCGAGATCGCATATTGCGCATCGGCAATGCCCTGAATGGCGGCATTCTCGTAATAGGGCAGCGCTGCCTTGAGCCCGGCCGGGCCCGGCTTGTCGATGGTGAGCAGCTGCGCATAGTTGAACTGGGCCGAGGCATTGCCGAGATCGGCTGCCTTGCGCATCAGCTCTTCCGAGCGCGCCTTGTCACGCGGCACCTGCCGGCCTTCCATGAGAAGGATGGCGTATTTGAACATGGCAGCCGGGTCGCCGGCATTGGCGGCCTGGCCATACCAGAAGGCCGCATCCTTGTCGTTGCGGGCGACACCGAGCCCCTGGGCAAAGATTTCCGCGACGAGCGTCTGCGCGGCACGGTCGCCGAGCTGCGCCCGCGGCAGGGCGAGATCGAGCGCAGTCAGGTAATAGCCACGCTGGTAGGCGCCATAGGCCTCGTCCGGCTTGCCGGTAAAGGGCTTTTCGGCCGGGAGGGCGGGCAGTTCCGCGCCCATCCGGTCGAGCACGTTGACGCCGCCGGAAGGCGAAAGACCGTCGGACGCGACCGGCTTGGCAGGGCCGGGTTTTTCCAGCGTCGGCACCGCGCCATCGGGAAGAACGGCTCCGTTGAACGGCGTGATGCGCCCGCGCTTCGGCAGAACATCCTCGTCCGGATCGACGGCTGCATTCGGCATGTCGGCACCATCCGGCGCCGCGCCGGGCGCCGCCGCCGCATCCTCGGCCGGAGCGTTGGACTGGTCCGCATCACCCTCGTTCAGCGCGGAACCGGGCGGCATGGGCACGACGCCGGGCAGCCCCTCCTGCGCCAGGCCCGCCGGAGCACCGCCGAGCAGACCCGCCGCTCCCAAAAGGAGAAGCGCCGCAAGGCGAAGACGGACGGGGGACAGGGCGGGATCGTGGCGCATCGCCGCTCTTAAGCTTCAAACCGTGGCGCTTTTTCGTCCAACAGCGCGTTGACGGCGGCAACGACCTGGGCGGCGTTTTCCGGCACGTCGAAGACGGCGTGCGAGAGCGCCACGAACTCCGCACCGCTTTCGGCCACCGTCAGCGCCGAGGCCGGGTCCGCCCCGCCCATGACGATGCAGGGAATCTCGATCATCGCCGCCCACCATTCGCCGAGGGCGACATTCTTCGGATGCGCTTCCGGCTTGATGTCGCCATCGAGCTTTCCGAAGAAGATATAGTCGGGCTTGGCCTCGCCGATCTCCAGCGCATGGTGGCGATCCGCGGCATTGCCGCCGCCGACGATCAGCTTGGGCGTGAAGCGCTCCACCGCCTCGGCCACGGCGGCATGATCTCCGGTAATATGGAGACCATCAGCCTTGGCTCGCCCGGCGGTGCGGGTATCGCCCGCAATCAGGGCCGCCGCGCCGGCTGCCTGGATCACCGGCACCAGCGCTTCGGCATGTTTCTGAAAGGTCTGATCGTCGAGCCCGTATTGCGGCAGGATGACGGAGGCGACATCGCCGCCGCGCAGCGCATCTTCCGTCACGCGCCGGCGCGCCGCAAGATCATCGCCCTCCGGCAGGATCAGGACCAAACGGCAACGATCATCGGTCAGGCTCATGCATTCTCTCCGCAGCATCGGCTTCACGTCACGCACCCGGCGAAACGATGGTCGAGCGTTACTCCGTCCGACGGCGCGGATCAACTCGGGCACCGCAGCGGATTGCCACCGCTGCGGGTGCGAACGGGGTTTGGCAGGCGGGAAACCGCGTGCCGCCTAAGTGCGCGGAGATTTAAATAAGGAAAGGCGCAAAAAAACTTTCCTTGCGCCGCACAAAGCTCTTGCGAACGAAACCCCTTTCTCATAGGTTTCTAATATGTCTACCACTGACCCATTCGAAGCAATTTCTGATCCGAACCGCCGCTACCTGCTGGAAGAGCTTCGCCGTGCCCCGCGCACGGTGAACGAACTGGCAGAAGGGCTCCCGATCAGCCGTCCAGCCGTCTCTCAGCACCTGAAGGCGCTGCTGGAATCGAACCTCGTGTCGGTCTCCCCGAGCGGCACGAAACGCATCTACGCCATCAACAAGCCAGGGTTCGACAAGGTCAATCTCTGGCTGGACCAGTTCTGGTCCTAGGCGATCATCTCCATAGCCCCGGCGCCGTCAACGCCGGGCTTCGTTCGCGCCTGCAGCATCTTCTCGGAGATGCGGTATCGTGCGTGCGAAGTTTCAACTTACGTAAGTAGGAGATGTCGCTTGCGGCCTCGCGGCGGGCAGACGAGAGCGGACAGTCCGATCTCCGAGCGCAACCGCCGGCACTGATTCGCCCAATCTACGGGCTCTCTGGCCGGCTGCAGGGCGCGCGGGTGGAGTGGGGAATGGCGGGGATTTCCCTCGGGAGCCTGCGCCACACCCTGGATCCGGGCGGTCTCTCGTCAACCCGGTTTCTCCACTCGTGTGAGGCGGCTCTACCGCCGCTGCATGGCTCGTGCTCGCTCTCATGCTGTCCGCTTCGCCTGGCCGCACCTCGACACTCCGATGGAGCGGGTTGATCTATTGACGGGGTTGGCTTTCTCGCTTGGCCGAAGGTGGGCCGGCTTTACGGTCTCGGCCGACCGCTTTCCCGTCGCGCCCGATGCGAAGACCAGGGCCGAAAACGAAACTGCCCGCCGCGGCAGAGCCGACGGCGGGCAGAAGAGGGGAGCGGGCGGTGAAAGCGGCCAGAGGCGTGTCACGCTACGCCTGTTACGCGGTCCGCAAAACGGTGGCTTGCCGGCTTCTCGTCCGGGCGCCTGTTGTTTCACGCCTCTCCCTTGGCTGTATCATTGCCACTCAATGTCAGACTCAATGATGCGTGGAGCGGATCTTGGCGATCTCATCCTTCAAGCGCAGCTTCCGCCGCTTGATATCGGCAATCATCGTGTCATCCGTGGATGGCTGCAGAAGCGCGGAATGCAGCTCCTGCTCCAGAACACCGTGTTTTTTCTCAAGCGTTGCGAGATGAGCCTCAATGTTCATGTGGCAGTCCCTTCCTCTTGCTTGCACCCGGTCGCGAACGCCGGGTGTTCCAGGTTCTAACCCTGAAAGTGTGCCACGCGTTCGGTGATTTGTCGAAGGTGAATTCGCGCTTAGGGGTAACTTCCCGTTACCGCCGGATCTGTGCTAGAGGAGGCGCCGCCGCTACGCGAGGCCAAGGCTTACAGGGGCTTGCGGCCGCTTCGCCTTGCGCAGGCGGGTGGTCCCGGCTAGGGATCACGCAGGGTGCACATTTTTGAGAGCGCGGCGGCTGCGGCCGCGCCGGGGCCGACAGGAACGCACGGGCATGCCAGATCAGGATCAGGCCGAACTCAGACTGAGCGTGGCGCGGCTGCGCCAGGAGCATGAGGATTACGACGTCGCCATCAACGCGATGATCCAGATCGGCTGCGACGCCCTGCGCATTCAGCGCATGAAAAAGAAGAAGCTGGCGATCAAGGACAAGATCACCAAGATCGAAGACCAGATCATTCCCGACATCATCGCCTGAAGCGGCGCGGCCAGACCGGCGCGTGGCGATCGCTGCCGCTGACCCGTTCCTTCCCAGCCTTTGCATGACCCGGGCAGCCTGGCGGATCACCGCCCCCGGGCAAGTTCGAGAGGAGCCGACCCTTGAGCCAGACGCGCGCCCCGCAGGTGGCCATCATCATGGGCAGTCAGTCCGATTGGGAAACCATGAAGAACGCTGCCGATATGCTCGAGGCGCTCGGCGTCGACTACGAGGCGCGGATCGTCTCCGCCCATCGCACACCGGAACGCCTGTTCGATTTTGCCCGCGGCGCGCGGGACGCGGGCTTCAAGGTCATCATTGCCGGTGCCGGCGGCGCGGCGCATCTGCCCGGCATGGCGGCCGCCATGACGCCGCTCCCGGTTTTCGGCGTGCCGGTCCAGTCCAAGGCGCTTTCCGGCCAGGACAGCCTGCTCTCCATCGTCCAGATGCCGGCGGGCATACCGGTCGGCACGCTGGCAATCGGCCGGGCCGGCGCCATCAATGCCGCGCTCCTCGCCGCCGCGGTGCTCGCGCTCTCCGACCCCGACCTCGCCGACCGGCTGGATATCTGGCGCGAGGAACAGAGCGCCGCCGTTGCCGAATTTCCGGTCGATGCGTCATGAAAACCATCGGCATCATCGGGGGCGGCCAGCTTGGCCGCATGCTTGCCATGGCCGCCGCGCGGCTCAACCTGCGCACCGTCATTCTGGAGCCGCAGGCGGATTGCCCCGCCGCCCAGACCGCCACGCGCCAGATCGTCGGCGCCTATGACGACGACCAGGCGCTCGACGCGCTGGCTGCAGCCTGCGATCTCGTGACCTATGAATTCGAGAACGTGCCCGTGGCCGCCGCCGCGCGCCTTGCCCGCAGCCTGCCCGTCTTCCCGCCGCCGAAGGCGCTGGAAGTGGCCCAGGACCGCGTGACCGAAAAGCGTTTCCTGAATGCCTGCGGCCTGGAAACCGCCCGCTTTCACGCCGTCGACAGTCTTGCCGATCTCAAGGCCGCGCTGGCCGCATTCGGCGGCCAAGGCGTGCTCAAGACCCGCCGCCTCGGCTATGATGGCAAGGGGCAGCATGTGTTCCGCGACGACGCGGATGATCCGGCGGCCGTCTATGCCGCTCTTGGCGCCGTGCCGCTGATCCTCGAAAGCTTCGTCCGGTTCGAGCGGGAAATCTCGATCATCGCGGCGCGCGGGCAGGATGGCAGCGTTCTCTGCTTCGATCCCGCGGAAAATGTCCACCGCAACGGCATCCTTGCCACCTCAACCGTCCCCGCCGCCCTGCCGGCCGACCTCGCCGAGAGCGCCCGCGCGGCGGCGACGGCGATCGTCGATGCGCTCGACTATGTTGGCGTCATCGGAGTGGAGTTCTTCGCTACCTCCGACGGCGGGCTCGCCGTCAACGAGATCGCGCCGCGGGTGCACAATTCCGGCCACTGGACGGAAGCAGCCTGTGTCGTCTCGCAATTCGAACAGCACATGCGCGCCGTGGCCGGCCTGCCGCTGGGCGACCCTTCGCGCCATTCGGACTGCATCATGCACAATCTGATCGGCGACGAGATCGACCAGGTCCCGGCTTGGCTGGCGAAACCGCGCACGCTCGTCCACCTCTATGGCAAGGCCGAAGCGCGGCCGGGCCGCAAGATGGGCCATGTGACGACGCTGCGCTGACCTCCTGTCAAGCGGGCGAACCGGTGAATTCCGGGCGTCCAAGGTTGACAGGAAAGAGGCGTCGCGCTATTGGCCTGCCACCCTTAAAGCGCGCTTGGGTTTTTGGAAAACCTGATGGCGCGCTTTCGATTGTTAGAGACCCGTGCGACCCTCAACTCGCCGAAACTGCGGACTAGACCCATGAAGATCAAGAATTCGCTCAAGTCGCTGAAGGCCCGTCACCGCGAAAACCGCCTGGTTCGCCGCAAGGGTCGCGTTTACATCATCAACAAGCTGAACCCGCGCTTCAAGGCCCGCCAGGGCTGAGGATCGGTGGCGCTCGCCCGGTTCGTTCTTCGGCAGACCGGTTGATGCCTCGATTTTGATTGGACGTTCGGCCATGGCGGGATAGGTTCCCGCCATGGCCGTTTTGTTGATCCGAACGCTGATTCTCGCCGCCGCCCTCGTGGCCGGCCCCGTGGCCGCGCAGCAAGGCACGCCGCCTCCCACCACGCCACAGGCTGCGCCACCCGCCGCCATGCCTGCACCGCCGCCCACGCACGCCGAGAAGCTCGACACGCTGTTTGCAGCGCTGAAACGCCAGCGCGATGCCGACAAGGCGCGTGAGATCGCTGATGCGATTCGCAGCGAATGGCAGGTTTCGGGCAGCGCCTCCGTCGATCTCCTGATGCAATGGGCCGCCAAGGCCGTCGCCGCCAGCAAGCAGCCAAGTGCGCTTGATCTCTACGACCAGGTGATCGCGCTCGACCCGACCTATGTCGAGGGCTGGAACCAGCGTGCGACACTGCATTACCAGATGGGCAATTACCGAAAGTCGATGTCCGACATCAACCAGGTGCTGGCGCTGGAGCCTCGCCACTTCGGGGCGCTGGCCGGCATGGCGGCGATCCTTTCCGCCTCCGGTGAGGATGCGTTGGCCCTCAAGGCCTGGGAGCGGTTCCTGGCGGTCTATCCGGCCGAACGCAAGGCGCAGGAGCAGCTGGGCGAGATCGAGGAGAAGCTGGCGGGCAACCGCACCTGACACCCCTCGCCCGTCCCGCTCTCCCTTGTTATCTGAACCATCGTCTCGCGCGATGCGTAGGGAGTTGGCCGCAACCTCGCGGCCTATCCTCTCGAGCCTGGTTCCCGTGCCCTTCCCTTCCCGATTTCGCCCCTTGGGTCGCCTCATGCTTTTCGTTCTCACCGGCTTCCTGGCCGCCCTTCTCGCCGCCTTCGGTTTCAGCACCTATCAGGCCTCGGCTTTCGAGCGGGAGAACGTCAATCGGGGCGAACTCATCGATGTCGGCGGTTTTCGGATGAACAGCGTGCATGTGCCGCGCCCGGCCGGCGCCGACCTGCCGCCGCTCGTCTTCATCCACGGCGCCAGTGCCAACCTGAACGATCCGATGACCGCCTTTCGCGCCAAGCTCGAAGGCCGCGCGGAAATGCTGTTTCTCGATCGGCCCGGGCTCGGCTACTCCGAGCGCGGCGGCCCTCGCAACGCCTTTCCCGATGGCCAAGCCAACGCGATTGCCGCCCTGATGACGAAGCGCGGCATCGACAAAGCGATCATCGTCGCACATTCCTTCGGCGGCGCGATCGCGGCCAGTTTCGCTCTGGAGCACAAGGAGCGGGTCGCCGGCCTCGTCTTTCTCTCGCCAGCCACGCATCCCTGGCCCGGCGGCATCGACTGGTACTATTCGGTGGCGCGCATTCCGCTGATCGGCGATCTCTTCGCGACGCTGGTTGCGCCGCCGGTGGGCCTTGCGCTGGTCGACACGGCGACCCGCAGTGTCTTCGCGCCCAATCATCGGCCGGACAACTACATTGCTGCCGCGCAGATCCGCCTCGCGCTGCGCCCGCGCCAGTTCCAGAACAATGCGATCGATATCGCCAATCTGCTCGACTATGTGAAACGCGTTTCGCCGCGCTACACGGAGATCAAAGCGCCGACCGTGATCATCACCGGCGACCGCGACAAGATCGTTCTCCCCGAGATCCACTCCAGGGGCCTTGCACGCGATATTGCCGGGAGCCGGCTTGTGACCGTGCATAACCTCGGCCACAAGCCGGATTATATCGTCACCGACCTGGCGATAGCCGCCATCGAAACTGTTGCCGGACAGCCCCGCGATCTCGACGCAATCGCCCGTGCCGACGAAGCACGGATTGCCAAAGACAACGAGAACTGAGAGCGCCAACGAAAACGCCGCCCCTGTTCAGGAGCGGCGCTATGGAGATCAGGACACAGGCACGGGGCTCAGACGCCGCTCATGCCGTCCTGGCCGATATAGGCGATGCGCAGCATGTTGGTCGCGCCGGGCGTGCCGAGCGGCACACCGGCCGAGATGATGATGCGGTCGCCCGGCTTGCCGAAGCCCTCCGCGGCCACGATACGGCAGGCGCGGTTGACCATGTCGTCGAGATCGGTCGCGTCGGAGGTGACGACGCAGTGCGTGCCCCAGACGACCGAGAGACGACGAGCCGTCTGGATGACCGGCGACAGCGCCAGGATCGGCACCTGCGGCCGCTCGCGCGCGGTGCGCAGACCGGTGTTGCCGGAGGCCGTGTAGCAAACGATGGCCGAGAGACGCAGCGTTTCGGCGATCTGATGGGCAGCCAGCGAGATCGCATCGGCGCCGGTGGCTTCCGGCGGCGTGCGCTGGGCATAGATGATGCCCGGATAATGCGGATCGGTTTCCACCTTGCTGGCGATCGAGGCCATGGTCGAAACCGCTTCGACCGGGTAGTCGCCGGAGGCGGATTCGGCCGAGAGCATGACCGCATCGGCGCCTTCGAAGACGGCGGTCGCAACGTCGGAAACTTCGGCGCGGGTGGGCACCGGCGCGGAGATCATCGATTCCAGCATCTGGGTGGCAACGACCACCGGCTTGCCGGCGCGGCGGCAGGCGCGGATCAACTGCTTCTGCAGGCCGGGCACGGCCTCGAGCGGCATTTCCACCCCAAGGTCGCCACGCGCGACCATCAACGCGTCGGAGAGTTCGATGATCTCGTCGATCCGTTCGATCGCCTGTGGCTTTTCGATCTTGGACATGAGCCCGACCCGGCCGCGGGAAACCTTGCGCACTTCCGACAGATCTTCCGGACGCTGGATGAAGGAGAGCGCCACCCAGTCGACCTCGTCCGTTTCCAGAACGGCGTCGAGATCGGCACGGTCCTTCTCGGTCAGCGCACCGACGCCGAGCAGCGTATCGGGCAGGCTGACGCCCTTGCGGTCGGAAATCTTGGTGCCGGAGACGACGGTGCAGACGATCTTCGTGCCGTCCGAACTTTCGGCGCGCAGATGCAGCTTGCCGTCATCGATCAGCAGGCGATGGCCGGCCTTGACCGATTCGAGAATTTCCGGATGGGGCAGGAAGACGCGGGTGTTGTCGCCGGGCGCCTCGTTGTTGTCGAGCGTGAAGGTCTGGCCGGGGGTCAGCTCCACCTTGCCTTCGGCAAACTTGCCGACGCGCAGCTTCGGGCCCTGAAGGTCGGCCAGGATGCCGATCGGACGACCGCAGCGCTCTTCCACCGCGCGGATGCGCTTGATCAGCGTGCGCATGACATCATGGCTGGCATGGCTCATATTGATCCGGAAGAGATCGGCGCCCGCCTCGTGCAGCTTCTGGATCATGTGCTCCTCGCTCGACGCTGGTCCGAGCGTCGCGAGGATCTTGGCTTTTCGATTCCGTCTCATCAGTTCTGGCCTTCTTGAGTCCCGGGCGTATCCGAGAGCTGAACCATCCAGCTCCCCTGACGTCCCGTGTCATATTCCTTGAAGCCAATCCGCTGGAAACCGCGTGCGAAACAGTCTTGCACGCCGGTGATCTTGAACTCGTTCTCCGCCACGCACATGTTGACATTGCCCGTCCAGCGTCCGCCGCGGGCCGCATCCTCTGCGTAGAGATAGTAGTAGCGTGATTCCAACTCGCCCTCGATCAGGGTCGCGCAGGTCGTTGCAGGCACCTGCCACCACCCTTCGGTGATCCAGCCTTCCTTGGCCCGATAGCCGATCGCCACGCCGACGAGATTCTGCGTGCCGTTGCAGACACGGAATTCCGCATGCGCTTCGCTGGGGAGGAAAAGCGGTGCGGCCAGGGAGAGCGAAAAGAACGCCACCACGCCTAGAAACGATCGACGCATGTTCGACGAGGGGAAGGAGTGTCGAGACACGGTTTCCAATGGAGCTCCATTGCGTTTGTCGAGGCACTTTCTTGCGACTTCGTGCCCGGAAAGTCAACGCGGGAGAGAGAGCCCATGTCCGGCTTTTTCTCGACGAAATTGCTGGCTGGGCTCAATGACTTGCGAAGGACGCGCCGGCGTGGCATTCCGCAGCGGCGAAGAGGGAGGGACAGCGCGTGACCCTGGCGGCCAACGAAGCCTTCGAGATCATCGACGGCGCCTATGATCGCGGGCTTCTGCTGCTCGGCGATCACGCCACTGCGCTGCTGCCGCCCGACTATGGCGACCTCGGCCTGCCGCCCGCCGCCTTTGCCCGCCACATCGCCTATGACATCGGCATCGAACCGCTGCTGCGCGCCCTTGCGGCGCGGCTGAAGGTGCCGGCAGTCATGAGCCGCTTTTCGCGCCTGCTGATCGACCCGAACCGCGGCGAGGACGATCCGACGCTGATCATGCGCATTTCCGACGGTGCGATCATCCCCGCGAACCATCCGATGTCGGCCGAAGAGCGCGAGCGCCGGCTGGCTCGCTTCCATCGGCCCTATCACCAGGCGGTCGGCGCTGCGATCGCACGCACGGCGGAGGCTTCCGGCAAGGCGCCGCTGCTTCTCTCGCTGCACTCCTTCACGCCGCATTGGAAGGGCGTGCCACGCCCGTGGGAGGTCACCGTTCTCTGGGACGGCGACGACCGGGCAATGCGCCCGCTGCTCGCGGCGCTTGCCGAAGACGGCACGCTGACCGTGGCCGACAACGAACCCTATGACGGCGCGCTGCGCGGCGACACCCTCTACCGCCACGGCATGCGCCCGGGCCTGGCGCATGCGCTGATCGAGATCCGCCAGGACCAGATCGGCGATGAAGCCGGTGTTGCCGCCTGGGCGGATCGGCTGGCTCCGATCTTCGAAAGCCTCAATGCTCGAGAGGCGTTGCATGTCCCTCTGCAGCACCCTTCGCGAACTGGGCCCTATGACGAAGAAAGCATCAGTTCGTGACAACCGGATCGCCTGACATTCGCATTCTCGCGCAGTCCGGATACAAACCCGCTGAGGCACGTTTGCTGGACATGCTCCATCTTGGCCTTGCCGCAGTCCGCACGCAAAACCGCTGACACGGTTGTGCCGGATATGCTCTCACCGCGCATCGTGACGAAAGGACAGACCATGCTCGACCTGACAGAAACCGAGAAGCGCGACCTCGAAGCCGCGGCCTTCCGCAGGCTGCTCGCCCATCTCTCCACCCGCAGCGATGTGCAGAACATCGACCTGATGAACCTCGCGGGCTTCTGCCGGAACTGCCTGTCGAACTGGTTGCGGGAAGCGGCGGAAGAAGCCGGCCTGCCGATGAGCAAGGAGGAATCGCGCGAGCGCATCTATGGCATGCCCTACGAGACCTGGCGCGATCAGCATCAGCGCGAGGCGACGGCGGAGCAGCAGGCGAGCTTTTCCGCCCGCCGCCCGCACGACTGAGCCGCGCCGCACGCCGCACCGCGACCGCAATCGCTGCGCGGCGAAGGCCGCGATGTCGCTTTGCCCCTTGACCTCGCCGACGCTTCACGGCAGGTGACGCCCACCGAAGGATCCCCCACACAAGGAGCACCCCATGTCAGATGCCCACGGCGTCGCACGCGACCAGCTTCGCTCGTTCATCGAACGCATCGAGCGCCTGGAGGAGGAAAAGAAGACGATCGCCGACGACATCAAGGATGTCTATGGCGAGGCGAAGTCCACCGGCTTCGACACCAAAATCCTGAAAAAGGTCATCCAGATCCGCAAGCAGGACAAGGACGAGCGCATGGAACAGGAAGCCATCCTCGACACCTACCTCGCCGCCCTCGGCATGATCGACCTGCCGGACGAGGAATAGGCGCCTCAGGAGATACGAAAAAGCCCGGTTTCGGCCGGGCTTTTTTGTGTCTGGCAAACCGATCGGCGAGACCGGATCGGGTGTGTCTTCGCCTCAGTTGCTGAAGCGGGTGACTTCCATGAAGTTGACGGCGGTGCCGGAGAAGCGGGCGGTGTCGACGTTGGTCGGGGCGTTGGTGAAGCCGGCGGAGTAGACTGTGGTCGGCGAAGCGCGCAGCGCAGGGCTGACGAAGCGCGGCGCCTTGACGGGCCGGGAGAGCTGCGCCATGCGGCCGGTGGTCAGGGCCCATTCGGCGATGATCTTCTGCGTCAGCTTCGGGGCCGTGCGCTTGGACAGGCGCTGGGCGGCATCGGCCTGCTGCTTCTTCGGCCGGCCGGCCTTGGGTGCTTCCGGCGGCAGGTCGAAGGTGCTGCGGAAGATATCCCGCTTGCCTTCCATCGGATCCGGAGCATAGGCCGCCATCTCAACAGGCTGGCTGGTCGGTGCGGCAAGGGCTGCCTTGGCACGGGCCTCGCCCGAGGAGCTGACAGGCGGCGCGGCACTGGCGAGCGCACGGGTCTGGGCCGGGCTGAGCGCGGCGATCTCGCTCGAGGGCGGGGCTGTCGGCGCGGTCGTTGCGGTGGTGATGGCTTCGGCGGGGCGGGCGGCGAAGACCGGCGTTGCCTTGGCCACGGCCAAGGGCTCCGCGCCGGCATCGGCCATAGCGACGGCGGCTGGCGCGGCAGCGCCCGGCTCTGGCGTGGCACCCTCTTCCGGACGCGCCACCTCGGCGGCAGCGACGGCGGCGAGCGCCTCCGCACCGGCAGGACGGAGAGCCGGAACCGGAACGAAGGCGAGCGCCTCGCCCTCTTCGGCCGCCTCCGCGGCATCGGCAAGCGCCGCACCGGCCTGCAGCTCGGTCACGCGGGCCTGCGGCACCGGAACCTTGTAGCTGCCGAGATCGGCGAATTCTTCCTGGCCTGCGGCCTGCTCCGCGGTTTGCGGCGCGGCGGCGGCCAGCGCATCCTGCGCGGCGTTCTTCGGCGGAGCCACCAAAGCGGTCTGCACGCCGCTGTCGGCGGGGAGGTCCTGGAAGGCCGGGCGCACCAGCGGCACCGGCGCCTTCACCGTTTCTTCTGCGGCGGCAACCACCGTTTCGCGGGCCGGCGCTTCCTCGGCGCCCTCGACACCGGCGAGTACCGGGGTCTCGGCCGGAGGCGGCGTGGCCTTGCCGCGCCGTGCCGTGGCAGGCGCTTCGGAATCATCGCTGTCGGCACCGGCGGAGATCGCCGTTGCATCCTCGTCCTCGTCGCCACCGCCGAACAGCATGGCCATCAGGGTCTTGCCGGGGCGCTTGGTCGCCTTGTCGCCGGGGCCGCTATAGCCGCCGCCTGCCACCTGGATCGCCGAGGCGCCGACGCGCCGCTTGTAATCGGCCACAGCCTGCTCGTAGCCCGGAAGCGGCGACCCGTCGGAGGGCAGATGCATGGTCTTGCCGTCCGGGAACAGACGGACGAGCTCGCTGCGGCTCATGCGCGGCCAGGCGCGCACGCCGCCGACGTCCATATGCACGAAGGGCGAACCGGAGGTGGGATAATAGCCGACGCCGCCGACCTGGAACTTCATGCCGATCTCGCGCAGCGTCTTCAGCTTCACATCGGGCAGGTAGAAGTCCATCGCCTTGCCGAGCATGTGCTGGCTCTTCTTGGCGACACCCTTGGTGCGCGAGCGCAGCATGCCGTTGGTGGCCGGCGAACGATAGCCGGAGACCACGTGGATATAGTCGCGAGAGCCGGACTTCTGGTAGACTTCCCAGATGAGGTCGAGAAGGCGGGGATCCATCTTCGTCGGCTCGTTGCGGCGCCAGTCGCGCAGCATCATGTTGATCTGCTGCAGACCCTTCGGATCATATTTGCCGTTCCGCTTGAAGGTGATCTGCGCCTTTTCCTGCGTATGGATGAAGTAGATCTTCAACGTGCGGGTCTGGCCGGCAGCCTCGACCGGCGGCGCCATGCCGGGGGTCACCATGGATGCGGCGATGACGAAGGAGGTCAGCACGCGGGGCAGCTTTCCCCAGATGCGGCGAAGAGTGTTGCGCAAACCGGCATCGCGGTGCGTTTTCAGTCCTGAAAAAACTTGCAAACTCAATTCCCCGTCCGACGGACACCGCGCCTCTGGCTGTCCAATGACTGTCAAATGCGGTGACAGCATGACATTTATGCCACAGTCCTCACCAATCCTTATAATATAGTGAACGGATCACTAACAAGGTCTAAACGCCGGGGAACATTTGCGATGCTGCCGGCACGGGGTCGTGCCGGCCTGGAGCGCTCGAGAAACCCTCAAGCGGCTTCGGAGAAGGGATCGTCGGGGTTGATCCCGTAATCCTTGAGCTTGCGATAGAGCGTCGACCGGCCGATGCCGAGCTTGCGCGCCACCTGGCTCATCTGACCGCGATAGAATTTCAGCGCGAATCGGATGAGCTCCTCCTCCACCTCGGCGAGCTTGCGAACATTGCCGCCGGAGTCGACGCTGGCTATCGCGCCTTCCGGCGGCGTTTTTGCGGCGGCGGGGCGCGCAAGCGCGGCGGAAACCGTCTGTGCGGCGGGCGCGGCCCGCTGCTCCTCGCGCGGGGTGGCATCGGCAAGCATGGCAGGGCGTGGCCCGCCCACACCGACTTCCGGGTGGAGATTGGCAAGCTGCGGGAAGTCGGCAAGCGTCAGCTCGTCGCGATCGGCAAGGACAACGGCGCGGAAGATCGCGCTTTCCAGCTCGCGGATGTTGCCGGGCCAGTCATAGGCGGTGAGCAGCGCCATGGCGCCGGCATCGACGCTCATCGGCGAGCCGCGCCGCTGCTCGGCGGAGAAGCGGTGGACGAAGCTGCGCACCAGCAGCGGAATATCCTCCTTGCGCCGGCGCAAGGCGGGGATGGCGATCGGGAAGACGTTCAGGCGATAATAGAGATCCTCGCGGAAGCGGCCCTCGCGCACTTCGCCGATCAGGTCCTTGTTGGTCGCCGAAATCAGCCGGACATCGACCTTCTGCGGCACGCGTGCGCCCACCGTTTCGATTTCGCCCTGCTGGACCGCGCGCAGCAGCTTCACCTGGGCGGAAAGCGGCAGGTCTCCGATTTCGTCCAGGAACAGCGTGCCGCCATCGGCCTCGCTGAACTTGCCGATATGGCGCTCGGTGGCGCCGGTGAAG
This sequence comes from Rhizobium sp. CC-YZS058, assembly GCF_034720595.1. Lineage (NCBI taxonomy): Bacteria > Pseudomonadati > Pseudomonadota > Alphaproteobacteria > Hyphomicrobiales > Rhizobiaceae > Rhizobium > Rhizobium sp. CC-YZS058. The sequence goes on along the minus strand of NZ_JAYESJ010000001.1, from coordinate 544,482 downwards.
GCGCCCTTCTCGTGACCGAACAGGATGCTTTCGACCAGATTGGGCGGGATCGCGCCGCAATTGACGGTGATGAACGGCTTGCCGGCCCGGTCGCTGCCGCCCTGAATGGCGCGGGCGACCATTTCCTTGCCGACGCCCGATTCACCTTCGAGAACCACGGGAATGGTGGACTGGGCGGCGCGGCGTGCCAGATCGAGCACGCGAATCATCGCGCCGCTTGCCGACACGACATCGTCGAAACGCACCGGCTCGCCCCGCACCCGCCGCGCACTGACCGTGCGCTCGCCGCGCGGGCTTTGTTTCAGCGCATTGTCGAGCGCGACCGAAAGCCGCTCCGGGGAGACCGGCTTGATGACGAAATCGAAGGCGCCGGCCTGCATGGCGAGCACCACCGTTTCGATGCCGCCCTGCCCGGTCTGCACGATGATCGGCACCGAAATGCCGCGTTCGCGCACGGCGGCGAGAACGGCGTGACCATCCATTTCCGGCATCATCAGGTCGAGCAGCACGGCGTCGATATGCTTCTGCCGGGCGATCAGAAGTTCGAGCCCGGCCCGGCCGTTTTCGGCGGCGATCACCTGATGGCCCAGCCGTTCGACTGCGTGGATCAGAAGCCGGCGTTGCACCGGATCGTCATCGATCACGAGAATCTGGGATGGCATGCGGATCGCTCCCCCTGTTGCATCGAATTCCCCGGCAGAGGCACCGGTTCACGTCATTCCTGTCACAAAGGGCTGAAGAGGGTCTTTGGCGAAAGGCTTGCATTTTAACCAATGCGGACGTTACGGTCCCGGCTCCGCCAAAGCGGCAGGCATGGCGCGCCAATCTGGATCATCGCGCTCCCTCCCCGCCTGTCCCGGCCCATCCATCGACCGGAGTGATCGCCTTGACACCCACTTTCGCAACCCTGTCCGCTCCTCGCCTGCTCGCCGCCGCCGTTGCAGGGGCTGAACCCTCACCCTCGCTGGGCACGCTTCCCGAATGGCGGTTGGACGACCTTTATCCCGGCCCGCAGTCGGACGCGTTCAAGCAGGATCTCGCCCGCGCCGAAACGGAGTGCCTGGCCTTCGAGGCACGCTGGAAGGGCCAGCTGTCAGAGGCGGCAAGAAAGACGGGAGATGAAGGGCTCGGCGCGGCGATCGAGGCCTATGAGGCGCTCGAGGACCTGATGGGCAAGGTCGGGTCCTATGCCGGGCTCACCTATTATACCGACACGAGCAAGCCGGAGAACGGCAAGTTCTATGGCGATGTCCAGGCCAAGCTGACCGATCTGTGGAGCCATCTTCTGTTCTTCGGGCTGGAGATGAACCTGATCGAGGATGCCGCGCTCGAAACCGCGTTGACGCGCGATCCGCGCGCCGCCCATTACGAGCCCTGGGTCCGCGACCTGCGCAAGGAGAAGCCCTACCAGCTCGACGACAGGCTGGAGCAGCTGTTCCTCGAAAAGTCGATGACCGGGTCCGGCGCCTTCAATCGCTTGTTCGACGAAACCATGGCGGCGCTGCGTTTCTCCATCGATGGAGAGGAGGTGCCGCTGGAAGTGGCGCTGAGCCACCTGCAGGAGGCGGATCCGGATACGCGCCGCAAGGCGGCCGAGGCACTGTCCGCCACCTTCAAGGCCAATATCCGCACCTTCACGCTGATCACCAACACGCTGGCCAAGGACAAGGAGATCTCCGACCGCTGGCGTGGCTTTGCCGACATCGCCGACAGCCGGCATCTGGCAAACCGCGTCGAGCGGGAGGTGGTTGACGCGCTGGCCGCTGCGGTAAAGGCCGCCTATCCGCGCCTGTCGCACCGCTATTACGCGATGAAAGCGAAGTGGCTCGGCATGGAGCAGCTCAACTTCTGGGACCGCAACGCGCCGCTGCCGGAAACGGCGAACCGGGCGATCCCGTGGGACGAGGCGAAGAGCACCGTGCTGGAAGCCTATCGCGGCTTCGATCCGGAAATGGCGGCGATCGCCGGCCGCTTTTTCGATGGCGGCTGGATCGATGCGCCGGTGCGCCCGGGCAAGGCGCCGGGCGCCTTCGCCCATCCGACCGTGCCCTCCGCCCACCCCTATGTGCTGGTCAACTATATGGGCAAGCCGCGCGACGTGATGACGCTTGCCCATGAGCTCGGACATGGCGTGCACCAGGTGCTGGCCGGAGAACAGGGCGCGCTGATGGCCTCGACCCCGCTGACGCTGGCGGAGACCGCCTCGGTCTTCGGCGAAATGCTGACCTTCCGGGCGCTGCTCGCCAAGACGGCGGACCGGCGGGAGCGCAAGGCCATGCTGGCCCAGAAGGTGGAGGACATGATCAACACCGTCGTGCGCCAGATCGCCTTCTACGATTTCGAGCGGCGCCTGCACACGGCCCGCAAGGCGGGCGAGCTGACGGCCGACGATATCGGCGCGCTCTGGCTCGCCGTTCAGACGGAAAGCCTCGGCTCTGCGGTGAAAATCTCCGAGGGTTACGAGACCTATTGGAGCTATATCCCCCACTTCATCCACTCGCCCTTCTACGTCTATGCCTATGCCTTCGGCGACTGCCTGGTGAACTCGCTTTATGCTGTCTACGAAAAGGCCGAGCCGGGCTTCCAGCAGAAGTATTTCGCGCTCCTCAAGGCCGGCGGATCGCAGCATCACAGCACGCTGCTCGCCCCCTTCGGCCTCGACGCGACGGACCCGGCCTTCTGGGACAAGGGCCTGTCGATGATCGAGGGGCTGATCGACGAGCTCGAGGCACTCGACGCCGCCTGAGCGTCACTGCGTCGCGACAAAAGGCCGACAGGGTCGGAGACAGAAGGGCCAAGCCATCGTAGAAGGGGCAGGACACCGCACGCTGCCAGACCGGACCCGATGACCGACACGCCCTTCATTCTCCTGCGCGACGACAAGGCCGGAACGCAAAGGCTGTTTGCCGAGCCGGACCGGCTGATCGTCGCGCGCAGGCGCACCGAGATCCTGCCGGCGCTGGCCGCGCTGGAGACGGAGCGGCGGGCCGGCCGCTGGCTGGCCGGCTTTCTCTCCTATGAAGCAGGCTACATCTTCGAACCGAAGCTCGCGCCTCTCATCGAGGACGACCGCGAGACGCCGCTTCTCTGTTTCGGGGTCTTCGACGGGCCGGCGCCGGAGGACCATCCGCTGGCCGCACCGCGCCGGCGCACCGACAATGCCCCTTTCCTCAGCGAACCGCGCGCAGCCTGGGACCTCGCCGCCTATCGCCAGCGCTTCGACCGCCTGCACCGGCACTTGCGGCAGGGCGATTGCTACCAGGCCAACCTGACCATGCCGATCGCCGCGCGCTGGAGCGGCGATCCGCTCGCCGCCTTCTGGTCCCTCATCGAACGGCAACCGGTGCACTACGGAGCGCTCGTGGCGCTGGAGGGGCCCGTCCTCCTCTCCCGCTCGCCCGAACTGTTCTTCCGCCTCGGTTCCGACGGCGTGATCGAGACCCATCCGATGAAGGGCACGGCCCCGCGCGGCAGCCATGCGGCCGAGGATGCGGCCATCGTCGCCGCTATGCTGGGAGACGAGAAATCCCAGGCCGAAAACCGGATGATCGTCGATCTGCTGCGCAACGACATTTCGCGCATCAGCACGGTCGGCACGCTGGAGGTGCCGAAGCTCTTCGACATCGAAACCTATCCGACCGTGCACCAGATGGTCAGCCATGTGCGGGCAGAGCTTGCACCCGGCCTGACCGTGACCGATATCCTGGCCGCCCTGTTCCCCTGCGGCTCGGTCACCGGCGCACCGAAGCTGCGCGCCATGGAAATCCTGCATGCGCTCGAAACCGGACCGCGCGATGCCTATTGCGGCGCGATCGGCCTCATCCGCCCGGATGGCAGCATGCAATTCAACGTGGCGATCCGGACGCTGTCGCTCTTTGCCGATGGGCGCGCCGTCTTCAATGTCGGCGGCGGCATCGTCTTCGATTCGACGGCCGAGGCCGAATATGCCGAGTGCCTGCTCAAGGCCCGCTTCGCGCTGGGCGAGACGGAGGTGGCGCAATGAACGAATTCACGCTGATCGAGACCATGCGGTTCACACCGCACCAGGGGATCTGGCGCCGCCGGCTGCATCTGGAGCGGCTGAAGCGTTCGGCCAACCGGCTGAGCTTCGCCCGGCCGGAGGATCTGGAGTCACGGCTGGATGCAGCCGTCAAGCAGGCAAGTGCGGAGGAGGACGCAGACATGCTGCGGGTGCGCCTCTCCCTATCGCGAGACGGCACGGTCAGCATCACGACGGCTCCCTTCGCGCTCCAGAACCCAGGCACCGTCTGGCAGGTCCGCATTGCCAAGGCGCGGCTCAAAAGCACCGATCCGCTGTTGCGCTACAAGACGAGCCGGCGCGGGACCTATGAGGCGGCACGTGCGGAATATGCGGGGACGGAAGCCGATGAGGTGTTGCTGCTCAACGAGGCGGGAGAGCCCTGCGAAGGCACGATCACATCGCTCTTCCTTGATGACGGCTCCGGCGTCCTGAAGACTCCGCCGATTTCGGCCGGGCTGCTGGCCGGCGTGCTGCGGACCGAACTGATCTGCGCCCGCAAGGCCCGCGTCTGTCGGCTCAGCCTTGCCGATCTGAACACCGGTGCGCTGTTCATGGGCAATTCGCTGCGTGGCCTGATCGCCTGCCGCCTCGTCGGGCACGACGATGCCGCACCGTGCAGGAAGACGGACAGGGCCGGCCCTTTATTGTGACGGGAAATTGTGCTTAGGAACCCGGACCGAAGCCCTGCGAGGCGGCGGACCCGCGGTTGCGTCAACCAAGTCAGCGCAACGCTTCAGCTTTCACGGCCGCCGGCGTGCGGCCGGCCATCCGAGACGGCCATATCCAGGAGAGTCACATTATGGCGGATACCACCTATCCGGTTCACGGCGAAATCACCGGCCCGATCGTCATGATCGGCTTCGGCTCGATCGGCCGGGGAACGCTGCCGCTGATCGAGCGGCACTTCACGTTCGACAAGAACCGGATGGTCGTCATCGACCCGCGCGAAGACGCGGCCGACATGGAGATCCTCGAGCGCCACGGCATCCGCCACATCAAGGCGCACGTCACCCGCGAGAACTACAAGGACCTGCTGAAGCCGCTGCTGACCGAAGGCAAGGGCCAGGGCTTCTGCGTCAACCTCTCAGTCGACACCTCCTCGCTCGACATCATGAAGCTCTGCCGCAAGCTCGACGTGCTCTATATCGACACGGTCGTCGAGCCCTGGCTCGGCTTCTACTTCGACAAGGACATGAAGAACTCCGAGCGCACCAACTATGCGCTGCGCGAAACCGTGCGCCATGAGAAGAAGAAGAACCCGGGCGGCGCGACCGCCGTTTCCACCTGCGGCGCCAATCCGGGCATGGTGTCCTGGTTCGTGAAGCAGGCGCTGGTCAACCTTGCCAATGACCTCGGCATGAAGTTCGACGAGCCGGACCAGCACGACCGCGAGGGCTGGGCCAAGCTGATGAAGAAGGTGGGCGTCAAGGGCATCCACATTGCCGAGCGCGACACCCAGCGCACCAAGAACCCGAAGCCGCTCGACGTCTTCTGGAACACCTGGTCGGTGGAAGGTTTCATTTCCGAAGGTCTGCAGCCGGCCGAGCTCGGCTGGGGCACGCATGAGGCGTGGATGCCGAAGAACGCCAAGAAGCACAAGAAGGGCTGCCAGGCGGCCATCTATCTGGAGCAGCCGGGCGCCAACACCCGCGTTCGCACCTGGTGCCCGACGCCGGGCCCGCAATATGGCTTCCTCGTCACCCACAACGAGTCCATCTCGATTGCCGACTTCTTCACCGTTCGCGACAAGGACGGGGACGTGACCTTCCGCCCGACCTGCCATTACGCCTATCATCCCGCCAACGACGCCGTGCTCTCGCTGCACGAAATGTTCGGCAATGGCGGCAAGCCGCAGTCGGTCTTCCATGTTCTCGACGAGAACGAGCTCGTGGACGGCGTCGACGAGCTGGGCGTCCTGCTCTATGGCCACGACAAGAACGCCTATTGGTACGGCTCGCGCCTCTCGCTGGAAGAAACCCGGCGTATCGCGCCCTACCAGAACGCCACCGGCCTGCAGGTGACCTCCGCCGTGCTTGCCGGCATGGTCTGGGCGCTGGAGAACCCGAAGGCCGGCATCGTCGAAGCCGACGAGATCGACTACAAGCGCTGCCTCGAAGTGCAGCTGCCCTATCTCGGCCCGGTCGAAGGCCACTACACCGACTGGACCCCGCTCGACGGTCGCCCGGGCCTGTTCCCGGAAGACATCGACGAGAACGACCCCTGGCAGTTCCGCAACATCCTCGTGCGCTGATCGGCTCGGTCTGACTTGCCCAGTGACGCCCGGAATGTAAGTTCCGGGCGTCATTGCGTTGCAGATGCGCCGCGCCTGCGCCGGAAACGGCGCGCAGCCCCTGTTTCGCCGCCCATGATTTCTCCGCCGGCCTTGCATTCAAGTGTCGATCGCGGCATGGTTTTTGCCGAGCCGGCCCCGGCTTCCCATACGGAGACTTGCGATGAAGCCCATATCCGCCCTGACCGTGTTCGCCCTGGCCGCAGCGCTTGCCGCCTGCCAGTCCGCGCCGCGCGAGGTGGCGATGGTCGAGCCGCGCGCCGCCGCTCCGGCCGGCGTCGATGGCGCCTGGGTCGATCCGAACGGCATCGTTTCCACCTTTGCCGGCGGCAGCTTCTCCACGCGCACCACCGACACGAACCAGCTTCTGGCCTCCGGCACCTATGTGAACGTCACGCCGCGCCTCGTCGAGATCAACATGACCTCGATGGTTCGCAAGACCCAACAGAAGGTCAATTGCGCCATGGCCTCGCCCTCGCAGCTCAACTGCACCACCGATACCGGCGCGCAGTTCTCGCTGACCCGCAAGATCTGAGCCGGCGTACGGCCTTTCTCCTCGCCTGAAATTTTGCGTGCGCGACGTGCTTTTGCCTTGCAGTCGTCATGCTGGGATGGAACTCTCCCCGAGCCGGCGGCCGTCGCACGCCCGGATGCCGGATCGCGCGTTCCGACAATGAGGAGATCCATCATGATCCGCAGCCTGAAGACGGGACTGGTCGCCGCGACCTTCGTGGCGCTTTCGACCGGTGCAGCCTTTGCCGATTACGAGCTTACCATCCTCCATATCAACGACTTCCACTCCCGCATCGAGGCGATCAACAAGTCGGACGCCACCTGCTCGCCGGAGGAGGAGGCCAAGAACGCCTGCTTCGGCGGCGCGGCGCGCATGCTGACCGCCATCAACACCACCCGCAGCGGCCTGGAAGGTACCGGCAAGTCCGTCCTGACGCTGAACGCCGGCGACAATTTCCAGGGCTCACTGTTCTACACGACCTATAAGGGCATGGCGGAAGCCGAAGTCATGAATGCCATGGCGTTCGACGCCATGACGGTCGGCAATCACGAGTTCGACGATGGCGATGCCGTTCTGGCCGGCTTCCTCGACAAGAACCGCATTCCGATGACCGCAGCCAATGTGGTGCCGACCAAGGAGGCCAAGATCGGCGATCGGCTGAAGCCCTATCTGATCGTTGAAAAGGGTGGGCAGAAGATCGGCATCGTCGGTGCCGTCACCACCGAAACGCCCGAGGTCGCCAATCCCGGGCCGACGATCGCCATTGCCGACGACGTGGCCAAGATCACCGAGGCGGTCGCCGCGCTGAAGGCGGAGGGCGTCAACAAGATCATCGCGCTCACCCATGTCGGCTATACGCGGGATGTCTCCGCCATCGCCAAGATCCCCGATGTCGATGTCGTGGTCGGCGGCCACAGCCACACCTTGCTGTCCAACACGGTCGAGGGTGCCGAAGGCCCTTATCCGACCTGGGTCGACAATCCCGGCGGCTACAAGGTGCCGGTCGTCCAGGCCTTCCAGTACAGCCGCTATCTCGGCGATCTGACAGTGGTGTTCGACGATGCCGGCGTCGTCAAGCAGGCAAGCGGCGAGCCGATCCTCGTCGATTCGACGTTCCAGCCCGACCCGGCGCTTTCGGCGCGTATTGCAGAGATGAAAGGGCCGATCGAGGATCTGAAGAAGCAGGTGGTGGGCGAATCGAGCGACGCCATCATCGGTGACCGCAAGACCTGCCGCGCCAGGGAGTGCGCCATGGGCAATCTGGTCGCCGATGCGCAGCTCGATCGCGTCAAGAGCCAGGGCATCACCATCTCGCTGCAGAATGGCGGCGGGCTGCGGGCGCCGATCGATGCCGGTCCGGTGACCATGGGCGAGGTCCTGACCGTCCTGCCCTTCCAGAACACGGTGGCCACCTTCCAGCTGACCGGCGCCGACCTGCTCGCCGCTCTCGAAAACGGCGTGAGCAAGATCGACGAAGAGGCCGGCCGTTTCCTGCAGGTGTCGGGGATGAAGTACAGCTTCGACCGCTCGAAGCCGGTCGGCAGCCGGGTCAGCGCCGTCGAGGTCAAGGAGGGCGAAGGTTTCGTGCCGCTTGATCCGGCCAAGACCTATGGCGTCGTCACCAACAACTATGTTCGCGGCGGCGGCGACGGCTTCAAGATCCTCTCCACCAATGCCAAGAATGCCTATGATTTCGGCCCGAACCTCGAACAGGCGGTGGCATCCTATCTCGGCGATCATACCCCCTACACGCCCTACACGGATGGCCGCATTACCGACCTGACGCCGGCCGACTACGTGCCGCCGGCCAAGCCGGAATCCGCTGCCCCGCCGGCCACCACGACGGCCCAGGCGACCCCGGCCCAGCAGCCCCCCGCTGCCTCGGCACCTGCCGCCACCCCGGCCCCGGCAAACCCCGCGCCCGCACCCCCCACGCCCGCTGTTCCGGCACCCGCCGACAGCACCCCCACCCTCGTCGCCCCGGCACCGGCTGCGGAGAACCCGGCCACACCTGCTGCGCCGACGGCGCAAACGCCAGCCAGCCCCGCGCCGGCCGCCCCTGCGCAGGCGGAACCGGCAACCCCTGCGCCGGCAGCCCCTGCACCGACGACCCCTGAGCCGTCCGCACCGGCCGCCGCGCCGGCAGAACCGACCACGTCTCAGCCGAGCGCCGCGGAGCCCAGCACGACGGAACCCGGCACGACGGAACAAAAGACGCATGTGATTGCGCCCGGCGATACGCTGTGGGATCTGGCGGAAGCCGCCTATGGCGCGGGCACGGCCTGGAAGCGGATTGCGGAAGCCAACGGCAACCCGCCGCCGCGCCGGCTGATGGTTGGCGAGACGCTGACCATTCCGGCCCGCTGATCGCCGACGAAATGCCCACTGGGACGATTGGTCCCAGACGATGTACCGGTCCGGAGATTGTCCGGGCCGGTTTTTCTTTTACATGATGGCTGAACCGCCATGCCTCGTCTCCGTATAGGAGCCGAACCAGCCCGCAGGATGAAACCCGTGACATCCCCCATGACCTTGACCGATTCGTCGTCCGCCGCCGTAGCGCCGCCCGCCGTCGGACCCTCCGCCCCGCTGCCGACCGGCCATCCGCCGGTCAATTTCGGCAAGATCGGCGTTCTGCTCGTCAATCTCGGTACCCCCGATGGCACCGACAAGGTGTCGATGCGGCGCTATCTCAAGCAGTTCCTTTCCGACAAGCGGGTGATCGAGTGGTCGCGGGTCTTCTGGTATCCGATCCTCTACGGCATCGTGCTCAACACCCGGCCCGCAAAGGTCGGCAAGGCCTATGCCGCGATCTGGAATAATGATCTCAACGAAAGCTTCCTGCGCACCTACACGCGCAACCAGGCAGAGAAGATGGCGGCGTCCTATGCCGACCGACCGCAGGTGGTGGTGGACTGGGCCATGCGCTACGGCCAGCCCTCGATCCCCTCGCGCATGGAGGCGCTTCAGAAGGCCGGCTGCGAGCGGATCCTGCTCTTTCCGCTCTATCCGCAATATGCCGCCGCCACCACCGCGACGGTGAACGACGAAGCCTTCAAGTCGCTGCTCGGCATGCGCTGGCAGCCGGCGCTGCGCACCGTTCCGCCCTATCACGACGACCCGGTCTATATCGAGGCGCTCGCCAACTCGATCACGCGCCACCTTTCCACGCTCGACTGGGAGCCGGAGGTGGTGCTGACCTCCTTCCACGGCATTCCGCAGAGCTATTTCAAGAAGGGCGATCCCTACCACTGCCAGTGCTACAAGACCGCGCGGCTGCTGCGCGAGAAACTGGGCTGGTCCAAGGAGAAGCTGCGCGTCACCTTCCAGTCGCGGTTCGGACCGGAGGAATGGCTGCAGCCCTATACGGACAAGACGGTGGAAGCGCTGGCCAAGGAAGGGGTCAAGAGGATCGCCGTCATCAATCCCGGCTTCGTTTCGGACTGTCTGGAAACGCTGGAGGAAATCGCCGGTGAAGCCGGCGAGATCTTCCACCACAATGGCGGTGAGCACTTCACCCATATTCCCTGCCTGAACGACAGCGAGGACGGCATGCGCGTGCTCGACCACGTGGTGGCGCGGGAATTGAAGGGCTGGGTCGGATAAGCGTTCCGCCAGCCCTTGCGGCGTGCTAGATCCTTTAGCCAAGCCAAATGGAAAAGGGGTGCAGCATGCTCGGTGGATTGGATATCATCGTCGTGGCTCTCGTCGCCTTCGTGGTGCTGGTGCTGGTCGCCGGCATCAAGACAGTGCCGCAGGGCTATCGCCATACGGTGGAGCGCTTCGGCCGCTATACCCGCACGCTGGAGCCTGGCCTCAACCTCATCGTTCCCTTCATCGACCGCATCGGCGCGAAGATGAATGTGATGGAGCAGGTGCTGGACGTGCCCACCCAGGAGGTGATCACCAAGGACAATGCCTCCGTTTCCGCCGATGCCGTTGCCTTCTACCAGGTTCTCAATGCGGCAGAGGCTGCCTACCAGGTCGCCAATCTCGAAAGCGCCATCCTCAACCTGACCATGACCAATATTCGCTCGGTCATGGGCTCGATGGATCTCGACGAGCTGCTTTCCAACCGCGACACGATCAATGACCGGCTGCTGCGGGTCGTGGACGAGGCCGTGGGACCCTGGGGCATCAAGGTCACGCGGGTGGAGATCAAGGACATCCAGCCGCCGAAGGACCTGGTCGATGCCATGGCGCGACAGATGAAGGCGGAGCGCGAGAAGCGGGCCCTGGTGCTCGAAGCGGAAGGCGCGCGCAACGCCCAGATCCTGCGGGCCGAGGGCTCGAAGCAATCGGCCATCCTGCAGGCGGAAGGCCAGCGCGAGGCGGCGTTCCGCGATGCCGAGGCACGCGAGCGACTGGCAGAGGCCGAAGCGAAGGCGACCCATATGGTCTCGGAAGCGATTGCCGCCGGCGATGTCCAGGCCATCAACTACTTCGTCGCCCAGAAATATACGGAAGCGGTGACCGCGATCGGCACCGCCAGCAATTCGAAGATCGTGCTGATGCCGATGGAAGCCTCGGCGCTGATCGGCTCGCTCGGCGGCATCGGCGCGATCGCGCGCGAGGTGTTCGGCGAGGCTGGCGCGGTGGCATCGCCCCGGCCGCGCCCGTCCGGCCCCTCGGTCGGCCAGCGCCCGCAGCCGCCGGCGGAGCGCGTCTGAGCCATGGTCGCCCGCATTGTCGAAGAGCTCGGGCCCTGGGCCTGGTGGGTGGTCGGCCTGGCACTCCTGGCGCTCGAGGTCGTTGTGCCCGGCGTCTTCCTCGTCTGGTTCGGTCTCGCGGCGATCCTGACCGGGTCGCTGGCCCTTCTGTTCTGGAACGCGGCCTTCTTCGAATGGCATATCCAGCTGCTGCTGTTCGCGCTGTTCTCCGTGGCGACCGTGCTTTCCGGCCGGCGCTGGATGAGTGGCAAGGGTGCAGGCGACCAACCGCTGCTTAACCGGCGCAGCGAAGGCCTGGTCGGGCGCACGGCGGTGCTGGAAGAGCCGATTGCCGAAGGGGTCGGGCGGGTCCGGCTGGGGGATACGCTCTGGCGGGTGGAAGGCCCGGACCTGCCGGCCGGCGCGCGCGTCCGCGTCGTCGCGGCCTTCGACAGCCGGCTGCGGGTCGACGCTGCCTGAGTGGGCACGCGCGGGCGACCCGTACCGCCATCTGCCCGCCGCCCCTGCCGGCAAGGAATGGTTAACCATGCTCCTTTACTGTCGCGCAAGAACTGTACTTCCTCCCGCGCGGACAGGCCATGGCGCCCCATCGATTTCCTGGACATTGCCGGCCTCCCCGTCCGCAGATGCGTTTGCGCCTCGGTGCCGCGCTTCTGCTGACAGGCGTCGCGCTTGTCCCGGCGGCGCGCCCCGCTCTGGCCCAGACTGTGGCGGGAGCACCCGGCGGCGCTCTGCCCTTTTCGGCCGCCGCACGCCCCACCCTGCCCGGCAGCGTGGCGGACGAGGCCACACCGGATCCGGCAGCGACCGCCGCCATCAACGGCCTTGGCGATGACGAGGCCTTGCAGGGCGCGCTGTCGCTCGACGATGACCGCGTGCGGGAAAACCTGCGCGAGGGAACGGTCGACGGGTTGAAGGCGACGCTCGACACCACCCGCAACGACGCCCAGGGCATCCCGCTCGGCACCTTCACGCTCAAGCCCTCGCTGGGCCAGACGCTGAACCACGAGAGCACCCGCAACGGCGATGGCAGCCGGGAAAGCCGCACCTATACCGAAACGGGCCTCAAGGGCACGCTGACCTCCGACTGGTCCCGTCATCAGCTTACCGTCACCGGCGAGGGATACTGGCAGAAGAACATTTCCGGCAGCGGCGAAACGGAACCGCGCGCCTCGATCGACGCGGATCTGCGCCTCGACATCACGCGTGCCACGACCGCGACCTTGCGTGCCGGCTATGCCTTCGATCGCGAGGATGCCACCGATCCGAACGCGATCGAAAACGCGACCACCCAGGCCGGTGTCAACCGCTATAGCCTCGGCGCAGGACTGGAGCATGATTTCGGCATCCTGCGCGGTGCAGCGCGGGTCGATCTCGAGCGTTATGCCTATTCCGACGCGCGTCTTTCCAATGGCGGCCGCCTTTCGACCGCGGACCGCGACCGCGATGTCGCCACGGTGACCGGCCGGATCGGCTACGAGCTGTCCCCTGCCCTGGTTCCCTTCATCGAAGCATCGCTCGGCCGCGGCCGCTACGATCTGCGGCTCGACAGCAACGGCTATGCCCGCTCCTATGACACGCTGTCCGGGCGTGGCGGCGTGGAGCTCGATCTTGGCGAAAAGCTGAACGGCGAGCTGTCGCTTGGCTATGCGCGCTACCGCTTCGACGATGCGCGGCTGAAGGACCTGAACGGCGTAACCGTCGAGGGGCTGATCAACTGGTCGCCGCTGCGGGGCACCGACGTGACCTACGGTCTTTCCACCACCCTCGAACCCTCGACCACGTCGGGAGAGAGCGGTGCGCTCGCCTATACGCTGTCGAGCAGGCTTACGCACGCGCTGCGCTCCGCTTTGGTCGCGCGGCTTTCCAGCAGCCTGACGTTGCGCAATTACCCGAGCGGCGCAGCCTCGAATGACCAGAAAGTCTGGCTGGCCGGCGCCGGCCTGACCTACGACATCAACCGCTATCTGGCGCTGACAGGCGATGTCAGCTACGAGCGGACGATGAACGAGGGCGGCAACAGCACGAATGTGGCCCGCATCGGCGTCGGACTGACGCTGCGTCGCTGAGCATTGACACAAGCAACCGAAACGAAGAAGGCCGCACCGTCTTCCCGACGATGCGGCCCAAGTTTTGTGATCGAACGCCGCTTCGCCTAGCGGGCGAGAAGCGCCTTCAGCGGGCCTTCGACCGAACCGCGAATGTCGCCACGGGCCAGAGCGAAGGCGACGTTGGCGAGGATGAAGCCATCCTTGGCGCCGCAGTCATAGGTTTCGCCCTTGAAGTGGTAACCGGCGAAGGGCTGCTCCTTGAGCAGCTTGAGCATGCCGTCGGTCAGCTGGATTTCGTTGCCGGCGCCCCGCTCCTGGGTTTCCAGGATGCCGAAGATCTCCGGCTGGAGGATGTAGCGGCCGTTGATGAAGAAGTTCGACGGCGCCGTGCCGGCGGCCGGCTTCTCGACCATCTGGTTGATGGCGAAGCCTTCGCCGATCGCATCACCCACGCCGACGATGCCATATTTGTGAGCCTGGTCGGGAGCGCACTCCTCGACAGCCAGGACATTGCCGCCGCTCTGCTCGTAGAGATCGACCATGCCCTTGAGGCAGCCCTTCTCGCCGCGCATGATCATGTCGGGCAGGAGAACCGCGAAGGGCTCGTCGCCGACGATATCGCGGGCGCACCAGACGGCATGGCCGAGGCCGAGCGGGGCCTGCTGGCGGGTGAAGCTCGTCATGCCGGCCTGCGGCAGGATATCGGCGAGCAGGGTGAGCTCGGCGTTCTTGTTGCGCTCGCGGAGCGTCTGCTCCAGCTCGGTGTTGATGTCGAAATAGTCTTCGATGACCGCTTTGCCGCGGCCGGTGACGAAGACGAGATGTTCGATGCCGGCCTCCAGGGCCTCCTCGACGACATATTGGATGACGGGCTTGTCGACCACCGTCAGCATTTCCTTCGGAACCGCCTTGGTTGCCGGCAGGAACCGTGTTCCGAGTCCGGCTACGGGGAAGACGGCCTTGCGGACCTTACGCTTGTCACTCATCGAAATCTCCGGATTGTAAAAACTGATGTCAATGTGGCACGGCGCCGATCACGCGTTCATGTAGCAGGCACAATGAACGAATGGCTATTTTTTTGGGAGAAGAAGACGCAGGCGCCGGATGATGGTAAAGAATTTGTTGACCTCATTTCCTTAAACTGACGGGATGCCGGCTTCGGGTCGGTGAACCGTTAGACCTTCGAACGGCGTATGCCTGAAGGTCTTGTGCCTTTGAACATGCCTTGCCAGCCGAAAGGCTGCGAGCCTGCGATACGGAAACGACAGTCCGATGACCAACACCCGTCTGACCTTCCGCCGTCTCTCCGCCGCCTTGATCGCGGCAGCAACTCTTTGCGCGGCGGTGCCCGCCCATGCGGATGCCGGCTTCCAGAACTGGATCAATTCCTTCTACACGACAGCCGCGCGGGAAGGTATCACGCAATCCACGTATCGCAAGGCCTTTGCCGGTGTAAAATCTCCTGACCCTGAGGTTGTGGAGAAGGCGAATTATCAACCGGAATTCAAGCACAAGATCTGGGAATATATTGACAGCCGGGTCAATCCCTACACGCAGCGGATCGGCCAGGAGATGGCTGCCAAACACAAGCGCACGCTTGATGCGCTGGAGCGGCATTTCGGCGTTGATCGCACCATCCTGCTCGCCATCTGGTCGATGGAGTCCAATTACGGCGCCGTTCTGGAGAAGGACGAGCGGCTGCATTACGTGCCGCGCGCCCTGGCGACGCTCGCCTATGCCGACCCCAAGCGGGCAAAATATGCCCGCACCCAGCTGATCGCGGCGCTGAAGATCCTGCAGGCGGGCGATATCAGCCCGCGCGAGCTGAACGGCTCCTGGGCAGGCGCCATGGGCCATACCCAGTTCATCCCCACCAGCTATCTGCTCTATGCGATCGACGCGGACGGCAATGGTCATCGCGACATCTGGAACTCCGTGCCGGACGCGCTCGCGACCGCGGCCAACCTTCTGAAGAAGAACGGCTGGCAGGCCGGCCAGACCTGGGGGTATGAGGTGGCGGTGCCCAATGGCGGCACGCAATATTCCGGCCAGACCAAGACGCTGAAACAATGGGCGGCCCTCGGCTTCCAGCGCCCGAGCGGCAAGGGCTTCCGTGACGGCAGCCAGCGCGCGACGCTGAAGGCGCCCGGCGGTCCGGGCAGCCCCGGCTTCCTGATGACGAAGAACTTCTTCGTGCTGAAGCGCTACAACGCGTCCGATTCCTACGCGCTCGGTGTTGGCCTGCTGGCGGATGAGATCGCCGGCTATGGCGGGCTTCAGCAAGCCTGGTCGCGGCCGGACGGCACGCTCGACATCAAGCAGAAGTTCGAGCTGCAATCGCGCCTGAAAGAACTCGGCTATTACGACGGCGAAGTGGACGGCAACTTCGGCTCCGGTTCCAAGGCCGCAATCCAGGCCTTCCAGAACCGCAACGGCATGGCTCCGGACGGCCAGCCGACCCAGAACCTGCTGCGCGCCCTGCGCAATTGATGCCGACTTGCGGACCCGCAGCACCTGCTGCGGGTCCGCGCGGTCGCCACGCGCCTGTTCCCCCCGGTCGCATCCTCCCCTATGATACGGCCCATGATGCACCGCCTGTTCCGCCGCTCCGTTGTCCGCGCACTCGCCCTGCTGCTCGTCGTGCTGCTGGCCGTCCCCTTTGCCGCCACGCTTCCTCCCGTCGCGCCGGTGGAGGCGCAGGAGCGACGCAGCATCGTCGATTTCTTCTTCGGCCGGCCCCGGGCGCGCGATCCCGTTTATGAAACCTACGGCGATGGCGACAGCTTTGCTCCTGCCCCGCGCCGAGCGCCAGCCAAGCCGCGCGTCAAGCGCACCAAGGCCAAGCCAGCCGCAGCCCCCGCGCCGGCGGCCGAGCCGGTGGTGGTCGAGAAGCGACCAGATGCCAAGACCGTGCTCGTCGTCGGCGATTTCATCGCCGGCGGTCTGGCCAGCGGCTTGGCGCAGGCCTTTGCCGAAACACCCGGCATCAAGGTGGAAGACCGCAGCGAAGTGTCGTCCGGCCTCGTGCGCGAGGATTATTTCGACTGGCCGGACATGCTGCCCGCCTTCGCGGACGATGTGAAGCCGGCGCTGATAGTCATCAGCCTCGGGGCGAACGACCGGCAGCAGATCAATCTTGCCGGCAGCCGCGAGAAGTTCCGCAGCGAGGCCTGGACCAGTGCCTATACCGACCGGGTCAAGGCGTTCGCCGAGCAGGCACGCGGGCGTGGCGTGCCGCTGCTCTGGGTCGGCATGCCCTCCTTCCAGTCCGCCTCCATGAGCGCGGATATGGTGGTGCTGAACGGCATCTACCGGGCGGAAGCCGAAAAGGCCGGCGGCCAGTTCATCGATATCTGGGATGGCTTCGTCGATGAGGACGGCAAGTTCATCACCACCGGGTCGGACGTGAACGGACAGCAGGTGCGCCTGCGCGGCGCAGACGGCATCAACCTGACGGCCGCCGGCAAGCGCAAGATGGCCTTTTATGTCGAGAAGGATATTCGCCGGCTGCTCGGGGAAAATGCCGGCGCCGAGGGGGGCATTCCGGCTGCGAGCGGCATGAAGGATCTTCTCGTCTCGGCGCCGACCAGCGACAGCATTCTGCGCACGCCGCCGATCAGTCTCACAGACCCGGAACTCGACGGCGCCGCCGGCCTTCTCAATCCGCAGGCGATCGGCAAGGGCAACGGCCTCAGCCTGCGTGACCGACTGATCGAGAAAGGCGACGTCGCCGCGGCGCCGGCCGGGCGTGTCGACGACTTCCGTCTCGCCAAGCCGAGCACGGTGATCAGCAATCCGGTCATGCGGAACTGACCTGGCCGAGCGGCCGTCTTACCCTTGAGCGGTTGGCCGGATGACGAGGCTGCCGATCTCGACCTCGGCCGGCTGCTCGATCGCAAAGCAGACGGCGCGGGCGACAGCCTCGGCCGGCATGGCGAGCGAGGCCGCCTGGCTTTCCATCTCGCGGCGCAGCGTTGCATCGGTGATCGATGTCAGGAAGTCGCTCTGGGTCATGCCCGGCGAGATTTCGGTGACACGCAGATGAGGCCCGGCCTCCTGTCGGAGGGCTTCCATGACCGTGCGGACGGCGTTCTTCGTCGCGGCGTAGACCCCCATGGTCGGCACGATGCGCAGCCCGGCCGTCGAGACGATCGTGATCACATGGCCGCTTTGCTGGCGGGCGAAGATCGGCAAGACGGCGGCGATGCCGTGCAACACGCCGCGCAGATTGACATCGATCATCGCATCCCACTCGTCGACGCGCAGGGCATCGAAACGCGAGAGCGGCGCGATGCCGGCATTGTTGACGATGACATCCACGCGCCCGAAGGCCCGGCAGCCCTCCGCGACCAGATCCTCCACAGAAGCCCGCGAGGTAACATCGGTTGCGCGGTAGACGGCGCGCCCGCCGGCAGCGCCGATCTCTCCGGCAACCGCAGCGAGCGCTTCGTTGCGTCTCCCGCCGAGAACGACGGACGCACCGCGCGCAGCGAGCATCAGCGCGGTGGCGCGGCCCATGCCGCGGCCTGCACCGGTGATGACGACAACCTTTGAGATGTTGGACATGGGATCCTCCTTGGCTCGATCGTGTCCCCCAAGGCTAGATCGTGATGTCAGGACGAGCTATGCTCGATACACCATGATGTCGTCGCAATCGTCCAGGTCTGGCGGTGATCCGCTCTCTGCCGTGCTGCTGACGCTCGGAATCCGGGTCGGTGGACAGAACCGCCTGGAGGCAGCCGGCGCGTGGGGGCTCGCCTTTCCGCATCGCCCCCGCTTCAAGATCGTCGCGTGCCTCAAGGGCGCGTGCTGGATCACTCTGCCGGAGCAAGCCCCGATCGGCCTGACGGACGGCGACGTCGTCCTGCTCGGTGACAGTGCCTATGGCATTGCCGGCGCGCCGGATGCCCCGCTTCAGGACGGCGACCCGTTTTTCACCGATCCATCGGTCAGCCTCGTCCGGCTGAATGGCGAGGACACAATTCTTCTCGGGGTAAGCATCGGCTTTGCGCAGGAGGGGATCGAGCGCCTGACCCAGGCGCTGCCCCGCTTTCTGAAGATCAGGGCCGGCGCTCCGGCGGCAGAGGCGGTCGGCCGTATCCTCGGCCTGCTCGAGCAGGAGGCCGGGCGCGAGGCCATGGGAACCGCGCTTGTTTCCGCCCGGCTGGCCGAAGTGCTCTTCGTCGAGGCGCTGCGCGCCGCCGTTCATGATCCGGACGGACGGGTCCAGGGGTGGATTGCCGCGCTTGCCGATCCGCAGATCGGCGCAGCGCTCGCCCTGATGCACGCCGATCCCGCCCGCCGCTGGAGCGTTGCGGCTTTGGCGCGCGAGGTCGGCATGTCGCGCTCGGCCTTTGCCGCCCGGTTTCAGGGGCGTGTCGGGCAGCCGCCGCTCGCTTACCTCACCCAGTGGCGGCTTGCCCTTGCCCGCAAGCTGCTGGAGCAGCCAGGATCGACGGTCGCCGCCGTCTCGGCCGAGGTCGGCTACGAGTCGCCGAGCGCCTTCAGCCACGCCTTTAAGCGCGCCTTCCACCACAGCCCGCGCGTGACGCCGCCCAGCCGATAGCCTGACCCCTGAAGGGGGCATCCGCGCGACTTGAAGCGGATTGAGGACGCAGAACGCGACGACAGCCCGTCCAAGCCTCGACAGGGACGGGCACGCGGCGCAGCCGAGGACCTTCAGCGCGGAAGGACGGTCGAGCCCATCAGCGCCTCGTCGATGGCACGCGCGGCCTGACGGCCTTCGCGGATCGCCCAGACGACCAGCGACTGGCCGCGGCGCACGTCACCGGCTGCCCAGAGCTTGTCCATTGAGGTGCGGTAATCGCTGTCATTGGCGATCACATTGCTCGACCCGCGCTTGTCGGTGTTGATGGCCAGACGGTCGCCCAGATCCTTCAGCACGCCATCCGTTGCCGGGCCGCGGAAGCCGATGGCGATGAAGGCGAGATCCGCCTTGATGACGAATTCGGTGCCGGCGATCGGCTTGCGGCGCTCATCGACCTGGCAGCACTTGACGCCGGTCAGCGCCCCGTCTTCCCCGACGAATTCGAGCGTGGCGACCTGGAACTCCCGCACGGCGCCTTCGGCCTGCGAGGAGGAGGTCCGCATCTTGGTGGCCCAGAAGGGCCAGACGGCCAGCTTGTCTTCCTTTTCCGGCGGCTGGGGACGGATGTCGAGCTGGGTGACCTTGACGGCACCCTGGCGGAAGGCGGTGCCGACGCAGTCGGACGCCGTATCGCCGCCGCCGACGACCACGACATGCTTGCCACCGGCCAGGATCGGATCGGACGGCCAGCCGACGCTGTCGATGTTTTCGCGGCCGACCCGGCGATTCTGCTGGACGAGGTAGGGCATGGCATCGTGGACGCCGAAGAACTCGACGCCCGGAATGCCGGCATCCCGCGGGGTTTCCGAGCCGCCGCAATAGAGCACGGCGTCATGCTCTTCCATCAGGCTGTCCATCGTGCGGTCGACGCCGACATGAACGCCGCAATGGAAGACAACGCCTTCGCCGCGCATCTGCTCGACACGGCGATCGATGAAGTTCTTCTCCATCTTGAAGTCTGGAATGCCGTAGCGCAGCAGGCCGCCGGGCTTGCTTTCGCGCTCATAGACGGCGACCGCGTGGCCGGCGCGGGCAAGCTGCTGGGCGGCAGCCATGCCGGCCGGGCCGGACCCGATGATGCCGATCGACTTGCCGGTCTTGGTCACGGCCGGCTTCGGCACGATATAGCCCATCTCATAGGCCTTGTCGGCGATTGCCTGCTCGACGGTCTTGATGGTGACCGGCGCATCTTCGAGGTTGAGCGTGCAGGCTTCCTCGCAGGGCGCGGGGCAGATGCGGCCCGTGAACTCCGGGAAGTTGTTGGTCGAATGCAGGTTGCGAATCGCCTCTTCCCAGTTGCCGCTGTAAACGAGGTCGTTCCAGTCCGGGATCTGGTTGTGGACCGGACAGCCGGTCGGACCATGGCAGAAGGGGATGCCGCAATCCATGCAGCGCGCAGCCTGCTTCTGGATCTCGGCGTCCGACATCGGAATGACGAATTCGCGGAAATGACGAATGCGATCCGAGGCCGGCTGGTACTTGGCCAGCTGCCGGTCGATCTCCATGAAACCCGTTACCTTGCCCATAATCTTGCCCTCACGCTCGTGCTTCGTTCGCAGCCGGCCCGTGCCACCCAGCCTGCCGCTTCATCATTCATCCGGCTGGCCCATGCGCGCGGCATGGCCTGCCCTTCTGCCTCATTGTCCCCGGTTTTTCCGGCTTCTCAAGCGGGTTTGATTACCGCCGTTTGAGAAACTTCGCCGCCATCGCCTCGAGCGAGGAGAGGATCGGCATCTGCCGTCGTCGTGTCGGCAGGCCGGCGATCAGCGGATCGTCGAAGGCGCTCGCGCCGGCGGCCGGGATCATCATGTCGAGCGGAAGAGGGAAGGCTTCGATCAACGGCTCTGCATTGAACGGCTTCGGCTCCCAGACCCGGTCGATGGCGTCGATGACCGCGCCCCAATCGGTCTTCTCGCCGCGCGGCTGGTACCAGACATCGAGATGGGTTTTCCCAAGCCCGCGATAAAGGTCGACGAAGCGCAGGTCGATCACGCCGCTTTCATCGGAAAGATCGATGCGGCCGAGACCGGACTTCTTGGCCCGCGGCGAAAAATAGAGGCAGGGAATGCCATAGCTCTCGGCGAAGACCATTCCGTGCAAGCTGGTCGAAACGATCCGCTTGCAGGCAAGGATCTCATCCAGGCGCGTTCGCAATGCTGCGATCGAGACCGGTGTCACCGTGTTGAGCATGCGGATCCGGCCGCGGTCGGCCGGGTCGATGCTGTGGCGGCCGTTCGCATCCTTTGCCCGCGCGTCGAAGCTGCGCTCGGAAAGCTCGGCCAGATGCAGGATGACGCCGAGCTCGGCGGTCTTCTCGCTCGGCGCCGGATGAAAGCGCGGCAGCAGCCAGAGCGGATCGCCGTAGACGGCCGGGCCCGACATATCGCCGCCGAGCACGCGGCGGCTGAACGGCCCGCGCGTGGCGTGAAAGGTCAGTTCGGTGCCGGCCGGGCGGCGATAGGCCACTTTCTGGTCGCGGGCGTCCCCCGGATTGAGATGGGGCGACGTTCCCGTTCCCCAGAGATGCACATGGCCGCCTGCCATCATGTGGCCGATGGTGCCGACGGCCGCCAGCCGTGTTCCCTTCGACTTGCTCGGCCGATGCACGACGCCGCGACGCGCCATCATCGCAACGATGACCGGCGAGAGGGCATCACCGAGATTGAGATAGTCCTCCCCCGCCGGCGGGGTGACCCAGGAAAGCGGGATCGGCGCCGAGGAGGAGACGATATCGGAAAGCGAAGAAGCCAAGCGTTTCAGACCTGTTGCAGCATCGGCGCTGGAGCGCGCCCGGAAAGGAGAGAAGGCCACCGGCCTTCCCCCTCGGCAGGCGATCCGCGTCCTGGAGACACGGTCGCGCGGAGCAGAGCGGCGGTCGTTTGCCCGCCGCAGGGCGGATGTTACTCCGCTGCCTCCGCCATCTTCATCCGCTCCATGTCCTCGAGCGCGCGGCGATATTCGACCGGCATGACCTTGCGGAACTTCGGCCGGAACTCTGCCCAGTTGTCGAGGATCTCCTTGGCACGGGGCGAGCCCGTATAGTGGAGATGGTTGGAGATCAGCTGGACCAGCCGCTCCTCGTCATGCCGCGTCATGTCGCCGGAAACGTCGACCATGCCCTTGTGCATGAGGTCGCCGCCATGGTGATGCAGCTTCTCCAGCATGTCGTCTTCTTCCGGCACCGGCTGCAGCTCGACCATGGCCATGTTGCAGCGCTGCGGGAAGTCCGAGCTCTCGTCCAGCACATAGGCGACGCCGCCCGACATGCCGGCCGCGAAGTTGCGCCCTGTCTGGCCGAGCACGACGACCACGCCGCCGGTCATGTATTCGCAGCCATGATCGCCCACGCCTTCCACCACCGCAATGGCGCCGGAGTTGCGAACCGCGAAACGCTCGCCGGCCACGCCGTTGAAGTAGCATTCGCCGGAGATGGCGCCGTAGAGCACCGTATTGCCGACGATGATCGACTGCGCGGCGACGATCCGGGAATTCTCCGGCGGACGCACGATGATCCGGCCGCCCGAAAGACCCTTGCCGACATAGTCGTTGCCATCGCCGATGAGATCGAAGGTCACGCCGCGCGCCAGGAAGGCACCGAAGGACTGGCCGGCCGTGCCGGTCAGCGTCACATGGATCGTGTCGTCCTTCAGCCCCTTGTGGCGGTGACGCTTGGCCACCTGGCCGGAGAGCATGGCGCCGGCCGAGCGGTCGACGTTCTTGATCGCCGTCTCGATCTTCACGGGCTGCTTGTGCTCGAGCGCCGGCATGGCCTGCTCGATCAGCCTGCGGTCGAGAATATCGTCGATCGGGTGCTTCTGCCGCTCGGTCCAGTAGGTCGCTTCCTTCGGAGCCTCCACCTTGTAGAAGATGTTGGTGAAGTCGAGCCCATTGGCCTTCCAATGCGAGATCAGCGCGTCCTTTTCCAGGAGTTCGGAGGCACCGATGATCTCGTCGAACGAGGCGACGCCGAGCGAAGCCAGGATTTCGCGCACCTCTTCGGCAACGAAGAAGAAGTAGTTGACCACATGTTCGGGCGTGCCCTTGAAGCGCTTGCGCAGCACCGGGTCCTGGGTGGCGACGCCGACCGGACAGGTGTTGAGATGGCACTTGCGCATCATGATGCAGCCGGCCGCGATCAGCGGCGCGGTCGAGAAGCCGAACTCGTCGGCACCGAGCAACGCGCCGATGACGACATCGCGCCCGGTCTTCAGACCGCCATCCACCTGCAGCGCAACGCGCGAGCGCAGGCCGTTCAGCACCAGGGTCTGGTGCGTTTCCGCCAGGCCGATTTCCCACGGGCTGCCGGCATGCTTGAGCGAGGTCAGCGGCGAGGCGCCGGTTCCGCCGTCATAGCCGGAGACGGTGATATGGTCGGCGCGCGCCTTGGCAACGCCGGCCGCGACCGTGCCGACACCGACTTCCGAGACGAGCTTGACCGAGACATCGGCGTCCGGGTTGACGTTCTTCAGATCGTAGATCAGCTGGGCCAGATCCTCGATCGAATAGATGTCATGGTGCGGCGGTGGCGAGATGAGGCCGACGCCGGGCGTGGAATGCCGGGTCTTGGCCACCGTCGCATCGACCTTGTGGCCGGGCAACTGGCCGCCTTCGCCGGGCTTGGCACCCTGCGCCACCTTGATCTGCAGCATATCGGCATTGACGAGATATTCCGTCGTGACGCCGAAGCGGCCCGAGGCCACCTGCTTGATCGCCGAACGCTCGGGATTGGGCGAGCCATCGTGGAGCGGGAAGTAGCGATCGCTCTCCTCGCCGCCTTCGCCGGTGTTCGACTTGCCGCCGATCCGGTTCATGGCGATGGCGAGCGTGGTGTGCGCCTCGCGCGAGATGGAGCCGAAGGACATGGCGCCGGTCGAGAAGCGCTTGACGATCGCTGCCGCCGGCTCGACCTCCGAGATCGGAATCGGCGTGCGGCCGAGCGCCTCGGCGCCGCGGATCTTGAAGAGACCGCGGATCGTGTTCATGCGCAGCGCATCGCCATTCACCATGGCGGCGAATTCGCGGTAGCGGTCATCGGCCTTGCCGCGGACGGCATGCTGCAGCGAGGCGATCGAGTCAGGCGACCAGGCATGGCCTTCGCCGCGGATGCGGTAGGCATATTCGCCGCCGACATCGAGCGTGTTGGTCAAGACCGGATCCGGCCCGAAGGCTGCCTGATGGCGCAGGAAGGTTTCCTCCGCGATCTCCTTGAGGCCCACACCTTCGATCTGCGTGGCGGTGCCGAAGAAATAGCGGGCGACGAACTCGCTGGACAGGCCGACGGCGTCGAAGATCTGGCCGCCGCAATAGGACTGGTAGGTGGAAATGCCCATCTTGGACATGACCTTGAGAATGCCCTTCCCGACCGCCTTGATGTAGCGGTAGACGACCTCGTCCTCCGAGACCTCCTTCGGGAACTCGCCGCGCTTGTGCATGTCGATCAGCGTGTCGAAAGCGAGATAGGGGTTGATCGCCTCCGCGCCATAGCCGGCCAGCAGCGCGAAGTGATGCACCTCGCGCGGTTCGCCCGATTCGACCACGAGACCGACCGAGGTGCGCAGGCCCTTGCGGATCAGGTGATGGTGAACGGCAGCGGTGGCGAGAAGCGCGGGAATGGCGATGCGGTCCGGGCCCATCTGCCGGTCGGAGAGCACGATGATGTTGTAGCCGCCCTTGACCGCAGCCTCCGCACGCTCGCAGAGACGATCGAGGATTTCCGGCATGCCTTCGGCACCGCGCGCCACGTCATAGGTGAAGTCGAGCGTCTTGGTGTCGAAGCGGTCTTCCGTATGCCCAATGGAGCGGATCTTTTCGAGATCGCCATTGGTCAGGATCGGCTGTCGCACCTCGAGCCGCTTGGCATGCGAGGCGCCGACATGATCGAGAATGTTCGGCCGCGGCCCGATGAAGGAGACGAGGCTCATCACCAGCTCCTCGCGGATCGGGTCGATCGGCGGGTTGGTGACCTGGGCGAAGTTCTGCTTGAAATAGGTGTAGAGCAGCTTCGCCTTGGACGACATGGCCGAGATCGGCGTGTCGGTGCCCATGGAGCCGATCGCTTCCTGGCCGGTGGTGGCCATCGGCGACATCAGGATCTTCGTGTCTTCCAGCGTGTAGCCATAGGCCTGCTGGCGGTCGAGCAGGGACACATCACGGCGCAGCGCGCGCGGCTCCACCGGCTTCAGCTCTTCGAGGATGAGCTGGGTGTTGTCGAGCCACTGGCGATAGGGGTGCTTGCCGGCAAGCGACGACTTGACCTCCTCGTCGGAGATGATCCGGCCTTCTTCCATGTCGATCAGCAGCATCTTGCCGGGCTGCAGGCGCCACTTCTTGACGATCTTTTCCTCAGGCACCGGCAGCGTGCCGGCCTCCGAGGCGAGGATGACCCGGTCGTCGTCGGTGACGAGATAGCGGGCCGGGCGCAGACCGTTGCGGTCGAGCGTGGCGCCGATCTGGCGGCCATCGGTGAAGCAGACAGCCGCCGGCCCGTCCCACGGCTCCATGAGAGCGGCATGGTACTCATAGAACGCCTTGCGTTCCGGGCTCATCAGCTGGTTGCCGGCCCAGGCCTCGGGGATCAGCATCATCACCGCATGGGCGAGCGAATAGCCGCCCTGGACCAGAAACTCGAGCGCATTGTCGAAGCAGGCGGTATCGGACTGGCCTTCGTAGGAAATCGGCCAGAGCTTGGAAATATCGTCGCCGAACAGCGGCGAGGAAACGGAGGCCTGGCGCGCCGCCATCCAGTTGACGTTGGAGCGCAGCGTGTTGATTTCGCCGTTGTGCGCCACCATGCGGTAGGGGTGGGCGAGCTTCCAGGAAGGGAAGGTGTTGGTCGAGAAGCGCTGGTGCACGAGCGCGACCGCGCTTTCGAAGCGCGGATCGGCGAGATCCTTGTAATAGGCCCCAACCTGATAGGCCAGGAACATGCCCTTGTAGATGATGGTCTTGGACGAGAGGGAAACCGGGTAGAAACCGGTCTCCGCGCCCTTGAAGGCATCATAGATGCGGTTGGAAATCACCTTGCGAAGGGTGAAGAGCCGGCGCTCGAACTCGGCATTGGTCGCCGCATCGCGGCCGGTACCAATAAAGACCTGGACATGGCGCGGCTCGGTGGCGGCAATGTGCGGCGCCTTGGAGAGCGAGGCATTGTCGACCGGCACGTCACGGAAGCCGAGCAGGACCTGGCCTTCCTCGGCCACGACATCGGCGATCACCTGCTTGAAATGTGCGACCTGCGCCTCGTCCTGCGGCATGAAGAGATAGCCGACGGCATATTCGCCGGCCTTGGGCAGGATCACACCCTGCGCGGCCATTTCCTCGCGGAAGAAGCGGTCGGGAATTTGGACCAGAATGCCGGCGCCATCGCCCATCAGCGGATCCGCGCCGACGGCGCCGCGATGGGTGAGGTTTTCCAGGATGAACAGGCCGTCGCGCACGATCTGGTGCGACTTGACGCCCTTCATATGGGCGACGAAGCCGACGCCGCAGGCATCATGCTCGTTGCGCGGATCGTAAAGACCCTGTTTGGCCGGAATGCCCGCAGGAATGGTCGCCGTCGCCACGGCGCGCGTTGCCGTGTCGGCCGAAAGGCCGGCGTCGAAAGATGGCGTGGTCTGCGTCATCGCTTTCCCTCCTGTTGGCCGTTCCGGCCTGCCGTCGTCAGGCGCCAGCCGCGGGTCTCGCACCCGCCGGTTCCGCCCGGTTATCGTCGCATGATCCTGGTGTGCTCGCAAATGATGCGTGGCGCAGCCCGGCAAGAACATCGTCCGACCGCTCGCTTGGATCAGGGCCTGCTGGATGCGGGACGACACGGCGTCCGCATGGCGTTTCCTCACCCGGCCCTGCGCCTCTCGTCGGGTCGCTTCAGCCAAACCGGTCTTCAGACCGAAATAGGACAGCAAGACTGTCCTATTTCACTGGCTCTATGCCAGAAAGCCCGCTGGCCCGCAAGGGATCAGGCAAAAATAATGAAGCGATCCGTTCCGAAACGATCCTTTTCCACGCCGCTCTTGTATTTTAATTTCAATCCTCTGCGCCTCTCCATGCCGATTATGTCGCACCCGCGTTCATCTGCGGCTGCCGATGAGGCGAAGGTCCTGGGAGAGGGTTGATCGCAGGCGGAGGAGGACTATGGTCGCGCTTCCCCCAATCCGGCCGACAAGGCCGGGCGCATGATGGTGTCCCTGATGATCTTTTCTTCCGACAACTGGGCGGGCGCCCACCCCGCAATCGCCGAAAGCCTGGTCAAGGCTGCTCCCGGCTTCGCCGCCGCCTACGGCACGAGCGCGCTCGATCGCAAGGTCGAGGGGCTGTTCTCCGAGATCTTCGAGCGGGACGTGGCCGTGTTCTTCGTGGCGACCGGCACCGCCGCCAATTCGCTTGGGCTTGCCAGCGTCACGCGGCCGGGCGGCCATGTCTTCTGCCACACGGAAGCGCATGTGAACGCGGATGAATGCGGCGCGCCGGAGTTCTTCTCGCTCGGCGCGCGCATGGCCGCGGTGGACGGCGCCTTCGGCAAAATGGATCCGCAGAAGCTCGCAGCCCAGATCGCGCGCTTCCAGCCCGGCAATGTCCATGCCGGCCAGCCCATGGCGGTCACGCTGACC
This sequence comes from Rhizobium sp. CC-YZS058, assembly GCF_034720595.1. Classification (NCBI taxonomy): domain Bacteria; kingdom Pseudomonadati; phylum Pseudomonadota; class Alphaproteobacteria; order Hyphomicrobiales; family Rhizobiaceae; genus Rhizobium; species Rhizobium sp. CC-YZS058. The sequence continues at coordinate 516,701 of NZ_JAYESJ010000001.1, read as the reverse complement.
CAGGCGACGGAAGCCGGAACGGTCTATTCGCTTGACGAGATCGCGGCGATCTCCGAGGTAGCCAAGGCGCGCGACCTGCCGCTGCACATGGATGGGGCGCGCTTTGCCAATGCGCTCGTCGCGCTCGGCGCAACCCCTGCCGAGATGACCTGGAAGCGCGGCGTCGACATGCTCTCCTTCGGCGGCACGAAGAACGGCTGCTGGTGCGCGGAAGCGCTGGTCTTCTTCCATCCCGGCGAGATCGGCGATTTTGCCTATTTGCGCAAACGCTCGGCCCAGCTCTTCTCCAAGACCCGCTTCGTTTCCGCCCAGCTTGAAGCCTATCTGGAAGGGGATCTCTGGCTTGATCTCGCCCGCCACGCCAATGCGATGGCCTCTCGGCTCGCAACCGGGATCGGCGCCAGCAATTCCGCTCGCCTCGCCTGGCAGGGCGATGCCAACGAGCTCTTCGTGATCCTGAAATCCGACACCGCCGAGGCGCTGCGCGCGAAAGGCGCCGTCTTTTACGACTGGCCGGTACCATCCTCGCTGATGCTGGACAGCGACGAGGGCCTTTATCGCCTCGTCACCAGCTTTGCGACCGCGCCCGAAGAGGTGGACGGATTCCTGCAGGCCATCGCCGCCTGATCATCGACCTTGCCTGGCGAGGGCGTGCCCTCCGGTCACGGGCGCACAAACGAAAAGCGGCGCCCACATGGGGCGCCGCAACGTCAGAGCCGTTCGAGCGGCCGCCTTAGTTGGCGGCGGCTTCGACCTGGGTGGCCTCGATCTGCTTGGGAGCAGCCGGGGCGGCCGAGATTTCGATCCGGCGCGGCTTGGCGGCTTCCGGGATCTCGCGGACGAGATCGATATGCAGAAGGCCGTTCTTCAACGAAGCGGCACGAATTTCCACATGGTCGGCAAGCTGGAAGCGGCGCTCGAAGGCGCGCTTGGCGATGCCGCGATAGAGGAAATTGTTTTCGGCCGTCTGCTCGTCGCTCTTCTCGCCCTTGACGGTCAGCGTGTGTTCGCGGGCTTCGATGGAGAGTTCGGTCTCATCGAAACCGGCCACGGCCATCGTGATGCGATAGGCGTTCTCGCCGGTGCGCTCGATATTGTAGGGCGGGTAGCTCTGCGCCTGTTCGGGCTGGCCGAGGCTGTCCAGCATGGTGAACAGACGATCGAAGCCGACGGTGGAGCGATAGAGCGGAGAAAAATCAACGTGACGCATGGTGTCCTCACTTCTTGAGCAACGGTTGTGCGATCAAGGTCCCTCCCACCCCTTCAAGCGGCGATGGCGGGACCGGTGAACGGGCCCTGTCTGGCACCCGTGACCGAAAGATGGGAATGACGAAATCGCGGTTCAAGAGCGTCCAAACCCGTGCCGAGATTTTTTCCAGGTCGACATTTTTTTCCTGATGAAACAGACGCTTGGCGCGAAAGACCGCCTGCTTGTTCCCCAGGTGAACCGGCGATGAACATGCGGTTCCGCCTGTGTTCAGCCGCAGGTGACTAGAACGGCCTCATCGGATCGCAGCGTGACACAGGCGGGCATGTCCCTTCCGCCAATCCCCGTTGAAACGCGGCGCATCCCGGTGTCATCTTTGAGGCCGGAAGCGTCTCCCCCGTCGCGCCCGGCCTCTTTTTTTCCATGCATGCGCGCGTTCCGCCTCGTTGCGCTTTTGCTTTGACCCGCGTCGGCTGCACTTCTACATCAAGGCGCAGACGGAGCAGGCGCGCCCACGCGACGAGAGGGGATGAGGATGAAGATCGACCTTTTCAACCGCAAGCCGGCGATCCGTCCGGAGCCGCCGCCGGCCCTTCTCTTTCCCACCGCCGACAACCCGCTGCCTGGCCGCCACACGGTCGGCTATTTCACCGGCGCGGCCGGACGGCGGCTGCGCTATGCCATTTTCCGGCCGGATGAAGGCGCTGCCAAGGGCACGGTCGTGCTGCTGCATGGCCGCAACGAATCGATCGAGAAATATTTCGAGACCATTGCCAGCTTCCTTGCCCGCGGCCTGTGGGTCGCCACCTTCGACTGGCGTGGCCAAGCGGGGTCGGAGCGGCTGCTGAAAGATTTGCGCCGCGGCCATGTCCGCCGTTTTGCCGATTACGAGGCCGACCTGTCGCTGTTCCTCGAACAGATCGTGCTGCCGGATACGCGGCTACCCTTCTTCCTTGTCGCCCATTCCATGGGCGCGCTCGTGGCGCTGTCCCAGGCGCCGGCCCTTTCCACACGCATCGACCGCATGGTGCTGGCCGCGCCCTTCGTGGCGCTCGGCAACCAGAGCCTCAGCCATGGCAAGATCGGCTTCATTGCCGGCGTGATCAGCCTGTTCGGGCTCGGCGCCATGGCGCTGAACCGCGATGGCGGCCCCCGCCCCTTCGCCAACAATATCTTAACGGCCGACGAGCGCCGCTTCCAGCGCAACCAGGGGATCGCCGAAGCGCATCCCGACCTGTTTCTTGGTCCGCCCAGCGCCCGCTGGCTTGCGGAGACCTTCCGCGCCGTTCGCAGGGTAACGCGACGGGAGCATCTGACGCGCATCACCGTACCAACGCTGATCCTCGCGCCGACGCGGGATCTCCTTGTGCCGCATGCGGCGGTGGAGGCACTGGCGCGCAATTTCCGCGCGGCGACACTGATCCCGATCGACGGCGCCCGCCACGAGCTCTTCCAGGAAGACGACCGCTACCGGGCGCAGGCCATGGCGGCGGTCGAGGCCTTCATCCCGGGCACGGTGTCGGAGGAGATTCCCGCGCCCGTGATCGAGGACAAGGCGCTGGCGCTCTGAGGCGGCTCAGCCCTGCAGGATTGCCAAGGCCTCGGCATGCAGGGCCGGGGTCGCGGCAGCCAGAACCTCGCCGCCCATCTCGGCGCGCCCGCCGGCCCAGTCGGTCACCACGCCACCTGCCTGCTCGATGATCGGAATGAGGGCGCCGATATCATAGGGCTTCAAGCCACATTCAATGACGAGATCGATATGACCGGCAGCGAGCAGCGCGAAGGCATAGCAATCGCAGCCATAGCGCGCGAGCTTCACCCGCTCCTGCACCGCCTCGAACCGCGCCTTGATGGTGCCCCGATAGAGATGGGGCGAGGTGGTGAAGAGCGTGGCATTGCCAAGGCCGCCGCACTCCCGCGTTGCCAAGGTCTGCGGGCCACCCGGACCGGCATAGGACGAGGTCGTGCCATCGGCGAAATAGCGCTCGCCGGTAAAGGGCTGGTCCATGACGCCCATCACCGCACGTCCCTTGTGGTAAAGTCCGATCAGCGTGCCCCAGACCGGCAGGCCGGAAATGAAGGCGCGCGTGCCGTCGATCGGATCGATGACCCAGACATAGTCGCGGTCGGCCCCGACCGTGCCGAACTCCTCGCCCAGAATGCCATGGTCCGGAAACTCCGTTTCGATCAGCGCGCGAATAGCGGCCTCGGCTGCCCGATCCCCCTCCGTCACCGGGTCGAACCCACCCGCCTCCTTGTTCACCACGCTTGTGCCGGTCCGAAAACGCGGCAAAGTTTCCGCGGCAGCGGCGTCGGCAAGGCGGTCGAAAAACGCTCGGTCGGGCAACATGAATGGCTCCTCAAGGCAGAACAGCTCGCTCTTAACGCATTCCCCAGTCGCCGCCAAACTGATGCGTAAACAGGCAGAACTTCGTTTAAGAGCTGAGAATGATGATCAAAAAACAGTCTTTAGCATTTTTCTGCCCAAATCCGAGGCGGAGTGCGAAAAGCTGTTTGACTGCCGATACTTACGCGATGCGATTTCGGGCGAAACGGTGTTTTTTTCTTGACAATCCCGCAATGCAACATTAGGGTCTTCGTACAGTCACTCGTGGCTGCAGATACCCTCCTTGGGTGTTTCCTCCCTAGACTCAGACCGCGCGCAAGCGCGGTTTTTTTTCGCCGCCGCTTTGCGGAGGAGTATTTGCGGGGATTGAGAGCCTTACTCGGCGGCGAGTGGCAGCCCGAGCGAGGATTTGCGGACATAGCCGGAGAAGGTGGCAAGGAAGCTGCCGATCGCCTGCATCAGCCAGGGAAATTCCGGCTTCTTCTTCAGCGTCGCTTCATCGACATAGAGCGCGCGATTGACCTCGATCTGCAGCGCGTGCAGCCCGCGGGCCGGGCGGCCGTAATGCTCGGTGATGAAGCCGCCTGCATAGGGTTTGTTGCGCGCGACGGAGAATCCCATCTCCTCGAGCAGCGTCACGGCGATGCGGGTCATTTCGCCGGAGGCGCTGGTGCCGTAGCGGTCGCCGATGATGAAGTCCGGACGCAGGCTGCTGCCGGCCACGCGGATATTGCCAGGCATGGAGTGGCAATCGATGAGCAGCGCCATGCCGAAGCGCACATGGGTCCGCGCGATCAACCGCCGCAAGGCCGCATGATAGGGCTTGTAGATCGTTTCTACCCGCTCCAGCGCTTCGTCCACCGGCATGCGGCCACGGTAGATTTCCATGTTTTCCGCCACGAGCCGCGGCACGGTGCCAAGCCCGCCGGCCACCCGCATCGACGTGGTGTTGGCATGGGCCGGCAGAGGGCCTTCGAACATGCGCGGATCGAGCTCATAGGGCTCGCGGTTCACATCCAGGAACGCCCGGGGAAAATGGGCGAGCAGCATCGGCGCGCCGAGCCCGATGCCCGCTGAAAACAACTCTTCCACATAATGATCCTCCGACCGGCGGATCGCCAGCGGGTCGAGACGGGACTGGGCCAGGAAGGCGGGGCTGTAGATACGGCCGGAATGCGGGGAGTTCAGAACGAAGGGAATGGTCTGGTTCAAGGGTTCGCGGATTTCGAACAGATCGGGACTCTCCTCCATTGCGAACCTTTTACCATCCCGTCATATGCTGCGTCGGAGCATGTTGCCAGCCGTGCTCCTTTGTGTCCATAGTCTGTGCAAGAACGGGAAGGCGCGAAGGCTCGAGCCATCAGGCCTTGACCTGCCGTCTTCACGGGATATTTACGCCGAGGCGGTTTCATGATGCGACCGACCTCCCCCGGCAGTATGATAAGACTTAGACAGCAACGGCTGGAAATCCATGAATCCGAAAATTCTCCTCGCAGAAGACGATAATGATATGCGCCGCTTCCTCGTGAAGGCGCTCGAAAAGGCAGGCTACAAGGTCCTGTCCTTCGACAACGGGGCCAGCGCCTATGACCGGCTGCGTGAAGAACCCTTCTCGCTTCTCCTGACCGATATCGTCATGCCGGAAATGGACGGGATCGAGCTGGCGCGGCGTGCCACCGAACTCGACCCCGACCTCAAGGTCATGTTCATCACCGGTTTCGCCGCCGTGGCGCTCAACCCGGACTCCAAGGCGCCGAAGGATGCCAAGGTGCTCTCCAAGCCCTTCCACCTGCGCGATCTGGTGGACGAAGTGAACAAGATGCTGGCCGCCTGAGGCTCGCCGGCAGGACCACGCCCGGGGCCGTCAAAAAAGCATCACGATGCCTATTGACGCCTCAAAGGGTTTTGTGGTCTATGCGCCGCATCGGATGGGCGTGTAGCTCAGCGGGAGAGCACTACGTTGACATCGTAGGGGTCACAGGTTCAATCCCTGTCACGCCCACCATCCGAACCTCTTCATTTCATTGTCGAAACTGCGCTGCTACTCGAAGAGGCAGTGGGCAGGAAGCGCGTAGCTGCGAGCCCGCGCTTCGCCTCCATCTCGTCTCCAAAAATCCGTAAGCCGCTCCTGTGAGCTTCGGTCGATCGCATCTTGCGCGGAACATCCCTCCGCCCCGTCGGTTGTCTGCGTGAGGATGCCATCGCGCATCCGCAGTTTGAATGCGGAGACCGATCATGAGCAGCAGATTACCGCCCGTTCCTTCCAGCAACCGCAGCCCCAAGGGCTCCGGCGATGGCGCACCGGCGAAGACCGGCGAGCAGCAGGCCTCGAGCCCGACCGACAACCCCGACAAGATGGGGCAGCAGGGCAACAGCAAGGTCAACACCACCCACCAGGGCTACCAGCAGGACCGCTGAGGCGGCGCGACGGCAGCATGCGGCTGCGCCTGCCTCTTTTGGCGCTGCCCTTCCTGCGCGCCCTGCCGCATTGTCCATGCAGCACGCGGGGGGCGCCTGACAGCCAAAAGGAGAGACAATGTCCACGTCCACCAAACATCCGAACACGATTCGCCAAGGCGGCCCCGGCTCCTCGCACGAAAATGCGAAAGCACCGCTCGACCCCCATAAGCCGGGCGCAGAGTCCGACCAGCGCGCCCACAGCAAGGTCTCGGGCGGCGGCGGCGAGCACGATACGCACCACACGCATGATCCGGACCGCAAATAGGCGGCATTCGATCGGACGCTTCCCGGGAACGGTGACGATTTTTAAGCGTTGAGAGCGGAGAGAGTGGAGACCGGGCGGCAATCGACGCCCGCGCCTCCTAGCGAGGAGCCCCTGATGACGTCTTTTCCCGATGATCTCGAACAGGCGCTTCAGGCGCTGTGCGCGCGCCGCGGCATCGACCGTGAAACCGCGATCCGCTCGATCTTGAGAGAATGGATGCGCACCCATGGCTTTCTTGACGGCGGCGATGAGGGCGAAGACGTGCCCTCGGAGCCGCGAAAGCCTGACCCTGAGGTCGTGCAGTATCCAAGCTACTTCGAGGGGAGCGGGAGCCTTTAGAAACCCGGACGCCCCTCACAAGAAAAGCCGCCCCGGTCGCCCGGAGCGGCTTTTTCAAATAGTGTCGACAGACTTACGCCATCGAGGCCGGGTCGCCGATCGGCAGAAGTGCCGGATTGAGCACCGGATCGTTCGGATTCTTCGTGTCACCGGGCTCGATCACCGGGGGTACGGCCGGCTTGTCCTGGCCGCGGTCCGGAATGCCGGGCGTCGAAATCGGGCCGCGCGGCGTTTCGCTGTCGGGCGTGGGAAGCGGATCACGATTGGGCATGGTGGTCTCCTTTCCTGGTATCAGGGTCAACGGCCGGGCGCCGGGATGGTTCCGGTGGTAAGGCGCAGCTGCGCCTGCAGCGGCAGATGGTCCGACGCCAGGCCCGTCAGCGGCGTGCGAACCGGGGCGGCGGAGACAACCGTCACCCCCTCCGACACGAAGAGATGGTCGAGCCTGAGGAGCGGGAAGCGGGACGGAAAAGTCGGCGCAAGCAGCCGCCCGTCATGCTGCGTAATCGGGCGAAGGGCTGCCGCCAGACGGCGATAGCCGGGCGAGGAGGGAATAGCGTTGAAATCCCCGGCGAGCACGATCGGCCCCCCGATCTGCTGCGCGGCGCCGATCCAGTCCGGCCCGGTCAGGGCTTCCGCCTGGCGGATCCGCTCGGTGCGGCGAAGGCCGAAATGCGTGTTGAAGATGTGAACCGGCTGTTCGCCGACCATCACTTCAAGCCATAGCGCACCCCGCGGCTCACCGACCGAAGGCAGCGGACCGGCTTTCACCAGCCGCGAAGGCAGGCTGGTCAGGATCGCATCGCCATATTTTTCCTCCCGGACCAGAAGGGCGGGATGGAAATGCGACGCCATCTTCATCGCCTCGGCGATTGCAAACGCCTGGTCGATGCCGCCCGTCCGCCGGCGCCCGACATCGAGCTCCTGCAGGGCGACGACATCCGGCTCAAGGCTTGCGAGCACATCCGCGATCCGCGCCGGGTCGAGGCGGCGATCCGTGCCGATGCAGCTGTGGACATTGTAGGTGACGATGCGCAGCTCGGCCGCAGGCAAGAAGGCGGCGCCGGCAGGAGCGGTTGACAGAGAGGGCGGAAGGCTCATGGGGCTCGGAACCCTTCGGCCCTTCATTTCGTTCCATCATCTCGCCGGCATTCGTCGGGGAAAGGACGCAGGCGCTCTCGCCCCCCTGCCCTTGCCTTGTCAGCCCGCCGGCTTTCCGCAGTCGAGATCCCGCTCATGAACCTCCGCCTCCTTCTCCGCGTCGTTGTTGTGGCTGCCGTCATCGGCGCCGGCTACCTGCTGTTCCAGACATTGCGGCAATATACGCTGGACGAGATCTGGAGCGCCATGCGCGCCATTCCGCTAAGCCATCTGCTGCTCGGTCTCGCCTTCGCTTTCGCCTCCTATGCCTGCCTGTCCTGCTTCGATGCGCTGGGCGTGCGCTATACGGGCAAGCGGCTGCCGCTCTACAAGACGGCGCTCGCCTCGTTTGTCAGCCTGTCCATCGGCCACAATGTCGGCATTGCCGCGCTGAGCAGCGGCGCCGTCCGCTACCGGTATTACGCGCGCTGGGGCCTGACGACCGAGGATGTCACCAAGATCGTGCTGTTTTGCGGCGTCACGGTGGCGCTGGGTCTGATGACGCTCGGCGGCGCCAGCCTGCTGCTGCGCCCGCAGGATGCCGCTGACATGACCGGCCTGTCGCGCAGCGCCATCTTCATGATCGGCATTGTCTCGCTGATTGCACCGGTCGTCTATCTCGTGCTGGCAGCCGTGGTGAAGGCGCCGCTGAAGCTGCGCAGTTGGAGCTTCGAAATGCCGAGCCTGCCGATCGCGGCCGCGCAGATCCTGGTCGGCACGATCAACTTCGCCTTCGTGGCCGCCAGCCTGCACCAGATGCTTTCGGCCTTTGCCGAAGCCAGCTATCTGAAGGTCGCCTCCGTCTCGATCATCGCCAATGTCGCGGCGATCATCAGCCATGTGCCGGGCGGCATCGGCGTGCTGGAAGCGACCGTCGCCCATATCCTCCCCGGTGCCGAATCGGTGGCCGCGGTGATCGCTTTCCGCGTCATCTACTATTTCATCCCGCTCGCAATCGGCCTGCCGACCTTCCTCATCAGCGAGATGGTGATGAAGGGAAAGCCGGGTCAGGACCGGAAGAGCGAGACCCGCCAAACGATCGAACCCGATGCACTCCCCTCACGCTCCTGAGTTGATCATCGAGACCGGAGCGAAAACAGCGCGCGCATAAGCACTTCCTCAACAAATTGTCCGCATCCTCCTCCGTGACCGATTTCTGGAGGGCCAAGATGCGGAGCATCGCCATCAGGACAGCCACACGACTTGGCTCTTTTCTCGAGAGCCTGGATGCTTGGATGGGCAAGCGTAGCGCGACCAATGCGCGCGCGGAACAGGCCTGTCTCCCGCATCATCCAGATGCCGCCTCCTACACCACGGAAAGGCTTGCCGCCTTCCGAGACCGGGTTCGGGCACAACGCCTATCATCGCGGGCAGATCGGGCCGCAGCGGTCAGGGCGCATGGCATGGATGCGGCCTGCGACAGATCGGTGGCGCAGCTGCGCGATGCGCTGCGGGCCTTGCAGCAGTCGATTGCGGTGCACGCCACGGGCGCCGATCCGGTGCAGCCATCCGACAACAACGGGGCCCCGGTCGCTGCTCATGACGCGAACGGCGAAGGGAAGCTCCTCTCCCGGGCCGGATGAGCAAGCGCGATAGCGAGAGACGCGCCTTTTGACGCCTAGAACAGGCTGCGGACTCGGCTGGCGAGAGCACCGGCGCCGCGTCGCAGGCGGTTGAGGGTTCGCACCGGGCTCGGCGGATCGACGAGATCGGTGCCGATCAGCGGATCTTGCGCGCCTTCCGCCAGATCGATCTCGAAATGGCAGAGCCGGCGTGGGCCGCCGTTTAAGGATTCGAGCCCGTCATGCATGGATTTGAGCTGCAGGATCGCTGCCTCGACGGCCTGCGGCGTCGCGCCGATATGTTCGGCGATCAGCTGCATGCGCATCGCGCGGAAGGCGCGGATCTCCTCCGCATTGCGCGCCTCGACGGCGATGTCCGCCTCCGTATCGAAGCCTTCGGAGCGATTGTTGAGATTGGACGAGCCGAGACGCAGGAAGCTGTCATCGACGAGCACCAGCTTGGAATGAACGAGGATTTCCTGACGGCCGTCCTCATCCTCCGGATTGTCGGAGGGCACGGTGGCATACATGACCCGCAGCCGATCATAGGGATCGGCCCGCTTGAGGCGCCGGATCAGCCGGTCGCGATTGTTGCCCATCATCACCTTCTCCACGAAGCCGTGAGAGATGCGGGTCACCACGATCAGCACCTCCGGCCCCTCCGGGTCGGCCAGGCGCTCGATCAGGATGTCGGCGATGCCGAAGGCGGCGAGATACTGCGCCTCGATATAGACGGTCTTCCTGGCAGCCTTCAGGGCATCCACAAGGAGGTGGATCGACTCGCGGCGGCCCTCGCCGTCTTCCATTTCCGGCTTGGTCAGGGCGAGTGCCACCGGGCAGTCGGTGACCATCGGCTCGACGCCTTCAGGCCAGATGGGTGCGGCCCCCTCGGTCACCGGCATGAGGGTGCTGGTGGCGGCTTCCCAACGGTCGCGGCACAGATCGCCGAGCATGCGCGCCGCCGGACCGGAGAGCACGGCCTGCATATCGTGAACCGGCTCATAGGCTTCGCCATCCGGCGTTCGCCGCAAGGGGTTGGTTGCCGCATGGCGGCTGTCGTCCCAGCGCCGTGCCGTCAGGTCGATCCCGCCGATGAAGCCGAGGACATCGTCGATGCAGACGACCTTCTGATGGTGCGAGCCGCGCAGGGGATGATGGGTATCGAACTGCAGGTCGATCTGCGGATGGGCAGCCCAGCCGGTCTTGCGGAACAGCTTCAGCGACTTGCCGGAATAAAGCGGCCCCATCGCCCAGACGAGGACACGCACGGTGAGATCGGGGTTGGCTTCCACCAGGGAGAGAAGCAGATCGCCGAGCGTCGGGCTCTCGGGCTCGGCCGGTCGCAGCCGGATGTCGGGATTGAAATCCCAACCGAGAATGGTGATCGCGTGGCGCGCCTGGCGGAGCGCCTGATCGAGAACGTGAAAATAGGCCTCGCCATCGACAAGCAGCGCCAGTCGCTCGGCCTTTTCCTGCTTCCAGGCATTCTCGCCCACCCGGATGATCGAAGGCGTTGCCGTGCCCAGTCCGTCTGCGTGAAACAAATCCATTCCCCTGCCTCGCGACCGCAGCACAAGCCCCGCGGCGCGATTAAACGCCGCGGGTCGGGCAAAGGTTCCGGCATGACGATCAGGCGCGAATCAACACTGCGTAGGGGGCGAGCGGCAGGTCGGACAAAGGCAGCTCTGCAGACAATGTCACTTCCGCACCGCTGACCGCATCGCGGTAGCGGCGACCGGCCAAGACTTCGGGAAGACGCAGCGTCACCCCGCTGAAGGCCTCTTCCGGCATCGTCCCCTCGCTCACCAGTCGCGCGACGCGGCAAGGCGCGACGGCGAGAACCGCCTCGCCCTCCGCCATGCGGGCGAAGGCGACCAGCTTCTCGGCGCATGCTCCCGAGAGGGTCAGCGGCTCGTAGCGGCCGGTCTCGAAGAGTGCGCGTGCCGCCTTGCGCGCGGCGATCAGCCGCGCCGTCAGCGCCACCTTGGCTTGGCCGGAAGAGAGCGCAGCCGGGTCGAGCGACACGGTGTCCGAGCGCGTGAGGAAGGCTGCGATCGTCTCATAATCCGGCATGCGGCGATTGTCGGGATCGACGAGGCTGAAATCCGCCCGCTCCGACCCCTGATAGACATCCGGGACGCCGGGTGCGGCCATCTTCACCACAGTCTGGCTGAGGCTGTTGTAGAGACCGGCCAGTCGGATCGGCGCCAGCGTCCTGGAAAAATCGCTGAGGAAGGCCGCATTGTCCGGCGAGAGCAGCGCCGCGGCAAAATCCTTGACAGCGGATTCGTAGTCTTCGTTGACGTCCGACCAGTCGCTGCGCAGCTTGGCCTCGCGGATCGTCTTTTCCACATAGGCGGCAAAACGCTCGGACAAAGCGGCGAGCCCGTCGCGATCAGAAATCTCCAGCTCCTCCGGCCAGCAGCCGGCGAGCGCCTGATAGAGCGCCCATTCCAGCGCCGGCTCCGGTGCCGGGCCGTCCGACAAGGTCCGGACATGGCCGGCATTGATCTCATGCCAGCGCTCCACGGCCTTGCTCCAGATGTCGGGGATCTCGCTCAGCGCATAGAGCCGGGCGCGGCTATCTTCGCCCCGCTTCGTATCATGGGTCGAGGTGGTGGAAAGCCCGAGCGGCTGTTCCTCAAGCCGGCGCGCCATCAGGTGATGGAACGCCTCGATCGACATTTCCGCCTCGTCGGGATGCCCTCCCACTTCGTTGAGGGCCAGGAACCGGTTGTAGCGGTAGAAGGCGGTATCCTCCATCGCCTTGGCCATCACCGGGCCGGAAAGCTGCTGGAAGCGGCTGCGGAACTCGAAGGCCGGCCCGTCCACGGTGCCGGAGAGCAGGGAGACAAGGGCGGAGAGCGCCTGCTTCCCCTCCGCGTCGAGCCGCTCCGCCGCCTGGCTCGCAGAGCGATCGAGGACAGCCTTGTCGGCCGAGGAGAGGACCTCTCTGGTGCCGTAGGTGCGATAGACCGGAAAGGCGGAGATCAGCGCCTTCAGCGCCTGACCGAACGCCGCCTCCGAAACATCCGGCAGAGCCTGACGGCCGAGCGAGACGAGACGGCGAACTTCGCCTTCGAAATTGCGGTCGAGCATCAGCTGCTTGGCCTCGAGCAGCATGGCCTCATAGGCAGTGTCGGAGCCGATGAAGCGCCGATAGGCCGCATCGAGTACCGGCATCTGGCCATGGTCGACATAAAGATGGGTCAGTGCGGCAATGAATTCGTAGCCCGTCGTCCCTTCGATCGGCCAGTCGGCCGGAAGGGTCTCCTCACCTTCGATGATCTTTTCGACGACCAGATAGACATCCGGGCCGATCGCCGCCCGCAGGCGCTGCAGATAGGCGGCGGGATCGGCGAGCCCGTCGACATGGTCGATGCGCAGCCCGTCGATCGTGCCGTCGCGCACGAGATCGAGAACGAGCCGATGAGCGGCTTGAAACACATCCTCATCCTCCACGCGCAACCCGGCCAGGCCCGCCACCTCGAAGAAGCGGCGATAGCTGAGCCCGCTCGCCGCCACCTTCCAGTGCACGAGCCGATAGGGCTGGGCCTCGTGCAGCGCACGGACGCGCGTGGCGTCGAGGCTCTTCAGATAGGCGTCGAGCGCCTCGCGGCCCTTTTCATCCTCGGCAATCAAGCCCTTTGCGGTCTTTACCCGCACCGCCTCGTCTTCCGGCGTCGCGGATGCGGCAAGCGCGGCGAGCTTGGCAGAAAGCGCGCCCGGCGCGCCTTCGAGGGCTGCGGCCTGCGACGGCGGTGTCAGCGGGAACCGGTTTTCGTAATAGGCGAGCGCCGGCCCGCCCTCTTCATCGAGCGCCAGCGTGATCTCGCCTGCCTCCACCGCCGCGTCGAAATCCTGGCCGAGCACGGCCAGGGTCAGAGGCCGGCTCCAGTCGACGTCGAAGAAGGCCGCATGCGGGCTCTCTTCGCCCCAGGTAACGATGCTGCGCCACCAGGCATTTTCGAGCGAGGCCGCCATGTGGTTGGGGACGATGTCGAGGATGAGCCCGATCCCGGCCTGCTTCAGCGCCTTGGACAGCCGATCGAAGCCTTCGCGCCCACCCAGCGCCGGATCGAAGGCATTGGCATCCGTGACATCATAGCCGTGCGTGGAGGCTTCGGTCGCCGAAAAGATCGGCGAGGCGTAGAGATGGCTGATGCCGAGCGACTGCCAGTAGGGCACGAGGGTAAGGGCACGATCGAAGGTCATGCCGTCCCGGAACTGGAGACGGTAGGTCGCGAGCGGTGTGGTCATCGGGGCGGACGGAGCCTTTTTCGGGTTGGTGATCGGAGCGATCACGGGAGAGGGCGAGAGCCGCCCCCTCAACAGGCAAGCCCCGGCCTTGGTTCCTCTTGACCCGGCGCTTCCATCAGGTGCCGAAACAAAAACCCCTCTCCAAACCGGAGAGGGGCCAAGGCGGCCGGCTTTAGCAAAGTGTCCGACACGGCCAGAGAGCACAAGGCAGGCGTGTCGCGCATCACCCAAATGGGTGAGATCGCGCGTGTCGAGGTCCGTTTCGCCCCGGATTTCACGGCGATGTGCGATAAGGAAAGCCGTGACTGCGCAGGACTTTTGCGCTAGGAAGCGCCGCAATCGACGGCAGAGACGCGATTTCGCGCCGCCTGTCCGCCTCCCCATACGAGGATGACACCCATGCCCGCTTATCGTTCCCGGACCACCACCCACGGCCGCAACATGGCCGGCGCGCGCGGCCTCTGGCGCGCGACGGGCATGAAGGACAGCGATTTCGGCAAGCCGATCATTGCGGTGGTCAATTCCTTCACCCAGTTCGTGCCCGGTCACGTGCATCTGAAGGATCTCGGACAGCTGGTCGCGCGCGAGATCGAGGCTTCCGGTGGCGTCGCCAAGGAATTCAACACGATCGCCGTCGATGACGGCATCGCGATGGGTCATGACGGCATGCTCTACTCGCTGCCCTCGCGCGAGCTGATCGCCGACTCGGTCGAATATATGGTCAATGCGCATTGCGCCGACGCCATGGTCTGCATCTCCAACTGCGACAAGATCACCCCCGGCATGCTGATGGCGGCGCTCAGGCTGAACATTCCGGCGATCTTCGTGTCCGGCGGGCCGATGGAGGCCGGCAAGGTGCTCTTGTCCGACGGCAAGATCCATGCGCTCGACTTGGTCGACGCCATGGTGGCCGCCGCCGACGAGCGCGTGTCCGAAGAAGACGTCAAGACCATCGAGCGCTCCGCCTGCCCGACCTGCGGCTCCTGCTCCGGCATGTTCACGGCCAATTCCATGAACTGTCTGACGGAAGCGCTCGGCCTGTCGCTGCCCGGCAACGGCTCCACGCTCGCCACCCATTCCGACCGCGAAAAGCTGTTCCTCAAGGCCGGGCGCGACATCGTCTCGCTCGCCCGCCGCTACTATGAACAGGATGACACCACCGCCCTGCCGCGCACCATCGCCTCCAAGGGCGCGTTCGAGAATGCCATGGCGCTCGATATCGCCATGGGCGGCTCGACCAACACGGTTCTGCACATCCTCGCCGCCGCGCATGAGGCCGAGCTCGACTTCACCATGGACGACATCGATCGTCTGTCGCGCAAGGTGCCCTGCCTCTCCAAGGTCGCGCCCGCGAAATCGGACGTGCATATGGAAGACGTGCACCGGGCCGGTGGCATCATGGCAATCCTCGGCGAACTCAACCGGGCCGGGCTGATCAATGCCGATCTGCCGACTGTTCATTCGAAGACGCTGGGCGAGGCGCTGTCCCAGTGGGATATCGCCGTGACCGACAACCCGGCCGCACTCGAGCTCTTCAGCGCCGCACCCGGCGGCGTCCCGACCCAGGTCGCCTTCTCCCAGAGCGCCCGCTGGAAGGAGCTCGACCTCGACCGCGAAGGCGGGGTGATCCGCGACGCGCAGCATCCCTTCTCGAAGGATGGCGGCCTTGCCGTGCTCAAGGGCAACCTGGCGGTCGATGGCTGCATCGTGAAGACGGCCGGCGTCGATGAATCGATCCTGAAGTTTTCCGGTCCCGCCAAGGTCTTCGAAAGCCAGGATGCGGCGGTGAAGGGCATTCTTTCCAACGAGGTCGTGGCCGGCGATGTCGTCGTCATCCGCTACGAAGGCCCGAAGGGCGGACCGGGCATGCAGGAAATGCTCTATCCGACCAGCTATCTGAAGTCGAAGGGCCTCGGCAAGGCCTGCGCGCTCATCACCGACGGCCGATTCTCGGGCGGCACCTCGGGCCTGTCGATCGGCCATGTCTCGCCGGAAGCGGCCAATGGCGGCCTGATCGCGCTCGTGCGCCCCGGCGACATGATCGACATCGATATCCCGAACCGGACGATCTCGTTGCGCGTGCCGGAGGATGAATTGGCAGTACGCCGCACCGAGCAGGACCAGAGGGGTTGGAAGCCGGCGGAGGAGCGCAAGCGCAAAGTAACGACGGCCCTCAAGGCCTATGCCGCCTTCGCCACCTCGGCCGACCGCGGCGCCGTCCGCATCCTCCCGGAATAAGGCTCGTTTCGAACCTCTAAGCGTCGCCCCTGCCTTGCGCAGGCGGCGGCGTTTTGCTGTCTGCGCATCGTCCGACATTCAAGCAGCGGCTGACATGCCGCTTTTTTCAGCCTTGCTTTATTTGCGTGCATTGCACACAGTCTGGCCTGGACGGAGAGAGCCGTCACGGACAGACCGGGACCTGCATGTCGATCAAAGCCAGCATCTATCACCTGACCCATTACACCTATGATCGGCCGGTCCGGCTCGGTCCCCAGGTCATCAGGCTCAAGCCGGCGCCGCATTCCAAGACCAAGGTTCTCAGCCACTCGCTGAAGGTCACGCCCGCCAATCATTTCGTGACGCTGCAGCAGGACCCCTACGGCAATTACCTCGCCCGCTACGTCTTTCCCGATCCGGTGCGCGAACTGAAGATCGAGGTCGATCTCGTCGCCGATATGACTGTCTACAATCCCTTCGACTTTTTCGTCGAGGAAAGTGCGGAAACCTGGCCCTTCGACTATGCGGAGGAGATCCGTGAGGATCTCTCCATCTACCGCACGCCGGAGCCGGCAGGGCCGGCGCTGCAGGCCTATCTCGACACCATTCCGCGCGATCCGGTCAATACGGTCGATTTCGTCGTCGCGATCAATCTCAAGCTCCAGCAGGCGGTCAACTATGTCATCCGCATGGAGCCCGGCGTGCAGACGCCCGAGGAAACGCTGACCAAGGCGCTCGGCTCCTGCCGCGATTCCTCCTGGCTGCTGGTGCAGATCCTGCGCCATCTGGGCCTCGCCGCCCGCTTCGTCTCCGGCTATCTGATCCAGCTCGCGCCCGATCTCAAGGCACTCGACGGCCCCTCCGGCACGGAGGTGGATTTCACCGATCTCCATGCCTGGTGCGAGGTCTATATTCCGGGGGCCGGCTGGGTTGGCCTGGACCCGACCTCGGGCCTGCTGACGGGCGAAAGCCATATTCCCCTTTCGGCAACCCCGCACTATCGCAATGCCGCGCCGATCTCGGGCGGCTTCTCCGGCGATCCGGAGACGAAGACCGACTTCGCCTTCGAGATGACGGTCACCCGCGTTGCCGAACATCCGCGCATCACCAAGCCCTTTTCGGACGAAAGCTGGGAGGCGCTGAACCGGCTGGGCGCCGAGGTGGACGAGGTTCTGACACGCAACGACGTGCGGCTGACCATGGGCGGCGAGCCGACCTTCGTCTCGATCGACGACTTCGAATCCGGCGAATGGAACACGGATGCCGTCGGCCCGACCAAGCGGGCCCGCGCCGACATGCTGATCCGCCGCCTGCGCGATCGCTTCGCCCCCGGCGGCTTCCTGCATTATGGCCAGGGCAAATGGTATCCGGGCGAGAGCCTGCCGCGCTGGACCTTCTCGCTCTACTGGCGAAAGGACGGCGTGCCGATCTGGTCCGATCCGGACCTGATTGCCCGGGAGACGGCGAGCGACGACGCGACCCCTGAAAAAGCCGAAGCGCTATTGAAGGGCATCGCCGCCGCGCTGGAAATCGAGCCCGATCTCGTACTCCCGGCCTATGAGGATCCGGCCGAGTGGATCATCAAGGAAGCGAGCCTGCCGGACAATGTCGATCCCTCCAATTCCAAGCTCAAGGACCCGGAGGAGCGAACGCGGCTTGCGCGCGTCTTCGACCGGGGACTGACGGTGCCGACCGGCTTCGTCCTGCCTGTCCAGGCCTGGAACAGCAGATCCTCCGGGCGCAAATGGATGAGCGAGCGCTGGCGCACGCGGCGTGGCAAGATCTTCCTCGTGCCCGGAGATTCCCCCGTCGGCTACCGCATTCCGCTCGGCGCCCTGCCCTATATTCCGCCGTCGCGCTTCCCCTATATCCACGAGGCCGATCCGACCATCCCCCGCGATCCGCTGCCGCACTATGATGCCAACCCCGCCCGCGCCATGGCGGAAGCCTCGTTCCGCGCGGCCGAGCCGCAGCAGATGCGCAATGAACAGGTGCTGGGCGAAATCAGCGGCTCCGTGCGCACCGCCATGACGGTGGAGCCGCAGAATGGACGGCTCTGCGTGTTCATGCCGCCGGTGGAGCGGATCGAGGACTATCTCGATCTAATTGCCGCCGCTGAATCCGCGGCCGCCGCACTCGGCGTCGCGGTTCATATCGAGGGCTATGCGCCGCCGCAGGACGAGCGCATCAATGTGATGCGCGTCGCGCCGGATCCGGGCGTCATCGAGGTCAACGTGCATCCGGCCGCCACCTGGCAGGATTGCGTCGACATCACCACCGCGATCTACGAAGAGGCGCGCCAGTCACGGCTCGGTGCCGACAAGTTCATGATCGATGGCCGCCATACCGGCACCGGGGGCGGCAATCATGTGGTGGTCGGCGGGCAGAACCCGAACGACAGTCCCTTCCTGCGCCGGCCGGATCTTCTCAAAAGCCTGATCCTGCACTGGCAGCGCCATCCCTCGCTCTCCTACCTGTTCTCGGGCATGTTCATCGGCCCGACCAGCCAGGCGCCGCGCATCGACGAGGCGCGCCATGACAGTCTTTATGAGCTCGAGATCGCCATGGCGCAGGTGCCGGCGCCGGGCCGTGGGTCCGCGCCTCTGCCCTGGCTGACCGATCGGCTGTTCCGCAACCTGCTGACCGATGTCACCGGCAATACCCATCGCTCCGAGATCTGCATCGACAAGCTGTTTTCGCCGGACGGGCCGACGGGGCGGCTTGGGCTGGTGGAATTCCGCGGCTTCGAAATGCCGCCGAACGCCCGCATGTCGCTTGCCCAGCAGCTCCTGGTGCGCGCGCTCATCGCCCGCTTCTGGCTGAACCCCGCCGAAGGCGGACTGACGCGCTGGGGCACGGTCCTGCATGATCGCTTCATGCTGCCGCATCATGTCTGGGCCGATTTCCTCGACGTGCTGGCCGACCTCAGGCAGAATGGGTTCGACCTGCGCCCGGAATGGTTCGAGGCGCAGCTCGAATTCCGCTTCCCCTTTTGCGGCGAGGTTCAGTACGAAGGCACGAAGCTGGAACTGCGCCAGGCCCTGGAGCCCTGGCATGTCATGGGCGAGCAGGGCGCGATCGGCGGCACGGTTCGCTATGTCGACAGCTCGGTCGAGCGGCTGCAGGTGCGCTTCGAGGCCGCCAATCCGGACCGCTACACGGTGGCCTGCAACGGCCGGTCGGTGCCGCTGAGCGCCACCGGCCAGGGCGGAGTTTC
The DNA here is from genome assembly GCF_034720595.1 of Rhizobium sp. CC-YZS058. Classification (NCBI taxonomy): domain Bacteria; kingdom Pseudomonadati; phylum Pseudomonadota; class Alphaproteobacteria; order Hyphomicrobiales; family Rhizobiaceae; genus Rhizobium; species Rhizobium sp. CC-YZS058. Next base: position 497,687 of record NZ_JAYESJ010000001.1, on the reverse strand, counting down.
GGTTGCCGGCGTGCGCTACAAGGCCTGGCAGCCAGCCGCCGGCCTTCACCCGGTCCTGCCGGTCAATACGCCGCTGACTTTCGACATTTACGACACATGGTCGCGCCGTTCGATCGGCGGCTGCATCTACCATGTTGCCCATCCCGGCGGCCGCAACTACGATACGTTCCCGGTCAACGGCAACGAAGCCGAGGCCCGGCGCCTGGCGCGGTTCGAACCATGGGGGCACACGGCCGGCAGCTTCGGCCTCGTTCCTGAACCGCCAACCGCGGAATTCCCGATGACGCTCGACCTGCGACGTCCGGCCGGCCTCTGACAAGCGGAGGCGCGGTTCGCGGCACCGGGCCTCATCCGGACTGCGCTTCGGCTGAAGCGAAGGGCGGGCGCGGCTTGCGGGCCCGGTTCTCGACATGGGGTGCCCAGCCTGGCCTGGGCGCGTGACGGACAAGGGGAATACCGGTCGCAAGACCGGACATGGGCGGCGGAATGGCGAAGCAGGGAACAGCGGACGCAGACATGATCGGCAAGCGGAACGCGACGGACGCGGTCTCCGGCTATGCCGCCCTGCCCGGCATTGCCGACGAGATGGTCGATCCCTCCGGCGCGGTGCGGCCTGTCTGGCAGCATCTCCTGTCCACGCTTGGGCGCATGGACGCCTCCGAACTCGCCAACCGCTTCGCCCGCGCCGACCGCTATCTGCGCGACGCCGGCGTGTTCTACCGAGCTTACGGAAGCAAGGAGACCTCGGAGCGCAACTGGCCGCTTTCCCATATCCCGGTGCTGATCGACGATCGCGAGTGGCAGACGCTGTCGCGCGGCCTTATCCAGCGTGTCGAGCTTCTGGAGCGGATTTGCGCCGATATCTATGGCGAGAACAGGCTGGTGGCGCAGGGGCTCTTGCCGCCGGCCCTGGTGGCCGGCAATCCCGAATTCCTGCGCCCGATGGTCGGCATCCGCCCGGCCGATGGCCATTTCCTGCATTTCTGTTCCTTCGAGATCGGCCGGGGGCCGGACGGGAACTGGTGGGTGCTGGCCGACCGCACGGAGGCGCCCTCGGGCGCCGGCTTCGCGCTCGAAAACCGCGTGGCGACCACGCGCGCCTTCTCCGACCTTTACGCGGAAAGCCATGTGCATCGCCTGGCGGGCTTTTTCGGCGCCTTCCGGGATGCGCTGCAGAGCCGCAAGCGCACCCCGGAAGACCGCATCGCGATCCTGACCCCAGGCCTCAACAACGAAACCTATTTCGAACATGCCTATATCGCCCGCTATCTCGGCTTCATGCTGCTCGAAGGCGAGGATCTGACAGTCGTCAACGGCCGCGTCATGGTGCGGACCGTGGCCGGGTTGAAGCCGGTCGGCATTCTCTGGCGGCGGCTCGATTCGAGCTTTGCCGATCCGCTGGAATTGAACCAGCGCTCGCATATCGGCACGCCCGGCATGGTGGACGCCTTGCGCTCCGCCTCCGTGTCGATCGTCAATGCGCTCGGCTCGGGCATTCTGGAAACGCGCGCCTTCCTGGCCTTCATGCCGAAGATCTGTCGTCATCTGCTCGGCGAAGACCAGATCCTGCCCAGCATCGCCACCTGGTGGTGCGGGCAGAAGCCGGAGCGTGAGGAGGTCGCCGCCGCGATCGGCAAGATGGTCGTCGGCCCGGCCTATTCCACCCGCCCCTTCTTCGACGACAATGGCCAATCCGTGCTGGGCTCCAGCCGCAGCACCGCCAAGGGGAAGATCGCCGACTGGCTGGAGGCGGATGGGGCCAGGCTGGTCGGTCAGGAGCTGGTGACGCTCTCCACCACGCCGGCCTGGGTCAACGGCCGTCTGACGCCGCGGCCGATGAGCCTGCGGGTCTATGTCGCCCGCACGCGCGAGGGCTGGCAGGTCATGCCGGGCGGCTTTGCACGCATCTCGAGCGGCGAGGACGCGGCGGCGATCACCATGCAGGCGGGCGGCTCTGCGGCCGATGTCTGGATCGTCAGCGACAGGCCGGTGGAGCGCACCACCCTGCTGCCGGCCGAAGAAACCTTCATCCGCACCATGCCCGGCAGCCTGCCCAGCCGCGCGGCCGACAATCTCTTCTGGCTCGGCCGCTATATCGAGCGGGCGGAAGGGGCGCTCCGGGTGCTGCGTGCCTGGCACGGCCGCTTTGCCGAATCCGCCGACAGCAGCCTGCCGCTGCTCAAGGACATCACCGACTATCTCGCCGCGCTCGACATCGACACGCGACAGGCCGTGCCCGACAGCCTGGTTGCCAATGTCGACAGCGCGCTGTTTTCAGCCGGAAACATCCGCGATCGATTTTCCGCCGATGGCTGGCTGGCGCTTAACGATCTCGCCAAAACCGTGCGCAAGTTCCAGTCGACGGTGGAGGGAGGCGATGATGCCACCCATGCCATGACCATCCTGCTGCGCAAGCTCGCCGGATTTGCCGGTCTCGTGCACGAAAACATGTATCGCTTCACCGGCTGGCGCTTCCTGTCGATCGGGCGCTATCTGGAGCGCGGGCTGCACATGACGCGGCTGCTCGGCCACATGTCCGGCCCGAAGGCGCCGGATGGCGCGCTCGACATGCTGCTGGAGATCGGCGACAGCGTGATGACCCACCGCCGGCGCTACAATGTGAACACCGCACCGTTGACGGTGACCGATCTTCTGGCGCTCGACCCGCTCAATCCCCGCTCGGTTCTCTACCAGCTGAACGAGATCCGCACCGAAGTCGAGCAATTGCCCAACGCACTCGTCAACGGGCAGATGTCACCCTTCTACCGCGAGGCGGTGCGCCTGCAGTCCGGGCTGGCGGTGATGACGCCGGACGGCATGACACCGGCCGTCTATCAACGGCTGGAACAGGAGCTGGAGCGCTTTTCCGACATTCTCGCCCAGACCTATCTCAACTGACATGCTCTACGATATCAGCCTCACCATCACCTACGACTATGAAGTGCCGGTCTCCGGCGGGCGGCATCTGGTGCGCGTGCTGCCGCTGTCTATCCCAGGTCGGCAAAGGCTGATTGCCGGCAGCGTGACCTGCTCGCCGGCCCCCGACGAGCGCAGCGACCTCACCGATTTCTTCGCCAATCCCGCCACTGCCATCCTGTTTCGCAAGGCGCATGATCGGCTGGCGATTCGCATGCAGGCCCGCGTGCAGCTGGAGGCCGCCGATCCCGGCGTCGACCTTTCGCCACAGCTCGACCGGCTACCCGCCGAAATCGCCGCGCTCTGGTCGGTCGCGCCCGATGCGCCGCATCATTTCCTCGGCGCCAGTCCGCGTCTGACGGAAGATGCGGCGATCAGCGCCTATGCCCGCGACATCGCCAAGCCCGGCATGACCGTGCACCAGATTGCCACGGCGCTCTGTCATGCGATCTACACCGATTTCACTTACGACCCGGAGGCCACCACGGTCGACTCGACGCCGCGCCAGGCCTTCCGCCTGCGCAGCGGCGTGTGCCAGGATTTCGCCCATGTGATGATCCTGTCGCTGCGCGCGCTGGGCATACCGGCCGGCTATGTCAGCGGCTTCCTGCGCACGCTGCCGCCACCCGGCAAGGAGCGGCTGGAAGGCGCGGACGCCATGCATGCCTGGGTGCGTGTCTGGTGTGGGGCGACCATGGGCTGGGTCGAGCTGGACCCGACCAACGACATTCCGACCGGGCTCGACCATATCGTCGTCGGCCATGGCCGCGACTATTCCGACGTCGCGCCGGTGGTAGGCGTGCTCAAGAGCTATGGCAGCCATGAAACCGCCCAGGCCGTGGATGTCGTTCCCGTCGCGGAGCGCGCACCGGCGGAATAAACGGCTCTTTAAGGCAGGAGAGGCGGGCGAGACGGTGCGCAATGCGCAACCCCGTGCCGCGGGAGAGCGGCCGCGCCGATCTGTCAGGACGGACAGGCCACCCTGAATCCGCCGCTCTGCTCAGCCACTTGCGATTTTTCCGTTCGTTCAAAAGCTTTGTTGCAAGTCTCTGATAAAGTTGCATAGAGTGCCACATGCCCGCGGGTGTTCTGCCCGATGGCCTCCCGGTCCAAGGCCCTGTTCGAGAGAGGTGCGATCGTCGCCATGGTCAAGCATCAGCCCAACGAAAGCATCCCCCACGCCCTGCCACGTGCCTCCAATGCGCAGGTGCTGGCGCAGGAAATCATCGAGCGTCTCACCTACCGGATCGGCAAGGACCCCAAGGTGGCCAAGCCGCATGACTGGCTGACGGCGGCGATCCTGGTCGTGCGCGACCGCATCACCGACAACTGGATGGAATCGACCCGCAAAACCTATGCCGAAGGGCAGAAGCGCGTCTATTACCTCTCGCTCGAATTCCTGATCGGCCGCCTGATGCGCGATGCCGTGACCAATATCGGGCTGATGGATGAGCTCAAGGAGGCGCTCGCCTCCTTCGGTGTGGACATCGACATCATCGCCGAACTCGAGCCGGATGCCGCACTCGGCAATGGCGGTCTCGGGCGGCTGGCCGCCTGTTTCATGGAGAGCATGGCGAGCGTCGGCATTCCGGCCTATGGCTATGGCATCCGCTATGTACACGGCCTGTTCCGCCAGCAGATGTCGGACGGCTGGCAGGTGGAACTGCCGGAAACCTGGCTTGCCCACGGCAATCCCTGGGAATTCGAGCGGCGCGAAAGCTCCTACGAGATCGGCTTCGGCGGCGCGGTGGAAACCGTCAATATCGACGAGGAAATGACGCGTTACGTCTGGAAGCCGGCGGAACGGGTCATCGCCACGGCCTGCGACACGCCGATCGTCGGCTGGCGCGGCGCCCGCACCAACACGCTGCGCCTGTGGACCGCAAATCCCATCGACCCGATCCTGCTTGATGCCTTCAATGCCGGCGACCACATCGGCGCGCTGCGCGAAAGCAACAAGGCCGAGAGCCTGGCGCGCGTTCTCTACCCCGCCGATGCGACGCCGGCCGGCCAGGAGCTGCGGTTGCGCCAGGAGTTCTTCTTCTCCTCCGCCTCGCTGCAGGACATTCTGCGCCGCCACCTGCAGCAATATCCGGACTTCACCTCCCTGCCCGAGAAGGTGTCGATCCAGCTGAACGACACCCACCCCGCCGTCTCCGTCGCCGAGCTGATCCGCCTGCTCACCGACGTGCACGGCATGGACTTCGACACGGCCTGGGACATTGCCCGCCACACCTTCTCCTACACCAACCACACCCTGCTGCCCGAAGCGCTGGAGACCTGGCCGGTGCCGCTCTTCGAGCGCCTGCTGCCGCGGCATATGCAGATCATCTATGCGATCAACGCCAAGGTGCTTCTCGAGGCCCGCAAGCACCAGGATTACGACGACCAGCAGATCCGCACGATCTCGCTGATCGACGAAAGCGGCGACCGGCGCGTGCGCATGGGCAATCTGGCCTTCGTCGGCTCGCATTCGATCAACGGCGTTTCGGCCCTGCATACGGAGCTGATGAAGGAGACGGTGTTTGCCGATCTCCACAAGCTCTATCCCACCCGCATCAACAACAAGACGAACGGCATTACCCCCCGTCGCTGGCTGATGCAGTGCAACCCCAAGCTCTTCTCGCTGGTGCGCGAGGCGATCGGCGATGCCTTCCTGGACGATGCCGAGGCACTGAAGGCATTGGATGCCTATGCCGACGAATCGGGCTTCCAGGAACAGTTCGCGGCGATCAAGCGGCAGAACAAGGTCCGGCTCGCGCAGCTGGTGCAGAGCCGCATGGGCGTGCGCCTCGACCCCTCCGCCATGTTCGACATCCAGATCAAGCGCATCCACGAATACAAGCGCCAGCTCCTCAACATCATCGAGGCGATCGCGCTCTACGACCAGATGCGCTCGCACCCGGAGCTCGACTGGGTGCCGCGCGTCAAGCTGTTCGCGGGCAAGGCGGCGCCGAGCTACCACAATGCCAAGCTGATCATCAAACTCGCCAACGACGTCGCCCGCGTGATCAACCACGACCCGGCCGTGCGCGGCCTGCTCAAGGTGGTCTTCGTGCCGAACTACAACGTGTCGCTGGCCGAGATCATGGTGCCCGCTGCGGACCTTTCCGAGCAGATTTCGACCGCCGGCATGGAAGCGTCCGGTACCGGCAACATGAAGTTCGCGTTGAACGGCGCGCTGACCATCGGCACGCTGGACGGCGCCAATGTCGAGATGCGCGACTGCGTCGGCGCGGAGAACATCAAGATCTTCGGCATGACGGCCGAGGAAGTGGCCAAGGTTCGCCAGGAAGGGCACAATCCGCGCGCGGTCATCGAACAGTCGCGCGAGCTCGCCCAGGCCCTGCAGGCCATTGCTTCCGGCGTCTTCTCGCCCGACGACCGCAACCGCTTCACCGGGCTGGTGGACGGCATCTACAATCACGACTGGTTCATGGTGGCGGCCGATTTCGACGCCTATGCCAAGGCCCAGCGCGAGGTGGACGAGATCTGGACGGATCCGAGAAGCTGGTACGGCAAGACGATCCGCAACACCGCCCGGATGGGCTGGTTCTCGTCCGACCGCACCATCCGGCAATATGCAAAAGACATTTGGAGAGCCGGATGACATTCCTGCCGCAGGACGATGCCCCCATGATCAAGGCTGCGATTTCGAAGGAGGAAGTCGAAGCGTTCGTGACGGGCACGCATGGCGATCCCTTCGCCGTGCTCGGCGTCCATGCGGTGGAGAAGGAAATGATCGCCCGCTGCTTCGTTCCGGGTGCCGAAACGGTCAGCGTCGAAACGCTGGCCGGCAAGGAGATCGGCACGCTCAAGCGGCGCCACGAGGCCGGCGTCTTCGAAGGCGTGGTGGCGCTGAAGAAGCCGCAGCCGGTGCGCTACCGCGCCCGCAATACGGGCGGCGAATGGGTGGTGGTCGACCCCTACTCCTTCGGGCCGGTGCTCGGGCCGATGGACGATTATTACATCCGCGAGGGCTCGCACCTGCGGCTGTTCGACAAGCTCGGCGCCCATCCCCTGAAGCATGAGGGTGCGGAGGGATTCCACTTCGCGGTCTGGGCCCCCAATGCCCGGCGGGTCTCCGTCGTCGGCGATTTCAACGGCTGGGATGGCCGGCGCCATGTGATGCGCCTGCGCCGGGACACCGGGATCTGGGAAATCTTCCTGCCCGGCATCGGCGCCGGCGAGGTCTATAAATACGAAATCCTCGGCCCGCAGGGCGATGTGCAGCCGCTGAAAGCCGACCCCTTCGCTCGCCGCTCCGAACTGCGGCCGAAGAACGCCTCCGTCACGACACCGGAAATCGCCCAGGCTTGGGAAGACGAAGCGCACCGGGCGCATTGGGCAAATGTCGATGCCCGCCGCCAGCCGATCTCCATCTATGAGGTGCATGCCGGCTCCTGGGCCAAGCGCGACGACGGCACTTTCCTTTCCTGGGACGAGCTGGCCGCCCGGCTGATCCCCTATTGCGTCGACATGGGCTTCACCCATATCGAATTTCTGCCGGTCACCGAATTCCCCTATGACCCATCCTGGGGCTACCAGACCACCGGGCTCTATTCGCCGACCGCGCGTTTCGGCGAGCCGGAAGGTTTCGCCCGATTCGTCAACGGCGCCCACAAGGTCGGCCTCGGCGTCATTCTCGACTGGGTGCCGGCGCATTTCCCGACCGACGCCCACGGCTTGCGCGAATTCGACGGCACGGCCCTCTACGAACATGCCGATCCGCGCCAGGGCTATCACCCGGATTGGAACACGGCGATCTACAATTTCGGCCGCGCCGAGGTCATGGCCTATCTGGTCAACAATGCCCTCTATTGGGCCGAGAAGTTCCATCTCGACGGACTGCGGGTCGATGCCGTCGCCTCGATGCTCTACCTCGACTATTCGCGCAAGCACGGCGAATGGGTGCCGAACGAGTATGGCGGCAATGAAAATCTCGAGGCGGTGCGCTTCCTGCAGGAAATGAACAAGGCGGTCTACGGCACCCATCCGGGCATCCTGACCATTGCCGAGGAAAGCACCTCCTGGCCGAAGGTCTCCGCCCCGGTCCATGCCGGCGGGCTGGGCTTCGGCTTCAAGTGGAACATGGGCTTCATGCACGACACGCTCAAATATCTCGAGCGCGAGCCGGTGCACCGCAAGTACCACCACCACGACCTCACCTTCGGCCTGGTCTATGCCTTCAGCGAAAACTTCGTGCTGCCCTTGTCCCACGACGAGGTGGTGCATGGAAAGGGCTCGCTGATCGCCAAAATGGCCGGCGACGACTGGCAGAAATTCGCCAATCTGCGCGCCTATTACGGCTTCATGTGGGGCTATCCCGGCAAGAAGCTCTTGTTCATGGGCCAGGAATTCGCCCAGTGGAGCGAATGGTCGGAGGAGCGCGGGCTTGATTGGAACCTGCTCGAATATCCGATCCACGAGGGCATGCGCCGGCTGGTACGCGACCTGAACGGCACCTACCGCAACAAGCCGGCGCTGCATGCCCGCGATTGCGAGGGCGAGGGTTTCGAGTGGCTGCTGGCCGACGAACGCGAGACCTCGGTCTTCGCCTGGCTGCGCAAGGCGCCGGGGGAGAAGATGGTGGCGGTCGTTTCCAACTTCACGCCGGTCTATCGCGAAAGCTATAGCCTGCCACTGCCGGCGGAGGGGCGCTGGCGCGAGATCCTGAACACGGATGCGGAGATTTACGGCGGCAGCGGCAAGGGCAATGGCGGCATGGTGCGGGCGGCGCGGACCGGCTCCGGCGCCATCATGGCCACCGTGACCCTGCCGCCGCTCGCCACCTTGATGCTTGAGTTCGACTGAGCGCCGACGAGGCATATGTAGTGAGGAGAGGTGTCGCTGTCCGGACAGGACGATCCGGAACCGGCACCCGTTATGGGAGGTACCTATGGAGAAAAGACACCAACCGCTCGCTCGCGATGCCATGGCCTATGTGCTGGCCGGGGGACGGGGCAGCCGGCTGAAGGAACTGACCGACCGTCGCGCCAAGCCGGCGGTGCATTTCGGCGGCAAGGCGCGCATCATCGATTTCGCGCTGTCCAATGCGCTCAATTCGGGCATTCGGCGTATCGGCGTCGCCACGCAGTACAAGGCGCATTCGCTGATCCGGCACCTGCAGCGCGGCTGGAACTTCTTCCGCCCCGAGCGCAACGAAAGCTTCGACATTCTGCCCGCCTCCCAGCGCGTCTCCGAAACGCAGTGGTATGAAGGCACGGCCGACGCGGTCTACCAGAACATCGACATCATCGAGGATTACGGCGTCGAATACATGGTCATCCTGGCGGGCGACCATATCTACAAAATGGACTACGAGCTCATGCTGCAGCAGCATGTGGACTCGGGCGCGGACGTGACGATCGGCTGCCTCGAAGTGCCGCGCATGGAAGCCACCGGCTTCGGCGTCATGCATGTGGACGAGAAGGACCAGATCATCGCCTTCATCGAGAAGCCGTCCGACCCGCCGGGCATCCCGTCCAATCCGGACATGGCGCTCGCCTCGATGGGCATCTATGTCTTCCACACCAAGTTCCTGATGGACATGCTGCGCCGCGATGCGGCGGACGACAAGTCGAGCCGGGACTTCGGCAAGGACATCATCCCCTATATCGTCGAGCACGGAAAGGCGATCGCCCATCGCTTCGCCGAATCCTGCGTGCGCTCCGATTTCGAACGCGAGGCCTATTGGCGCGATGTCGGCACGATCGACGCCTACTGGCAGGCCAATATCGACCTGACCCACGTGACGCCGGAGCTCGATATCTACGACAGCACCTGGCCAATCTGGACCTTCGCCGAGATCAAGCCGCCGGCAAAGTTCGTGCATGACGACGAGAACCGCCGCGGGTCGGCCATTTCCTCTCTGGTCTCCGGCGACTGCATCATCTCCGGCGCCACGCTGAACCGCTCTCTGCTGTTCACCGGCGTGCGGATCAACTCCTATTCGCGGCTCGAAAACTGCGTGGTGCTGCCGGATGTGAAGGTCGGTCGGCATGCGCAGCTGAAGAATGTGGTGATCGACAGCCGCGTGATCATTCCCGAAGGCTTGATCGTCGGCGAGGATCCGGAGGTCGATGCGCGCCGCTTCCGCCGCTCCGAAGGCGGTATCTGCCTGATCACCCAGGCCATGCTCGACAAGCTGGATCTCTAAGCCGATGCAGGTCCTTTCGGTCGCCTCCGAGGTCTTTCCGCTGATCAAGACCGGCGGCCTCGCCGATGTCGCGGGCGCGCTCCCCGGCGCGCTCGCCCCCCTGGGCATCCGCATGCGCACGCTGATGCCCGGCTATCCCGCCGTGATGGCCAAGCTCGGGGAAACCCGCCGCGTCGGCGGGTTCGACAGCCTGTTCGGCCACCCGGCCTCCGTGCTGGAAGCAAGCCATGCCGGTCTCGACCTTCTGATCCTCGATGCGCCCGCGCTCTTCGACCGGGCGGGCGGCCCCTATCTTGACCGCGACGGCCTCGATTATCCGGATAATTTTCGCCGCTTCGCCGGCCTGTCGCTCGCCGCCGCCGAGATTGCGGCGGGGCTGATCGACGGCTGGGTCCCGGATCTTGTCCATGTGCATGACTGGCAGGCGGCGCTGACCCCGCTCTACATGCGCTATGACCGGGCGCCACAGACGCCGAGCGTCTTCACCATCCACAACATCGCCTTCCAGGGGCGCTACGGGGCGCAGGTCTTCCCGGAACTCGCCCTTCCCCCGCAGGCCTTCGCGATCGACGGCGTCGAGTTCTACGGCGATGTCTCCTTCATGAAGGCGGGTCTTGCAGCGTCAACGGCCATCACCACGGTGAGCCCGTCCTACGCTCAGGAAATTCTGACGCCGGAGTTCGGCATGGGCTTCGAAGGCGTGCTTTCGGCCCGGGTCGACGCGCTGTCCGGTATCGTCAACGGCATCGACACCGATATCTGGAACCCGGCGACCGATGCGCAGATCGTCAGACCCTACGATCCGACCGGGCTCGCCGAACGGGCACGCAACAAGGCCGCACTCCGCACGCGCTTCGGACTTGTTGAGAGCGATGGGCCGCTCTTCTGCGTCATCAGCCGGCTGACCCTGCAGAAGGGCATGGACGTGCTGGCCGAGGAGATCGCGACGCTGGTGTCCGGCGGCGGCCAGCTTGCCGTGCTCGGATCGGGAGATCCGGCCCTGGAAGCCGCCTTCCGCACGGCCGCGGCCGCTTCTCCCGGTCAGGTCGGTCTCGTGCTCGGCTATGACGAGCCGCTCTCGCACCTGATGCAGGCGGGTGCCGATGCGATCCTCATCCCGTCCCGCTTCGAACCCTGCGGGCTGACCCAGCTCTACGGCCTGCGCTATGGCTGCGTGCCTGTCGTGGCGCGGACCGGCGGACTGGCGGATACGGTCATCGATGCCAACGAGGCCGCCCTTGCCGCCGGTGTCGCCACCGGGCTACAGTTTTCCCCGGTGAGCCGCGACGGACTGCGGCTCGCACTCCGTCGCGTCTTTTCCCTCTGGCGTCAGCCGCCGCTTTGGGAAAGTCTTCAGCGGCAGGGCATGGCGTCCGATGTCTCCTGGGACCGGAGCGCCAGAGCCTATGCTGCGCTTTATTCCCGTCTTCTCACCAAAGGTTGAATCATGACGAAAACCGTGCAGACAACACCCTACACCGATCAGAAGCCCGGAACCTCCGGCCTTCGCAAGAAGGTGCCGGTGTTCCAGCAGACCAACTATGCCGAGAACTTCATCCAGTCGATCTTCGACAGCCTGGAGGGGTTTGAAGGCAAGACGCTGGTCATCGGTGGGGATGGCCGCTTCTACAATCGGGAGGTCATCCAGATCGCGATCAAGATGGCGGCGGCAAACGGGTTCGGCCGCGTCCTCGTCGGGCGCGGCGGCATCCTCTCGACGCCTGCGGCCTCGCATGTCATCCGCAAGTACCAGGCCTTCGGCGGCATCGTCCTGTCCGCCAGCCACAATCCCGGCGGCCCGACCGAAGATTTCGGCATCAAGTACAACATCGGCAATGGCGGCCCGGCACCGGAAAAGGTGACGGATGCGATCTTCGCACGCACCAAGAGCATTTCCGAATACAAGATCGCCGATGTGGCCGACATCAACCTCGACGTCGAAGGCGAGCAGGATGTGTCCGGCATGGTCGTCCAGGTCATCAACCCGGTCAGCGACTATGCTGAGCTGATGGAAAGCCTGTTCGATTTCAAGGCGATCCGGGCCCTGCTGCAAGGCGGCTTCCGCATCGTCTTCGATGCGATGAGCGCCGTCACCGGCCCCTATGCCAAGGAAATTCTTGAAAACCGCCTCGGCGCCACCAAGGGTTCGGTGCTGAATTTCGTCCCGTTGCCGGATTTCGGCGGCCACCATCCGGATCCGAACCTCGTGCATGCCCGCGCGCTCTACGAGGAGATGATGGGCGACAACGCCCCGGACTTCGGCGCCGCGTCCGATGGCGACGGCGACCGCAACCTGATCATCGGCAAGGGTATCTTCATCACCCCGTCGGACAGCCTTGCCATGCTCGCGGCGAATGCGCAGCTGGCACCCGGCTATGAAAAGGGTCTCGCCGGCATCGCCCGCTCCATGCCGACCTCGGGCGCCGCGGACCGCGTGGCGGAAAAGCTCGGCATCGGCATCTACGAGACGCCGACCGGCTGGAAGTTCTTCGGCAACCTGCTCGATGCCGGGCTCGCCACCATCTGCGGCGAGGAAAGCGCCGGCACCGGCTCCAACCATGTACGCGAGAAGGATGGCCTGTGGGCCGTGCTGCTCTGGCTGAACATTCTTGCCGTGCGCCAGGAAAGCGTGCTCGACATCGCCCGCCAGCACTGGACGACCTATGGCCGCAACTACTATTCGCGCCATGACTATGAAGAGGTCGATTCGGCCGCGGCGAACGGGCTGATGCAGGCCCTGCGCGACCAGCTTGCCACCCTGCCCGGCAAGACCTTCGGCGACCTGACGGTCGAGAAGGCCGACGACTTCTCCTACCACGATCCGGTCGATCAGTCGGTCAGCAGCAATCAGGGCATCCGCGTGCTGTTCGAAGGCGGATCGCGCGTCGTCTACCGCCTGTCCGGCACCGGCACCTCGGGCGCGACACTGCGCGTCTATATCGAGCGTTTCGAACCGGATGCGGCCAAGCACGACGTCGAGACCCAGACCGCGCTTGCCGATCTGATCGAGGCCGCCGATGCGATCGCCGGCATCAAGGCCCGCACCGGCCGCACCGAACCGAGCGTCATCACCTGAGGTGAGGCGCTCCGGGCCGGGCGGTGCTGTCACCCGGTTCGTGAAGATCCTCTGATGGCCAGAGGGACAAAGACCCCCTCTGGCCTGCCGGCCATCTCCCCCACAAGGGGGGAGAGACCGTGGGGTCGGCTCCTCGTTCCATATCGCGCGGTAGAGTGCTGAGAGGCGTCTGTCGTCTAAGAGTAGAGGCCGCGACTCAGAAGGCCCTCATTAAGAGGGACCGAGCGCGTGCGGCTGGGTCTCTCCCCCCTTGTGGGGGAGATGGGCGGCAGCCCAGAGGGGGGCTTTCGCCACCGCTCAGCGCTGGACCTGATGCCCGCACTCCCCACCATGCTCGAAAGCATCGAGGATCGGGCAAGGGCCGCTGCTGCCGGATCCGCATTGCTGCGCCAGACGGGCAAGGGACGCGCGTGCCGCCGAAAGCTCGGCGATCTTGCGGTCGAGCACGGCGATCTGTTCGCGCGCCAGCGCCCGGGCGCGGGGTCGATCCTCGCTCGCGTCCAGCGCCAGCAGCTCGCGGATCTGCTCGAGCGTGAAGCCGGCTGCCTGTGCGGTGCGGATGAAGCGCAGCTGGCGCAGCGCCTCCGGGCCATAGCGGCGCACCTGTTCACGCCCGCCCTTCACGCCTGCGGGCGGGACAGCCAGCAGGCCGCGGCGCTGATAATAACGCACCGTCTCCACGCCCACGCCGCCTGCCCGGGCAAGGCCGGCGATGGTCACGTCCTGTTTCGCCATGCGCTTGACTCCGTACCATGGTCCGCACCCTATATAGGGATTCTCCACACAGGGCTGAAGACGCGAACCCGGAAAGAGGATTGCACCATGCTCGCCAAGGCACCGAAAAAGGCCGTTCTCTACAGAATGGTCATGGACAAGCACATCTGCCCCTATGGTCTAAAGGCTAAACATCTCCTGAAGACGGAGGGCTACGTGGTCGAGGACCACTGGCTGCGGACACGGGAGGAGACGGACGCCTTCAAGGCGGAGCAGGGGGTCAAGACCACGCCGCAGGTGTTTATCGACGACACGCGCATCGGCGGCTATGACGACACGCGCCGCTTCTTCGGCAAGCCCGTCCCCGATCCGAAGGCCACATCCTATCGACCGGTCATCGCCGTCTTTGCCGTGACCGCGCTGATGGCGCTCGCCTCGAGCCAGGCGGCCTACGACTCGCCGTTCACGCTCCGCGCGGCCGAATGGTTCATCGCCTTTTCGATGGCGGTTCTGGCGCTGTTGAAGCTGCAGAACATCGAGACCTTCTCGACCATGTTCCTGAACTACGACCTTCTGGCGCGCCGCTTTGTGCCCTATGGCCGCATCTACCCCTTTGCGGAAGCAGGGGCCGGCATCCTGATGATCGCCGGCGTGGCGAACTGGATTTCGATCCCCATCGCGCTGTTCATCGGCACGATCGGCGCGGTCTCGGTGTTCAAGGCCGTCTATCTCGACAAGCGGGAGCTGAAATGCGCCTGCGTCGGCGGCGGCAGCAATGTGCCGCTCGGCTTCCTGTCGCTGACCGAGAACCTGATGATGATCGCCATGTCGATCTGGATGCTCGTGACCCACGGACTGACGATGTAGCCGCTGATGCCAGGCAGCCGGCCTCACATCGAGGCCGGACCGCACGAGGCTTAGGATGCGGCCTTGACGCGAGCGAGACCAGCGCGTGCCGGCTCGTACTTCGGATCGAGCTTCAGCGCATGCGAATAGGAGCGAATCGCCTTCTGATATTCCTGACGGCGCTCATAGACGAGAGCCTGGTTCGCCCAGCTCTCGGCCAGATTGCCGTTGAGGTTGATCGCCGTGTTGAAGTCGGAAAAGGCGTTGTCATCGTCGCCCATCGCCAGATAGGAGATGCCACGGCCGTTATAGGGCTCGGGAGAGGTCGAGGAGAGCGAGATTGCGGTCGAGAAATCTTCGATCGCCTGGGCGTGCTGGTTGCGGGCCTGATAGATCAGGCCGCGATTGTGATAGGCGCGCGGGTCGGTGGTGTCGTTCTCGATCGCCTGGTTGAAATCGGCGAAGGCGCGGTCGAGCTGGCCGGCCTGGCGGTAGAGGTTGCCGCGGCCGATGAAGGCGACGTCGTAGCGCGGGTTGAGCTGCAGCGCCGCGTTGTAGTCCTGCAGCGCCTGCGTCTGGTCGCCCATGTTGCGCTGAACGAGCGCGCGGTTGGCATAGGCCTGGTAGAAGCGCGGGTTGAGCTGGATGGCCATGTTGAAGTCCGACAGGGCGCGGCGGAATTCGCCGGCGCGGCCATAGGCCGAACCGCGGACGTTATAGCCTTCCGGATCGTTCGGGTTCGCAGCAATGACGCTCGACAGCGACGCGATGTTCTGCTCGGAGCCCTGGGCGCGGTCGACACGGAAGGTATCGTTGGTCGGGTCGGTCTGGCAGCCGGCCAGACACAGCGCACCTGCCAGCACAAGGGCGGATACGCCGTTGGAGACGAAGCCTGCCCGCGCGCTTCGGGAAAGACGGCCGGCGGAAAGGGCAATGCTGTCGGTCGATGTCAAGCTCGGTCCCTCTGGTCAAAGATGCGGGTGCGCATGTGGCCCGTGAGGCAGTTCCATACGCAAGGTCAATCCCGGCCGAATTGAGTCCGGCCGGGATGCGGGCGTAAGATTCACCCGGCCATTTCGTTCCGTGCTGCCGCGCGAATTCCCGCGGCGCTCTGGCGACACCCGCGCCACGCCCCCCGCGTCCAAACGCGAGCGGTATGGGCCCGGACTTGCGGCCTTAAGCCCTGATCCGCAGCCTGCTGCGGGGCCCTGCCGAATGGCGAAACGTCCCTTCGAGCCGGCCGACCATCCGCCAACAGAGAAACGGCGGCGGCGCATATGTCGCCACCGCCGATCAATTCGGTGCTAGGCCGAGCGCGCGATCAGCGCGCTGCTGCGGTGCGGCCGCCGCTGATCAGGCCTTCGCGCTGGGCGCGCTTGCGAGCCAGCTTGCGAACACGGCGAACGGCTTCCGCCTTTTCACGCGCACGCTTCTGCGACGGCTTTTCGTAGTAGTCGCGCATCTTCATTTCGCGGAAAATACCTTCGCGCTGCATCTTCTTCTTCAGAGCGCGGAGAGCCTGGTCGACATTGTTATCGCGGACGAGTACCTGCACGAGAATCACGTTCCTTTGGTTTGGGCCCGATCCAGCGGGCCGTTGTCTAGCTTCATTGCCGGCAGCGGCACAGCAAAGAAATAACGTTCGCTCGGCAGACGCCTTGCGATTGGTGAAGCGAGATAGCAGATCAGACCCTGCAAGTCCAGCCACGCGCCCCGCCCTCCGGCAGATTCTCACGACCCCGCGGTGCGCATGCCAGCATCGGCCTTCTCCAGCGCCGCCATAGCCTCTGCCAGGGCCCTGTGCACGCGTGGATGCTCATGCGGCTCGAGCCGGCCGATATCGAGGTGTAGATCAAGTCCGGGCAGATGCTCGCTGAGGACGCGTACCGCATGCGAGTTGGCGTCGATCAGGCCTTCCACGACATAAGGAATGATGTCCCGCGCGATGCCCTTCATGCGAATCGGGGGTCGCTCCTGCGCAATGACGATATCCTTGACCAGGGCATAGGTCTCGAAACTCATGACGATCTGGCCGCCTTCGGCGATCGACTGCAGGCGCGCGGCGAGATTGGCCTCAGCGCCGATGATCGTATAATCCATCCGGTCGCTGCTGCCGAAATTGCCGACATTGCAATATCCGGTGTTGATGCCCATGCGGACGATGAAGGGCTCTTCGGTGCCGTTCCAGCGCCAGCGCTCCTTCAGCGCGCCCAATCGCGTCTGCATCTCCACGGCCATGCGCAGACAGGCCTTGGCATCCTCCTGCGCCCCGTGGCTTTCCGGATCTCCGAAGAAGACCAGGATCGCATCGCCGATGAACTTGTCGATCGTCCCGCCATGCGCGAGCGCGATCTCCGACATCTCGGTCAGATATTCGTTGAGCATGTGGGTCAGGGCTTCGGGCTGCAGACGCTCGGTCGTGGCGGTGAAATCCTTGATGTCGGAGAAGAAGATCGTCAGCCGCTTCCGCTCGGTGTGGACGACCACGTCCTTCTGGCCGCTGAAGATGCTCTTGTAGATCTGCGGCGACAGATAGCGCGAGATCTTGAGCGAGACCGCGGCCAGGAACTCGTTGGCCTGCTCCAGCTCGCGGTTGAAGGCCTGGATGACGCGGCTCTGGCGTTGCTGCAGGGCGATGAAGCCGATGCCGATTGCCGCAACGAAGGCGAAATAGGCGATCAGGAACTTGAAGGCGAACAGGCTTCCAGCCAAGGGCTGGCGGATGATCACCTCCTGAATGCCGCGCACATCGCCGACCTTCCAGTCGTGCTTCGGGCTTTCCGGGTGGGAATTGTGGCAGTTGACGCAGGCCTGTCCCATGACGACGGGCGTCACCAGTCTCAACGTGTCGGTGAGGCCCGTGCGCGAGAGATCGGTGACCGTGCGCGCAGGATCAGCCCGCAGGGCAGCCAGCGCCCGCGTTTCGAAGGCATCGAGCTGATGCGAAGCGCGGTTCTTGAAGGGCAGATCGGACACGAAGCGATAGGCGATATTGGCCTGCTGCTCGCGGATGACATCACCGAGTTCAAGGGACAGCGTGGCGGGAATGGGGATGGCGCCGGGGATGGTGGCATAGGCGTGGGAAACAATGGTGTGGCCACCTGCACCCGACGTCTGCGCAGAAAGAACGCGGCCGACGACGTTGCTGGCATAGTAGGCGCGGATCGAGGTCACCAAAGACGCAAGATCCCGCGCTTGCCGGTCGAGCGAGGCCCGCGACAGCACGCTGACATCCGACCAGACCGCAAGGGGCAGACCCGCGAGCATGGCAAGAACGACGAGCCACAGGAGATAGCCGCGCTTGCGGGCTTCCTCCGCCACGCTGTCGTCCAGTCTCTCCGCCATCGTCGCGCCGTCCTGTTGATCGAATAGTACGCTACACAGCCTGAAACGCAATTCAAGATTAGACAGGCCTAATGTTTCAGGATGATTGCAGCGGGCCGGCTGGACCTGCGACACCCCGTCGCCCACGTGTCGAAACAAGGCCGCACGGGCGTCGCAAAAGAACCGTTGCGTCGCAGATCGATTTGCGATGTGTAGCGACACGAACGCGGCCGGGGCATGGCCGCCGGGCGTTCCTTCAAGGAGCACGCCCGAACCCTCATGCAAGGAGACGGGGCGGATGCGCAAATATTCGGTTTTTGCCGTGGCCCGAGAGGCGATGCGCGCGCACAAGGGCTGGGAGGCGCAATGGGCCTCGCCCGAGCCGCGGGCGAGCTATGATGCGATCATCATCGGCGGCGGCGGCCATGGGCTGGGCGCGGCCTATTACCTTGCCAAGGAACACGGCATCACCAATGTCGCGGTTCTGGAAAAGGGCTGGATCGGCGGCGGCAACACCGGCCGCAACACGACGATCATCCGCTCCAACTATCTCTATGACGAAAGCATGGACATCTACGAGCATTCGCTCAAGCTGTGGGAAACGCTGTCGCAGGAGCTCAATTACAACGTCATGTACTCGCCGCGCGGCGTGATGATGCTCTCGCACAACATCCACGACCAGCAGGTGTTCAAGCGCCATATCCACGCCAACCGGCTTTACGGCATCGACAATGAATGGCTGAGCCCGGAAGAGGCCAAGGCCTATTGCCCGCCGCTCGACATTTCCGCCGCCGCCCGCTTCCCGATCAACGGCGCTGCACTGCAGCGGCGCGGCGGCACGGCGCGCCACGATGCGGTTGCCTGGGGCTATGCGCGTGCCGCCTCCGACCGCGGCGTGCACATCATCCAGAACTGCGAGGTCAAGGGCATTCGCCGCGGACCGGACGGCGCCGTGACGGGCGTCGAGACGACGCGCGGCTTCATCGGCGCCACGAAGATCGGCGTTTCCGCCTCCGGCCACAATTCGGTGATCCTCGGCATGGCCGATGTCCGCCTGCCGCTCCATTCCGTGCCGCTGCAGGCGCTGGTCTCCGAGCCGATGAAGCCGATCTTCCCCTGCGTGGTCATGTCCAACACGGTGCATGCCTATATTTCACAGTCGGACAAGGGCGAGCTCGTGATCGGCGCCGGCACCGACCAGTACAATTCCTATTCCCAGACCGGCGGCCTGCAGATCATCACCCACACGCTGGATGCGATCTGCGAGCTGTTCCCGATCTTCCGCAGGGTGAAGATGCTGCGCCAATGGGGCGGGATTACCGACAATACGCCGGACCGTTCCGCCATCCAGGGCGTCACGCCGGTCAAGAACCTGTTCGTCAATTGCGGCTGGGGCACCGGCGGCTTCAAGGCCACGCCCGGCTCGGCTCATCTCTTCGCGCATCTGATCGCCAAGGGCGAGCCGCACCGCCTGGCCGCCGGCCTGACGCTCGACCGCTTCCGCTCCGGCCGCCTGATCGACGAGGCGGCGGCCGCCGCCGTCGCGCATTGAGGCCGCGATGCGCTCGGTGACCATGACCCATTCCGGCGCCGCCGGCGCCACCCTGATCTCGGGATTTCACCCATGCTGCTGATCCATTGCCCCTATTGCCGGGAAGAGCGCTCCGAGCTCGAATTCCGTGCGGCCGGCGATGCCCATATCGCCCGGCCCGATCCGATCGCCGAAATTTCGGATGAAGCCTTCGAGGCCTATTTCTTCCTGCGCGACAACCCCAAGGGCGTGATCTACGAGCGCTGGCGGCATGTGGCCGGCTGCGGCCGGTTCTTCAACGCGGCGCGCGACACGGTCAGCGACAAGTTCATCCTGACCTACAAGGCCGGCGAGCCGAAGCCGGCCTTGCCGCTGGCCGCCACGCCGGACGAAACCGTCGTCGAAACCTATGAAGCCACGGAAGGACGCGCGGAATGAGCGGCGCCAACAGGATTCCCGGCAAAGGCCGACTGACCCCGGCCCGAACCGCCCGGTTCACCTTCGACGGCCGCAGCTACACCGCGCTTCAGGGCGACACGGTGGCCTCGGCGCTTCTCGCCCATGGCGTGCACCTGATCGGCCGCTCGTTCAAATATCACCGGCCGCGCGGCATCCTCTCCGCCGGTCCGGAAGAGCCGAATGCGCTGATCAATGTCAGCCGCGATACGGCCCGCCGGCAGCCGAACGTGCGCGCAACGGTGCAGGAAGTCTTCGACGGGATGAAGACGGCCTCGCAGAACCGCTGGCCCTCGCTCGCCTTCGACATGGGCGGCATCAACCAGGTTCTTGCCCCCTTCTTCGCGGCCGGCTTCTACTACAAGACCTTCATGTGGCCGAAGCAAGCCTGGAAGAGCCTCTACGAGCCCCGCATCCGCGCAGCCGCCGGTCTTGGTGTCTCGCCGACCGAGGAGGATCCCGATCACTATGCCAGCCGCTATGCCCATTGCGACGTGCTGGTGGTGGGCGGCGGCGCCGCGGGCCTTTCGGCGGCGCTTGCCGCGGCAGAGACGGGCGCCCGCGTCATCCTGTGCGACGAACAGCCGGAGATGGGCGGCGCGCTGCACCACGACACCGGCGTGACGATCGACGGCGTGGAGGGGTTTGCCTGGGCGCAGGCGACAGCCGCCCGTCTTGCGGCGATGGACAACGTGACCCTGCTCACGCGCACGACCGCCTTCGGCTATTATGCCCAGAACTTCCTGGCGCTTGCCGAGCGGGTGACCGACCATCTGGCCCGTCCCGCCGCCGGCCAGCCGCGCGAGCGGCTTTGGCAGGTGCGCGCCAAGCGGGTTGTGCTGGCCACCGGCGCCATCGAGCGCCACATGGTATTCGCCAACAACGACCGGCCGGGTATCCTGCTTGCCTCGGCAGCGCGGACCTTCCTCAATCATCACGGCGTGGCCGTCGGCCGCAAGGTCGGCGTCTACACCGCCAGCGATTCGGCCTATGAGGCGGCCTTCGACCTTCACCGCGCCGGCATCGCCATTCCCGCCATCGTCGACAGCCGGACCACGCCGGGCGCGGCGGTGCTGGAGGAGGCGCGCCGTCTGGGCATCGAAGTCCTGACCGGCCACGCCGTGGTCGACACCAGCGGCAAGCTGCGCATCGCCTCCATGAGCGTCGCCCGCCAGGACGGCAGCGCCCGGCGCAGGATCGCGGTCGATGCGCTGATCACCTCGTCCGGCTGGACGCCCTCCGTTCACCTCTTCTCGCAGTCGCGCGGCAAGGTCGCCTTCGATGCGGAGAGCCAGCGGTTCCTGCCGGGCATCTACGCCCAGGACTGCGCCTGCGTCGGCGCCTGCAACGGGACCAATGCAATCCAGGCAACGATCGACGAAGCATTGACGGCGGGCCGGCTGGCCGCGGCGGCGGCCGGCCACTCCGGCGGCTCGACCCCGGCCCTGACTGCACAGGCCGCCTATGACTGGACGGGCGGCATGGCCGGTGCAGCCTATGGCGCGGGGCCGGACGACAATGTGAAGGCCTTCGTCGATTTCCAGAACGACGTCTGCGCCAAGGACATCCGGCTTGCCGTGCGTGAAGGCATGCATTCGATCGAGCATATCAAGCGCTTCACCACCAACGGCATGGCGACGGACCAGGGCAAGCTCTCCAACATCCATGGCCTGGCGATCGCCGCCGAAACGCTTGGCCGCGGCATTCCGGAGGTTGGTCTCACCACCTTCCGCGCGCCCTACACGCCGGTGACCTTCGGCACGCTGATCGGCCATTCGCGCGGCGACCTCTTCGATCCGACCCGCAAGACGCCGATCCACGCCGTGGAAGAGGCGATGGGAGCAGCTTTCGAGGATGTGGGCCAGTGGAAGCGCGCCTGGTACTATCCTCGCCCCGGCGAGGACATGCACCAGGCCGTCAACCGCGAATGCCGGACGGTGCGCGAAAGCGTCGGCCTCTTCGATGCCTCGACGCTCGGCAAGATCGAGGTGGTGGGCCCGGATGCCGCCGCCTTCCTCAACCTCCTCTATACGAACAGCTGGGACAGCCTGAAGCCTGGCCGCTGCCGCTATGGCATCATGCTGCGCGAGGACGGCTTCGTCTATGACGACGGCGTCGTCGGCCGCATCGCCGAGGACCGCTTCCATGTGACGACGACCACGGGCGGTGCCGCCCGCGTCATGCACCATATGGAAGACTATCTGCAGACCGAATTCCCGCATCTCGACGTCTGGCTGACCTCGGCCACCGAGCAATGGGCCGTCATCGCGGTTCAGGGCCCGAAGGCGCGGGAGGTGATTGCACCGCTCATCGAGGGCGTCGATCTCTCCAACGAGAGCTTCCCGCATATGAGCGTCGCGCAGGCCTCGATCTGCGGCGTCAAGGGCCGGCTGTTCCGCGTCTCCTTTACCGGCGAGCTCGGCTATGAACTCAACGTCCCCGCCGATTTCGGTCCGGATGTCTGGCAGGCGGTGCGCGCACGGGCGGAGGCGCTGGGCGGTTGCGCCTATGGCACCGAGGCCATGCATATCCTGCGCGCCGAGAAGGGCTATATCATCGTCGGCCAGGACACCGACGGCACGGTGACGCCCGACGATGCCTCGCTCGGCTGGGCTGTGGCGAAGAAGAAGGCGGACTTCGTCGGCATCCGCGGCATGAAGCGGCCGGACCTGGTGCGGGAGGGCCGCAAGCAGCTGGTGGGCCTGCTCACCAAGGACCCTCTGGTCGTGCTGGAGGAAGGGGCGCAGATCGTTGCCGATCCGAACCAGCCGAAGCCGATGACCATGCTCGGCCATGTCACCTCCGCCTACTGGTCGGAGAATTGCGGCCGCTCGATCGCAATGGCGCTTGTCGCCGGCGGCAAGGCACGCCTCGGCCAGACGCTTTATGTGCCGATGGCCGACCGGACCATTCCGGTCGAGGTGAGCGACATGGTGTTTTTCGACAAGGAAGGAGGCCGCATCCATGGCTGATGCTGAACGAGCCGAGCCCGTATCCGCCCGGCGGCAGGCGCCGCTCGCGGGCCTGCATGGCGGCTCCGGCGTGGCGCGGCTGACGCCCGCCGCCCCCGCCACGCGCCTCTCGCTGCGGGCCCGCCCGGACATGGTCGCAGCGCTCGGCGCCGCGCTCGGCCTGGCGCTCCCCATTGAGCCGAAATCCTCGGCCTCGGCCGGCGGCCGGCACGCGCTCTGGCTCGGGCCGGATGAGTGGCTGGTGATCGACGAGACGGAGGCCGACCTCATGGGCGCGCTCGACGCCGTCACCGGCCTCTACAGCGCCACCGACATTTCCCACCGCAACACGGCGATCCTGATCGAAGGGCCGGGCGCGGCCAATGCGCTCAATGCCGGCTGCCCGCAGGATCTGTCGCTGACGGTTTTCCCCGTCGGCGCCTGCTCGCGCACGGTCTTCGGAAAGTCGGAAGTGGTTCTCTATCGCACCAGTGATGCCGCCTTTCGGGTGGAATGCTGGCGCTCCTTCTCCCCCTATGTCTTCGGCCTGCTCGCCGAAGGCGCGGAGGATGCGGGGGTTTAAGATCCTGTTCTTGGAGTGGCCGGCAACAGGCCGGCCGCTCGACGAGCCCTAAACATCGTCCGGCCGGTCCTTCGGATCGAACTGGATGATCGTCAGCCATTTGGCCGTCAGGGCCGGCTTGCGCTCGTTTTCGATCTCGACCGAGACATCATAGGTCACCATCAGCATGCCGCCGCCGCGAAAACGCGCCTCTTCGAGAACGAAGCGGCCGCGCACGCGGGCGCCGGCCTTGACGGGGGCGAGGAACCGGACCTTGTCGAACCCGTAATTGATGCCCATGGTCTGCTCACGCACCTTGGGCAGGCCGTTGTAGTTCATCGCCGACAGCAGCGAGAGCGACAGGAAGCCATGGGCGATCGTGCCGCCGAACGGCGTTTCGGCCGCCGCGCGCTCAGGGTCGGTGTGGATGAACTGGTGGTCGTCGGTCGCATCGGCAAAGCCGTCGATCGTATCCTGGGACACGGTGATCCACTCGGAAACACCGATCTCCTGGCCGACAAGGCTCATGACTTCGCCAAGCGAGATCTCCCGCTGGGCGTGAGGCCCTGTATCGGGCTCCGCGGTATCGCGTCGTGCAGTCGTGTCGCTCATGCTCTCAGCTCATGCGCTTCGAATGCGGCCGCGCCGTGTTCCGCAAGCCGCGCGGCGGATCAAGCCAGCCGAAGACGCGTTGCGAAAGAGGCAGCCGGTGCCGGCGGGTTCCGGCAGTTCACCCATATAGACACGGATGCTGCGGCGCGGCAACAAGCGGCGCGTGGCGCTCGATAAGCGTTAGTATTCGGTTACGAAAAAGCCGACGCTGCGGGCCGGAAGGCGCCCATCGACACGCTCGGCGGTCGGCGCAACCGCTTGCCAGCCGCTGGAGCTTGCGGGCAGGCTGAGCGGCGCATCGTCCGGGGACCGATTGATCGCAACGGCCAGCCGCGCTGCCGCGTCGGTCTGCGCATCGTGGCTCTTGAGCACCATCAAGAGATGCTCCGTGCGCTCGCCGTCCCAGTCATGCGCCTGCATCGGGGCGCCCGCGAAGGTGAGCCAGGCAACATCGCCTTCGCCGGTCCAGGCATGATCCTCGGCGAAAATCGAGAAGCGGCGGCGAAGCGCCGCCAGCGCTTCCGTATGGGCCAGCAATGCAGGGGAGAGCGCAGCCCAATCGACCCAGGTGATCGCATTGTCCTGGCAGTAGGCATTGTTATTGCCGACCTGGCTGCGCCCGGCCTCGTCGCCGGCGGTGAGCATGATCGCGCCGCGGCTGGCGAAGAGTGTCGCCAGCAGCGCCTTGATGTCGCGCTCGCGCGCAGCGAGGATGGCCGGATCCGTGGTCGCCCCCTCCACGCCGTTGTTCCAGGAATGGTTCTCGCCATGCCCGTCGCGATTGTCCTCGCCATTGGCCTCGTTGTGCTTGTGGCGGTGGGCCGTGAGGTCGGCAAGCGTGAACCCGTCATGGGCGGCAATGAAGGTGACGCCGCGGCACTTCGAGGCGCCGTCGCGCGCGAAGACGGGGGCTGATCCCGCCAGCGCCGTCGCGAGCGCCCCCACCATCCATCCATCGCCCCGCCAGAAGCGGCGCAGATCGTCCCGCGCCCGGTCGTTCCACTCGAGAAAGGCATCCGGAAACTGCCCGAGCTGGTAGCCGCCGGGGCCGATGTCCCAAGGCTCGGCAATCAGGATCCGGTCGTGCAGAAGCGGATCGGCCAGCATCTCGGTCAGGAGGGCTGCATCCCGCCGAAAGCCGTGGGCGTCCCGCCCGAGGATGGAGCCGAGATCGAAGCGAAAGCCATCGACGCCGGCTGCCCGGACGAAGCTGCGCAGGGTTTTGAGGATGAGGGCGCGCATGGCAGGATGGTCGCAGGCGATCGTGTTGCCACATCCGGTATCGTTGATCAGCGTGCCGTCCGGCGCATGTCGGTAGGAGACGCGATTGTCGAGGCCGCGGAGCGAAAGCGTCGTGCCGAAGCGATCGCTCTCTCCCGAATGGTTGAAGACGAGATCGAGAATGACTCCGATTCCGGCGGCATGCAGGGCCGCCACCGTGTCCCGCAGCTCCACCCAGCCGCCGGGCACGAGGCGCGGGTCCAGGGCCTGGAAGGCGATCGGGTTGTATCCCCAGCCATTGACCAGGCCGAGCGGCGGAAGATGGCGCTCATCGATCCAGGCGGTGATCGGCATCAGCTCGACCGCGGCGACGCCGAGGCGGGTGAGATGGGCAAGGACTGCGGGATGGGCCAACGCGCCGACCGTGCCGCGCTGCGCCTTCGGCACCTGCGGATGCAGCATGGTGAAGGGGCGAACCGCCACCTCGTAGATCAGCCCCTGGCGCGAGAAGAGCGGCGGTGCGGCCGCCGCCTCGGGAAGGTCCGTCACGATGGCCTTCGGCACGAGGTCGGCGGTCTCCGCGCCATAGGTCATCAGCTTGGCATCGTGGCGGAAGGGACGGTCGAGAAGGAGCGCATAGGGATCGACCAGAAGTTTCGCCGGATCGAACCAGAGCCCGCGGTCGGGGTCATGGGGCCCGTGCGCCCGCAGGCCGTAGCGCGTGCCGACCGGCGTATCCGGCAGGCTGATCCGGTGAACATGGTCTTCGCCACGGGCGAGCAGGACACGCCCGGTCTCGCGATCGCCGGTCTTGTCGTAGAGGCAAAGCGAGATCCGCTCGGCGGTTTCCGACCGAACGGCAAATGTGGTGGAAGACGGACCGGGCGTGGCCCCCAGCGTCGCCCCCTGCTCGGACATGTCTCTGCGCATCGGATCTTCCCCGCCGTCACCCATGCTGCAAGCCTTGTCGCGCGCGCGGGCGGCGAAGCCGCCGCGCCCGGCGCCGCATCACCGCGTCAGGGTGATGCCGGCTACGAGCAGAACGACGAAGAGGATCAGGCTGACGAAGGCGCCGGCATTGGTGAAGAACAGGGCGGCCATGGCGATCAGCAGCACGACGCAGAAGACCGTCAGGAACTTCGCGCCTTCGAGGAACATCGAATAGGTCTTCTCGTGTTCCTTGTAATCCATCTCTGCGCCGGTTTCGGCCGGACCGGTGTGATGTTCCGCCATCGTCTCTCTCCCCTTCCCACATGCCGTGAACCACGGCCTGCCCACACATGCCTTGGGGTTGGGTGCCGGTCAAGAGGCAGGCGCAGCCGGCCGGCCAGCAGATTGACGCAGAGGCGCAAAAACGGCTAGTCCAGCGTCTCGATCCAGCAGCCCCGGAGTGCCGCATGCCGAAGCCGATCGTCGCCATTCCCGCCGATTTCCGCGAGCTCGACGGCAATGTCTGGCATGCGACACCGCATCAATATGTACGCGCGGCGCTGGAAGGTGCCGGCGTCATGTCGCTGTTGGTTCCGGCCCTCGAGAACGGCAACGAGGCGGATGAGATTCTCGACCGGGTGGACGGCCTGCTCGTCTCCGGCTCGCGCTCCAATGTGCATCCGACGCTCTATGGGCGCGAAGCGAGCGAGGCGGATGGCCCCTTCGACCATGGCCGGGATGCGACCAGCCTGGCGTTGATCCGCCGCGCGCTCGACCGCGCCATTCCCGTGCTCGCGATCTGCCGCGGCATCCAGGAGCTCAACGTCGCGCTGGGCGGCACGCTGGCGAGCGAGATCCAGACATTGCCCGGCCGCAACGACCACCGCAAGCCGGAAGGAACAACGCTCGACATCGCCTATGGCATCCGCCAGACGGTGATGGTCGAACCCGGCAGCTGCCTTGCCGGCGTGCTCGGCGCCGGCGTGGTCCATGTCAACTCGCTCCACCGCCAGGCAATCTCGGACCTTGCTCCGAACCTCGCCGTCGAGGCCGTAGCCGATGACGGCACGGTCGAGGCGGTGTCCGTCATCGGTGCCAAGGCCTTTGCCGTCGGCGTCCAGTGGCATCCGGAATATTGGGTCGGCCGCGACACGCCCTCGAACGACCTCTTCGCCGCTTTCGGCGAGGCCGTCCGCCGCTATCGCGACCGGGATCGCAAGGCGATCAGCGCGCCTGCCGCTTGAACGGCGTTTCTTCAACGGGCGTGATGGCCTCGCCCGTTTCGAACCAGGCGATCAGATTGTCGGCAACCAGGTCCGCCATGGCATTGCGCGTGGCGACCGAGGCCGAGCCGACATGCGGCAGCAGAGAGACGGTCGGCAGGTCGATCAGCGCCTGCGGCACATGCGGCTCGTTCTCGAACACATCGAGCCCGGCAGCCGCGATCGTGCCGGATTGAAGGGCTTCGACCAGCGCCGCCTCATCGACCGTGATGCCGCGACCGATGCTGATGACGACGCCGTTCTTGCCGAGCGCCTTGAAGATCTCGGCATTGACCGTGTGGCGCGTGCTGTCGCTTCCGGGCACGATGACGACCAGCGTATCCACCGCTTC
Source organism: Rhizobium sp. CC-YZS058 (assembly GCF_034720595.1). Lineage (NCBI taxonomy): Bacteria > Pseudomonadati > Pseudomonadota > Alphaproteobacteria > Hyphomicrobiales > Rhizobiaceae > Rhizobium > Rhizobium sp. CC-YZS058. The sequence continues at coordinate 469,775 of NZ_JAYESJ010000001.1, read as the reverse complement.
GGCGAGCGAGGCAAGTGACGTGTGGTGACGATAAGGAACGTCGCTGCGCGGGGTGCGGGTGTGGTAGGCCAGCTCCACGCCAAAGGCCTCGAGGCGGCGGGCGATCGCAAGGCCGATGCGACCAAGCCCGTAAAGCCCGACGCTTCTGCCTCGCAGCGTCAGCGGGCTCAGCGGAAAGGGACCCTCGCTCACCCACTTGCCGGCTCTGAGATAGGCCTCGGCGGCCGGAAGCCGGCGCAGCGTGTTCAGCAGAAGGCCGATCGTGGTATCCGCCACCTCGTCGTCGAGCACGTTCGGCGTGTTGGTGACGACGACGCCGCGCGTTGCGGCATGGGCGGCATCGACACCGTCATAGCCGACGCCGAAATTGGCGACGATCTCCAGCCGGTCGAGCGCATCCATCAGCCCGGCCGGGACCTTGTTGAAGGTGGCTATCCCGCGGACCTTCGCGGCGATGTCCGGCGTGATGCAGGAAGGGTCGGCGCTGTCGACATGCAGGATCTCGAAGCGGTTCCCGAGCCGGTCCAGAACGCGCGGATTCATCTTCCCCGCAACGAGAATGGCGGGGCGGGTGTCGTCGGACATGGCGGATCTCCGTGCTTAGTCGCCGGGCGCGGGGCGCAGTGGGCCGGTCGACTGGCGGATGCGCATTTCCGGCTTGATCAGGTGAATGCCGTCCGGCTCGTGGCTGCCGTTCAGCTTGTCGAGCAGCGCGCGCGCGGCGCTGCGGCCCACATCGGACTGACCGTTCCAGACGGTGGTCAGTGCCGGTGTCGAGAGAGAGGCTTCCTCGAGATCGTCATAGCCCGTGACGGAAATATCCTTGCCGACCACAAGACCGGCGCGGGCGATGCCGTTCATCATGCCGATGGCGACCAGATCGTTCCAGCAGACCACGGCCGTCGGCCGCTGCGGCAGGGAGAGAAGATGCACCGCCGCCTCGAAACCGCCCTGCATGGAGCGGGGTCCCGGGATCCGCAGATTGGGATCGACCTCGATCTCGGCCTTGCGCAGGGCCTGGACATAACCCTGGTAGCGGTCGCGGCCGGTGGAGGTCTGGTCGGTGCCGCCGACCATGGCGATGCAGCGGTGGCCGAGCCCGATCAGATGATTGGTGGCGAGCGAGATCCCATAGGCGTCGTCGCCGCGAAAGATCGGCACGTCGAGACCTTCGATCGACCGGGCAACGAGGATCGCCGGCATGCCATTGTCTTCGGCAAGCTGGATATCTTCCGGCGGGGTGCCGATGGCAGGCGACATGATGACGCCATCGCCGCCGAGCTGCAGCAGCGTTTCGATGAAGGCGCGTTGCTTTTCCACCGAGTCGTAGTGATTGGAGAGAATGAAGGTCTGGCGATCACGGTCGAGCTCGGCCTCGATCGCCTTCAGGATCTCGCCATAGAACGGGTTCATGATGTCGTGCACCACGACCCCGACGATGCCCGAACGCGACGTGCGAAGGCTGGCGGCGCGACGATTGTAGATATAGCCGAGCGCCCGCGCCTGATCCTTGATCTTGTCCCGCGTTGTCGTGGCCACGAGCGGGCTGTCGCGCAGGGCAAGGGAGACAGTGGCAGTGGAAACGCCGAGCGTCTCCGCAATCGTCGACAGCTTGATCTTCTGTGCCACGTCTCCTCCGGTTCCAATAAGCCCGACCCAGCCCCCACCAGGTTTAAATTCCATTTAAAGACTTTAAGGAAAAGATGCAACCCAATTGCGGCAGAACCGCACGGCGGTTGTGCCAAGACGTCGTCACGCCGGCTTTGCGGGCTGCAGGTTCTCGTCCAGCGCCCGGAGAAGCTTGGCAAGCGTGCGCACCTGCTTGTCGCTGAAGCCCTGCAACGCCACTGTCTCGCTCATCCGCCCCGCTTCGGAGATCGCCTCGAGCCGGCCTCGGCCTGCGTCCGTCAGATAGACCTTGGTCAGGCGCGCATCGTCCGGGTCCGGCCGTCGTTCGAGGAAGCCCTGGGCCTCCATGCGGCCGATCGTGCGCGTCATCGTCGGAGCCTTGACGCCGAGCCGGGCCGCAAGCGCTCCGGCCGTCATCCCGTCGGTTTCCTGCAGCGCCAGCATCACGCCGTCCTGACCGGCATAAAGGCCGCTCTCGGCGAGATTGCGGGAGGACAGCGTGCGCATGCCACGGGCGGCCTGCACGAGCAGCATCGCCACATCCGCTTCCGGACGATCGGACACGGTGAGCTCCTCGCCCTCCCGCTCCTTGCGCGCCTTCGCCTTTCTTTCCAGCTTTTCCAGCTTGTCTTTCTTGCCCAACTCGCTCTCCCTGCGGCCTTTTCTTCACCATCGCTCATTTGTATGACTCATGTGACAATCCGGCTGCAAGAGCCGGCAAACCATCGCGGATGCGCAAGGGCGCAGCCGTCAGGATGAAGGCCGAACCCCGCCATGCGCTCCCCCTCCCCCTTCTGGCAGGACACTGATTTTTCCGGCGCGCCCGAAACGCGGTCCGGCTGGATCGCGGTTCTGCCGCTCGGCGCGCATGAACAGCACGGGCCGCACCTGCCTTTCGAAACCGACACACTGATTGCCGATGGCATTGCGCGGCGCCTGGCTTCCGCCCTGCCCGCCGACCTGCCGGTGACGATCCTGCCGGCAGAGCCGGTCGGCTACTCGATCGAGCACAGCGACAGCGAGGGCACCCGCTCCCTCTCCTATGGCGAGGCCATCGAGCGATGGATCGGCGTGGCGCAGGACCTGCGCGCGCGCGGCATTCGCAAGCTGATGCTGCTCAACGCCCATGGCGGCAACTCGCCCCTGATGACGATCGTCGCCACGGAACTGCGCGTCCGGTTCAAGATGCTCGTGGTCGCAACCAGCTGGACCCGGTTCGGGCAGCCGCAGGGCTGGATGGCGCCGGAGGCCAAGGCGATCGATATTCACGGCGGCGAGATCGAAACCTCGGTCATGCTGGCGCTCCATCCCGAACGGGTCGACATGCCCCGCGCGCGTGACTTTCCCTCCCGCCAGACGGACTATGCCGCGCGTTTTACCCATCTGCGCGCCTATGGCCCGCATGCCTTCGGCTGGATGATGCGCGACCTTAACCCCGACGGCGCCGCCGGCAACGCCGCCGCCGCCAGTGCGGCGCGCGGCGAAGCCCTGGTCGCCCATGCGGTCGATGGCCTTCGGGTCTTGCTCCAGGATATGCACGCCTTCGACCTGCGCAGCTTCGACTGATCCACCGCTTGCATGCGCGCCCGCGCCACCGCATATTAGCATTTTGCATCACCAAGGAGCCGCCCCATGCGCATCTCCATCACGGAAGCCGCCGACCGCCTGCCCGAACTCGTCCGCCGCGTGGAAGCGGGCGAGGATGTGGTGCTGACCGACAATGGCGTCGAGGCGGCACGGCTGCGGCCGGTCGAGCCTGCAATCGTGCAGGCGGCGCGGTCGATCCACGACCCGGAAGAACGGCTGCGGTTCCTCGACGAACTCTTGGCACGCGTACGACAGAAGACCGGCGGGACGAACGCCTCCTTCCCCGACGCAGCCCACAGTCAGGACTTCCTCTACGATGACGAGACCGGTTTGCCGGCGTGATCGCCCTCGACACTTCGGCCTTGATCGCGATCCTTGCCGGAGAACCAGCCGCTGAAGCCTGCGCCAGTGTTCTTCATCGTGCTCGCGTCGTTCTGCTATCTGCCGCCAGCCTGACGGAAGCGATGATTGTTGCGTCCCGTCGCAGCCTCGATGCCCCGCTCGCTGCCTACCTGGATGGTCTCGCCCCAACCATTCTCCCCCTGACGAAAGAACGGGCAGAGCGCGCGGCGGCGGCCTATCGGCGGTTCGGAAAGGGGTTCCACCCGGCCGGGCTGAACTTCGGCGATTGCTTTGCCTATGCCGCGGCGGAGGAATTCGCGTGTCCGCTTCTCTTCATCGGCGGAGATTTTGCCCGGACGGACTTGTCCGCGGCCCTGCCGCCACATTGATCGGTGCGCGCCGCTGTTGCGCCTTTGAACTCGCACCATCTGGTCTTATATGGAGGCGACGCCCGCCGCCCTTGACGCGGCGGCCCTTTAAAAGTCCCTGCGAGGCCACCATGACCGCATCCGCTTCCGACGCTGCAAAGCCTATCCCCGTGACCGTGCTGACCGGCTATCTCGGCGCCGGCAAGACGACGCTTCTCAACCGGATCCTGTCCGAGAACCATGGTCGGAAATATGCGGTCATCGTCAACGAATTCGGCGAGATCGGCATCGACAATGATCTGATCGTCGAGTCCGACGAAGAGATCTACGAGATGAACAATGGCTGTGTCTGCTGCACGGTGCGTGGCGACCTCATCCGCGTCGTCGAAGGCCTGATGCGCCGGCCGGGGCGCTTCGACGCGATCATCGTCGAGACCACAGGCCTTGCCGATCCGGTTCCCGTGGCCCAGACCTTCTTCATGGATGACGATGTGCGTGCCAAGACCGAGCTCGATGCCGTCATCGCGCTGGTCGATGCAAAGCACCTGCCGCTGCGGCTGAAGGACAGCCGCGAGGCGGAGGACCAGATCGCGTTTGCCGATGTCGTGCTCTTGAACAAGACCGACCTGGTGACGCCGGAGGAGCTTGCCCGCGTCGAGGCGACGATCCGCGTCATCAACCCCTCCGCCCGCATCCACCGCACCCAGCGCTCCGAGATCGACCTGACCAAGGTGCTCGACCAGGGCGCCTTCAACCTGGAGCGCGCGCTCGAAAACGAGCCGCATTTCCTCGACCACGATCATCACGATCACGACCATGTCTGCGGCCCCGACTGCGGCCACGATCACCATCATCACGGCCATGGCCACCACCATGATCATCATCATGATCACGACCATCATCACCATGACCACGCCGCCCCTTCGGCCATCCATGACGTGACGGTCCAGTCGGTCTCGCTGCGCGGCGGCCTGATGAACCCGGACCGGTTCTTCCCCTGGATCCAGAAGATCACCCAGACCGACGGGCCGAACATTCTGCGTTTGAAGGGCATCATCGCCTTTGCGGGTGACGAGGAGCGCTATGTCGTCCAGGGCGTGCACATGATCATCGAAGGGGATCATCAGCGTCCCTGGAAAGAGGGTGAGGCGCGGGAAAGCCGTCTGGTGTTCATCGGTCGCGATCTCGACCGGGAGAAGCTGGAGCGGACGTTCAAGGCCTGCGAGGCGCAGCCGAACTGATGCCCACCATCGCGCCGCTCGACCTCGACGCCCATATCGTGACCGTCGCCTATCTGGGCGACGTTCCGTTTTTTGCCGATGCCACCGGCCGCATTCATCGTCTCGATGAAGGACACAAGGTGACGGAGGCGCATGACGGCCTGCTTGCCGCCGTCGTCGATGATGCGAGCGGCACGCTGCTCACCGGCGGCGAAGATGGCAAGGTGCTCCGCATCGCCCGCGATGGCAGCGCGAGCGAACTTGCCCATCACCCGCGCAAATGGATCTCGCAGGTCGCGCCGGGTCCGCAAGGGGCCATCGGCTATGCGATCGGCCGCAGCGCCTTCGTGCGCATGGCCGACGGGACGACCAAGGAATTTACCGAGCAGCGGACCGTCGAGGGCCTGGCCTTTGCGCCCAAGGGCCTTCGGGTCGCGCTGGCCCGGTACAATGGTGTCTCGCTGCATTGGGTGGCGATGGCGGGCCAGCCGGTCGATCTCGACTGGAAGGGCGCGCATACCGGCGTCACCTTCTCGCCCGATGGCCGCTTCCTGGTAACGCAGATGCAGGAAAATGCGCTGCATGGCTGGAAGATGGACGTGAAGCCCGGCTCGGAGACGCGGCATATGCGCATGACCGGCTACCCGGCCAAGGTCAAATCGCGCTCCTGGTCGGTGAAAGGCAAGTGGCTCGCCTCCTCCGGTGCGCCGGCCGCCATCGTCTGGCCCTTCCAGGGCAAGGACGGGCCGATGGGCCGGGCCCCGCTCGAGCTCGGCACGCGCGGCGATGTCATGGTGACCCAGGTCGCTTGCCATCCGACGGACGAGATCGCCGCCATCGGCTATTCCGATGGCATGGTGATGGCCGTTCGCTTCGCCGATTCAAGGGAGGTGCTGCTGCGCCGGCCCGGCAAGGGGGCGATCAGCGGCTTTGCCTGGGCACGCTCCGGCCGGCAGCTCGCCTTCGGATCGGAAAGCGGCGAAGCCGGCATTATCGACCTGACGGCCTGATCCTCAAGCACCGGCCGTGGCGATGATGCGGGCAAGCAGCGCATGCAGATCGTCGCGATAGCCGGTGCGGGCGGACGGGCTCGTCTCATCCGACGTCATGACCACCGTGAGGCCGAGATCGGGCACGATGTAGAGCATCTGGCCACCGAAGCCCCAGGCGAAATTGACCCGGTGGCCGCCGATCTCGCGGATGAACCAGCTATAACCATAGCCATCGCCCGAGAATCGGGAATTGGTCCGCGATGTCCAGGATTCACCGATCCAAGCTTCCGGCACGATCTGCCGCCCGTCCTTCGTTCGCCCGCCATTGCGGTAGAGCTCGCCGAAGGCCAAGAGCGAGCGGGCGCTCATCGCCATCTGGTTGCCGCCCAAATAGATGCCCTGCGGATCGCGCTCCCAGGCACTGATACGAAACCCATCGACCGGTCCCAGCCAATCCCGCGCCAGAGCGAGCGTGGATTGTCCCGAAACCTTGGTAAGAATGGCGGACAGGAGATGGGTCGAGGCGGTGGAATACAGCATCGGCCCGCCGGGCTCGGCAACGATGTCGGCAGAGAGCGCGGTGCGGACCCAATTGCGTGACGAGACCCAGCGACCGTAATTTGCCCCCGACATGCGATCGAGCCCCGCCTGCATGGACAGGAGATGGCCGATGGTGATGGCCTTGAGACGCGGATCGGGATCGGCCGGCAGATCGGCAGCCAGAATCGGCGCGATCGCCTGATCGACACCGGTCAAGAGCCTCTTCTCGATCGCGATCCCCACCAGCGCCGAGATGATCGATTTCGAAGCCGACTTGATGTTGGCGGATTCGCCGACCCGATGACCGTTGAAGCCCCGCTCCACGACCACCGCCCCGTTGCGGGAAACAATGACCGTCTTGAGCGCGGACAGCCGCGCCGCATCGTCCATGATGCGGGACAGCTCCATTTCCTGGCTGATGGCCGGAACAGGCGCCGCGGTTTCGGCGGCGCCCGTTCCGGAAAGGGAGAGCGAGGCGGCCAGGGCCACGGCGGTCATGCGCAAGCGAAAGGTCATGACCGCGAGATAGGCGCCGCATTCCCGACCAGCAAGACGAAGACCGGCCGGCTCACGTCAACGTGACGCAGGAGATGGCAGGCATCACCACATCAATTCCACCTGCGGCCGGCCGTCGGAGGTCCGGGCCGGGCTGCAGCCGGACGCATCGACCGTGCAGGTGACCCGCTTGCGGAAGGCGGAGAAGCTTTCGAAGCGAACCACGTCAACCGGCTCGTCGAAATCGAGCACCAGCCGGTGGAGATCGGGCCGGGACAGGACCGCCTGCACGCCGATGACCCGGCCTTCGAAGGGCTGGCCGAGATAGGAGCCGCGTACCCGGCTGCCGAGCGCGTAAGGATCGAAATCCGGCCTGTTGCGGAGCGCGGCGTGAAGCGTGTTCCAGTCGCGGAACCCGTATTGCTTGGCGAGGCGCTCGAGCGCATGCCCGTGGGAAAGAGTACCGCCGCGGGCGTTCAGGGCCGTTCGCAGGCGCTTGGCCTGGTCTTTCAGCGCTTGCAGAGAGGGAAGAAGGGGTCGTGTCGACATCAGGGATCGTTCCAGCATCGGCATGCCGTCTTGTCCCATGGTGTCCGCATTGCCATCGGTCGCATGCCGAGGGAAGGATCGAGCGAGATCGCGAAGAGGCTTCACCAACGCTATGGGGCGCGCGGACGGCGGGGGCTCTTCACCCGTTGGGATGAGCTGTATCGCCGCTGCGCAACCGCGTCAACCTGGCGCGAGCGAAGCGAGTCCCGTCCGGCTCCGACGGGATTCGCAAGGGTCGATCCTCAAGCCGCGCGGCGCGCCGGGGCGTGGGAGAGCTTGGCGCCGGTCGGCGTCAGCATGCCGGCCGCCCCGTCGAGCCAGCCTGCCTTGAGCTCGAGCGCCAGAAAGCGCGCCCGCTCGAACGGACCCGGCATGACCAAGTGGCAGGTCTTGTGGGCAAAGAAGCCGAAGCGCTCGTAATAGGGCGCATCGCCGACCAGCAGGATCGCACCGTGGCCGCGACGGCACGCCTCGGCGATCGCCGCCCGCATCAGCTGCCCGCCGATGCCCTTGCCCTCATGCGCCTGATCGACCGCCAGTGGCCCGAGCAGCAAGGCCGGAACGCCGCGCCCTTCCGCGTCGATGCCGGCATCGACGTTCCAGAGGCGCACGCTGCCGATCACATGGCCGGCGTCGTCGCGGGCCACCAGCGCCAGGCCTTCGGCAGGAACGCGGCCGCGACGCAGCGCTTCCGAGGACTTGCGACGGCGGTTCGGACCCATGGCACGATCGAGCAGGCGCTCGCGCGCCACGACATCGCCGGCATTCTCGGCGTCGATGGTGAAGGTGGACTGCGCGAAGAAGGCGCGGACAGACTCAAGAACAGCGGCCATGGCACGGCCTCCCGAACTCAAAACCGTTTCAGACGGCGACGATTGAAGCGATGGGTGGGGCGGCTCCCGATCCGGGAGCCGCGAGATCGTCAGATGACGTAGGCCTTGAGCGGCTCGAAGCCGTTGAAGGCGACGGCCGAATAGGTCGTCGTGTAGGCACCGGTGCCCTCGATCAGAACTTCGTCGCCGATCGAAAGCGAGAGCGGCAGCGGGTACATGTTCTTCTCATACAGCACGTCGGCCGAATCACAGGTCGGGCCGGCGAGCACGCAGGGCTCCATCGCATCGCCATCATGCGCGGTGCGGATCGGGTAGCGGATCGCCTCATCCATCGTCTCGGCGAGACCGCCGAACTTGCCGATGTCGAGGAAGACCCAGCGGTGGTTGTCGTTGTCCGACTTCTTGGAAATCAGCACGACTTCCGCCTTGATCACGCCGGCATTGCCGACCATGCCGCGGCCGGGCTCGATGATGGTCTCCGGCAGCTGGTTGCCGAAGTGCTTGCGCAGGCTCCCGAAGATTGCCTTGCCATAGGCTTCGGCAGAGGGAACGTCGCGCAGGTACTTGGTCGGGAAGCCCCCGCCCATATTGACCATCTTGAGCTCGATGCCCTGCTTGGCGAGCTGCACGAAGACGCGCTTGGCATCGGCGAGTGCCGAATCCCAGGCGTCGACCTTCGTCATCTGCGAGCCGACATGGAAGGACACGCCGTAGGAGACGAGGCCCAGCTGATGGGCATAGACCAGCACGTCGACGGCCATCTGCGGCACGCAGCCGAACTTGCGCGACAGTGGCCATTCCGCACCCTCGCCATCCGTCAGCACGCGGCAGAAGACGCGGGCACCGGGGGCGGCACGGGCGATCTTCTCGACTTCCTCATGGCTGTCGACCGCGAAGAGATTGACGCCGAGCGCGTAGGCGCGCGCGACGTCCCGCTCCTTCTTGATCGTGTTGCCGAAGGAGATGCGGCGGGCGGTGGCACCGGCATCGAGCGCCATTTCGATTTCGGCGACGGACGCGCAATCGAAGTTGGAGCCGAGACCGGCGAGCAGGCGCAGCACTTCCGGCGCCGGGTTGGCCTTGACGGCATAGTAGATGGCGCTGTCCGGCAGAGCATGGCGGAAGGCCTTGAAATTGTCGCGCACGACATCGAGATCCACGACGAGGCAGGGACCTTCCGGACGGCGGGTGTTCAGAAATTCGGTGATGCGGGCAGTCGTCATGGTCGTTCCCCAATCCTTTAGGCTCCGCCGCAAGGCAGAGGGCCACAAGACCCCGACGCACGAAGCGACGGAGACGCGAAAGACTTCACCGAACCGGTGAAGGACAAAGGGCGTACGGGACCATGCAGGAGACCAGCCGGTGGAGACCCCGGAATCCTTACATGCGCCTGTACAGCGCGGTGGTTGGACGAAGCCTGCCAAGGCTTTCATCCGGCTTTGTCTGCCATGGATTGGAGGGGGGACCCGACCGCACGTCCGGCAATGAAGGTGTGCCTCTTCAGTAACCCCGGCTGATGGAAAGCCGGCAGAGAACAAAAAGGCCCGCACCGTCGTTGCTTCAAGATGTCCTCGCAATTCCGGTTGGCCGGAAGAGCGACTGGAGCGGTTAGGTCCAGGTACCTTACCGATTTCCTCACCAAACGAGGGATCGGCGGACACCCACAGGCACGTGCGACTTTGGGCAAGGGGTAGGTAAGAAAAATCACTGTCGTAATCAAGCGGTTTTTGCGGGTGCGCGCGAATTTTTTAGCAAGTCGAGAGAGGCCTGTCCTCTGCGCCATTCAAGGGTATCATTGCTGCCTGCCGACGTTGGCTTGCCTTGCATGTCCTGAGGCTGATTGAGCCCCTCTTTTGCAGCAATGATTGACTGACGCGATGTCACCTCCCGCTTGCGAAGAGCGGGCGGTTGATGTTTGTGGAGGGGTAGGGATCGGCGGGCGGGCAGCGATGCGTCGCCGCGGCGCGAGGGGCGAGCATGGACACGTTGACCCGGATCCGGGCCTTTATCGATGTGGTGGATGCGGAAGGCTTTTCGGCCGCCGGACGGCGGGTCGGCCGCTCCAAGGCACTGCTTTCCAAATATGTGCGCGAGTTGGAGGACGAGCTGGGAGCGCTGCTTCTGAACCGCACCACGCGACAGTTCTCTCTGACCGAAGCCGGCCACCTCTATTACCGCACCGCCTCCGACATTCTCAAGGAGATCGACAATCTCGCCGATCTTGTGCGGGCCGGCAATGCCGACCTCAAGGGTCGTCTGCGCATCTCGGTCCCGCGCACCTTCGTCGATGCCGAGATCGGGCAATCGCTGATCGATTTCACGCTGGCCCATCCCGACATGTCTCTGGAGATCATCTCGGACGACCGCTTCGTCGATCTGGTCGAAGAGGGTTTCGATGTCGCGATCCGCATCACCAAGCTCGAGGATTCGACGCTGATTGCCCGCAAGCTCGACGATTTCGACATTCGGTTCTGCGCGACACCCGCCTATCTCGCCCGCTACGGCCCCTTTGCCCATCCCTCCGATCTTGCGCGCGTGCCCTGCATTCTGGATACCAACGGCCGTTCCTACAGCAATTGGCGGTTCGTTGATGGCGAGGGCCAGGGGTTTTCCGTGCCGGTTAGCGGTCCGATCGAGGTGAACAGCCCGCTGGCTGCGCTGCGGGCGGCGGAAGCCGGGCTCGGCGTCACCGGCCTGCCGGATTTCATCGCCCGGGCGAAGATCGAGGCGGGAATCCTCGTGCCGCTCTTCGATGCCTTCACCCCGCGCGACCGTGGCATCTATGCCATCTATCCGCACCGGCGCTATCTGCCCGCCAAGGTCCGCACCTTCGTCGACTTCCTGCATGGATGGTTTCGCAAAAGGGCGGAGCGCTAGACCGGTGGAATGAACGGTCCCAATTCCGTCCCATTTTCGCTCGAAAAGCGCGATCGTCGCCTTTCGGCCCGACCAAGGATTCCTCGCTCATGACCGCGTCGCGTTTTGCCCTGGCGGCTGCCCTGTCACTTCTGCCGCTTCCGGCCCTCGCCCATCCGCATATCTTTGCCGAAGCGCGGCTGGAGATCGTCTCCGACGACAGTGCCACGGTGACCGAGCTGCGCAATGTCTGGCGCTTCGACGACCTGTTTTCCGCAAGCGTGCTCCTGGACTTCGACAAGAATTCCAACGGCACGCTGGACCCGGACGAACTGGCCGAAGTCGGCCAGACGGTCTTGGACTCGCTGGCGGAATACAATTACTACACGACGATCTCCGACAACGGAAAACAGGTGAAGGTTGCCAAACCGTCGGAGATCACGGCCGACTTCAAGGACAACCAGCTGCTGCTGATCTTTGCCGCCAAACCGGCAGAGCCGCTGCCGCTCAAGGGCCGGCTCTCCTTCGGCGTCTATGACCCCACGCTCTACACCGCGATCGATTTCCCGACCGATGGCGACCTTGCGGTGGTCGGCAACGGCCTCAGCGCCTGCAGCCACAAGGTGGTGCGGCCGGACCCGGACGAGGTGATCGCCCAGAACCAGTCGAGCCTGACCGACGCCTTCTTCAACGATCCGACGGGGACCGACATGTCGAAGCTATTTGCCACCCGGATCGAGTTCACATGCTGAGCCGGGTGAAAGCGCCGGCGGCATTCGCTCTCATCCTGCTTCTCGGAACGGCACTCGCCGCCCATGCACAATCGCCGCTCGGCATCGGCACGGCCGAGCCGGGTTTTAGGATCGGCGGGCCTCTCGGCCCGCTCTTTGCCTGGATCAACATGGAGCAGCAGGGCTTCTACCGCACGCTGACCGGCGCCCTGAAGGGCATGCGCGACAATCCCTGGCATCTCTGGTCGCTGATCGGCCTCTCCTTTGCCTATGGCGTGTTCCACGCCGCCGGGCCCGGCCACGGCAAGGCGGTCATTTCTTCCTACATGATCGCCAACGAGACGGAGCTGAAGCGCGGCGTGCTGCTCTCCTTCCTGTCCTCGATGCTGCAGGGCGTGGTCGCCATTCTCCTGGTCGGCGCGGCCTATCTGGTGCTGCGTGGCTCGTCGATCTCGATGACGCAGGCCACCACCTTCCTCGAACGGGTCAGCTTCGCGCTGGTGGCCGCCTTCGGCGCCTATCTTCTCGTGCGCAAGCTGCGGGCGCTCGCTGCGGCTCGCCCGGCGCAAAGCGAGGCGCTGGCGCTGGCCGGCGGTCCCGGGCTCCCGCTGCATCACGATCACGCCCATTCCCACCATGGCCATTCTCACCATGGCCACGACCATCATCACGGCCATGCCCATGCCGCGGGCGAGGTCTGCGCGACCTGCGGCCATGCGCATGCGCCCGATCCGGCGCTCCTGCGGGCCGAGCGGTTCGACTGGCGGGAGGCCTGGTCGGCCGTGCTTGCCGTTGGCCTGCGGCCCTGTTCCGGCGCGCTGATCGTTCTCAGCTTCGCGCTGTTGAACGGCCTCTATCTCGGCGGCGTGCTGTCGGTCTTCGCCATGGCGGTCGGCACGGCCATCACGGTTTCCGTGCTCGCAACGCTGGCGGTCACCGCAAAGGATCTCGCCGTGCGCTATGCCTCGTCCGCCGGCACGGCAATGCGGGTCACGCACGGGATCGAAATTTTTGGCGCGCTCCTGGTGCTGGTTCTGGGGCTCGCGCTGCTCGGCGCCTCGCTCCAGGGCTGATCAATCCGGATGCCGGCGCTGATAGCGCGCCCGCAGCCAGAAGATCACGAAGAACCCGAGAATGAACAATCCGCCCGCGGTGGCGGCAAGCAGCGGCGAGGTCTGGCCGAGAAAGAGCACGACCGTCGGCAGGAAGAGCAGCCCAAGGGCGAACAGGATCAGGATGATGGCTGCGGCAATGGCCGCATTGCGGTCCTTCGGCGTCACGACCGCGCCTCCCCTGCCCCGTCCAGCCTGGACCGGATGGCTTCCAGGCGGCGGTGCTGACGTCCCTCGGCATCGAAGTTCTCCGGCGCGAGCCAGGCTTCGAAGGCTGCCTTCAGACGCGGCCATTCACCGTCGATCATCGAGAACCAGGCCGTATCGCGGTTGGCGCCCTTGGAGACCATGTGCTGGCGGAAGACGCCTTCGAAGGTGAAGCCCAGCCGCGCCGCCGCCACCTTGCTCGGCCCGTTTTCATTGTGGCACTTCCACTCGTAGCGACGATAGCCGAGATCGTCGAAAACATGGCGGGCCATGAGGTAGTGAAGCTCGGTCGACAGGGGCGATCGCGCCATGGCCGCGCCATGCGCCACGGACCCTACCTCGATGACGCCATTGGCAGGGTCCGGCCGCATGAAGCTCGCCATGCCGACCACGGCACCGCTTCCCTTCTCGCGCGCCACGAGCGTGATGAGGCTTGCCTGCGCAGCGTCCAGCCAGGCGCCGAAGGCCTGCGCATCGGCGAAGTGCGCCTGCGGGAAATATTTGAGCAGATCATTGACGGCAGGCCCGCCGAACGCGTCCCAGAGCGGCTGCAGATGCGCATCATGGGCATAGGGTTCGAGCACGAGCCGCGCGCCTTCGAGCCTGACCGGCTGCGGCGCCGGACAGCCGGCCCAGGTGGTCAGATCGCGCATGATGTTCTCCTCAGCCCCTCGTCGCGGGGCCATCAGGCCCCGTTTCCTCTGGCTTAGGCGAAGTTCCGGTTCACCACAAATGCAAACTGGTGATCGCTCCATCACCGGCCCCGATGCGAGGCCGGTGAAGGACGCGCCGGCTAGATGACCGAGGCGGAGGGCGCCTGCTGGCTGCCGGCCGGGACCTTGGCGGCCGAGACGGTGGCTTCGATATGGTCGACCAGCCTGTCGTCGAGACCAAGCCGCCCGGCGAGCAGATCGAGATAGCCGCGCTCGGTGCGCGTATCGGGGTCGATCGTCAGGCGGGAGGCAGTGTAGAGCTCGACCTTTTCCTCCTCGGTCCGCGCAGCAGCGATGATGCCGTCGAGATCGACCGGGCTCGCCAGCTCCTGACGCAGGAAGGCCTCCGCCTCCTCATCCAGCCCGCTTTCGCCGACCCGCTCCATGATGTGGGCGCGTTCGGCCTCGTCGATATGGCCATCGGCGCGCGCAGCGGCGATCATGGCGCGGATGAGCACGAGCACGAAATCATTGCGGATGACGCCCGGCGCGATGCTGAAGCCGGACTCGTCCGGTGGAACTGTCACCTCGGGCGCCGCGCCGGAAAATCCGGCGCCGGGCTTCTGGCCGGACTGATAGTTCTTGTAGGCCTGGTAGCCGAGGCCGGCGATAACCGCGAGGCCCCCGAGCTTGAGCGCCGTGCCGGCGATCTCGCGCCCCTTGCCGGAGCCGAGCAGGACGGCGGCGAGCGCGCCGGTCTTCAGCGGATTGCTGCGGGCGATCGAGCCCAGTTGGCCGGCCTTGTCGGAAAGGGAGCCGCCCCCGAGCACGCTGCCGACCAGGCCGCCGAGACCGCCGCCGCCGAGCGCGCCACCCAGGCCGCCGCCCGAGGAAAAGCCGCCGGACGCCGGGCGTCCGTCACGCGCGACGTCGGGATTCCGGTTTCCGGACAATCCCTGGGATCCAAGAAACTGATCCAGCAACTTCTTCGCGTCGAACATCGGTGACCTCGTCCTTCTCGTGGCGTTGAGCACACGAGATAGGACGAGACCACGGGAAGACAAACCGGCTGACGTGAACGTGACCGGCCTGCGAAGGAGATCGCTTCGCCATCAGCCCTTCAGCGCTGCGGCTTCGCTGGCAAGCGCGGTGATGCCGGCCCAGTCGCCGGAGGCGACGAGATTGGCCGGCGCAACCCAGGAGCCGCCGACGCAGATGACATTCGGCAGGCTCAGATAATCGCGGGCGTTCTTCAGCGAGATGCCACCCGTCGGGCAGAAGGTGACGCCGGCAAGCGGCGAGGAGAGCGACTTGAGATAGGAGGCGCCGCCGGCCTGCTCGGCCGGGAAGAACTTCATCACCTCGTAGCCGGCATCGAGCAGCGTCATGGCCTCCGTCGCCGTGGCGGCACCCGGAAGGAAGGAGGCGGCATGATCCTTCTCCGCCTCGATCAGCGCCGGCGTGGTGCCGGGGCTGACGATGAACTGCGAGCCGGCCTTGACCGCCTGCTCATACTGCGCCGGATTGAGAATGGTGCCGGCACCCGGCACGGCGCCTTCGACCTCCTTGGCCACCGCCTCGATGGCGGCAAGGGCTGCCGGCGTGCGCAGCGTGATTTCGATTGCCTTGAGGCCACCGGCCACCAGCGCGCGGGCGAGCGGCACGGCATGGGCCGCATCCTCGATAATGAGAACGGGGACCACCGGCTGCAGCTTGAGAACGCTCAGCAGTTTTTCGGTCTTCTCGCGCATCGGCCTTGTTCCTCAATCGATTGAAACGGTGGCACTGGCATAGCGCCGGGCCGGTGCGATGTCGAGTTCTTCTGGACTTCCAACCGGCATCTCTTAACTAATGGCACGGCAGCGAGCGGGGACAGGCATGGCCAAGGAAATCGAACGCAAGTTTCTGGTGGCAGGCGACGGCTGGCGGGCAACCGCCGGCACCGGCGTGCGCATGCGCCAGTTCTATATTGCCGCCATGCCGGACCGCAGCGTGCGCCTGCGCATTCTCGACGGCACGAGCGCCCGGCTGACGATCAAGGTCGGCACGGGCATGCTGGTGCGCGACGAGTTCGAGTTCGAGGTGCCGCTGTCGGAGGCGGAGGACATGCTGTCTGCCGCGCTCGGAACGGTGATCGAGAAGACCCGCTATCGCGTGCCCGGCGGCGCCCATGTCTGGGAAGTCGATGTCTTTTCCGGTGCCCATGCCGGGCTGATCGTCGCCGAAGTGGAGATGCGCAGCGAGGCGGACGAGCCGGAACTGCCGGATTGGCTGGGCGTGGAGGTGACCGAGGACGGGCGCTATTCCAACTTCGCCCTTTCCACCCACGGGCAGCCGCCCGAAGAGGCATGAACAGCGAGCAGGCGCATGGCTTTCAAACTTTCGACCAGACGATCCTTCACCGCCGAGTTCCACCGGCTGGCAACAGCGCAGCTCGATCGGGCGATCGACCAGCTGGAGCAGCGGCCGGGCGGGCCGATGGAGGCGATCCATAGGGCCCGAAAGGCGGTGAAGAAGGTGCGGGGCCTCTACCGCTTCGCAGGCAGCGCGGCGGGCAAGGCGCGCACGGCGGAGAACAGACGGCTGCGCGACGCCTCGAGGCAGGTGGCACAGCTGCGCGACGCCGAGGCGCTGGTGGACACGGCCGAGCTGTTGCGTGCACGTCTGGCGGACGAGGAAGAGGATGCGGCCCTGCGCGCCGTGGATGCGTTGAAAGCGCGGCGCGGCTGGATGATCGAGGCCGCGACCGATCTCGACGGTCGCCTTGCGCAGTTTGCCGAAGCGCTGAAGGACGCCCGCACGGCCGCCACGAGCCTTGCCTTCGACGATAGAAGCAAGGCGACGCGGCGGCTCGTCGAGAAAGCCTGGCGCAAGAGCCTCGGGCGCGTGAAAGCGGCGCTTGAGGAGGCCCGCGCCAGCCGCACGCCGGAGGCCTTCCATACACTGCGCAAACGCTGCCAGGACGACCGTTTCCACCACCTCCTCATGATGCGGCTTTGGCCGTCATTGCTCCAGGAGCGCGAGCGGACCATCAAGGCGCTGATCGACCGGCTGGGCGTGCTGCATGATTTTGCGGTGCTGCTCGCGGTGCTGGAGGCGGAACCGGAACTCATTTCGCCCGAGGATCAGGTGATCCTGCGCCATGCGCTCGAGGTGGAGATCGGCGCGGAGGGGCGGCGGGCTCTGGATGAGGCCGATGCGCTCTACCGGATCGACCCCGGGCAGGAAGCCCGGCGCATCGCCTGCCTTTGGAAACTCGCGACATAGCACAGGCAGCAGGGATGCACGGAGCGGCGCAGCCGCGGACGGAGCAATGGCCGGACTGCGGCGGACCACCGTTTTCTTTCCGCTGGTAATCCCTATGCTCATGCGCCATGTCCCGCTCCGCCCGCCTTCTCGACCTCATCCAGCTTCTGCGCGCCCATCGGCGCCCCGTTTCGGGGGCGGCGCTTGCAGGCGCCTTGGGCGTCAGCCTGCGCACGCTGTATCGCGACATCGCCACGCTGCAGGCCCAGGGGGCCGATATCGATGGTGCACCGGGGGTCGGCTACAAGCTGAAACCGGGCTTCCTGCTGCCGCCGATCATGCTGCGGGAGGAGGAGATCGAGGCGCTGGTGCTCGGCATGCGCTGGGTAGCGTCCCGCACGGATCCGACCCTGGAAGCGGCGGCGAGCCATGCCCTTGCCAAGATCGCTGCCGTGCTGCCGCCGGAGCTGCGCCGCGAGCTGGAGCGCACCGCTCTCCTCGTTCCCCGCCCCCTGCCCGGCCAGAGCCGGCCGCCGGACCTGACCCCCTTGCGCGCTGCCATCCGCGCCGGGCTGAAACTGGATCTGACCTATCGCGATCAGACGGGCGCCACCACGATGCGGCGGGTCTGGCCCTTTGCGCTCGGCTATTTCGAGGATGTCCGCGTGCTGATTGCCTGGTGCGAACTGCGCAACGGCCATCGGCATTTCCGGGTCGACCGGATCGTCGCCCTGCAGCCGACGGAGGAGCGCAGCCCACGGCGGCCGGAGGTTCTGATGGCCGAATGGAAGCGGGACCAGGGGCTGCCGGCCGGCTGACAGCATGCTGACGGAAACTGGCAGCATGTCCGGCTAAACCGTCTCCGGCCAACACAGGAGACCCGCCATGAATGCCCAGTTCATCATCCTCACCGTCAGCGATCCACTGGCGAGTGCCGATTTCTACGAGCGTCTGCTCGGTCGCCCGGCGATCGACCGCGCCCCGACCTTCTCGCTCTTCGCACTCAACGATGCCACTCGCCTCGGGCTCTGGTCGTCGAAAACGATCAAGCCTCCGGCAACCGGGGCGCCGGGCAGCGCGGAGTTGACCTTCGTCCTGCCGGATCGCTCCGCCGTCGATGCCTGCCATGCCGACTGGCAGGAGAAAGGCATCACGATCCTGCAGGCGCCGGAGCAGGCCGATTTCGGCTATACCGTTTGCGGCACCGATCCGGACGGGCACCGGCTGCGCGCCTTCGTGCCGAACCCGCACTGAGAGCAGGCCCTGCGGAGGACGTGCCTGCCGCAGGGCGTTGCATGGGAGCGGCGAAGCCTGTATTTGACGGGCATGACCGACAGCGCCACCGCCGTGTCGCCGGAAACCGCGCCGTTTCTGGTGGCAGCCCTTTATCACTTCACCCCCTTTTCGCGGGCCGCCGAGTTCCGGCAGCCGCTGCAGGCGGCCTGCGAGGCCGAAGGCGTCAAGGGCACGCTGCTGCTTGCGCATGAAGGCATTAATGGCACGATCGCGGGGCCCGATGCCGGCATCCACGCCGTGCTGTCGCTGCTGCGCGCTCAGCCGGAATTCGCCACGCTGACGCACAAGGAAAGCCGCGCCTCGGCGATGCCGTTCCTGCGCATGAAGGTGCGGCTGAAGAAAGAGATCGTGACCATGGGGGTCGAGGATATCGACCCCTTGCGCTCGGTCGGCACCTATGTCGATCCGCAGGATTGGAACGCGCTGATTTCGGACCCGAACACGGTGGTGATCGACACGCGCAACGATTACGAGACCGCAATCGGCACCTTCCGCGGCGCTCTCGACCCGAAGACGAAAACCTTCCGCGAATTCCCCGACTGGGTGAAGGCCAACCCCGCGCTGCACGACAAGCCGAAGATCGCCATGTACTGCACCGGCGGCATCCGCTGCGAAAAGGCGACGGCCTTCATGAAGGCCCAGGGGTTCGAGGAGGTCTACCACCTCAAGGGCGGCATCCTCAAATATCTCGAGGAGACGCCGGCCGAGGAGAGCCTGTGGGATGGCGCCTGCTTCGTCTTCGACGACCGCGTGTCGGTGACCCATGGGCTGGCGGAGGGAGATCATACGCTCTGCCATGCCTGCCGCCAGCCGCTGACGGCCGAGGACCGCGCCTCGCCGCTGCATGAAGAGGGCGTCGCCTGCGTCCACTGCCACGACAGCCGCAGCGAGGAGGATCGCCTGCGCTATCGCCAGAGGCAGCATCAGATGCAGCTTGCCCGCGCCCGCGGCACCCGCCATCTCGGAAGCTGACCGGCATGGATGCCGTCACCATCTCGCCGCTCGCCGTGGTGGCGCAGTTTCGTCCGATCGTCACCGATCGGATCTTCACGGCCTGGGGAGAGGCGGAAGGCTTCACCCTCGACGAGCTCGACCGGGACATGGCCCGCAACATGCTCTGCGAAGCCATCCCCTTTACCCTTGTCGCGCATGAGGGCGAGGCCTTTCTCGGCACGGTCTCGGTGATCGATGACGACCTGCCGCTGCGCCCGGCCATCTGGCCCTGGCTCGCCTCGCTCTGGGTGGAGCCGGAGGCCAGAGCCCGGGGCATCGGCGCCCGGCTGATTGCGGCCGCACTGTCCCGCGCGGCGCCGCATGCGAGCGATCTCCACCTCCACGCGGTGCCGGACGTTGCCGGCTTCTACGAGTCGCGTGGCTGGACCGCGGTCGAGCGCGATGTATCCGGCGTCACGATCTTCCGGCACCCGACCCGGCAGGGACCGGCCGGGGCCTGAACGGCCCGATCAGGCCGCCGCCGGACCGGGCAGCAGGAAGGGAACACCGGTTTCCGCCAGCGTCTTCAACCGGGACAGAGCCTCCGGCCAACCACCGACGACCGCCTTGCTCGTCTCGGTCTCGCCGCCGAAATCATCGTGGATCAGCGTCAGCTTGCAGGCTGCATCGCCCACCGGCTCCAGAAGCCAGGTAACGCGCGAAGCCGGGTCGGCCGCCACCGCCGGCGACCATTGCGCGCGGAAGGTGTGCACAAAGCGATGCGGCGGCTCCACGGCCAGAACCTCGCCCACGATCATCGCCGCGTCGCCGACGCGATAGGTGATGGCGCCGCCGACGGCCCAGTCGGTCACGGAGCTCATGTTGAAATGTTGCCAGAGCGGCGTCTTCTCGTCATCGGTCAGAATTGTCCACACCGCAAGCGGCGTGGCGCGAATGAAGAGTTCCCAGACATGCTGCGGTGCTGCGGGGGCCATGGCGGCGTCCTTTCCTTCGACAGCGGTTTTGAGGTCGCTCATCGTCCGCAGAAAAGGCTGGGCATAGCGCGCGATCCAGCGATCCGCGATTTCCTGAATGGGGAGCGGATTGAGATAGTGGCGCTTCTCCCGGCCGATCCGGCGCGTGACGATCAGATGGGCGTTCTCCAGCACGCCAAGGTGCTTCATCACCCCAAAGCGGGTGATGGGCTGGCTCCGCTCGAGCTCGCTCAAGGTTTGCCCGTCCTGTGCGTGCAGGCGGTCCAGGAGCGCGCGCCGGAGCGGATGGGCCAAGGCGGCGAAGACATCGTCCATGAGCAGAGTTTTATATTCAGAATCATGCATGTGTCAAGGTGGTCACGTGACGTATTCGTCACCTATCGCCATCGCCCGCCCGCGCTTCACGAGGAGCGCGAAGACAACAAGGCCCGCGACCGTGACGAGCGCCCCCACCCGCATGGCAACCGCCGGCGGCCCCAGGAAGGCGATGTCCATCGTGGCATGGAAGATCGCCACGACAAGCACGCTGCCGCCGCTGGCGTTGAAGAGAAAGGTGAGAAGGAAGGCACCGGTGACAAGGCTTGCGAACCACCCGGCCATCCCCGTCGGATCGAGCACGGAAAGCCCGGGGGAAAACAGGAAGAGCGGCCAGTGCCAGACGGCCCAGATGAGTGAGAGCAGCAGCGTAGCGACGACGGGGTGAAAGCGGGACTGGAGCAAAGGCAAAGCGAAGCCGCGCCAGCCGATCTCCTCGCCGAACCCGTAGAAGACCAGCACGGCCAGCCAATAGAGCCAGACCGGCAGTCCGGGAAACTCATCGCTTGGGGAGAGAACGCCGGGCTGAACCGCCGCACCCGCCTCCTGGGCAAGAACCTGCGCGACGAAGAGCACCACAAACGGCCCAAGCCAGGCAATGCCATGCCAGACGACCGCGCCGGGCCCGCCACCGGCCTGCCAATCGAACACCCGCTCCAGCAACCGGCGCAGGCCAGCGCGACCGCCGGCCGCGGTCGCCATGCACAGCCCCGCCACCGCCGGCCCGAGACTTCCCAGAAGATGCAGCAGGCCGAGCCGAGGGTCGTTGGGGAACGCGTCCCGCATCAGCACCTGGAGCAGCCAGAAGGACCAGGAGACGGCATAGGCCATGACGACAAAGCCCACGAGGCGGATCAGCGGCGAAGGCCGCTTCTTCGAACCGAACTCCATGACCATCATGATCCCCATCGCAGCCCGAACACCAGCGCCCGGGCAGGCAAGAACATGAAGAGTACCTAATATGAATTCATGCCGTCCGCCAGAGAGAAGGATGATCGGTATGGAAATGACATCTGGGGCGTCGGATCAGGATGAGCGGTCCTCCGCGCCGACAGAACCACCGTGATTGCCCTTGGGAAAGCTGCGCGCCAGCGACTGGTACCAGAGACCGCTCTTCTTGATCGTGCGCGCCTGCGTGTCGTAATCGACGTGGACGATGCCGAAGCGCATGCGATAGCCCTCCGCCCATTCGAAATTGTCCATCAGGCTCCAGGCGAAATAGCCGCGCATCGGGTAGCCTTCGGCAATCAGGTCGGCCGTGACCGACAAGTGATCGGCGATGTAGTCCAGCCGCGGCTGGTCATCGACCGCCCCGTCCTCGACGCCCATATTGTAGCAGGCGCCGTTCTCGGTGATGTAGCAGTCGGGCAGCGTGTAGCGGGCATTCACAGTGCGGATCAGATCGCCCAGCGCCTGCGGAAAGATCTCCCAGCCGATATCCGTCGTCTCCTGATTGACGAAGGGGGCCGGCTTCGTTGCCGGAAACTCCGCGCCCTCGGTCGGATCATCCGCCACGCGCATCGGGGTGTAGTAGTTGACGCCCCACCAGTCGAGCGGTTGGCTGATCAGCGCAAGGTCGCCGTCCTCGATCGGAGGCATCCGCTCTCCGAGCGCGGAGAGGACGGTGTCCGGATAGGCGCCCTTGAAGATCGGTCCGAAGAAGACGCCGTTGTGGAAGTCGAAGGCGCGTTCGGCGGCGGCCTGATCGGCCGGGGTATCGCTGCCGGCATAGACATGCATGGGATTGATGACGATGCCGACGGGCAGCTTCGGCCGCTCTTCGCGAATGGCGGACACGGCAAGGCCATGGGCGAGGTTGGTGGTGTGCAGCGCATGGAGCGCTGCCTCCATGTTCCGCTCGCCGGGCGCGTGAATGCCGTAGAGATGGCTGAGCCAGACGGAGCACCAAGGCTCGTTGAAGGTCGCCACCGCATCCAGCCGGTCGCCGAGGCGGGCGATCGTGGTGCGGGCATAGCGCTGGAAGGCATAGGCCGTGGAGCGCGCCGTCCAGCCGCCGTCGCCGGCCAGCATCAGCGGCAGGTCCCAATGGTAGAGCGTGGCGAAGGCCTTGATGCCGCGGGCCTGCAGCCCGTCGACCAGACGATCGTAGAAATCCAGGCCCTTCTCGTTGATCGGCCCCGTTCCATCCGGATAGACGCGTGGCCAGGCGATCGAAAACCGGTAGGCCTGGACGCCGAGCGAGGCGATCAGGTCGAGGTCCTGTTCGAGCCGGTGATAGTGATCGCAGGCGACATCGCCATTGTGCCGGCCGAAAACCCGGCCCGGCATGTTCGAAAAGGCATCCCAGATCGAGGGCTTGCGGCCGTCCGCCTTGGCCGCTCCCTCGATCTGGAAGGCGGCTGTCGCGACACCGAACAGGAAATCGCCCGGAAAGCGATCGGCAAGCAGCGCGGGATCGGGGATGCGGTCGGTCATGGCTCAGGTCCTGGTTCGTGGAACTGAAACGTTGCAGTAAATCCACCAGCGGAAAAGTCAACGTGCCGCCTGCAGATGAGAGGAATGTGGGCTGCAGGACGAGAGCGAGAGCCTGGCTCGAAACCGGAGAAGAAGCGCGGCTGATCAGGCTCTTCCCGGCAACAACCGCGTCTGCCGCGCTTGGCAGAACCCCGACGGGCCCGAGGGCACCATCGCCGGGATCCTTGCGACGAGCCATTGCTGTGCGCCGATCCGCCCGAGAGGAGGGCGATGCAACGCCGCAGGGACGCCCATCCGCCGGGCACCGCAGCGCCGACCGCAGCGGCAAATGATGGATGGTTTACCTCAGCGTCGCAAACACAACGAGGATCTGCGCCTGGTTGCCCCCAGACGCAGACCGGCTCGTCATGAACCATTTACCTAAAAATACCTTTAGGCATCTCTACTTTAGGTGATTCGACTTTAGGATCAAGTTGTTTTTCGATCTGTTTAGACTTTCACCCAGCCGCCGTTCTTCTTGGACGAACGAACGCAGGCATCGACAAAAATCATGCCCTTCATCCCGTCGTCCACCGTCGGATAGGTGACGGCCGGATCGAGCGCGGCGCCCGATTGCTTGGCGCGGATCGCCTCTGCAGCTTCGGTGTAGATGGTGGCGAAACCCTCAAGATAGCCCTCCGGATGGCCGGGCGGAATGCGCGAGACGCGGTTGGCCTCGGCGAGTGCGCCGGCGCCCATGCGGGTGATCAACTGCTTGGGCTCTCCATGGCGGGTATACCAGAGATAGTTCGGGTCCTTCTGCGTCCATTCCAGTCCGCCCTTGGTGCCGTAGACCCGCACCTGCAGGCCGTTTTCATGGCCTGGCGCCACCTGGCTGCACCAGAGCATGCCCTTGGCCCGCACACCGTCCTTTTCCTTGAAGCGCAGCAGGACATGGGCGTTGTCGTCCAGCGCCCGGCCTTCGACGAAGCTGTCGAGATCGGCGGCGAGCTCGTCGAGTTCGAGGCCTGAAACGAAGGCGCCGAGATTGTAGCCATGGGTGCCGATGTCGCCGGTGGAGCCGCCGGCGCCGGAGCGCGCCGGGTCGGTGCGCCACTCGGCCTGCTTGGAGCCGGTCTTCTCCACCGCATCGGTCAGCCAGTCCTGCGGATATTCGATCTGCACCAGCCGCACCGTGCCGATATCGCCGCGGGCCACCATGGCACGCGCCTGACGCACCATCGGATAGCCGGTATAATTGTGGGTGAGGATGAAGAGCGCGTCGCTCTCGGCCGCCAGCGCCTGCAGCTTGCGGGCGTCGCTCAAGGTCGAGGTCAGCGGCTTGTCGCAGATCACATGGATGCCGCGCTTGAGGAACTCACGCGCCGCTTCGAAATGGACATGGTTGGGCGTGACGATCGCCACCGCCTCGATGCCGTCCTTCAGCTTGGCCTCGCGGATCGCCATCTGGCGATAATCGGAATAGATGCGCGCGGGGTCGAGGCCCAGATCGCGCCCCGAGGCCTGCGCCTTTTCAGGCGTCGAGGACAGCGCCCCGGCCACCAGCGTGAAGCGATCGTCGAGCCGCGCCGCCATGCGGTGGACCGCGCCGATAAAGGCGCCCGCGCCACCGCCCACCATGCCGAGCCGGATCCGCCCGTGCTTGACCCCATCCGCCTTGCCTTCGATTGCCATCCTGCTCTCCCTTGTTCCTGTCTCGGCCCGCCGCGGCCTCGACCGCTGGCCTAGAGCATTTCCGGCGATGACGGGATCACCTCCAATGCTCTATGTCTTTGTTTTGGCCGCATTGTCCGACGCCGAAGCGATCACGCTTCGGCTGGAAATGCTCTAGTGGCCTGCGCTCCCCTTCGGCAAGGGCGCAGGCCAGTCTTCGTCCGTCTGCTCAGGAAATCCCCAGCATGCGGCGGTTGGCAGCCTCGTCCGTGCCGCCGCCGGCAAAATCGTCGAAGGCCTTTTCGGTCACGCGAATGATGTGATGCTTGACGAATTCGGCGCCCTCGACCGCACCGTCTTCCGGGTGCTTGAGCGCGCATTCCCATTCCACGACCGCCCAGCCGTCGAAATCATTGGCGGTGAGCTTGGAGAAGACGGCGCCGAAATCCACCTGGCCGTCGCCCGGAGAGCGGAAGCGGCCTGCCCGGTTCACCCAGCTCTGGAAGCCGCCATAGACGCCCTGGCGCCCGGTCGGATTGAACTCCGCATCCTTGACGTGGAACATGCGGATCCTGTCCTTGTAGATGTCGAGGTTCTCCAGATAGTCGAGGCACTGGAGGATGTAGTGCGACGGATCGTAGAGCATGCAGGCGCGGGCATGATTGCCGGTGCGCTCCAGGAACATCTCATAGGTGATGCCATCGTGCAGATCTTCGCCGGGATGGATCTCGTAGCAGATATCGACGCCGCACTCTTCGGCATGGTCGAGGATCGGCATCCAGCGGCGGGCGAGTTCGTCGAAGGCGGTTTCCACTAGGCCGGCGGGGCGCTGCGGCCAGGGATAGAGGAAAGGCCAGGCCAGTGCGCCGGAGAAGCTTGCCATGGCATTCAGGCCGAGATTCTTGGACGCGGTCAGCGCCAGCTTGACCTGCTCGACCGCCCATTCCTGCCGCGCCTTCGGGTTGCCGCGCACCTCCGGCGCCGCAAAGCCATCAAAGCCTTCGTCATAGGCCGGATGAACGGCAACCAGCTGGCCCTGCAGATGGGTCGAAAGCTCGGTAATGACGACGCCATTGTCGCGGGCCTTGCCGGCCAGCTCGTCGCAATAGGTCTTGGACGTCGCGGCCTGCTTGAGGTCGATCAGCCGGGAGTCCCAGGTTGGCAGCTGAACGCCGATATAGCCGCAATCGGCGGCCCATTTGGTGATGGAATCCCAGGAATTGAAGGGGGCGGCATCGCCGGCGAATTGCGCGAGAAACAGGCCCGGTCCCTTGATCGTCTTCATCTGTCGTCTCCTTCAAGCTGTCGGCGCCGCGCATCGGCGGGTCGATCCGTCTTCACGCGCCGCCGGCCTCCAGGGGTCCACAATCAGCGACACGGGTGTCAGCCGAAGGCCGCCCGCGGCGGGCGCGGGCGGCCTTCGTGGTCGTGGGATCAGAACGGCGAGTCGGGGAAATAGAAGTTCTTCGCGTTCTCGGGCGTGACGAGCGTCGCGTCCAGCGTATAGGTGCCGCTGACCGGAACCTGGTCGTAGAGCGCCGAGGCGGTCAGTTCCATGGCTGTACCGACCATCGCCGGCGGATAGAGCACATCGACCGGCACCATCTTGTCGCCATCCATGACGCGCTTGATCATGTCCTTGGAACCGGCGCCGGCCACGACATACTGGATGTCCTTGCGGCCGGCCTGTTCGATCGCCTGCAGCACGCCGACGGCCATGTCGTCGTCCTGGCACCAGACCACATCGATCTTCTGATATTTGGTCAGGAAGTCCTGCATGACCTTGAAGGCGTCGTCGCGGTTCCAGTTGCCGTACTGGCGGTCGAGAACCTTGACGTTCGAGCCGGCGATGCCCTTGTCGAACCCGTCCTGGCGCTGCTGGTCGATCGGGATCGGCAGGCCGCGAATGACGACGACTTCGGCGTCCGGCGTCTTCTCGGCAATGTACTTGCCGGCGACTTCGCCGAGCGCCGGGTTGTTGCCGGCGACATAGAGATCACGGATGGTATTGTCGTTCACGCTCGGCGCGCGGTCGACGATCGTCACGAACTTGCCCTTGTCCTTGACTTCCTTGATGGCGTTGACCAGCGGATCCGGGTCGGACGGCAGGATGACCAGTGCGTCGATGCCCTGGACCGAAAGATCCTGCACGGCATTGGCCTGGGTGGCGGCATCCGGCGAGGTCTTGACGATGACGTTCAGGCCCGGATGTTCGGCCATCAGCAGCTTGGCGACGCGCTCGGCATGGAAGACCACGCCCGATGTCCAGCCATGGTCAGCGGCCGGGATCGAGACGCCGATCGTCTTCGTTTCCTGCGCAAACGCGGTAGCGGACATCAGCGCCGCGAGCGCCAGTCCCAGTAGTGTCGTCTTCATGGTTATCTCCTCCCATTGTCGTAAAGGGTCTCTCGGCCTTTTGCCGGGGTGCCCTGCGAACCCTTATTCCTGACCGTTTCAGCCCTTGCGCATCAACGAGCGCTGCACGAGCATGGCGATGATGATGATCGCGCCCTGGATGGCGCTCAGCAGATATTCGCTGACGAAGTTCGACAGCAGCATGATGTTGCCGACGATTTCCAGAATGAAGGCGCCGCAGATCGTGCCCCAGATGCGCCCGACGCCGCCGCGCAACGCCGTGCCGCCGACGACGACGGCGGTGATCGCCTGCAGTTCCCAGAGGATGCCGGTCGTGGCCGAGGTGGAGCCGAGGCGCGGGACATAGATCAGCACGGCGATCGCCACGCACAGGCCCTGGATCACATAGGCGATGGTGCGCACCCGGTTGACATGGATGCCGGAGTAACGCGCGACATCCTCGTTCGAGCCGACCGCCACCACATGGCGGCCATAGCGCGTGCGATAGAGCAGGAAGGCGCCGATGAGGGCGGTGACGAGAATGACGACGATCGGCACCGGCACGCCGAGAATGGTGCCGAAATAGGCGGGACGATAGAGCGACTGGACCGCCGGATCGCGCAGCGTGATGGCGCCGCCCTGGGAAAGCCAGGTGGTGAGGCCGCGATAGATGCCCATGGCGCCGAGTGTCGCGATGAAGGGCTCGATACGCCCGACCGTCGTCACCAGGCCATTGGCGAGCCCGCAGGCAGCCCCGACCAGGATCGCGAGCACCACGCCGCAGGCCAGCGTCAGCGTGGGATCGCCCGTCAGACCGGAGTTCAGGAACAGGATCATCACGCTCGCCACGAAGGCGACCATGGCGCCGACCGACAGATCGAGCCCGCCGGAGGTGATGACGAAGGTGGCGCCGACCGCAATGACCGCAATGAAGGCCGAACGCGTGATGACGTTCGTCATATTGTCGATGCTCAGGAAATTCGGATGCGCGAAGGCGCCCAGCACCAGCAGCAGCGCCAGCGCGATGAAGGGCGCGACGGCGGCAAGATCGAGGTCCTTGAGAGAGCGTGTCGGCTTTGGCCCCTCGGCGGCGAGATTGGTCATGATGCAGTCCTCAAAGCAGCCTCTTGCGTAACGCCGGTGGCGAGCACGACGATCTCGTTCTCCGTCATGGCGGCGCCGGACAGCTCTCCGGCGATCTCGCCGTTGCGCATGACCAGGATCCGGTCGCAAATGCCGATCAGCTCCGGCATTTCAGAGGAGACGACGATGATCGAGCGCCCTTCCGCGGCAAGTTTCGCAATGAAGGCGTAGATCTGTTCCTTGGTGCCGATGTCGATACCGCGCGTGGGCTCGTCGATGATGACGATCCGTGGCTCGAGCATCATCATCTTGGCAAGCAGCAGCTTCTGCTGGTTGCCGCCCGAAAGCTGGGCGGCCAGCAGGTCCTTGCGCCGGGTGCGGATGTCGAAATCGCGGATGGCGGTGTCGAGCGCCTCGTCCTCGCGCTTGCGATCCACCTGGCCCCCGCGGGAAAAGCGGCCGAGGGCGGCGAGCGTGAGGTTGACGCGCAGATCCTTGGTGAGCAGCAGGCCCTTGCCCTTGCGATCCTCGCTCAGATAGACGATGCCCGCCCGGAGACTCGCCTTCACGTCGGCAAACCGCACCGGACGGCCATCCATCAGGATCGTGCCCTTGGATGGCCGAAGGCCGACCATGCCCTCCATCAGTTCCGTACGACCGGCGCCGATCAAACCGGCAAAACCGAGGATCTCGCCCTTGCGCAGCGTGAAGGACGCATGGCGGGCATAGCCGGGCACGGTGAGATCGGAAACCTCGAGCACGGCCTCGCGCGAGGCCGCCTCGTGACGGTCGGGATAGAGCTTGGCGACATCGCGGCCGACCATCAGCCGCGCCATGTCGGACGGCTCGAGCGTGCGTGCTTCATGCGAGGCGACCAGGCGCCCGTCGCGCAGCACCGTCACCCGGTCGGCGATCTCCTTCACTTCCGGCAGACGGTGGGAAATGTAGAGAACGGCCACGCCGCGCGCGCGGATATCGCGGATGAGCTGCAGCAGGGCCGCTGTTTCATGCGGGGTCAAGGATGCAGTCGGCTCATCGAAAATGACAAGACGGTGCGGCACGAGGAGGACGCGCGCGATCTGCACCAGCTGGCGCTGGGCGATCGACAGCCGGCCGACGATGGCCTTGGGATCGAGATCGGCCCCGAGCGCGCGAATGGCCGCGCGCGCGCCATCGTTCATGGCCCGGTCGTCCAGCGTCAGACCGCGCCCGATCTCGCGGCCGAGATAGACATTCTGCGCCACGGTGAGATCCGGCGCGAGGAGGATTTCCTGGTGGACGAGGACAATGCCCTTCTGCTCGGCATCCACCGGCCCGCTGAAGGTGACGGGCGCTCCATCGATCAGGATTTCGCCCCGCGTCGGCTGGTGATTGCCGGCGAGAATCTTCATGAGCGTGGATTTGCCGGCGCCGTTCTCGCCGATGATCGCATGGACCTGGCCCGCCTCGACGGTCAGGTCGATGCCCTTCAGCACTTCGACCATGCCAAAGCTCTTGGACAGCCCGCTGGCGCGCAGCAAGGGTTCGCCCGCGGGCGAAACAACATGGCTCATCGAGGCGCCCCCACCCGCAGCAGAAATGGGACGGGTCGCACGCGCACACAGGCATGGCTCAAGGCGCCGACAAGGACCGGCGCCTCAGCCGTTCGGGCTGATCGTATCGTCAAGCTAAAGTCTCCTCCGGGGAGAAAAGCTAGCCGAAACGATGAGGTACGTAAAGCAGAAAGACGATGATCACGCTTACGTTAAACAGCGACTTGCTTGAGAGTTCAATTATTTAAGCTGTGCGATATCTATGCCGGCTTTGCTGGCTTTCCTGCGTCGAAATCACGAAGCGGCCGGTGAGTTCCCGCATCGTCTGGCTGATGCGCAGCAGCTCCTGCGTGGCGGCATTGGTCTCTTCCACCATGGCCGCATTCTGCTGGGTGATCTGGTCCATATTGTTGACGGCGCTGTTGATTTCGGAGAGCCCCGTTGCCTGCTCGCGGGCGGAACCGGAGATGGCATCGATATGGCCGTTGATCGACACGACATGGTCGCCGATGCTTTTCAAGGCCTCGCCGGTGCGGTTCACGAGCGAAACGCCGGTCAGCACATCGGCAAAGGACTTGTCGATCAGCCCCTTGATTTCGCGGGCTGCCTCGGCGGATTTCTGGGCGAGATCGCGCACCTCCTGCGCCACGACCGCGAAGCCCTTGCCGGCCTCCCCGGCCCGCGCCGCCTCGACGCCTGCATTGAGCGCCAGGAGATTGGTCTGGAACGAGATCTGGTCGATGACGCCGATGATCTGGGTGATGCGGCGTGAGGACTCCTCGATCGCGCTCATGGCACTGATCGCCTCCCGGACTACTTCGCCGGACCGCTGCGCCTCGCTCGTGGCCGTGACCACGATCCGTCGCGCCTCCTCGGTGCGGGCAGCGGCACTTCTGGCCGTGGTGGTCAGCTCCTCGAGCGCCGCCGCCGTCTCTTCCAGCGCCGCTGCCTGCTTCTCGGTGCGCCGGGCCGTATCGTCGGTCGCCCGCGAGAGTTCGGCCGCATTGTCGGCGGTCTGCTCGGCCGCCCCGACGATGGCGCTGATCGTTCCGTCCAGCGTGGAGACGGCGGAGTTGAAATGATCGCGCATCGGCGCGAACTGGCTGGCGAGACCGGTATTGACCGCAGCCGTCAGATCGCCGCCGGAAAGCAGCTTCAGCGCCTGTTCGAGCGCGCCGAGCGCCGCCACCTGTTCGGCGGCCAGCGCCGCGCGCTGGTCTTCGGAGCGCTTGCGCTCCTCCTGCAACGCGTCGAGATAGACGCTGATCGCGAAGTCCATATCCAGAAAGGCCGCCTTGGCGACGGCGGCGATCTCCGTGCTCAGCTGCTTGCTCTTCTTGCGCTGGAAACGGCCGCCAAGATGCTTTTCGACGACGGCATGGATGATGCCTTCGATGATCAGCGCGTAACCGCCGATGTACCAGCGCGGCTCCAGCCCGAGACGGGCATGGGTCATGCCGATGGCGGTGACGGCCGAGACATAGTCCTGGTCGAACTTGCCTTCGGCAAGCCGGTCCCAGTGCCGGACCTGGCGCGCCTTGGCGCTGTCGGCATGCGCCTTGCCGGAGAAGAAGCGTGCCGTTTCGGGGTTGCGGGTGGCCTTGGCGTAGAAGGCGTCCAGCGCGCCGTCAAGCGAGGCGGCAATGGTCGGTCGCGCTTCACGAAGCGCGTCCCGGTCGGCTTGTCCGATACCGATGAAATCGAGACGTTCGGAGAGGCTCTGCGAGGCAGATGATGCTGTGGTCATTTCGGGCTCCTGACCGGACGGCAACCCAGCCGTGCATGCCCCCATGCCGATCCGTGCCGCCACGCCCTCAGCAATGCCGGAGCGGCCCTAATGAATATTAAATGAAACTCTCAACGAACTCAGTTTGCGGTTGTCGAAGCTGCGCAACTAGCAGAATTAGCGATATGCCTCGATGCCGCGCGGGGAGGAACGGTCAGAAACTGACCAAGGGGACGCGGCGCTCCGCGCCCCCTTGGGAGAAGGCTGGCCGATCAGACGTAGCGGTTGACGATGTTTTCGAGCAGCTCCTGGCGGCCCGACTTCGGCTGCGGGTTGAGATCGGTCGCCTCGACATGGGCGGCAAGCTCTTCCAGCGACATCGCCGTCAGGCGCTTCTGGCCTTCCGCACTCTTCCAGCCGGCATAGCGCTCGTCGAGCGGGCCGGAGAGCGCCTTGTCCTCGATCATCCGGGCGGCGGCCTTCAGGCCGCGGGCGCAGCAATCCATGCCGCCGATATGGCCGATCAGCAGATCCTGCGGGTCGAGCGACTGGCGGCGCAGCTTGGCATCGAAGTTGGTGCCGCCGGTGGTGAAGCCGCCGCCTGCCAGGACCTGGTAATAGGCGAGCGCCATTTCCGGAACATTGTTGGGGAACTGGTCCGTATCCCAGCCCGACTGGTAGTCGTTGCGGTTCATGTCGATCGAGCCGAAGATGCCGAGCGCATTGGCGAGCGCCAGCTCGTGCTCGAAGGAATGGCCGGCAAGGATCGCATGGCCCTGCTCGATGTTGACCTTGACCTCGTTTTCCAGCCCGTAGGACTTGAGGAAGCCATAGACCGTGGCGACGTCATAATCGTACTGATGCTTGGTCGGCTCCTGCGGCTTGGGCTCGATCAGGATCGCGCCCTTGAAGCCGATCTTGTGCTTGTACTCGACCACCATGTTGACGAAGCGGCCGAGCTGGTCGAGCTCCTGCTTCAAATTGGTGTTGAGCAGCGTTTCGTAGCCCTCGCGCCCGCCCCAGAGCACATAGTTCTCACCGCCGAGCTTAAGCGTCGCATCCATGCAGGTCTTCACGGTCGCCGCCGCAAAGGCGAAGACATCCGGATCGGGATTGGTGGCGGCACCCGACATGTAGCGGCGGTGCGAGAAGAGGTTCGCCGTGCCCCAGAGCAGCTTGACGCCGGTTTCCGCCTGCTTGCCGGCGAAATAATCGACGATCTCGTTCAGGTTCCGGGTGTTTTCCTTGAAGCTGGCGCCTTCCGGCCGCACGTCGGCATCGTGGAAGCAATAATAGGGCGCGCCAAGCAGGGAGAAGAATTCGAAGGCCACATCGGCCTTCATCTTCGCGGCCTCCATCGTATCCTTGAACCAGGGACGCTCGAAGGTCTGGCCGCCAAAGGGGTCGCCGCCCGGCCAGACGAAGGTATGCCAATAGGCGACGGCAAAGCGCAGATGGTCTTCCATCCGCTTGCCCATCACCACCTCGTCGGGATTGTAATGGCGGAAGGCCAGCGGATTGGTGCTGTCCGGCCCTTCATAGCCGATCTTCTGGATGTCGCCGAAAAAGCCGGTGCTCATGAGTGGTTTCCTCTGTGTGTTGTGTGTTGTCGTTGGATGATGGGTCAGCCGGCCATGGCCGTGCGGACGGCCGGATAGAGCCGGCGGTAGCGCTGGTAGGCTTCCTCATAGGCGCCGGTCAGCGCCTGTTCGGGATCGATGGTGGCGGCCGTGCGCGGTGCGGTGAAGACGGACAGCGGGTCGGCCCCCGTCGCCGCGACAAGGCCCAGACGCGCGGCCCCGAAGGCTGCGCCGAAATCGCCATCGGCGGGGAGATCGACCGGAATATCGAGCGCGGTGGCGATCGAGGACAGCCAGGTCCGCGACCGCGAGCCGCCGCCGATGGCTGTGACCCGCTTCAGTTCGGTGCCGGCACTTTTCAGCGCTTCCAGACTGTCGCGGATCGCAAAGCTGACGCCTTCCAGCACGGCCTGGGTCAGGACGACGCGGCTGCTCTCGTGGCCGAGGCCGGCAAAGACGGCGCGGATCGCGGCATCATTGTGCGGCGTGCGCTCGCCGGAGAGATAGGGCAGGAAGGTGACGCCGGTCGGCGCCTTCAGCCCCTCGCCGAGCTCGGCGGTCAGTTCCGCGGCGCTACGGCCGGTCACACCCGCATGCCAGTTCAGCGCGTCGGTTGCCGACAGGATGACGCCCATCTGATGCCAGGTGTTCGGCAAGGCGTGGCAGAAGGCATGGACCGCACTCTCCGGATTGGGCAGGTAGCGGGCATTGGCGGCGAAGAGCACGCCCGAGGTGCCGAGCGAGACGAAGGCATGGCCTTCGCCGATCGTGCCCATGCCGCAGGCGGAGGCCGCATTGTCGCCGGCGCCACCGGCCACGACCACGCCCTCGCCCATGCCCCATTCGGCCGCAAGCGCGGCCTTCAGCCGGCCGGCCGCCTCCGTGCCTTCGACCAGCTGCGGCATCTGCCGCTCCTCGAGGTCCGTCGCGGCGAGAAGATCGGAAGACCAGGCGCGCTTGCCGGTATCGAGCCAGGAGGTTCCGGCCGAATCCGACATTTCCGACATATGCTCGCCGGTCAGCCAGAGGCGCAGATAATCCTTGGGCAGCAGCACCCAGCGAACCTTGGCGAAGATTTCCGGCTCGTGCCGGGCGACCCAGGCGAGCTTGGGCGCGGTGAAGCCCGGAAAAACAATATTGCCGGTCAGCGCCCGGAAGCGCGGATCGGCGTCGAGGGCCGCCGCCTCCGCAAAGGAGCGCGTGTCATTCCACAGGATGCAGGGCCTCAGCACGGCATCGGCGTCGTCGAGCAGCGTGGCACCATGCATCTGGCCGGAGAGGCCGATGCCGCGCACGGCGGCAAGCTCGGCCGGGTGGGCGGCCTTGAGCGCCGCAATGGCCTCCTTCGTCGCCGCGATCCAGTCGGCCGGGTCCTGCTCCGACCAGCCGGCATGGGGGCGCGAGACCTCAAGCGCGCCTGAGCCGGACCCGACGATCCGCTGGTCGTCGTCCATCAGGAGCGCCTTGACGCCCGAAGTTCCAAGATCGATGCCGAGATACATGCCTGCCGTCTCCTATGCCGCGTCCGGCGATCGCGCCGGCGCCTCTGCCTCGCCTTCGGCGAAGGGCAGATTGTCCTTCAAGAAAATGTCGATGCGGATCCGCTCCTGCGCCTCGATGACTGCGACGCCGTCCGCCCGCGCCTTGAGGACGCGGATCGCGCTGCGCACCTCGTGTCCCGCATCCTGGTTCAGCACGGCATCGATCAAGCCCGCTTCGAGCGCCAAGCGCGTATGGGCCGTCAGTTCATGGGCGATAACCGCGCGCGGGCGGAACGAGGGCTGCCCGCGCAAGGCAGCGATGAGGCCGCGGTTGCCGGCGCCCAGGCTGTAGATGCCGGAAATCTCCCGCGACTGCGACAGCAGCGCCCCGACCAGCCGTTCGGCCTCGGCCGGATCGTCCTGGGCTTCCAGAACCGGCAGGATCTCGTGGCCCGCCTCACCCATCGCCGCGCGGAATCCTTCCAGCCGCTCGCGATGGTCGATCACGCGCATGGAGCCTGCCAGCACGGCGACGCGTCCCCTGCCGGGACCGATGAACCGACGCATGAGCCCACCCGCCGTGCGCCCGGCCGCGATATTGTCGATGCCCGCAAAATGGCTGCGGCAATGGGCGGGAAGGTCAGAGACCAGCGTGACCAGA
The DNA here is from genome assembly GCF_034720595.1 of Rhizobium sp. CC-YZS058. Lineage (NCBI taxonomy): Bacteria > Pseudomonadati > Pseudomonadota > Alphaproteobacteria > Hyphomicrobiales > Rhizobiaceae > Rhizobium > Rhizobium sp. CC-YZS058. The sequence goes on along the minus strand of NZ_JAYESJ010000001.1, from coordinate 434,369 downwards.
GGAACGCCGGCATCCTTCAGGCGCAGCGCCGCCGCCTCGACTTCGGGCGCATCGACGGCGACGACCGCCACGCCCGCCGGCCGCGCCTGCTCCGCGGCATCGAGCGCTTCGGCGAGCGCCGCAGGATCGAAAGGAGGAACGGTGACAAGCGAGATCGCCACGCGATCGACCGCCGCGCGCTGCATGGCTTCCCGTACCCGCGCCTCGAGCCCGCGCATGAAGGAATTGTCGCCAGACGGCAAAATGAAGAGAAAGGAATAGACGCGGCCCTTGGCAAGGTTGGCGGCCGCCATGTCGCGCTCATAGCCGATATCGCTGATCGCGGCTTCGACGCGGGCGCGCGTGGCCGCCTTGACGCCCGGCCGCCGGTTCAAGACCCGGTCCACCGTCGCCAGGCTCACCCCCGCCGCCGCCGCAATGTCATGAACCGTTGGCCGCATGCTCTCCTCCGGCCAGAAGGCTTAGAGGATTTTCTGATGTACGTAAATCAGAAATTTTTCGAGGCCTCTCTGCAGCTGATCTTGAAGGCCTGCTCTACTGGAAGAGGTCGATGTAATCTCCGTAGCGAAATGCTCGGTTTCGGGTGCGGCCGGTCATTTCCGTGAGGATTCCGATCTGTTCCATCCGTCCGACGATCTGATTAGCACCGGCATGCGTCACGTTCAGTCGGCGGGCAACATCATTCACGCTGACGACAGGGTGGCTGAACAGATGTTCGAGAAGAAGGAGGCCGTTGCCTGCAGAGCGTCCAAGTCGCTCAACGATGACCTGCCGGTGTCGCTTTCTGAGGGAGACGATCTGACGCGACGTAAGGGTTGCTTCTCCGCTCACCTCTGCGACACCACGGAGAAAGAACTTCAGCCATGCCTCCCACGACCCATCGTCTCTGACTGCCTGTAGGTGCTCATAGTAAGCGGCACGATGCCGCTTGAAGTAATGGGAGATATACAAGACAGGTTGACTGAGAATTCCCCTTGCACAGAGCAGCAGGGTGATCAGCAAGCGACCGACCCGCCCGTTTCCGTCTAGAAAAGGATGGATTGTCTCGAACTGCACGTGAATCAAGCCAATCTTGATCAGATCGGGAAGAGGGCTCTCCGAGAGAACAAACTTTTCGAGGTCTGAGAGTGCCGACGGGACTTCATGCGGAGGCGGGGGAACGAAGCTCGCATCGCTCAAGTTACAACCACCGTGCCCGATCCAGTTTTGAGACCGCCGGACTTCGCCCGGATTGCGCTCTTGTCCACGAACCTCCCGCATCAGTTCAGCATGCAATTCTGTAATGAGTCGCGTGCAAACTGGAAGGTCGGCAAGTCTCGCAAGCCCGTGATGCATCGCGCGGATGTAGTTAATCACCTCGCGAACATCATTTGGCCGGTTCGGCTCAAAGAGATGAGCTTCGGCTTTCAGAATGTCTGCAAGAGAGGATTGCGTTCCCTCGATCTGGCTGGAGAGAACAGCTTCTTTCCTGACATACATCAACACAAACAGGTCAGGATTGGGTAGCGTCTGGATCGATCCGTCCAAGCGGCCGAGTGCCCGATCCGCGTCGGACAGCAGCGCCTGCATGTCGGCATCGATCTGCAGATCGGGCGCATGCGGTGGAAGGCCGTTCGGGATGAAGGCCTTGTATCCTGTCGGTTGGGTAACGTAGTGGCCGGCTCGTCCACTCGCTTTCAGCCGCAAGTTCATGTCGAGTTATCCAACGCTGGCAGAGATAAGACGCGGATCAACCTCGTATATCATACGCAGCGTTTTACAAGGCAGGAGCCTCCGCTCATATCCAACGCGGCCGCCGCTGCCTCAATGCCCGCCGCCTCCGCCTCCGCGGGCCTGCATTTGCGGGCGTTTGATCAGGGAGACGCAGAGGATGAGGGCCGTGAAGAGGGCGGTGAGGATGAGGAAGACGTCGGCGAAGGAGAGGATCGTCGCCTGCTGCTGGACGATGCCCGCCACCCGCTGGAGCGCGATGGTCGAGCCATCCATGCCATGGGCCGTGTAGTTGCCGGCAATGTTTCTCAGCATGTCGAGCGCTTCCGGATTGCTCCAGGTCACATGTTCGGACAGCTGCGCATAATGCATGTCCTCGCGCCGGGTGAGGATGGTGTTGATGGCGGCGAGCCCGACTGCGCCGCCGAGGTTGCGGGTCAGGTTGAAGACGCCGGAGGCGCCGCGGATCCGGTCGGGCGACAGCGTGCCGAGTGCGACATTGTTGATCGGCACCATGCACATCATCATCCCGAAGCCGCGCAGCACCTGCGGGATCAGGAGCTCGTAGAAATCCCAGTCGGTGGTGATGCCGCTCATGATCCAGGTGCCGAGCGAGAAGGAGGCGAACCCCATGACCATCATCACCCGCGGATCGAGCTTGCCGGACAGGACACCGGCGATGGGCGCGGTGACGAACATGGCGAGGCCGGAGACGAACATGGTCTCGCCGATCATCAGCGAATCGTAATGACGGATCTGCCCGAGATAGAGCGGGTAGAGATAGGTGAGCCCATAGAGGCCGATGCCCATGATGAAGGAGAAGAGCGAGCCGAAGGCGAAGTTCCGGTTGGTGAAGGCGCGCAGATCCACCACGGGGAAATCCACGGTGAAGACGCGGTAGAAGAACACGACCGCCGCCACCACGCTCGCCACGGCGCCGAGCACGATGTGGCTGTCGCTGAACCAGTCGTTAGTGTTGCCTTCCTCCAGCACATATTCGAGCGCGCCGAGGAAGACGCCCATGGAGATCAGGCCCCACCAGTCGAACTTGCGAATGAGCGACAATTCCGGCTTGTCGAAGTCGATATAGTTCCAGGTCACGATCGCCACCACGATGCCCGGCGGAATATTGACCAGGAACAGCCAGTGCCAGGAGAAGGCATGGCTGAGATAGCCGCCGACGGTCGGGCCGATGGTGGGTGCGAGCGTCGCGATGAGGCCGATGATCGGCGAGACGATGGTGCGCTTGGACGGCGGGAAGATGGTAAAGGCAGCCGCGAAGACGGACGGGATCATGCCGCCGCCGATGAAACCCTGCAGCGCACGATAGATGATCATCTGGTCGATGCTGGTGGCCGTGGCGGCGAGCGCACTGGCAATCGTGAAGCCGGTGGCCGAGGCGGCGAAGAGCACGCGCGTCGACACGATGCGCGCCAGCGTGCCCGACAGCGGGATCATGATGACTTCGGCGATCAGATAGGACGTCTGCACCCAGCCGATCTCGTCGGAGCCGGCGGAGATGCCGGCCTGGATCTCGGCCAGCGAAGCCGAGACGATCTGGATGTCGAGGATCGACATGAACATGCCGACCACCATGGCGAAGAAGGCGATCAGCCGCTTGCGGTCCATCGTCTCCGCGGGTGCCGCGGGCGCGCCGGCGCGCCCCATGCTGCCGGCCGTTGCTGCTGCTGTCTGGGCCATGGCTTGCTCCCAAAGCGTCGCCTTGCCGGCCGGTTGCCGGGGTTCAAGGCCTGCGGATTGCTTGGATGAGGATGGGCCGAAGGGGGCGCCGGCTCTCCGACGCCCGGTGCGGCTTAGCGGGCGGCCGTCTGCGCTGCGGCAGGCGCCGTGCGGGTGTCGACATCGACGACGACACTCAGGCCCGCGCGCAGGCGTCCGCTGTTCAGCGCCTCCTTCGGCAGAGCGATGCGCACCGGCACGCGCTGGATGACCTTGGTAAAGTTGCCCGTCGCATTTTCCGGCGGCAGCAGAGAGAAGACCGAGCCGGAGGCCGGCGCGATCGACTGGACGGTCGCCTCGATCGGGTGATCGTCATAGGCGTCGACATGGACCATGACCTTGGACCCAGGCACGAGGCCGGCAATCTGGGTTTCCTTGAAGTTGGCGTCGATATAGAGCGCGTTGACCGGAACAAGCGCAGCCAGGCGCTGGCCGGCCGAAACGAGATCGCCCGCCTGAACGGCGAGATTGCCAACGACGCCATCATAGGGCGCCTTCAGCACGGTGAAGGAGAGGTCGCGCTCGGCCTTGTCGCGCGCAAGCTCCAGCGAACGGATGGTGCTTTCCGCCTCGGCGCGCTGGGCCTCGAGAACGGAGATATTGGCGGAGGCCGCCTGGATGGTCGCATCGGCTGCGAGGAGGTTGGCGCGGGCCTGGTCAAGCGCGACATTGGCCTGATCGAGAGAGGCGACCGTGCCGACCTCCTTCGACTGCAGCGTGCTGGCCCGCTTCTGGGTGATCTCGGCGCCGCGCACGGCGGCGGTCAGCGCCCCCTTCTGCGCCTCGGCTTGGGCAAGGCTTGCCCGCGCGCCGGTGATCTGGGCATCGAAGCGCTTGAGCGACAGCCGCTCGGTGGCGATCTGCGCTTCGGCCTGGTCGGCCGCGATGCGATAATCGCCGTTGTCGAGGGTCACCAGCGGATCGCCCGCCTTGACGGTCTGATTGGCCACGACATTGACCGTCTCGACATAGCCCGAGACCTTGGGCGAGATCGAGGTGAGGTCGCCCTCGATATAGGCGTCATCGGTGGAGATCATGAAGCGGCCGGTGGTCCACCACTCATAGCCGAACCAGCCCGCCGCACCGAGAACCGCCAGACCGATGATCGGCAGCAGGATGCGCTTGCGCTTCGGCTTCGCCGGGGCTTCCGCCGTTGCCGGCGCGGGGGTGGCGACGGGTGCCTCGCTCTGTCGGGCTTCGACTGGCGCGACCTCGGGCCGTGCTTGCGCCGCCGGCTCGCCGGCTGCGGCAGTCTCTGCCTCGAAGCGTTCGTCGACCGGGCGCACACGCGCCGCCTTGCTGCTTGATCCTGCCATGGCGGAACCCTGTTTCAGGAGAATTGAAATTAAACCGAACGGTTCGGTTCGAATTGACATAGTCGCCTTCTTCGCCCATATCAAGGGGAAATCGAACCGAGCGGTTCGAAATGTAATCGCGTCGTTAAGAAAGGTCCGGCATCCCATGACGTCCCCTGCCCGCTCCGGCCGTACCAAGACCGCAGCCGCCGCATCGTCAGCCCCCGCAAGCGCGCTTTCCGGAGCCACAGGTGGCGGCCGGAAGGCGGCCGGCGAGGATCCGGTCAAACGCGAGCAGATCATCGACGGCGCCAAGCGGGTGTTCATGGCCGGCGGCTTCGATGCGGCCAGCATGAACGACATCACCCGCGAGGCCGGCGTTTCGAAGGGCACGATCTATGTGTATTTCGACAGCAAGGACGATCTGTTCATTGCCATGATCGAGCGGGAGCGGGCCCGCATCGTTGCGACGGTGAAGTCGGTTCTGCATGTCAACGGGCCGGTGGAGCAGGCGCTGCGCGATTTCGGCATCGCCTTCGTCACCCATATGTGCTCGGACCAGACGGTGCGCGGCATGAAGATGGTGCTGGGGGTCAGCGAGCGCATGCCGGCGCTCTGCCAGCGCTTCTTCTCGAGCTCACCGGAAAACGGCTATACGATCCTGAAGGCCTTTCTGGAGAAGAAGGTCGCCGAAGGCGTGCTCGAGGTCGAGGATCCCGACCTTGCCGCCCGCCAGTTCATCGAGCTCTGCATGCCGGGTCTCTTCAAGCGCCGCATCTTCGGCTTCATGGCAACGCCGCCGGAGCAGGCGGAGGTGGAACGCATGGTCTCATCCGCCGTCTCGATGTTCCTCAAGAGCTACAAACGCGGCTGAACGCGAAAAAGTGACCGGATAACGCAGCTTTTGCTGGTAGCGGCGCGCTTGCCCTTCCCTTTGCGAATCATAGATTAGCCATCGGTTGTCCGGCTCATCCGGTCCGACCGATCTCGCCCGCGCGCTTCGTCCATCGTCGACGAGGCCGTTTCCACCTTTTCCATCGAGGAAGGACCCTCCCCGATGCAGGATTTCCTGCTGATCTTCCAGGACCCCACCGCCTGGGTCGCTCTCGTCACCCTCGTCGTCATGGAAGTCGTGCTCGGCATCGACAACCTGATCTTCATCTCCATCCTGACCAACAAGCTTCCGGCCGAGATGCGCGAGCGGGCCCGCAAGATCGGGATCGGACTGGCGCTGGTCATGCGGCTCGGACTGCTCTTCACCATCGCCTGGATCGTCCAGCTGACCCAGCCGGTCTTCACCGCCTTTGGCCATGACTTTTCGTGGAAGGATCTGATCCTCATCGCCGGCGGCCTGTTCCTCGTCTACAAGGCGACCAAGGAGATCCACCATTCGGTCGACGTGACCGACAGCAAGGAAGACCTGGTCGGCGCCGGCAAGAATGCCGCGCAGGTCACCTTCGCTTCGGCCATCGGCCAGATCCTGGTGCTCGACCTGGTCTTCTCGATCGACAGCATCATCACCGCCGTCGGCATGACGCCGCATGTGCCGATCATGTTCATCGCCGTCATCGCCGCCGTCAGCGTCATGCTGCTGGCCGCAACGCCACTTGCCAACTTCATCGAGAAGAACCCGACCATCGTCATGCTGGCGCTCGCCTTCCTGCTGATGATCGGCGGCACGCTGATCGTCGAAGGCTTCGGGGTGCATGTGCCGAAGGGCTATATCTACGCCGCCATGGCCTTCTCCGCCGGCGTGGAAGCGCTCAACATGTTCTCCCGCCGCCGGCGCGACCGCATCAAGGCTGCCCAAGGCGGCGTGCCGCCCACCCGCCATTGAGAGTGATCGGCGCGCCGGGCCCCTTTCGTCCAGCGCGCCTTTCGCAACAGGGTGCGAAGACCGGCCTCGTCTTGACGGGGACGGGTTAATATGGTCTCACGGCCGCCGACCTGGAGCCGGCCCCGGCCGGCCGCCTTTGCGCGGCCAGAACGGCGCTGCCTCCGCCGACCGTCCCCTCTCCGTTTCGCCCCGTTACCGGGGCTACAGGCCAGATCATGACCGACAGACCAGTCCGGGTGCGCATCGCCCCTTCCCCCACCGGCGAGCCGCATGTCGGCACGGCCTATATCGCACTGTTCAACTATCTCTTCGCCAAGAAGAACAACGGCACCTTCATCCTGCGCATCGAGGATACGGACGCGACCCGGTCCACGCCGGAATTCGAACAGAAGGTGTTGGACGCCTTGAAATGGTGCGGGCTCGACTGGGCGGAAGGCCCCGATATCGGCGGCCCCTTTGGCCCCTATCGCCAGTCCGACCGCAAGGACATCTACAAGCCCTATGTGGAGAAGATCGTCGAGGCCGGCCACGGCTTCCGCTGTTTCTGCACGCCGGCCAGGCTGGAGGAGATGCGCGAGGCGCAGCGCGCCGCCGGAAAGCCGCCGAAATATGACGGGCTCTGCCTGCACCTGTCCGCCGAGGAGGTGACGACCCGCGTCGAGGCCGGCGAACCGCATGTGGTGCGCATGAAGATCCCGACGGAGGGCGTCTGCTCCTTCGTCGACGGCGTCTATGGCCCGGTGGAAATCCCCTGGGATGCGGTGGACATGCAGGTTCTGCTCAAGGCGGACGGCATGCCGACCTATCACATGGCCAATGTGGTCGACGACCATCTGATGCAGATCACCCATGTGGCCCGCGGCGAGGAATGGCTCGCCTCCGTGCCGAAGCATATCCTGCTCTATCGCTATCTCGGCCTTGAGCCGCCGGTGTTCATGCATCTCTCGCTGATGCGCAATGCAGACAAGTCGAAGCTGTCCAAGCGCAAGAACCCGACCTCGATCTCCTATTACTCCGCGCTCGGCTATCTGCCGGAAGCGCTGATGAACTTCCTCGGCCTGTTCTTCATCCAGATCGCCGAAGGCGAAGAGATGCTGACCATGGACGAACTGTCCGCCAAGTTCGACCCCGACAACCTCTCCAAGGCCGGCGCGATCTTCGACGTTCAGAAGCTCGACTGGCTGAACGGCCGCTGGCTGCGCGAGGGCCTCACCGAAGAACAGTTCATCGCCCGCGTGCTGGACTGGGCAATGGAGAACGACCGCATCCGCGAAGGCCTGCGCCTGTCGCAGTCGCGCATTTCCAAGCTCGGCGAACTGCCGGATCTGGCGGGATTCCTTCTGAAGTCCGATCTCAATCTCGATGCCTCAGCTTTCGCCAAGATCAAGTCCTCGCCCGAAGAGCTCAACGAGATCTTCAAGACCGTGCAGGCCGATCTCGAAAAGATCGTCGAGTGGAACGCCGCGTCGGTGGAAGCCGAGCTGCGCGCCATCGCCGACCGGATGGGCAAGAAGCTCAAGGTGGTGCTGGCACCGCTGTTCGTGGCAGTCTCCGGCTCGCAGCGCTCGCTGCCGCTTTTCGATTCCATGGCCATTCTCGGCCGCTCGGTCGTGCGCCAGCGCCTGAAGATGGCCGGCCAGATCGCGGCCTCCATGGCCGGCAGTGGCAAGTAGAACAAGGCTGAAGACCATGACCGAGAAGACCGAAACGGCGCTTTCCTCCGACGTGACCGAGGTCCGCGCGCAGAAGCTGAAACTGCTGCGCGACCAGATCGGCGATGTCTATCCCGCCCATTTCCACCGCACGATCACCAATGGCGAGCTTGCGGAAAAGTACGCCGATCTCGCGCCTGATACCGAGTCCGGCGACGAGGTGACGGTCGCGGGCCGAGTCTATTCCTCGCGCAATTCCGGCATGTTCATGGATATCCATGACGCCTCGGGCAAGATCCAGGTCTTCTCGCACAAGGACACGACGCCGGAGGCGGCCCGTGCCCTGTTGCCGATGATCGATATCGGCGACATCATCGGCGTCACCGGCAAGGTGCGGCGTACCAAGCGCGGCGAGCTGACGATCAATGCCGAGGCGATCACCATGCTCACCAAGGCGCTGCTGCCCATGCCGGAAAAATGGCATGGCGTGTCCGATATCGAGCTGCGCTACCGCAAGCGCCATCTCGACATCATGACCAATGAGGAGTCCAAGCTCCGCTTCCGCCAGCGCTCGCAGATCGTCTCCGCCATCCGCCGCTTCATGGAAACGGACGGATTCATGGAAGTCGAGACGCCGATGCTGCAGTCGATCTATGGCGGCGCGACGGCCGAGCCCTTCAAGACGCACCACAACACGCTGAAGCTCGACATGTATCTGCGCATCGCGCCGGAACTGTTCTTGAAGCGCACGCTGGTCTCGGGCCTCTCGGACAAGGTCTTCGAGATCAACCGCAACTTCCGCAATGAGGGCGTGTCGACGCGGCACAATCCGGAATTCACGATGATGGAGTGCTACTGGGCCTATGCCGATTACGAGGACATGATGGACCTCGTGGAGCGGCTCTTCTCCACACTCGCCACCACCATTCACGGCACGACGGACGTGACCTTCGGCGACAAGCAGATCTCCTTCGCCGGCCCCTTTCGCCGCGTCCCCATGCCCGACGCGGTCAAGCAAGCGACGGGCATCGACTTCCTGGCGATCAAGACCGACGAGGAGGCGCGCGCGGCTGCCAAGGCCGCCGGCTTCGCGGTGGAGAAGGACGCGACCTGGGGCGAGTGCCTGGCCTTCATCTTCGAGGAAAAGGTGGAAGGCACGCTGATCCAGCCCTCGCATGTCACGCATTTCCCGAAGGACATTTCGCCCTTCGCCAAGGAGGTGCCGGGCGAGCCGCGGCTCGTTGAGCGCTTCGAGACCTATTGCAATGCCTGGGAACTCGGCAATGCCTTCTCCGAGCTCAACGACCCGGAGGAGCAGCGGGCCCGCATGGTGGAACAGCTGCAGCAGGCCCATGCGCGCGGCGAGAAGGACAAGCAGCTCGACGACGAGTTCCTGGACGCCATCGACCAGGGCATGCCGCCGGCAGGGGGATTGGGCATCGGCGTCGATCGCCTCATCATGCTGCTTACCAACGCCCCCTCGATCCGCGACGTCATCCTCTTCCCCGCCCGCCGCGCCAAGGCCGACTAAGCAGGCTTCCATCCGCCTCATCCTCGGCCCCGTGCCGAGGAGGGGCGCGCGAGCAACTCCCGTTCCCTCCTGCACACTGATCACTGATCACTGATCACTGATCACTATTTACTGCTCGCTCCTCGCCAAGCCACCCCTGCCCTCAGTGCGTCGCCGTCGTGGCATGCGGATCGACGGCCGGGTGTTCGGTGGAGGCTGGATGGTCGGCGGGCGCCGCCTGCGCCTCTGCCTGCCCTGCGGCCGCATCATGCGCGTCGCTTGGAACGGTGACCGCAGGCGCGGCATCGGCCGCATGGGCGGGCGTGGTGGGATGATCGGCCACTTCCGCTGCGTGGTCCTCTGCCGGAGCGGCTACGGCCGGTCGGGCAGAGGCGGCCTCCGGCGCGGCGTGATCCGCGGACGGGGCGGAATGCGCGGCATCCGCCGCAGCCTGCCCGTCCGGAAGTGCCGCAGGAGCCGCATGGTCGGCTGAAGCCTCGGCGGAACTCTCCCCTTCACCAACCGTGTCGCTGGCAGCATGCACGTCGCCCGACCCATGAGCCTCGCTGTTCGCCGTAGCGTCACCCTGCGCTGCGACAGGCGCGTGCGCGCTTGCCGCCTCTTCGGTCTCTGCTCCGCCCATGAAGGGGATCTTGTCCATCAGCGAAGAGAGGAGCCCTTTCTCGGCCGGTACGGAATGGGCATCGGCCGCGGCATCATGCGGCGCGGATGACGCATCGCCGGCTGCCGGATGAGCGCCTTCGGCCGGCTGATGGGCTTCGTTCGATGCGGTTTCGCCGCCGCCGAGGCCGGGGATCATCGACAGGACGGAGGAGAGGAAGCCGGGCTTGGCCTCTGCAGCCGCGCTCTCGTGGCTGCCCTCGGCCGGCGATTCGCCGTGGCCCGTGTCCGCCGCCGCTTCGCCCTGAGAGTCGCCATGCGCATCGCCGGACGTCTCTCCATGGCCCTCGGCAGGAGCAGAGCCATGACCTTCGGCCGGCGCCTCGCCATGGCCTTCCGCAGGCTTGGCGTGGCCGCCGCCATGGCCTTCCGCGGCATCGGCCGCCGCGACTGCGGCATTCGGGTCGAGACAGTCGCTGCGATCGGTCATCCTGGTCAGCGTTGTCCGCACATCCTCGGGCGAGAGGACGACTTCCTCCCCGAAGAACAGGCCGGCCTCGTTGGCCGTCGCATTGACATAGCGTGCCTCGAAGGGCGCCGTCATCTCCGGCAGGCGGTCGGGATGGGGCGCGAAGAGCACCTCGGCGCCAATGGCAGGGCCGCGCCGCTCGGCGCGCGTGGTCGGGCCCGCCTGGTCGAGCACCATGACCTGATAGAGATCGGCCTTCTCGCTCTTGGCCATCACGCCGGCAACGCGCAGGGCGGTGCGAACCCGCTCCACGCCATCGGCTCCGCTCGTGGTCACGATCTTTCTCAGCCAGCGCTGGCCGTTGCGCTGCAGCTTGATCACGTCCAGCGTGGTGCAGGCGACACCCGCCACCTCCACCGCGTCGTCGTGGCCCTTGTCCTCAGTGCCGATCGGCAGATAGCCGAGATAGACGGCCCCACCGGCGCCGGCGCCGCCGACAAGCAGCAGTCCGGCGAGCGACAGCAGCACCGTCTTGGGAAGTCGGATCTTGAACGACAGTTTTTTCACGCCCGCTCCCCGCCTGTTTCCCGGCCCGGTTCAGCCCCGTTTCATGGTCGCGAAGGGTAAAGGAACAGCGTTGAGGAAGGTTTAATCCGCGGCGGGGCTTGATCGGACAGGCGGTGTTGACGCAAGAGACGCAGAGCGATGAGAGACGGAGCGAACGCGACAATGGCAAGCATCGGGATTGCGGGCGGCGGGATCATCGGCTGCGCCATCGCGGCCACGCTCGCCGCGCGCGGCCATGCCGTCACCCTGTTCGAGCCGGACCTTGCCGGCCTGCCGGCCTCCGCCGGCAATGCCGGCATTCTCGCCGTGCCGGAGGTCGATCCGATCGCCCGGCCGGACATGCTGACCCAGGTGCCCCGCTGGCTGATCGATCCGCTCGGCCCCCTGACCCTGCGCTGGCGCGATCTGGCGGCACTGACACCCTGGCTCACCGCCTTCCTGCGCTCGGCAAGCCCCGCGCGCGCCGCCGCCACCCGTGCCGCCCTTCTTGGCCTGATGCGGCGGGTGGAGGCAGATCACGAGGCCCTGTCTGCTTTGGCCGGCATGACCGACCCCTTGCGCGCCACCGGTGCACTGACGCTGTTCGACCGCGATGCCGGCCTCGAGACTGCCTTCCGGCATGAGAGCAAGACCGCGCGCGAGCTTGGTTTCACTCTCGAGCGGCTGGGCCCGTCGGAGGTGCGCGCCCGCATCCCCGCGCTCGACGGACGCTTTGCCGGCGGCATCGTTTCGTCCGGCTACAAGACCTTCCGCCACCCGACCACCTTCCTGCGCGCGCTCCAGACCCATGTGGGCCGCACGGCCACCATGGTGGACGAAGCGGTGACGGCGGTGCGGCCGGAGGCGCGCGCCGTCGCGCTGGTCAGCGGCGACGGCGCGAGCCACCGCTTCGACAAGGTGGTGATCGCCGCCGGCGTCTGGTCGCGCAGTCTTGTCCGTGGCCTCGGGCTGAGGGTGCTGCTGGAAACCGAGCGCGGCTACAACACCACCTATGCGACGCCGCCGTTCGAGCTCGCCATGCCGATCTTCTTTGCCGATCACGGCTTCGTCGCCAGCCCCTTCGAGGGTGCCTTGCGGATCGGCGGGGCGGTGGAACTCGCACGGCCGGAGGCGCCGCCGAACTTCGCGCGTGCCCGCGCCATGCGCACCAAGATGCGCCGCTATGTCTCGGCCCTGCCGGAGGAAGGCGGGATCGAGTGGATGGGCCGGCGCCCATCCACGCCGGATTCGCTGCCCGTCATCAGCCTCAGCCCGACGGATCCGCGGATCGCCTTCGCCTTCGGCCACGGCCATCTGGGCCTGACGCTCTCCGCCACGACGGGGCGGCTGATCGCCGATCTCCTCGACGGCAACGACCCCGAGACGGCGCGGGGCATGGCCCCCTTTTCCCTGAACCGGTTCCAGCACGGCTGAGCACAAGGACGTCCCCATGCACAAGGTGATTTTCGATACGGATCCCGGCGTCGACGATGCCATGGCGTTGCTTTTCCTCCATCAGCATCCCGAGATCGCGCTTCTCGGCATCACCACGGTGTTCGGCAATGCCTCGGTCGAGACGACGACGCGCAACGCGCTCTATCTGAAAGACAGGTGGCAGATCCCTGCCCCGGTGTCGCAGGGAGTTGGCGAGACGATCGATCCCGCACGCCCCCCTGTGGGCTGGCCGACCTTCATCCATGGCGATGACGGACTCGGCAATATCGGCGTGCCGGAGATGGTTGCCGGAAGGCCCGATCCGCGGCCGGCGCACCGGTTCCTGATCGAGACGATCCGCGCAAATCCCGGCGAGATCACGCTGGTGGCCGTCGGCCGCATGACCAATCTCGCCCGCGCGCTGAAGGACGATCCGGACATTGCCGGCCTCGTAAAGCAGGTGGTGATCATGGGCGGCGCCTTCGACGTGCCGGGCAACATCACGCCCGCTGCGGAAGCCAATATCCATGGCGACCCGGAGGCCGCCGACATCGTCTTCGGCGCGTCGTGGCCGGTCGTGGCGGTCGGTCTGGACGTGACGATGCAGACGGTCATGACCCGCAGCCAGCTCGCCGCCATCGCGGAGCGGGGCGGAGAGCGCGCCGGGCTGCTGGCCCGGATCTCGGATTTCTACATCGATTTCTACGCCCGCCATGTCGAAGACGGCATGGTGGTCCATGATAGCTGCGCCTGCGTCTATGTCGTGGCGCCGGAGCTTTTCACGCTCCGCCACGGCGCGATCCGCACCGTCTGCGGCGGCATTGCCGACGGGCAGACGATCCAGAAGCCGGACAGCCGCAGCTTTCCGCCGAGCGCCTGGGATGGACGGCCGAGCCAGGCGGTCTGCACCGGGATCGATGCCGACGCCGTTCTGGCGCTGATCGACAAGACGCTGTCCCGACCCGCGGGCTGAGCCGGTTCAGAGCCGGAGGCGGCAGCGCGGACCGAGCGAAAGAATCCGGCGGGCCGCTCTGGCGCGCCGGCCTGCATCGGCTATGTCTCGTTGCATGAGACCGGACACGCTGCTTTATCCGACGCCCAAGGGCCTGTTCTGCGAAGCCGGCGGCTTCTATGTCGATCCGGTGCAGCCGGTCGAGCGGGCGCTGATCACCCACGGCCATGCCGACCATGCGCGCTCCGGCCATGCTCATGTCATGGCGACACGCCAGACGCTCGACATCATGGCCATCCGCTACGGCGCGGACTTCTGCGGCAGCGCCGAGGCGGCGGAGTTGGGCGCGACGACGGCGATCGGCCCTGTGCGGGTCAGCTTCCACCCGGCCGGCCATTGCTTGGGCTCGGCGCAGATCGCGGTCGAGGCCGGCGGCACGCGCATCGTGGTATCAGGCGATTACAAGCGCCGGCGCGACCTCACCTGCCTGCCGTTCGAGCCGGTGCCCTGCGATGTCTTCATCACCGAGGCGACCTTCGGCCTACCGGTCTTCCACCATCCCGACGACCGCGACGAAGTGGCCAAGCTGCTCACCTCGCTGCGCCAGTTTCCCGAGCGCGCCCACCTCGTCGGCGCCTATGCCCTGGGCAAGGCGCAACGGGTGATCGCGCTTCTGCGCGAGGCGAGCTATCACGAGCCGATCTACATTCATGGCGCGCTCGCCAAGCTCTGCGACTACTATGTGTCGCAAGGGATCGCGCTCGGCGAGCTCCGGCCGGCGACGATCAAGGCCGGCGAGAAGGCGGCCTTCGCCGGCGCGGTGGTCATCGGCCCGCCCTCTGCCTTTGCCGACAAATGGGCGCGACGCTTCCCGGATCCGGTCTCGATCTTTGCCTCCGGCTGGATGCTGGTGCGCCAGCGCGCCCGCCAGCGCGGCGTCGAGCTGCCGATGATCATCTCCGACCATTGCGACTGGGCGGAGCTGACGGACACGATCCGCGAAATCCGCCCCGGCGAAGTCTGGGTGACGCATGGACGGGAAGAGGCGCTGGTGCGCTGGTGCGAACTGGAGGGGATCCGCGCCAAGCCCCTGCACCTCGTCGGTTATGATGACGAGGGGGAGTGAGCCATGCACGCCTTTGCCGAGCTTATCGACCGCCTCGTTCTGACCCCGCAGCGCAATGCCAAGATCCGCCTGCTGACGGACTATTTCCGCACCACGCCGGACCCGGACCGCGGCTATGCGCTGGCGGCGCTGGCCGGTGGCCTGAGCCTGTCGACCGTCAAGCCGAACCTGCTACGCCAGTTGATGCTGGAGCGGATGGACCCGGTTCTCTTCCAATATTCCTATGACTATGTCGGCGATCTCGCCGAAACCATCTCGCTCGTCTGGGAGGGCACGGAGCCGGACGATGCCGCGCTCGGCGATCTCTCGCTCGGCACGATCGTCAAGCAGCTTCAGTCGGTCGGGCGCGCCGACGTGCGCAGCCTGGTGCGCGGCCTGCTCGACCGGCTCGACGGCTCCTCGCGCTTCGCGTTCCTCAAGCTCATCACCGGCTCGATGCGCATCGGCGTTTCGGCCCGCCTCGTCAAGCAGGCGCTGGCCGAGCTCGGCGGCGTCGACGTGGCGGAGATCGAGACGCTCTGGCATGGCATGTTGCCACCCTATGTCGAACTCTTTGCCTGGCTGGAGGGACATACCGGGCGGCCAGCGCTGACCATGCCCGCCGTCTTCCACTCCGTCATGCTTGCCACACCCGTCGGCGACAAGGATCTCGACGGCCTTGACCCCGCTGATTTCGTCGCGGAATGGAAGTGGGACGGCATCCGCGTACAGCTGGCCAATCTCGCCGGCACCCGCCGGCTCTACTCCCGCAGCGGCGACGACATTTCCGGCGCCTTTCCCGATGTTCTGGAAGCGATCGATTTCGAGGGTGTCATCGATGGCGAGCTGCTGGTCGGCGGCACCTTGCGATCGAACCAGGTGACGCGCACCTTCTCCGACCTGCAGCAGCGGCTGAACCGCAAGGCGGTGACGCGCAAGACGATCGAGGAGTATCCGGCCTTCGTGCGCGGCTACGACCTGCTGTTCGAGGGCGACCGCGACATGCGGCCCGAACCCTTCGACACCCGCCGCGCCGCTCTGACACGACTGATCGAAACCACTTCGCCCCGCCATTTCGATCTGTCGCCGCTCGTGCCCTTCACCTCCTGGGACGAGCTCGACCGGCTGCGCGCCAGCCCGCCCGATCCGGTGATCGAGGGCATCATGCTCAAGCGCCGCGACAGCGCCTATACGGCCGGGCGCATGAAGGGGCCGTGGTTCAAGTGGAAGCGCGAGCCTTACAATATCGATGCGGTTCTGATGTATGCCCAGCGCGGCCACGGCAAACGGTCGAGCTATTATTCGGACTTCACCTTTGGCGTTTGGACCGAGGGCGAGAAGGGCGAGATGCTGGTTCCGGTCGGCAAGGCCTATTTCGGCTTTACCGATGCCGAGCTGGAAGTGCTGGACCGCTATGTCCGCAACAACACGACCGAACGCTTCGGCCCGGTGCGCGCGGTCCGGGCAGAGGCGGAGCATGGCTTCGTCGTCGAGGTCGCCTTCGAGGGCATTGCCTTTTCAACCCGCCACAAGTCCGGCGTCGCCATGCGCTTTCCCCGCATTGCCCGGCTTCGCCAGGACAAGATCCCGCGCGAGGCCGACCGGCTGGAAACGCTCGTTTCGATGATCTCCAGCCCCGAACCGGTGGATTGAGTAGCCGCGCAAGAGGAAATCTTAAGATCCCTTTGTCAGGATCCGCGAACATTTTGACGCGGACGGGATAAGAATGGACAAGGGTTCCGCACAAAAGGGTGAGGGAGAACCAACGCCCCGCGGGCTCGCGGCGGCGTTTTTGCCGACCCTTCTCGTGTTGCTCATCGTCATCGCGGCCGCGGTCCTGGCAGACCGGCAGAACCACGCGCTGTTCCGCAGCCAGCTGCGTGCTGCCGTTGCTGCCGATCTTGAACCGATCCGCTCCGCGCTCGAGATCGCCATCAACACCGACATCCAGCTCCTGCGCGGCATCGCCGCCGCCGTCAGCGCCGAACCGGAAGCCAAGCCCGACCATTTCGCCCGCCTCGCGGAATCGGTCTTTCGGGATGGCGCCCATCTGCGTTCGCTCGCCTATGCGCCGGGATTCGTCGTCTCCGAGGTGTTTCCGCAGGCGGGCAACACGGCGGCGCTCGGGCTCGACTACCGCACCGATCCCAAGCAGAGCGCCGCCGCCATGCGGGTGCGCGACGAGAAGCGGCTGGTCGTTGCCGGCCCCCTGCCCCTCAAGCAGGGCGGCATCGGTCTGGTCGCCCGCTATCCGATCTTCGCCGAAGATGCAGCCGGCAACCGTGCGGTGACCGGCATCCTCTCCGGCGTCCTCGATATCGAGGCAATCTATCGCGATGCCGGGCTGCTCAGCGCTGACGCGATCGAAATCGCCATCTCCGGCCGCAACGGTGATCCCGCCGATACCTTCTTCGGCGAGCCGGCGCTGCTGAAGCGGGATCCGGTGGCCATGACCATCGATCTTCCGGGCGGCAATTGGACGATCCGCGCGACGCCAGCCTCCGGCTGGGAAACCGCGCCGCCCAACCAGCCGATCGTGCGGATGCTGCTGGGGCTCGCCGGTCTTCTGGTCATCGTCCCCACCTTCGTCACAAGCCTGCTTCTGCAGAACCGACAGACCACGCTCGCAGTGCTCAGCGTCAGCCAGGCAAGGCTCCAGGCGCTGTCCCACCGCCTCGGCCTGGCGCTCGCCAGCTCGCAGACCGGCATCTGGGAGCTCGATGTCGATCGCGGCAGCGTGCTGTGGGACGAGAAGATGTACGAGCTCTACGGCAAGCAGAAGAGCTTCCAGCCCTCGCGCGGCGGCTGGGAGACGGCACTGCATCCCGAGGATGCGCCGGCCACGCTGGCGGCTTTGACCGATGCGCTGGAGACCAACACCACCTTCCAGGCCCGCTTCCGTATCCGCCTGGACGATGGTGGAACCCGCCATATCCGTGCCGTGGGAACGCTCGATCCGAGTGCAGGCCGCCGCGTCATGGTCGGCGTCAACTGGGACGTGACTGCCGAAACGGAAAAGAACGAGCGGCTGGATGCGGCGCGACGCCGGGCCGTGGCGCAGAGCGAGGAGATCGAGCGCGCCCGCCGGCAGATGGAATACAATGCCCTGCATGATTCCCTGACGGGCCTTGCCAATCGGCGGGCGCTTGATCAGGCGCTGGCGCAGATGCCGGCCGAGGGCGCGCCGCTGACGCTGCTTCACATCGACCTCGACCGGTTCAAGGAGATCAACGACACGGGCGGCCATGCCGCAGGCGATGCCGTACTCTGCCACACGGCCCGCATCCTCGACCGGCTCGCCGGGCCGCACGACACGGTGGGGCGGATCGGGGGCGACGAATTCCTCATCCTGCGGCGCGGCGCCGATGCGAAAGACAGCGAAGCGCTGGCGGCCGAAATACTGTCCGCCATGAGCGAGCCGATGGTCTTCGAAGGGCAGGAGATCCGCCTTGCCGTATCGATCGGCCTTGCCCATCATCAGCAGGGGCAGCCGCTGGACCAGTTGCTGGTCGAGGCCGATCTTGCCCTTTACGAGGCCAAGCGGCGCGGGCGGAGCCGGGCGGAAACCTTCAGCCCGACGCTGAAGACCGCCGCTCTTACCACGCGACGCACCGCCGACGATATTCTCCGCGGGCTGGAGAACGACGACTTCATCGCCTACTACCAGCCGCAATTCTGCCCGCAGACCCTTGCCCTGACCGGCGTCGAGGCCCTCGCCCGGTGGAAGCATCCGACCCGCGGCCTGCTGACCCCGCAATCCTTCCTGAAGACGGCGGAAAGCATCAATGTCGTCGCGCGGATCGACCAGCGCATCCTGGAACAGACGCTCACCCAGGCAAGGCTCTGGGATGCCGCCGGGCTGCATGTTCCGAAGATTTCCGTCAACATCTCCCGTGCCCGCCTCGGCGACGAGCAGCTCAAAGACCGGCTTTCGGCACTCTCCATTCCGAAAGGGCGGCTGTCCTTCGAATTGCTGGAATCGATCTTCTTCGACGAGGACGACCGGCTGCTCTTCGACAATGTGCTCGCGATCAAGGAGCTGGGGATCGATATCGAGATCGACGATTTCGGCAGCGGCTATGCTTCGATCACCAGCCTCCTGAAGCTGACGCCGCGTCGACTGAAGATCGACCGGAAATTGGTGACACCAATGCTCGAATCCCCCCGCCAGCGCCGCCTCGTTTCTTCGATCGTCGACATCGGCAAGTCGCTCGGTATCGAGGTGATCGCCGAAGGCGTCGAAACGCCGGCCCATGTGCAGCTGTTGCGCACGCTCGGCTGCGACGCGCTGCAGGGCTATGCGCTTGCCGAGCCGATGAGCGCGGACGCTTTTCTCGCCTACGCCCAGACCGAGCATGCACGATCCGCCTGACCTGCGACAGAACCTGATTCGCAAGCAGGCTTAAGTTAATTTTTAACAAAGATTTGAGGGGTTTTCTTAGGGTCTTAGGCTAGTCAACCGTGGCAGAGAGGAAACACTCTCCACGTCATGTTGCGGATGGCCCTCATTTCTTTCATCCAAGGCTCGCTTAGCGACACGAACCTG
This sequence comes from Rhizobium sp. CC-YZS058, assembly GCF_034720595.1. NCBI lineage: Bacteria > Pseudomonadati > Pseudomonadota > Alphaproteobacteria > Hyphomicrobiales > Rhizobiaceae > Rhizobium > Rhizobium sp. CC-YZS058. The sequence goes on along the minus strand of NZ_JAYESJ010000001.1, from coordinate 414,952 downwards.
ATAAGACGGCATGGTGAATCACTTGTTACCGACCGGGTGGCACGGTTGGATGGGGACTGTCATGAAGATCGCGAACGCGCTCCTGCCTTTGAGTATGCTTCTCTTGTCTGGTTGCGTCGTCGGACCGAACTATCAGACACCACCGCCGATGGTACCGGCCAAGTTCTCCAAGGCGGAAAAGCCAGCTGGCGATGTCACGCTCAATCCCTGGTGGCAGGCCTTCCGCGACAAGCGGCTCGACAGCCTTGTCGCCCAGGGCATGAACCAGAACCTGGACGTGCTGCAGTCGCTCGAGCGAATCAACGAAGCGCGCGCCAATGTCATTCTTGCCGGCGCCGGCGGCCTGCCGCAGATCAACGGTTCGGGCAGCGCCAATGCGCAAGGCTCCGACGGATCCTACCTGCGCCGCCAGTCCGGCGTCAGCCATTCGGAGACCAAGTCGCTCTCCGCCGGCGCCGATGCCTCCTGGCTGCTCGACCTGTTCGGCCAGTACCGCCGTGCCCGCGAATCGGCGAACGCCTCGCTCGATGCCGCCTATAACGACATCAATGTCGCCCGCCTGGTCTTTCTCTCGGACCTCGTGACCTCCTATGTCGATGCCCGCTATAACCAGGAGGCGCTGGCGCTGGCCAAGCTCAGCCTGTCCTCGCGCCGCGAAACCCTGAAGCTGACCAACGACATCCGCGCCGCAGGCGCCGCCTCCAGCCTCGACGTCGTCCAGGCCGAAGGTCTCGTCAATTCGACACTTGCTGAACTTCCGGCTTACGAAACCGGCTTCCGCCAGGCGGCCAACCACATCGCCACGCTGCTGGGCCTGCCGGCCAACTCGATCACCGCGGAGCTGACGCGCGGTGCCTCGCAGCCCTGGCCGCGATACGACACCAAGATCGGCATTCCGGCCGACCTCGTGCGCAACCGTCCGGACATTCGCGCCGCCGAGCGCCGGCTTGCCGCTGCCACCGCCCAGATCGGCGTGGCCGAGGCGCAGCTTTATCCGAGCCTGTCGCTCAGCGGGTCGATCAGCGCATCGCGCACCTTCGGCGAAGCGGCAACCGGCAACCTGACCAGCTGGGGCTTCGGTCCGGCGCTCGATATCCCGATCTTCAACGGCGGCGCACGCCGCGCCCAGGTGGACATCAACCGCTCTGCCGCCCAGCAGCAGTACCTGACCTGGAAGCAGACGGTGCTCGACGCCGTCGAGGACGTCGAGAACGCGCTGATTGCCCTGCGCAAGAACTACGAGACCGTCGCCGCCCTGCGCCGCGTCGTTGCATCCTACGAGCAGGCCCTGGGCCTCGCCCGCGAAAGCTATCGCGGCGGCGCGACCTCGCTGCTCGACGTGCTCGACGCCGAACGCACACTTTCCTCCTCGCGCATCCAGCTGGCCGCGGCGATCCGCAGCCTGGCTGCCAACTATGTCGCGCTCAACGTCGCCATCGGCGGCGGCTCCTCTGTCGAGGTTGCCAGCAAGTAAGCGCGCCTCGCGCCGACAAAGAACGAAGCGCCGGCTGCCTGTGCAGACCGGCGCTTTTTCATGTCGTGATTCTATTCGGAATGAACGGCGCCTACTCTGCCGAAAGCAGAATCGGCTGCGCGCCTTCCCACAGGGTCATCCTGCCGAGCTTCGGCAGGTCCTCGAGGTTCGAGGTGATGGTCAGGAAATGGTTGCCGGCCAGTTGTCCGACCTTGGACGCAAAATGCACGCCGCCATAGGCAAGCAGCATCTCCGTTTCGCTGACGCTGCCGGGATGCAGCAACATTTGCCCGGGCGCCGGAAAGCTCGTCGCATTCTCGTAGCCGACCCCGAAATCCTCCTCACCGAGCGGGATCCACAGCCCCTCTCCGCTCCAGCGCACATGAATGATCTTCTGGCGGTAGGGCAGGATCCGCCGGATCGCAGCGACTGTCTTCGGGGCGGCCTGCGTTTCGAGCCGTGCCTCGAAGCGGAACGGCCCCGCGGTTAGAATGATCCGGTCGCTCACGCTCAGTCCTCCAGCCTTTTCTACCGCAGGGTTTGCGCGGCGGGCCCCTCTTAGAGGAGTTCGATCGCAAGGGCGATGGGTTTCCGAAGGGAATGGGCGGCCTTGGTCTGGTGCGAGGTATTTTGGATGATGCGAGGGCGATACGCGACGCTTCGGTTTGTGTCGCATTCGACGCTGCAGCGCTTCGGCGGACAGGCGTCAGGCAGCCTGCACGATCCGGCGCAGGCGCACGGTCTGCTGCAGGCCGCCGCCGGGTCGATTGGCAATCGAGACCCGGCCGAACTGGTTGTCGATGATCTCGCGCGCAATCGCGAGGCCGAGGCCGGCTCCCGGCAGGAGCTTGCGCCGTGCCCCATCGACGCGGAAAAACGGTTCAAAGACGCGGCCGAGCAGATGCTCCGGAATGCCCGGCCCCTGATCGGCGATCGACAGCACCGCCTCGTCGCCATCCGTGAGAAGCGAGACCTCCGCTTCGCCGCCATGGGTGGCCGCGTTGACGATCAGATTGCGCAGCGCCCGTTTGAGGGCAAAGGGCGCCGCCAGCAGCCGAACCGCCTCGATTTGGCCAAGGCGCACCGGCAGGCCGATCTCCACGAGCTCATGGACGAGGTCCTTCAGCAGCGGATCGAGCGCGATCGCCTCGCTCAGGCTCGGCCCCACCTCCTCCCGCAAAAGCCGGATGGCGCTGTCGGCGATCTGGTCGAGTTCCTCCAGATCCTTGAGCCAGAGCGCCCGTTCCTCGGGATCGGACACGAATTCCGCCCGCAGCCGCATGCGCGTCAGCGGTGTGCGCATATCGTGGCCTGCCGCCGCCACCAGCCGCATGCGGCTGGAGATTGCGGCATTGAGCCGGGCGGCCAGACGATTGATGGTGCGCGCCGTGGTCCTCAGCTCGATCGGACCGGTCTCGCGGATCTTCGGGATCTTGCCATCGGCGCTGATGGCGGCCGTCGTCTCCTCCAGCAGGCGGAGCGGGCGCAGCATGACCGCACTGGCATAGACCGCAACACCGACAACGCCGAGCGCGACCAGCGTCAGATAGGCGGTGAGCGGCTTGAGCGGAAAGGCCGCGCGGCCGGGATTGCCAAGCAGGGCCCAGCGCCCGTCCTTCAGCCGGATCGCCAGGTCGCGGCCGAGCGTATGACCGCTGCGCGCGATCAGAAGATCGACCGAATAGCCCCGGGCCTTGGCCTGGCGCTGAACGCGCTCGGTCAGTTCGCGGTCTTGCTGGCCGGAAGGCGGGGCGGCGCGGACGGGGATGGCAAGCCTCGTGGCGGCCGTCGGATCTGCGTCCAGCAGGATGCGCGCCATCTCCGCCTTTTCCGCCGTCGCCAAATCGAAGAGCGCCTCCGGCGGCTTGGCCAGAATCGACGCGGTGACGAAGGCGGCGACCACCATCACGAACAACACGGCCGCGACCAGCAGGGCGGTAAAGCGGGTACGCAGCGACAGCATCGGCATGTCAGGCGCCCCGCTCGACCGGAACGGACAGCTGGTAACCCTTGTTGCGGATCGTCTTCAGGATGTTGAAGGCGCTGTCATCGCCGAGCTTGCGGCGCAGGCGGCTGACCAGAATGTCGATCGAGCGATCAAAGGGGTCGGCCGAGCGGCCTTGGGTGAGGTCGAGCAAGGCCTCGCGCGAGAGAATGCGGCCGGGGCGCTGCAGCAGGACGAGAAGCAGCTCGAACTCTCCGCCCGTCAGATCGACGAGGCGACCATCCGGGGCCGCCACGGTCCGGGTTTCGATGTCGGCGACATAGCCTGCGAAGGCATAGCGGCGATCCGCTGTGGGCTGCGGCTCGCTGCGCCCGCGGCGCAGCACGGCGCGAATGCGGGCCGCAAGCTCACGTGGGTTGAACGGCTTGCCGAGATAATCGTCCGCGCCAAATTCCAGGCCCAGGATCCGGTCCACATCCTCCTTCAGCGCCGTCAGCAGGATGACGGACAGCTGGGGCATTCGGTCGCGCAGGGTCCGGCAGAGATCGAGGCCGGACCCGTCCGGCAGCATGACATCGAGCACGAGAAGATCGACCCGCGAGTCGGCAAGGCGCGTTTCGCACTCCGCCCGGCTTCCGGCCAGGCTGACGCGAAATCCCTGCCCATCGAGATATTTGCCGAGCAGGCGGCGGATTTCAGGATCGTCGTCGACGACGAGGATGTGCGGCATCGGGTCCATGAGGCGACCATACTGCGCCGTCCAACAAAAACACAGCGGCCGCGCGCGCCCGATGCGTATCGAAACATGTCCGAACCTTGGTCAAGACCCGTCTTTGTTTCAGTCACGTCGAATGTGAGACTGGATCTAAGAAACATGGCGTCTATATGGGGCTTTGCGGGTTGGCAGGTGCCTCGAAAGCCTTCATAAACCACAACAGGCGCCCTCGACCGGGGTGGATCCACCCTGCGCAGCAGAGCCTCCCCCTCCCTGCCTCTACCGGGCAGGACCAGACCCGATTGAACAGCAGGATCCAGACCGATCGACATCGCGCAGACCCTTCTCGTGCTTCTCGTGCTCGCACCCTTTGCGGGAAGCCTCGTCGCCATCTTCATTCCGAGAGAGAAGGGCAATGCCTCGGCCTGGTTTGCAGGCATCGTCGCCTTTCTCTGCCTGGCGATCACCGCCGCGCTCTACGTCTTCGTCATCGAAGGGCGAGTGCTCAAGGTCGAGCTGGCCTGGATGCCGGAAGCGGGACTGAACCTGACCTTCCGCATGGATGGGTTTGCCTGGCTCTTCAGCGGCCTGATCAGCGCCATCGCCCTGCTCGTCGTCGTCTATGCCCGCTACTACATGTCGGCAAGCGACCCCGTTCCGCGTTTCTTCTCGCTGTTCCTGGCCTTCATGGGCGCCATGCTTGGCCTGGTCGTTTCCGGAAACCTGATCCTGCTCGCCATCTTCTGGGAGCTGACCAGCATCGTTTCCTTCCTGCTGATCGGCTACTGGCACCAGAACGCCGCCGCACGCGAAGGCGCGCGCATGGCGCTGACCATCACCGGCACGGGCGGCCTCTGCCTTCTGGTCGGGCTCATGCTGATCGGCCATGTCGTCGGCAGCTACGACCTCGACGTGGTGCTGGCCTCCGGCGATACGATCCGCACCCATCCGCTCTACCTGCCGATCCTCGTGCTGATCCTGCTCGGAGCGCTGACCAAGAGCGCGCAGTTCCCCTTCCACTTCTGGCTGCCACAAGCCATGGCGGCGCCGACCCCGGTTTCGGCCTTCCTTCATTCCGCCACGCTGGTCAAAGCCGGCATCTTCCTTCTGACCCGGTTCTGGCCGGTGATGGCGGGCACGGAATCCTGGTTCTGGATCGTAGGACTTGCGGGGCTCAGCACGTTGCTGCTCGGCGCCTTCTTCGCCATCTTCCAGCAGGACCTCAAAGGCCTTCTCGCCTATTCGACCATCAGCCATCTCGGCCTCATCGTCACGCTGCTCAGCCTCGGCAGCCCGCTCGCCGCCGTTGCCGCCATCTTCCACACGCTCAACCACGCGACCTTCAAGGCCTCGCTGTTCATGGCGGCCGGCATTATCGACCACGAGACCGGAACGCGCGACATGCGGCGGCTAAGCGGCTTGCTCAAACACATGCCGATCACCGCCACGCTCGCCATGGTGGCGAGTGCCGCCATGGCCGGCGTACCGCTGCTCAACGGCTTCCTGTCCAAGGAAATGTTCTTCGCCGAGGCGATCGAGACCCATCAGGTCAATCTGCTCGACACGATCACCCCTTATGTGGCGACGCTCGCCAGCCTGTTCTCGGTCACCTATTCGCTGCGCTTCATCTATGCGGTCTTCTTCGGGCCGGAAGCGACGGATCTGCCGAAGAGCCCGCACGAGCCGCCGCATTTCATGCGCGCGCCGGTCGAATTCCTGGTTTTCGCCTGCCTTCTGGTCGGCGTCATCCCGGGGCTGACGGTCGGGCCCTTCCTTCACACGGCGGTCATCTCGGTCCTCGGTGCCCAGACGCCGCCCTATAGCCTGTCGGTCTGGCACGGCTGGAACCTGCCGCTGTTCATGAGCATCTTCGCGCTTATCGGCGGCATCGGGCTCTACATCCTCATGCGCGGCTATCTGAAGACCAGCGTCGAGGGCCCGCCCTATTTCCGCCGGCTGAAAGGGCAGCGCATCTTCGAGCGCGTGCTCGTCACCGTTTCCTGGAAATGGGCGCGCTGGATCGAATCCCATGCCGGCACGCGCCGGCTGCAGCCGCAACTGCGCGTCTTGCTCTTCGTGTCCGTGGCTGCCGGCGCGACGCCGCTCCTGATGCAGGGCTTCACGCCCGCCCCCTTCGTGGTGCGCAACATCGACCCCGGTTTCGCGCTGATCTGGGCGATCGGCATCGCCTGCGCCATCGGCGCGGCCTACCAGGCGAAGTTCCACCGGCTGGCGGCGCTCATCCTGCTCGGCGGTGCCGGGCTCGTCACCTGCATCACCTTCATCTGGCTTTCCGCGCCCGATCTTGCCGTCACGCAGCTCCTGGTCGAAATCGTCACCACCGTGCTCATCCTGCTCGGGCTTCGCTGGCTGCCGAAACGGTTCGAAACCGATGAGCCGGCCGACATGACCTTCGCCGTGCGGCTGCGCCGCCTGCGCGATCTCGGCGTTGCCGTCATCGCCGGTCTCGGCATGATGCTGATTTCCTACACGGTGATGACCCGGCCGCTGCCGGAGACCATCTCCAGCTTCTTCCTGGAGCGGGCCTATTCGGAGGGCGGCGGCACGAATGTGGTCAATGTGACGCTCGTCGATTTCCGCGGCTTCGACACGTTCGGCGAGATCGCCGTGCTGGCCATCGTCGCGCTCACTGTCTTCGCCCTGCTCCTGCGCTTCCGCCCCGCCGAGGAAAGTCTCGACGCGCCGGAGCAGCAGCGCATCCAGAATGCCTTCGACGACAAGCATCCCGACCGGGCAAGCGGCGAGAGCGTTGCGGAGTATCTGTTCGTCCCGAGCGTGGTCATGCGCTGGATGTTCCCGGTCATCGGCATGTTCGCCGCCTTCCTGTTCTTCCGCGGCCATGACCTGCCGGGAGGCGGCTTCGCGGCCGGGATCGCCATGTCGATCGGCTTCATCCTTCAATATATGGCGGGCGGCACGCGCTGGGTGGAGGAGCGGCTGCGCATCCATCCCCTGCGCTGGATGAGCATCGGCCTCCTGGTCTCCACCGCCACGGGCCTCGGCTCCTGGGCGTTCGGCTATCCCTTCCTCACCTCGCACTCGCACTATGCGGACCTGCCGATCGTCGGGAAAATTCCGCTCGCAAGCGCCATTCTCTTCGATCTCGGCGTCTTCTCGCTCGTGCTCGGCGCGACCGTGCTGATCCTGATCGCGCTCGCCCACCAATCGGTGCGCACCTCGCGCGCCAGCATGCGCAGCGCGCGCCTGGCCAAGGAGCTCCGCTGATGGAACTCGTTCTTTCCGCCGGGATCGGCGTTCTGACCGCTTCGGGCGTCTGGCTGCTCTTCCGCCCGCGCACCTACCAGGTCGTCATCGGCCTGGCGCTGCTTTCCTACGCGGTCAATCTCTTCATCTTCAGCATGGGGCGGCTGCGTGTCGATGCGGCGCCGGTTCTGGAAAAGGGCGGGGCCGGCGGGCTTCTGACGCATACGGACCCGCTGCCCCAGGCGCTAGTCCTGACCGCGATCGTCATCGGCTTCGCCATGACGGCGCTCTTCCTCGTCGTGCTGCTTGCCTCGCGCGGCCTGACCGGCAACGACCATGTCGACGGGCGGGAGGGGCGATGAGCTGGGCGAGCCATCTGATTATCGCGCCGATCCTGCTGCCGTTCATCACGGCTGCGGTTCTCATTCCGCTCAACGACCGGAACCGGATGATGAAGGGCACCATCGCCTTCGTCTCCAGCCTGATCCTGTTTCTCATCGCCATCACGCTGATGACGATTGCGGCCACGGCGGTCGACGGCAGCACACTCGTCTACCGCCTCGGCAACTGGCCGGCCCCCTATGGCATCGTTCTCGTTCTCGACCGGCTTTCGGCGGTCATGATCGCGCTGACGACGCTGATGGCGCTCGCAGCCCAGATGTTTTCCATGGCGCGCTGGCACAAGGCAGGGTTCCACTTCCATTCGCTGTTCCAGTTCATGCTGGTCGGGGTCAACGGCGCCTTTCTGACAGGCGATCTGTTCAACCTCTTCGTCTTCTTCGAGATCATGCTCGCCGCCTCCTATGGCCTTCTGCTGCATGGCTCGGGCCCGGCGCGCGTAAAGGCAGGGCTGCACTATATCGCCGTCAACCTTGCGGCCTCCTCGCTCTTCCTCATCGGCGTCTCGTTGATCTATGGCGCGGCGGGAACGCTGAACATGGCGGATCTCGCGCTGCGCATTCCTGACCTGAGTGCCGAAAACCGCATGCTGATGCAGACCGGCGCTGCCGTGCTCGGCGTCGCCTTCCTGGTCAAGGCCGGCATGTGGCCGCTCGGCTTCTGGCTGCCGGCCGCCTATTCGGCGGCCGTACCGCCCGTGGCCGCCATCTTCGCTATCCTGACGAAGGTCGGCGTCTATATTCTGCTCCGCCTCTCGGTGCTGCTGTTCGGCAATGCCGCCGGCGCCTCGCAGGGCTTCGGCCAAGACGTGCTGCTTTATGGCGGCTTTGCGACCATCACCTTCGGAACGATCGGCGTGCTCGCCTCCCAGGCGATGGGCCGGCTTGCCGGCTATTACGTGCTCGTCTCCTCCGGCTCGCTGATGGCGGCGATCGGGCTTGGCGAATCCGCCGTGCTGCCGGGCATGCTCTTCTATCTCCTCTCCTCCACCCTCGGCATTTCTGCCTTCTTCCTGCTGATCGAGCTGGTCGAGCGGGCGCGCGATGCCGGCGCGGACGTTCTGGCCGTAACGATGGAAGCCTATGGCGAGATCGACGAGGACCAGCTGGAGCAGGAAATCTCCACCGCCGTTCCGGGGACGCTGGCCGTGCTCGGCCTCTGCTTCGTCGCCTGTGCCATGCTGATGGCCGGCCTGCCGCCGCTGTCGGGCTTCCTTGCCAAATTCGCGCTGCTGCATGGCCTGTTTACCGGCGACGACACGAGCCGGCCGGTGCTGGCCGGGCAGGACTATGGCTTCACCGCGCTGATCATCCTCTCCGGCCTTGCGACCCTCATCGCCATGACCCGGGTCGGCATCCGCACCTTCTGGACCTCGATCGAAGGCACGATCCCCCGGGTGCGGCTGATCGAGATCACACCCGTCCTGGTGCTGCTCACGGCCTGCCTGTTCCTGACGCTCGAGGCCGGGCCGGTGCTGCGCTATCTGACCGCTACCGCCCGGGCGATCGATGTGCCTCAAGGCTATATCGAACGGGTGCTGGAACCGGCGACCCTGCCCGACGGAGGGTCGTGATGCGCTACTGGTTCCCCTTCCCGCTTCTCTCGCTGTCGCTGCTCGCCTTCTGGCTGCTGGTCAACCAGTCGGTCTCGCCCGGCGCGATCGTGCTGGGCAGCGTCCTTGCAATCTCGCTTGCCTGGGCGATGACCAACCTGACGCCGCACAAGTCGCGCCTGCGCCGGATCGGCGCTGCCTTCCGGCTGTTCGGCACGCTGCTCGTCGATATCGCGCAGTCGAACGTCACCGTGTTCCGTACGCTCGTCAGCCGACGCAAGCCGATCACCGAGCCGAGCTTCGTCACGCTGCGGCTGACGCTTGAAGACGAGAATGCCATCGCGCTCCTCTCCATCTTCCTCACCACCGCGCCGGGCACGGCCTGGATCGAGTATGATAGGCGCACCCACCTCCTGCTCATGCATGTGCTCGACACGCGCGACGGCAAGGATTGGCAATCGATCGTGACCGACCGCTATGAGCGGCTCCTGAAGGAGATCTTCGAATGACCGAGCTCTTCATCATCTGGTCGATCCTCCTGTCCCAGATCCTGATCGGCGCCGCCATGCTCTGCGCGCTGGTGCGCATGGTGCGCGGGCCGCGCGCGCAGGACCGGATCCTCGGCCTCGATGCGCTCTACATCACCGGCATGCTGATGCTCATCACCTTCGCGATCCGCACGGCCAACACGCTCTATTTCGAGGCGGCCTTGACCATCGGCCTGCTCGGCTTCGTTTCCACCATCGCCTTCGCCAAATTCCTGATGCGCGGCGAGGTGATCGAATGACCACGATCCTCGACCTGCCGCTCTGGGCAGCCGTTCCGGTCTGCCTCCTGCTTCTGGCCGGCGCGCTGATCAGCTTTGTCGGTGCGCTCGGGCTTATCCGCCTGCGCAGCTTCTACGAACGCATCCACGCTCCGACGCTCGCCACCAGCGGCGGCGTGGTGCTGATCGCGCTCGCCTCCATGCTCACCTTCCTGGTGCTGCAGAGCCGCTTCATCCTGCACGAAGTGCTGATCATCCTTTTCGTGGTGCTGACCACGCCGGTGTCATTGACCCTGCTCAGCCAGGCCGCGCTCTACCGGGATCGGGCCGAGGGCTCGACGGAGGTGCCGCGCAAGGCCCATACGGCCGAGGCGGATGTCGATATCGACCCGGACGCCGCGACCTGAGGTGGCGGTTGCGGGTCGTGCTACAGCCCGTCCCGGCCACGGAACCGTCGCTGATAGGCGGCGTCGTAGAGGGCGCTTTCGCGGAAGCCTTCGGCGGCGAGCGTCGGGCCGACCAGAATGAGCGCCGTGCGCTCGATCGGCTCGGCGGCCACCTGCGCCTCGATGCTCGACAGCGTGCCGCGCACCACCCGCTCGTCCGGCCAGCTTGCCTTGACGACGATGGCGACCGGACAGTCTGCGCCATAAAGCGGCGTCAGCTCCGCCACCACCTGCGGCAGCGCATGGATGGCGAGGTGGATCGCCAGCGTCGCACCGGTTGCGCCGAACCCGGCCAGCGTTTCCCCGGCCGGCATGGGCGAGGCACGGCCCGACACGCGGGTCAGCACGAGACTCTGGGCAAGGCCCGGAATGGTAAGTTCGCGCTGGAGCGCCGCCGCCGCAGCGGCGAAGGACGGAACGCCGGGGGTCAGCGTGTAGGCAATGCCTCTGGCCTCCAGCCGGCGGATCTGCTCGGCCACCGCACTCCAGACGGAAAGATCGCCGGAATGAAGCCGCGCCACGTCCTGGCCCTCGGCCTCGGCCCGTACATATTCCGCCTCGATCTCATCGAGCGACAGGGGTGCGGTGTCGACGATGCGGGCGCCTTCCGGGCAGAAGGCGAGCAGGTCCGGCGAGACGATGGAGCCCGCATAGAGGCAGACCGGCGAACGGGCGATGAGATCGCGGCCACGCAGGGTGATGAGGTCCGCGGCCCCCGGCCCAGCCCCGATGAAATGAACGGTCATGGGTGGCTGGCCTCCTCTGGCAATGGCTTGTCGTAGATCCATTGGGTGACCGGCATGGCGGGCCGCCAACCGGTCATGCTGCCGACGGGAGAAGCCCGGGCAAGATCGATGCGCAAGAGCGATCCGCCGAGGGCGGCATGGCGGGCGAGAAGCACGGCCTCCATCTCCAGCGTCACCGCATTGGCAACCAGCCGCCCGCCGGGCAAAAGAAGTGCCAGCGCGGCGTCCATCACGCCCGGCTCGCTGCCGCCGCCGCCGAGAAAGATCGTATCCGGTGCGGGGAGCCCGGCCAGCGCTTCCGGCGCCGTTCCCTCGACCACGCAGAGAGCAGGAACGCCGAACCGCTCCGCATTGCGGCGGATGCGGGAGGCACGCTCCGGCACCGCTTCGACGGCGATGGCCTTGAGACTGACATCCGCGAGCATCCACTCGATCGCGACTGAACCCGACCCGGCGCCGATATCGATCAGCAGTGCGCCGCGCCGCGGTCGCAGCGCCGACAGCGTCAGCGCCCGCACCTCGCGCTTGGTGATCTGACCGTCATGCTCGAACAGGCCATCGTCGAGACCAGGCGCCAGGCTGAGGACCGCAGCCCCTTGCCCGGCCACGACCTCCACCGCGCAGAGGTTCAGGGGGTCACAGTCGGGCAGAGAGTAAGAGCGGGCTTCGCTCCGCGTTATCCTTTCGCGCGCCCCGCCCAGCGCCTCCATTACCGTCAGACGGGAGTGGCCGAAGCCGGTATCCGTCAAAAGTGCGGCAAGGGCGGCCGGGCCGGTTTCATCGGAGGTCAGCGCCAGGATGCGGGTGCTGGGGTGAAGATGGGGACGGATGAGCGAGACCGGATGGCCATGGAGCGACAGGCAAACCGTATGCTGAAGCGCCCAGCCGAGCCGGGCCGCGGCCAGGCTGAAGGCGGAGGGCGCCGGAATCACGTGCATTTCGGCTGGGTCGATGCGTCGGGTGAGCGTGACGCCGACCCCATGGAGAAACGGATCGCCCGAGGCAAGCACGGTCACCGGCGTGCCGCGCAGCGCCGCCACCGCCTCCATGGACCGCTCGAAGGGGCTGAGCCAGGCTTCGGCCCTGCCGGTGATGAGATCACCTGCCAAGGTCAGGTGGCGGGCGCCGCCAAAGACGACGCTGGCCGCGGCAATCGCCTGCTTGGCCTCCGCGCCGAGACCCGCTAGACCGTTTTCCCCGAGCCCGACCACGGTCAGCCAGGGCTGCGGAGAGGATGCGGAGCGATCAGACATGGGTCCACACCCGGTGCTCATTCTGGGCGGCACGACGGAAAGCCGGGCAATTGCCGAGGCTCTTGCGGCACGTGCGGACTGTGCGCCGCTGCTCTCGCTCGCCGGCCGTACGCAATCGCCCCGGCCGCAGCCGACGCCGACCCGGATCGGCGGATTCGGCGGCGCGGAGGGACTGGCACGCTTCCTGGCGGAAAACAGGATCCGGCTGCTGATCGTTGCCACCCATCCCTTCGCCGCGCGGATTTCCGCCCATGCGGCAACGGCGGCGGCCGAGATCGGACTGCCCGCAATCCAGCTGACCCGCCCCGCCTGGCAGGCGCAGCCGGGCGACCGGTGGCAGGAGGTAGACATGGTGGTGCAGGCGGTGGAGGCACTCGGGTCTGCGAGAAAGCGCGTCTTTCTCGCGATCGGACGGCAGGAGGCCGCCGCCTTCGAGGCCGCGCCCCAGCATGCCTATCTGATCCGCAGCGTCGACCCGGTCGATCCGCCGCTGACCCTGCCCCGCGTCGAGACCCTGCTTGCGACCGGCCCCTTCGACGAGGCGGAGGAAGAGGCGCTGTTGCGCGTCCACGGCATCGACGTGGTGGTTGCCAAGAACAGCGGCGGGGCGGCGACCTATGGCAAGATCGCAGCCGCACGGCGGCTGGGCCTGCCGGTGATCCTGGTCCGCCGTCCGCCGCTGCCGGCGCTGCGCCAGGCGTCGAGCATCGCCGAAGTGCTGGCCTTTGCCGATCATGTGCTCGGGCCTGCGTAGAAGCGGGGCGTGTAGACGAGATCCGTCTGCCCCGGCCGGGCAACGCGCCGGGTTTCGGGCGAGCCGATGATGACACAGGTCGCCATGTCGGCCAGCGCCGGATCGGCCTCGCCGAGCGGCACGACGCGGATCGCCTCGTCCGGCCGCCCGGCCGCACGGCCGAAGATGACCGGCACGGACGGCGCCAGCTCGGCGCGCAGCACCTCGAAGGCCGCGCCAAGCTGCCAGGGCCGCGCGCGGCTGATCGGATTATAGAGGGCGATGACGAGCCCCGCCTCGGCCAGAAGCCGAAGCCGCCGCTCGATCACGGCCCAGGGCTTGAGATTGTCGGAGAGCGAGAGCGCGCAGAAATCATGGCCGAGTGGCGCGCCGATGCGCGCGGCGACCGCGAGCATGGCGGTGACGCCCGGCACGACCTCGAACCCGACCCCCTTCCAGGCCTCCGGCCCATGGTCGATCGCCTCGCACAGGGCAGCCGCCATGGCAAAGACCCCCGGATCGCCGCCGGAGACGACGCAGACCTCATGGCCGTGAAGCGCATCCTCGATCGCCGCCTTGGCGCGGTCGAGCTCCTCGCGGTTGTCGGAGGCGATGCGCAACTGGTCGGGCCGCAGGGTCAGCCGGTCGAGATAGGGGCCATAGCCGTAAAACCGCGTTGCCCGCGCCACGGCCTCGCCAGCCTCCGGCGTCATCTGCCGCGGATCGCCCGGCCCCGTACCGATGACGGTGACCCGGCCGGCTCCCTCCCCGCTCACGAGAGGGCTCCCGAAAGGCTCATCGTCTCGATCAGCGGCGCCGGCAGGGGCTTCTGCCGCCAGCCGGGGATGAGGACGAGCGAAAAATAGGGCGCGATATCATCGGCCTTTTCGGCCAGCGGCTGGGTGGCGGCGTTCTGCATGGTGCCGCGCTCCACATAGATCGCCTCGCCCAGCTTGCCGACAGCGGCAAGCGCGCGGCGGATCTTCGGCAGGTTGCGGCCGACCTTCATGATCACGGCCGCATCCGTATCGGCCAGCCGGCGAGCGAGCTCCGCCTCGACCATGGTGCCGGGCAGGACGGACAGCACATCATCCCCCTGCACGATCGGCAATCCAGCAAGCGACCAGCAGCCGGACATGGCGGTCACGCCCGGCACCACTTCCGCCGCATAGCGCGGCGCCAGCCGCACATGGAGATGCATGTAGGAGCCGTAGAACAGCGGATCGCCTTCGCTCAGCACCGCGATCGTCGCGCCCCGGTCGAGATGGGCGGCGAGGCGGGCGGCGGACTCGTCGTAGAAGGCGCCGATCTGCCCCTTGTAGTCGTCGTGGTCCTTGTCGATCTCGGTCGTCACCGGATAGTAGAGCGGCAGTTCCAGCCGCTCCTTGACGCGAAGCGGATCGGCGGAACCGGAGCCGGAGCCGGAGCCGGAGCCGAGGAAGGTGGCGAGTGTGCCCTCCCCGTCCAGACGGTCGAGGATCGTCCGGCCATTGCCGCGGCGGCCGGCCTTGGCGAAATAGGCCAGCACGTCGGCCTCGCGCAGGATGCGCAGGGCTTTGAGCGTCAGCAGTTCCGGATCGCCCGGCCCCGTGCCGACACCGTAGAGTTTTCCCGGCTGAACCCCGCTCACAGGCCCGGCCTCGCGAGAGAATTGAGCGCGGCGGCCGTGATGGCGCTGCCGCCCAGACGCCCGCGCACGATGGCGAAGGGCACGCCGTAGGACTGTTCGGCCAATGCATCCTTCGATTCCGCCGCACCGACGAAGCCGACCGGCATGCCGAGGATCGCCGCCGGCTTCGGCGCGCCGTCGCGCAGCATTTCGAGCAGGAAGAACAA
The DNA here is from genome assembly GCF_034720595.1 of Rhizobium sp. CC-YZS058. Taxonomy (NCBI): domain Bacteria; kingdom Pseudomonadati; phylum Pseudomonadota; class Alphaproteobacteria; order Hyphomicrobiales; family Rhizobiaceae; genus Rhizobium; species Rhizobium sp. CC-YZS058. The sequence goes on along the minus strand of NZ_JAYESJ010000001.1, from coordinate 399,862 downwards.
GGCCGTCGGCGCATTGCCGATCGCCACGACCGCGCCCTCCAGCCGGTCGCCCCAGAGGGTGAGCGCCGCCGCCGTGCGCGTGTTGCCGATCTCGGCGGCACGCGCCGCCACCTCCGGCTCGCGCAGGGTGCAGAGCACCGGATTGTCGGCCGGCAGCCGCGCCCGCGTGACCCCCTGCGCCACCATGAAGGCATCGCAGAGAATGGGTGCGCCCTTGGCAAGGGCCCCGCGCGCCGCCGCGACGAAGCCCGGCGAGAAGACGAAATCGCGCGCGGCCTCCACAAGCCCGCAGGCATGGATCATGCGCACCGCGAGATCGGCCTCGTCCTCCGAAAAGCGCGACAGATCCGCCTCGGCCCGGATGATGGCAAAGGAGCGCTCGTAGATTGCGGCGCCATCCTTGATGTAGTCGTAACCGGGCTCAGTCGTCTCGGGCATTCTCAATCCTGTCTCGGAGGGCCGCTCGCCGACGCTCCTCTGGAAAACACGGCCGCGATCTGCGCCGGATCCAGCCGTTTAAGGCAGGCCGCAACCGATTCGCCAACCTGTTTCTCCACCTCCACCAGCCGGGCGAGCGCGGATGCCGCCGCGCCGAGCCCTGCCTCGTCTTGATAGGCGAGCGGGAGGCTGGAGGCCGTTCCACCGACGACGAGACCCGGGCCGGAAGGCGTCGCGACCAGGACAAGCGTGGCGGATGCAGGATGGGCGCAGCCCTTCTGGCAGCCCGAGAGATGGAGATCGACCGACCCGTCGAAGAGCGACGGCGCGGCCGCGAGCAGGCGCCGCGCGGCGCCCTGCGTGTCGAGACCGCCCGATGCGCAGCCGACCCGGCCGGTACAGGCCGCGATCCGATGCACCGGATCGGCGGGATCAGCACTGAAGCCGAGCGAGACGGCACGCTCGGCAAGCGCTGTGATCGCATCGCTGGACATTCCCGTGAAGAGCAGAGCCCGCCCCGGCGCCGGGCGCAGCGCATCCGCACCGCACGCTTCCGCCGCCTCCGCAAGCGTTTCGAGCCCCTCGGCGCGGACCTGCCCGAAGGCCGGCGCGACGCCAAGCACCGGACAGCCCGGGATATCGAGGTGTCCGATCGGTGCCAACGAAATGTGCGCCTCTCCCAGCCGATCAAAAGCCTTCGCCGCCCGGACCGGCCCCGCCTCGGCCAGACCGTTGTCGAGCAACAGGGTACGCAGCAGGCCGGGGTCGAGATCCCGGCCGCGCGCGGACGGACCGCGTGCCGCGAGCGCGGCGAAGATCAAACGTCCCGCTTCGGAAATCGCCGAGGCCTCAACAGTAGCGACTTCGGCAGCACGCATCACTGAGCCACCCAGGGCCAGACGCCAGCGTGTCTGGTCGAGTGCATTGAACCGGAGATCGGCCGATTGGCCGGCCAGGGACAATTGCCCGCCGCCATCGACGATCACGGTGAATTTCGGGGCGAGCACATGCTCTTTCGCGAGCGCGCGCAGCTGCGCGGCCAGCGGGCGCGGATCGGCATATTCGGTGCGATCGAGCCCCGCCAGCGGCGGGACCTCGACGGCCGTCCCGCTTTCCACGACGGTCCCTGCCTCGGCGAGAGCGGCGGCGAAAGGGGCGACCGTTTCGTCGCGCAACCCGCGAACCTGAAGGTTGCCCCGTGCCGTGACGTCCAGCCGACCATTGCCGTAACGCGCAGCCGCGCTTGCAAGCGCCTGAACCTCGCGCATCGACAAGGCCCCGCCGACCGGCCGCAACCGCACCAGCAGCCCGTCGCCCGTCGCCATGGGCGCGGCAAGGCTTGGGCATGCGCCGCGGCGAAGGGCGGAAACAGGCGACGGCGCAAGGGGGCGTGGAATCGTGGCGTCCATGGGTCTCGATCGGGCGGCATCAGGGCCTCGTGCCGTCACCGTTTCTGGTCTTACGCCATTGCGGGCCCAACGTGCAAATTCAGGCCTCGTCGCCACGCTCCGCATCGGTTCGGCGAAGCAGGTAGATATCCATGATCCAGCCATGGTCGGCGCGCAACGCGGCACGCCGTGCGGCGATCTCCTCGCGCACGAGGCCGAGCTTGCCGGCGATGATGACCTGTTGCGGCAGGCCGAGATAGGCGCCCCAGTAGATCGTCACCTCCGGATCGGTGAGCGCCAGGAAGGCCTGTTCGCCATCCAGCATGACCACCGCCGTTCCGGCCGGGTCCGGGAAAGTCTCCGTCAGGCGGCGACCGGTGGTGATGGTGACTGGCTGGCCGATGGCGTTGAGGGGAATGGCGTGGGTGGCGGCCAGCGCCTGGATGCTGGTGATGCCGGGCACGACAGTGACCGCGAAGGAGACCGCATCGAGCCCCCGCACACGCTCCAGGATCCTCAGGGTGCTGTCATAGAGCATCGGATCGCCCCAGACGAGAAAGGCAGCCGCTTCGCTCTCTTCGAGCTGATCCCTCAACAGGCCGGCATAAAGGTCGGCGATTGCGGCATGCCATTCGGCGACACCCTCTTCATAGCCGATCCCCGTGCTGCGACGGCGCGGCAGGTCGAACTCGACGATGCGCTGGTCCTTCCGGCCGTGATGCCGGACCATCTCGCGCCGCACCTCGGCCAGCATCTCCTTCTCCTCTCCCTTGCGGGGAATGAAGACGACATCGGCGCCGGCAAGATGGTCGACCGCTTCCAGCGTGAGATGGCGCGGATCGCCTGTTCCGATTCCGATCACATAAACCTGCCGCATCCGCCGCCCTTTCGATTCGCAGTGCCCAGGCGATATGGAGATTCATGAAGGAAAGTCGCCACTTTCTTTCGAAGCGGCCGCTTTCGCCGAGATCATCCGCCCAAGCCTGCCTGTATGAGCCAGAAGACTGATAAAAAAGCCATGATTTCGTTTATGAGACCAGAGCACCGAGACCATTTCTCAACGCAGCGCACGGACCATCGAGACTTTGACCTCCCGGAAATGAGCATCGTTTTAGGGAAGCTTTTTAACGATCGGTGATGTATAGAGCCGACGACACGGGGTTACCGGGGCACGAGGAATCATGACGATCAGCCAGACGAAGAGTTCGGAGCCGGCAGAAGCGCTGCGCAGTTGCAAGGGCGCCTTCATCGGTGTCGCGATCGCCAGCGCGCTCGTGAACATCCTCTACCTCACCGGCTCCTTCTTCATGCTCGAGGTCTATGACCGCGTGCTGCCGAGCCGCAGCATCCCGACGCTGATCGCGCTCTGCGTACTGGCCCTGCTGCTCTATTGCTTCCAGGGCGCGTTCGAGACGGTGCGCGGGCGTATGCTGGTGCGCATCGGCGGCGCGCTGGACGAGGCGATGAGCGGGCGCATCTACCGCACGATCGTCCGCTCGCCCTTGAAGATGCGCAGCCATGGCGACGGCCTGCAGCCGCTGCGGGACTTCGACCAGGTCCGCTCCTTCCTGTCCGGAACGGGACCGGCTGCCTTTTTCGACCTCCCCTGGCTGCCGCTCTATATCGGCATCTGCTTCCTGTTCCATCCCGTGATCGGCTATGTCGCGATCGGCGGCTCGCTGATCCTGGTCGTGCTGACCTTTCTCACCAACCGCGGCACGCAGGGCCCGTCCAAGAGGGCGTCGGAAAGCGGCAATATGCGCAACGCCTTTGCCCAGGCCTCGCAGCGCAATGCCGAAGTCATGCAGTCCATGGGCATGCTCGGGCGGATGTCCGAGCAGTGGGAAGTGCGCAATGCGCGCTACCGGGAATTCAACCAGACGACTTCGGACGTCTCGAATGGCTATGGTTCGCTCTCCAAGGTGTTCCGCATGGCCTTGCAGTCCGGTGTCCTTGCCACCGGTGCCGTTCTCGTCATCGAAGGCATGGCCTCGCCCGGCATCATCATTGCCGGCTCGATCCTGACCGCGCGGGCGCTTGCACCCGTGGAACTTGCCATCGCCAATTGGCGCGGCTTCGTGTCCGCGCGCCAGAGCTGGGCGCGGCTCAACGATCTCCTGAAGGTGCTGCCGGAGGCGAGCGAGCCCCTGGCGCTGCCTGCACCGCGCGAGCGGCTTTCGGCGGAGAACCTGGCCGGCGGCCCTCCCGGCGTCCAGCGTGTCACCTTTGCCGACGTGACCTTCACCGTTCGCGCCGGCAGCGCGCTTGGCGTGGTCGGCCCCAGCGCCTCGGGCAAGTCCTCGCTGGCGCGCGCGCTGATCGGCGTCTGGCCGAGCTTCCGCGGCGCGGTGCGCCTCGATGGCGCCGCGCTCGACCAATGGGACAGCGATCGGCTCGGCCGGCATATCGGTTACCTCCCGCAGGACGTGGAGCTGTTCTCCGGCACCGTGGCGCAGAACATCTGCCGCTTCGACGAAAACGCCTCGGCGGAGTCCATCGTCGCGGCTGCCAAGGCCGCGCGCGTCAACGATCTGATCCTGAAGCTGCCGAACGGCTATGAGACGGAGATCGGCGAAGGAGGCTCGGCGCTTTCCGCCGGCCAGCGCCAGCGTGTGGCGCTCGCCCGCGCGCTGTATGGCGAGCCTTTCCTCGTCGTGCTCGATGAACCGAATTCCAACCTGGATGCCGAAGGCGAGCAGGCGCTTTCCGAAGCGATCCTCAGTGTCCGCGCGCGTGGCGGCATCGTCATCGTCGTGGCCCACCGGCCGAGCGCGCTTGCCAGCGTCGATCTCGTGCTGATGATGGCGGAGGGCCGGATGCAGGCCTTCGGCCCCAAGGATGAGGTGCTGGCCCAGATCCTGCGCCAGCCGAACCGGCAGGGCCAGGCGGCCCAGGGCGGCGGACAGGCTGCGCTGAAGGTGGTGAGCGACGGGCAGGAGAACAGCAAGTGACACAGACGCCAGACCGCACCCCCGTCCGTGCTGCCGCCATCGCGCCGGCCAAACAGACCAACGCCGCTGCGCCGAACAAGCCCTCGGCGCCGGCGACGAACACGGCGCGCCGCTCCTTGTCCCGGCACATGCTGGCCGTGGGCCTGATGGCGACGGTTCTGGTCGGCGGTATCGGCGGCTGGGCCTGGACCACGGAACTCTCCAGCGCCATCGTTGCCTCCGGCACGGTGGTGGTCGAGAACAATGTGAAGAAGATCCAGCATCTGACCGGCGGCATCGTCGGTGAGCTCCTCGTGCGCGAAGGCCAGCGCGTCGATGCCGGGCAGGTTCTGCTGCGGCTCGACCCGACCACGGTGCGGGCCAATCTCTCGATCGTGCAAAATTCGCTCGCGCAGCTTTATGCGCGCCGCGCCCGCATCCGGGCGGAGCAGCTGGGCGCGGCGAGCTTTACCATCCCCGAAGATCTGACCGCGCTGACGACCGGTGACTCCGTCCGCATTCTGGCGGAGAGCGAGCGCAACTTCTTCGAGAACCGCAAGAGCGCCCGCGTCGGCATGGTCAACCAGCTGAACGCCCGCAAGGCGCAGCTGAAGGAGGAGATCGAGGGCCAGACGGTGCAGCTTGCCGCCGTCAGCGACTCGCTGAAGCTGATCGCGGACGAGCTCGACGGCGTGGACAAGCTCTATGCCAAGGGCCTTGTCTCGATGCAGCGGGTGACCGCACTCAAGCGCGATCGCGCCCAGCTGGAAGGCGAGCGCGGCGCACGGCTTGCCGCCCGTGCCCAGGCGGCCGGCAAGTCGAGCGAAATCGACATGCAGATCCTGCAGCTCGACGAGGACATGCGCAGCGAGAACGCCAAGGAACTGACCGAAGTCGAGGCGAAGATCGCCGAGAACGAGGACCGGCGCGTGGCCGCGCTCGACCAGCTGAAGCGGCTCGACATCACCTCCCCGATCACGGGTCGCGTCTCCCAGCTTGCGGTGCACACGGTCAACGGCGTCATCAATCCCGGCGAAGTGCTGATGCTGGTCGTGCCGGAGGCCGACAGCCTGACGGTGGAGGCGCGTGTCGCGACCCACGACATCGACCAGATCACCCCTGGCCAGGCAGTCGATATCCGCTTCAGCGCCTTCAACACCCGCACCACCCCGGAAGTGGATGGCGAGGTCGTCAACATCGCTCCCGACCAGGTGACCGACCAGCGGACCGGCGTCAGCTATTATCCGATCCGCATCCGCCCGAAGCCGGAGAGCCTCGCCAAGCTGAAGGAGCTGCAGCTCTATCCCGGCATGCCGGCCGAGACCTATATCCGCATCGCCAACCGGACGGTGATTTCCTATCTGGCCAAGCCCCTGACGGAACAGATGCAGCGCACCTTCCGCGAGGATTGACGAAGAAGCGGGCGGCGGCTCGGTCCCGAAACAAGCGGCCGCGCCCGGCATCGAGACACGTGAAACGACGGCTTGTGCGGAAAACTGGCCTTGGTGGCGGTTTTTGCATGGCGAACGGCGTGCAAGGGGCTATGTCGCTCCCATGACGTCGAAGCGCCAAGGCTATATCTCCCTGTTCATCGCCATCCTGATCTTCACGGCCCAGGATACGATCTCCAAGCATCTGGGCGGGCTCTACCCGCCGATCTTCATCACCATGGTCCGCTACTGGGCGTTTGCCGGTTTCGTGATCCTGATCGCCGCGCGCTCTCCGGGCGGGCTTCGCGCTGCCGTCGCCACCCGCTGGCCGGTCGTGCAGGTGCTGCGCGGCCTGCTTCTGGTGCTGCAGATCGTTCTGGTCGTCTATTCCTTCGCCCATGTCGGGCTTGCGCATTCGCAGGCGATCTTCTCCGTCGGGCCGATCTTCGTGGCCCTGCTCTCGATCCTGATCCTCGGCGAGCGCGTCGGCTGGCGGCGCTGGAGCGCGATCGGCGTCGGGCTGCTGGGCGTTCTCCTCATTCTGAAGCCGGATGGCGGAACGGTGGAGCCCTTTCTCATCGTGCCGATCTGCAGCGCGCTGGTCTTCGCCTTCTATGTGGTGACGACGCGTCTGGTCAGCCGCGACGACAGCGCCATGACCAGCTTCTTCTACACCGGTGCCGCCGGGGCCGTGGCGATCAGCCTGATCGGGCCCTTCTACTGGACGAGCCTGGCGCCGGCCGATTGGGGCTTCATGGTGCTGCTCTGCCTCACCGGCACCTCCAGCCACTATTTCCTGATCAAGGCCTATGAGAACCTCGACGCCTCGGAGATCCAGCCGGTCACCTATCTGCAGCTCGTCTTCGCCTCGATCATCGGGGTCAGCCTGTTCGGCGAAACCCTGACCCTTCCCATGATCGCCGGCGCGGCCATCGTCGTCAGCGCCGGCCTCTTCACGGTCTGGCGGGAGAGCGTGGTGGCGCGGAGGATGGGAGCGAGTAGGGAGTAGGGAGTAGTGATCAGTGATCAGTGATCAGTGATCAGTGATCAGAAAGTACCGGTGAAATTGCGCTCTCAGCAAATAGCTCACGGCGATCGCGACGAACTCAGCCCTTATTACTTATTACTTATTACTTATTACCTATTGCCTATTCCCTACTCACTGATCACTGATCACTACTCACTCCCTTCTCCCTCCACCCTCCAGTCCACCTCCCCTCTCCCATGCTCCCGCAGGAAGGCGTTGGCTTGGGAGAAGGGTTTGCTGCCGAAGAAGCCGTTATGGGCGGAGAGTGGGGAGGGATGGACGGAGCGCAGGACGAGATGGCGGCTGGGATCGACGAAGGCGGCCTTCTTCTGCGCATAGCTGCCCCAGAGGATGAAGACCACCGGCTCCGGCTTGGCATTGACGGCGCGAATGATGGCATCGGTGAATTTTTCCCAGCCCTTGCCCTGATGCGAGGCGGCGCTGGCCCGTTCCACCGTCAACACGCTGTTGAGCAGCAGCACGCCCTGCCTCGCCCAGCTCTCCAGAAAGCCGTGGCGGGCCGGCGGGATATCGAGATCGGCCTGCAGCTCCTTGTAGATGTTGACGAGCGACGGCGGCAGCCGCACCCCCGGTTTCACGCTGAAGGACAGCCCATGCGCCTGCCCCTCGCCGTGATAGGGATCCTGGCCGAGAATGACGACGCGGACTTGGTCGAGCGGCGTCAGATCGAGCGCGCGGAAATATTCCGACCCTTTGGGAAAGATCTGCTTGCCGGCCTGCCGCTCGCCTTCGAGAAACTGGCGGAGTGCCGCCATGTAGGGGCTTTCGAACTCCGCCGCGAGGGCCGCCTTCCAGCTTTCCTCGATCTTCACCTGTCCACCCGCCACGCCGCCGATCTCCTTAGCCTGTTCGGGACGGAACGATAGATCATCCGCACCTGTCGGCAAGGCCGCAGCGGAGCGTTCAAGCTTTATATTCCTTCGGATATAGCGCTGGTCAAATCTGAGCAGATCGTTATATTCCTCGGAATATCACGCAACCGTGGAGCCATGACCGATGTTGAAACGAACGGTAAGGATCGCCCTGTCCATAAGCCTTGCAGCGCTGACACTCCTCCTCGTCGCCCCGGCGCCGCGGGCCGTGGCGGCCGAGCCGGTGACGATCTTTGCCGCCGCGAGCCTGAAAAACGCGCTCGATGCGGTCAATGCCGCTTTCGCGGCGGAGACAGGCCAGTCAGCGACGGCCTCCTATGCGGCGAGCTCGGCGCTCGCCAAGCAGATCGAGGCAGGCGCGCCCGCCGATCTCTTCATCTCGGCCGATCTTGCCTGGATGGATGCCATGGAGAGCAAGGGGTTCCTGCGCGCCGAGACGCGCACCACCCTACTTGGCAACCGGCTCGTGCTGGTCGGCGAGGAAAGGGCTGCGCCGATCAGCATCGTCCCCGGTTTCGATCTGAAGGGCGCCTTGAAGGGGGGCAAGCTTGCCATGGGCGCGGTCGACAGTGTGCCCGCCGGGAAATACGGCAAGGCGGCGCTGCAGACCCTCGGGGTCTGGCCCTCGGTCGAGGCGGATGTGGCCGGGGCCGACAATGTGCGCGCGGCGCTCCTGCTCGTGTCCCGCGGCGAAGCGCCCTATGGTATCGTCTACCAGACCGATGCGGCCGCGGACCCCGGCGTCAGCGTGGTCGGCACCTTTCCCGAAGACAGTCACCCGCCGATCGTCTATCCAGTCGCGATCCTGAAGGAGAGCCGCAACCCGCAGGCCGCCGCCTATCTCGCCTTCCTCCGTTCGGCCAAGGCGCAGGCGCTGTTCGAAGGCCAGGGCTTTACCTTTCTGGCAAACACCGCGCCATGATGCGCACAGAGACGTCCGCGCCGTAAGGACAGCAGGCGGGCCACCATTCGGCTCGGCCTTTCCAGCCGCAGCGTGATCGCTGCGGCGGCGGGCATTGCGTCACGGGCAGACACGGAGAGCATTCCGGTGCTTGCGTGCCCACGCGACTGCGTTACGAAGGCGAAGCGGACGACATGGATCGAGGATGGATCGACGTGGACTGGCTGATCCTGAGCGAAGCGGAATGGGTGGCGATTCGCCTCAGCCTCAAGGTCTCTGCCGTGGCCATGCTCGCGAGCCTTCCACTGGCCTTGCTGATTGCCTTGGCGCTTGCCCGCGGCCGCTTTCCCGGCCGTGCGCTGCTGAACGGCCTCGTTCACCTTCCCCTCATCCTGCCGCCGGTCGTGACCGGCTATCTGCTTCTCATCCTGTTCGGGCGCAGGGGGCCGGTGGGCGCTTTCCTGGAGCAGACCTTCGGCTTCGTCTTCTCTTTTCGCTGGACCGGAGCGGCGCTTGCCAGCGCGGTCATGGGCTTTCCGCTGATGGTGCGGGCGATCCGCCTGTCGATCGAGGGGGTCGACCGCAAGCTTGAAGAGGCGGCGGCCACGCTGGGCGCCGCGCCGGCCGTGGTGTTCGTCACCATCACCCTGCCGCTGATCGCGCCCGGCATCATCGCCGGCATGATCCTCTCCTTTGCCAAGGCGATGGGCGAATTCGGCGCGACGATTACCTTCGTCTCCAACATTCCCGGCGAAACGCAAACACTCGCCTCGGCCATCTACAGCTTTACGCAGGTGCCGGGCGGCGATGCCGGCGCGCTGCGGCTGACCCTGGTGTCCGTCGCGCTTTCCATGTCGGCGCTGATGCTGTCGGAGGCTCTTGCGCAGGCGGCGCGGCGGCGCGGAGAGGCGGCATGACCCTCAGCCTCTCCGTCCGTCACCGGCTCGGCGCCGCCTCGCTCGATCTCGCCTTCGAAAGCGGGGCCGGCATCACCGCGCTCTTTGGCCGGTCCGGAGCCGGGAAGACATCGATCATGCGCCTGGTGGCCGGCCTGCTCCGCCCGGATGAAGGCCGCATTTCCTTCGACGGCGAAACCCTGGTCGATACGCAGACGCGGCGGTTCCTGCCCGCGCATCGGCGCGGCTTCGCGACGGTGTTTCAGGAGGCGCGGCTCTTTCCGCATCTGAGCGTTCGGCGCAACCTCGCCTATGGGCGCTGGCTTTCGCGTGTAAGACCGAATGCCGCGGAGTTCGACCGCGTGGTGGATCTCCTCGGCATCGCGCCGCTCCTGTCGCGCCGGCCGGAAGGGCTTTCCGGCGGCGAGAAGCAGCGCGTGGCGATCGGCCGGGCGCTGCTCGCCGCTCCACGCATGCTGTTGATGGACGAGCCGCTCGCCGCGCTGGACGAGGCGCGCAAGGCCGAGATCCTGCCATTCCTCGAGCGGCTGCGCGACCAGACCGCCATTCCCATCCTCTATGTCAGCCACTCGGTTGCCGAAGTGTCGCGCCTGGCCGACCGGGTGCTGCTGATCGAGGACGGTCGGCTGGCCGGCAGTGGGACTGCCACCGAGATGCTGAGCCTGCCATCCGCCAGCCACGGCATCGACCGGCGCGAGGAAGGCACGGTGGTGGAAGCCGTGGTCGAGGCCGAGCAGCCCGATCCACGCCTGACGCGCGTGCGCGCCGGCGCCTTGCAGCTGAGGCTGCCTCGCCGTGCTCTGGTGCCGGGCCAGGGCGTCCGGCTGCGCATTGCCGCGCGCGATGTGCTGATCGCCACGCAGCGGCCGGAAGGGCTGAGCGCCTTGAACAGCCTTGCCGGCACGATCACGGGTCTCGCTCCCGCCGGCGCCAATCAGGTGGACGTGATGCTCGACTGCAGCGGCACGCGGCTTTCGGCGCGCATCACCGACGTTTCCTGCGACCTGCTGGCGCTTGCCGTCGGCCAGCGCGTCCATGCCGTCATCAAGACGGTGGCGCTCGATCCCTAGAGAGGATCATCCGCCTTGCGACGCGCGGCCTCGAGCCAGGCGAGATCCTCCGCCATTGCCGCGGCGGACTGTTCTTCCATGGCGCGGAAGCGGCGGATCAGCTCTTCGCCAAAGGGCGTCAGAGACGCCCCGCCCCCCTGCTTGCCGCCCCGCTGAAGCGCCACGGCCTCTTCCGCAAACATGGTGTTCAGCGCGCTGACCAACTGCCAGGCGCGGCGATAGGACATGCCCATCGCCCGGCCTGCTGCCGAGATCGACCCCGTGTCGCGAATCTGCTCCAGAAGCGCGATCTTGCCGCGCCCCAGCCGCTCGCCGGGAAAATCGACGCGGAGAACAGGGCGGAGCGGTGGAGGAGGAGGTGGCGACATCCGATCATGGGGCGGTTTTCCGCCCGGCCTGTCAAGCGTAGAGGGAAGCCTCCGCGCTCAGCCCATGCGCTCGGAGGCGTAGGAGCCGGGGCTCGCGGGAAACACGATCGTTCGGTTGCCGTTCATGAAGACGCGGTGATGGATATGGGCGTGCACGGCACGCGAGAGGACCTGCGCCTCGACATCGCGCCCGAGACTCACATAATCCTCCGGCGACTGGGCGTGGGTGATGCGGATCGTGTCCTGCTCGATGATGGGGCCTTCGTCGAGGTCCTCGGTCACGTAGTGCGCGGTGGCTCCGATCAGCTTCACGCCGCGCTCATAGGCCTGCTTGTAAGGATTGGCGCCCTTGAAACTCGGCAGGAAGGAGTGGTGGATGTTGATGATCCGTCCCGACATCTTCTTGCAGACGGCATCGGAGAGCACCTGCATATAGCGGGCGAGCACGATCAGTTCGGCGTCCGACTGCTCGACGATCTCCATCAGCCGCGCCTCCGCCTGCGGCTTGTTGTCCTTGGTCACCTTGATGTGGTGGAAGGGAATATCGTGGTTCACCACGACCTTCTGATAATCGAAATGATTGGAGACGACGCCGACGATCTCGATCGGCAGGGCGCCGATCTTCCAGCGATAGAGCAGGTCGTTCAGGCAATGGCCGAAGCGCGAGACCATCAGCAGCACCTTCATGCGCGTCTCGAGGTCGCGGATGGACGAGGTCATGTCGAAGCGTTTGGACACCGGCGCGAAGCCTGATTCCAGATCCTCCATCGTCGCGCCCTCCTGGCTGGTGAAGGTCAGGCGCATGAAGAACAGGCCGGTGTGGAGATCGTCGAACTGCGAGGAATCGGTGATGTAGCACCCCTTGTCCGCCAGATAGCCGGTGATGGCCGCGACGATGCCGCGCGTGGATGGACAGGTGACGGTCAGGACGTAGCTTTTCATGAACGGTCTCTCGGGGCTGATCGGCGGGTGCAGGCAACCGTGCTCCCCCAGCGGACGCCTGCTCGAGGAAGCTAGCGCGCGGTCGGCCTGCCCGTCCATCCGTCCGCGACATTGGCTGACATGATCAAGGCAGAGCACGCCCACTCAGGCGATGACGAGCGCCGTGATCCACAATCCGAGGCCGAAGGCGACATGGGCGGCGAGATTGAGCAGGCGCACCCGGTTGGGGTTCGGTAGCTTCGAGGCGGCCATGCCGAGGCCGAGGCCCGGCTGCAGCAGGAACCAGCCGGCCGCGACCGTGACGATGCCCCAGGCGAGCGCCGGCAGAAGCGTCGGCGCCGCCAGCCAGGAACTGCCGGTCATGAACACGAGAAGGATGCCGTAAAGGATGCCGACGGCATAATGGCCCGCCCAGCCGAGCGCGCTTTCCTGCGGGAAGGACGCGGCCTGGCCGATATCGGCGTGGAACACGGTGCCGCGGGAGAGATGGCCGAACCAGCGGCCGACCGGCGCCCAATTGGCCTTGGGATGGCCGAAGGCCAGCGCCAGGAACACGGCCCAGAGATCCATGAGCACGGTTCCGCCCGCGCCGATGAGAACACCCTTCAGAAGAAACTCACCCCAGCCCATCGATTCCCCTCCGACACTGCGTTCGCGCTGCCTGTGTAAGCACATCATGACACGGCTTGCACGCGGCCATCATGCCCGCCCACAGCAAACGGCCCGCGAAAGCGGGCCGACATGCACGATGATGACGAGGAAAAGCCGGCTCAGGCCACCGCGCGGGCCAGTGCGCAGCGCGACCAGAGCTGGTGCAGCGCGCCGACCAGATGGTCGATATCGGCGTCCGAATGCAGCGGCGTCGGGGTGATGCGCAGCCGCTCGGTCTTCTTCGCCACGGTGGGGTAGTTGATCGGCTGAACGTAGATGCCCCAATTGTCGAGCAGGAGATCGGAGATCCACTTGCACTTGGCAGCATCGCCGACGATGACCGGCACGATATGGCTCGGATTGGGAAGATGCGGAATGCCGTTGCGGTCGAGCTGTGCCCGAAGGCGGCGAACCCGCTCCTGATGGGCGAAGCGCTCCACCTGGCTGGTCTTCAGATGCCGGATCGACGCCAGGGCGCCGGCGGCCAGAGCCGGCGGCAGGGCGGTGGTGAAGATGAAGCCGGAGGCGAAGGAGCGGATGAAATCGCAGAGCGCGGCGGACGCGGCGATATAGCCGCCCATCACGCCGAAGGCCTTGCCGAGCGTGCCCTCGATCACCGTCAGCCGGTCCATCAGCCCCTCGCGCTCGGCAATGCCGCCGCCGCGCGGGCCGTACATGCCGACGGCATGGACTTCGTCCAGATAGGTCATGGCGCCGTAGCGGTCGGCGAGATCGCAGATCTCGCGGATGGGCGCGATGTCGCCATCCATGGAGTAGACGCTTTCGAAGGCGATGATCTTCGGCGCCTTCGGGTCGGCAGCCGCCAGCCGCGCTTCGAGGTCCGCTACCGAATTGTGCTTGAAGATCACCCGTTCACACTTGGCGTGGCGGATGCCCTCGATCATCGAGGCATGGTTCCCGGCGTCGGAGAAGACGATGACGCCGGGGATGCGCGAACAGAGCGTGCCGAGCGCGGCCCAGTTGGACACGTAGCCGGAGGTGAAGAGCAGCGCCGATTCCTTGCCGTGCAGGTCGGCCAGCTCACGCTCCAGGAGCACGTGATAATGCGTCGTGCCGGAAATATTGCGGGTGCCGCCGGCACCGGCGCCACAGTGGTCGATGGCGCTTTTCATGGCGTCCGTCACGGCCGGGTGCTGGCCCATGCCGAGATAGTCGTTCGAGCACCAGACGGTGACGTCCTTGACACCCTCGGCCGTATGACGATGCGCCTTGGGAAAAGCGCCACGCTGGCGTTCAAGGTCGGCGAAGACGCGATAGCGGCCTTCCTGATGAAGGCTGTCCAGTTCCGCCTTGAAAAAATGCTCGAAATCCATGCCTGTCTCCAGAACCACGGCCTGTCTTGTGCAAAATGCGTCCTGTGCGTCAATCGCATTTGACGCCTCTCGCCATGGCTGCGGCAATTGGCCCCTACTTTGGAAGAATTCCAGAATAGCCGATCGGCTTCTCCCATTCCAGCGGGCTCTCGGTCAAGGGCCGCACACAAATCTCGCGAGGGACGATTTACCGCGTCTTAACCGTGATCAAGGCGCCTCGGCAGCGCCTGTAACGGAGGGCACTCGCTCTTCAGCTTCTGTTCATGTTTTCTCCTGTCACCTGCCGCGGCAGTCGGTCGCATCTCGATAGATGTCGCGCCGCTTGCCGACAGGATCTTCAAAGATCGGGGAGGCTTCCCCGAACCGCCATCGCCGGACGAGAGCCGGCTTCATTTGTTCAAGGAGAGGACGCATGTTCAAGAAGGCCATCATCCTGGCTGTCGTCGGCCTGACGGCAGCAAGCTGCACCCAGACGGAAAAGGGTGCCGGTATCGGCGCCGTGTCCGGCGCCATCATCGGCGGCGCGGTTACGGGCAATGTTCGCGGTGCCGCCGTCGGCGCGGCGATCGGCGGCGTGTCCGGCGCGGTGATCGGCAGGGTCTCCGAGCAGCCGGGCCAGTGCTACTATCGCGACCGCTACGGCCGCCGCTACATCGACGACTGCCGCTACTGAGCTGAGGCCGTAGGGCACGAAAAGCCTTGGCCGATCACGAAGATAAGCGGGCGGCCAGCCCGCTTGTCGCCCGAACGTCACACTCATGCCCGTATTTGCCGCAAGGACTCGTCCAAAGCCGCACAAAGGCTTCAGGCTCGCCTCAAGGATGTGTAGGGTGCCTTCCCATCAGCGGGCGAAAGCCCGCGGCGGCGGTCGCTATCCGTGGGCGGGCGCTTCCGGCACCTTATGGCACGGGATGCGGAATCGAATGCCTTTGCCGTTTCTCAGTCCTGCGTATCGGAAGGCCGGCCTGGCGCTCGCGCTTTCAGGCCTTTTTCTGTGCGGCACCAGCCCGCTTTCGCCGGCCATGGCCTTCAAGCTCTTCGGCATCCAGCTGTGGGGCAAGGACGAGGAAGAGGCCGCCAAGGTCATCGACCCCGTCGAGTATAGCCTGACGCTCAACGACAACACCGACGATGCCGAGCTGAAAGAGGCGATCGAGAACGCCTCGCGGCTCAAACAGGACGAGGAGCAGCCGGTCTCCGGCGATCTCGGCTTGGCACTGCGGGCGCGCGACGACCGCGACCGTCTGCTGGCCGCCCTGTACGAAAAGGCGCGCTATGGTGGCACGGTCGATGTGACCATCAACGGCCAGCCGCTCGATTCCCTTCCCCCCGATCCGGATTTTCCAGCCGGTGCCCCGGTTCCGGTGGTCGTTACCGTCAATCCGGGCCCGGTCTTCACCTTCGGAACCGTGATGTTCGAGAAGGATGCCGGCGGGCGCGATCCGAAGGACTACGACCTCGAGCCGGGAGAGCGCGCCGACTCCACGCTGATCATCAAGGCCGGCGAGAAGGTCGTCGAGGATCTGAAGGAGGGCGGCCGCCCCTTTGCCAAGCTCGCTGCCCGCACGGCCGTTGCCGATCACAAGACCAACACGGTCGATGTGACGATCTCAGCCGATAGCGGGCCGGTCGCGCCGTTCGGAACGGTGGCGATCAAGGGCGCACGCACGGTCAACCCAGATTTTGTGCGCGAATATTCCCGCCTCGACCAGCACAAGCGCTATTCGCCGGAGGAAATGCGCAAGGCGCAGGAGCGGCTACGCAAGCTCGGCGTCTTCTCCTCCATTACCATTCGCGAGGCCGACAGGCTGGACAGCGACGGCAGCCTGCCGCTGACCATCGAGGTTTCGGAGGGCAAGCACCGCTATTTCGGCGTCGGGGCCGACTTCTCCTCCACCGACGGCTTCGGCCTGCAGGGCTATTGGGGGCATCGCAACCTGTTCGGCGAGGCGGAATCGCTGCGCATCGAAGGCTCCGTCAGCCGGCTCGGCGAAACGCTGGACGCGACGGCGCTGGATTATTCGGCCGGCATCCTCTTTACCAAGCCTGGCGCCTTCGGCCCGACCACGGCCTTCAACGCGAGCATCCGCGCTGCCATGCTCGACCCCGACGCCTACAAGGCCCAGACCATCACCGGCCTCGTCAGCGTCAGCAAGGAACTGAGCGACATCGACACGCTGTCGGTCGGCGCGGAACTCGGCTGGATGAACATCGAGGAGGATGCCTATGACGACAAGCAGCGCTACCTCGTCCCGGCCCTGCCGATCGATTTCGTACGCGATGCCCGCGACAACACGCTGAACCCGACCGAAGGCTACCGCGCCACGGCCAGCATCAAGCCGAGCTACGACATTTACGGCTCGACGGTGTTCTCCTCCTTCGAAGGATCGATCTCCGGCTATTACGGCATCGGCGCGGATGACCGCACCGTGCTTGCCGCCCGGCTTTCGGCCGGCGTGGTGGCAGGCGGCAGCGCGCTGACCGACATTCCCGCCACGCGGCGCTTCTATCTGGGCGGCGGCGGCACCGTGCGCGGCTTCGCCTATCAGGAGATCAGCCCGCGCAATGCCGACGACGACCTGCTCGGCGGTCGCTCCTATGTGAATGTCAACGCCGAAGCGCGGGTCGGGATCACCGACACGATCAGCATCGTGCCCTTCGTCGATGCGGCCACCGTTTCCGCCAAGACCGCGCCCGACTTTTCCGACGTCAAGATCGGCGCCGGCATCGGCGTGCGCTACAACACCTCCTTCGGCCCGATCCGCGTCGATTTCGCCGTCCCGCTCAATCCGTATGACGGCGGAACGCGCTATGGCATCTATGCCGGCATCGGCCAGTCCTTCTAGAGGCGCCCGCCTGCAGACGCCGGAGGGCCTGAAAGTGGGCAGGCAGGCAGAAGGCAGCCTGGCTGCCTCTGCAGTGACATGATGATGGCGGACAAGAGGTTCGCCACAGCAACGACCGAGAGACCCGCCCGACCGGCGGGACGAGGCAAAGGCCCGGGCGAGACGCCGACCGGGTGGGAGAGACGATGAGAAGCCTGTTCATGACCGCGCTCAAGGGCGTCGCCATCCTCCTCGGGGTCGTCGTTGCGCTGCTCCTTGCCGGCGTGCTGTTTCTTGGCTTCACGCCGCCCGGCGCCCGGATCGTGGCCGGCCTCATCGAAACCTATGCCTCCTCGCCGGACCAGACCATTCGCATCACCGGCCCCGGCGCGCTGCTGACCGGCGATTTCAGGGCCGAGACGATTACCCTTTCCGATACGAAGGGCGTCTATGCCGAGATTCGCGACGTCGAGCTTGCCTGGTCGCCGACCGCACTTTTCTCCGGTCGCTTCAAGGCGGAATTGCTGCGCGCCGGCGCGGTCGAGGTGGCGCGCGCGCCTGTCGTGACCGAGCCTGCTCCCGCCGAGCCGAGCTCCGGCTTCTCCCTTCCGGTCGAAGTGCAGCTCGATCACTTCGAGCTGCAGCGCATCGCGCTCGGCGCGCCGCTGATCGGCAGCGCACAGGTGCTGGCGGCCGAGGGCACGCTGACGGCGACGTCGGCAAGAATCGCCGCCAAGATCAACGCCTCGCAGCCCGACCGGCCGGAAGCCCGCGCGCTTGCCGACTTCATCTACGACCCGGCCGGCAATGCGCTGCGGCTGGAAGCCAGCATCGACGAGCCGAAAGGCGGCCTGCTGGCGAAGGCTCTGCGCCTGCCCAATGATCCGGCCGTCACGATCCGGGTGACCGGCGACGGCCCGCTGTCGAAGTGGACGGGAACGGCCACTGCGGCGCTCGATGGGACGGAGGTTCTGAAACTCGACGGGGAGCATACGCTTTCGGCCGATGGCTATCGGACCGTGCGGCTGACCGGCGGCGGCAGCATCTCTGACCTTCTGCCCGAGCCCTTCCGGCCGCTCTTTGCCGGGCGCACGACCATCGATCTCGCCACCGCCTTCGAAGGCAGCACGGCCTTCAAGATCGATCGCGGCCGGCTTTCGACCGATGCCGTGACCATCGACGCCTCTGGCACGCTCAGCACCGTGGGGCAGAACGATCTGCGCGCCCGCATTGCCGGCGTCAACGGACCGGCACCGCTGTCCTTCCCGCTGTCCGGCGAGACCGCGACGCTTCTGATCGGCTCGGCCGACCTGTCCCTGGTCGGCGATGCGCGCTCGGCCGTGCTCGACGTCAAGGCCTCGGTGCCGCGCGCGGTCCTGCCGCAGGGCACGATCGACAACGCCATGCTTTCCGCCCATAGCGATGCCTTCAATCTCACCGACCGGCGCGGCCGGATCATTGTCTCGCTCACGGCCGGCTCGACGGCGCTGGAGCTTGCCGACATCAACCGGCTGATCCGCGGGCCGCTGTCGCTCGACGGCACGCTCGACGTCACGCCGCAGGCGATCGGCTTCGCGCCGCTGACGCTCGATACCACGGCGCTCGACGCCACGATCACCGGGCGTTATTCGCTGATCGACGGCACGCTCGGCATCGATCTCGACGCCACCGCTCCGGCCGCGGCCTTGCCGCCGGCGGCTGCGCGCCGGGTCGGTGGCCCCGTGGCGCTGAAGGGCCGGTTGGAGACGGCCACCGACGGCACGCTGACGGTCAGCAACCTGGCGCTGGATTCGCAAGCGCTGCAGGCAACGGGAGGCGTGACCTTCGGCAACGGCCAATTGACGGCCGACCTGTCCGGCACCATTCCAAACATCGCCCCGCTGGTGGCCAACGGCACAGGCGCGGCCAGCGTCACGGCGCAGATCGCCGGCCCGCTCGATGCGCTGAGCCTGAAGGCCGAAGTGCGCTCGGATGCAGCGGAACTTGCCGGCAAGAGCGTGACCGGCCTGGTGATCACTGCCGATACGGTCTTGAAGAACGGCCTGCCGGAAGGCACGGCCACCGTGAACGGAACGGTCGAGGGCCAGGCCCTCTCCGCGCAGGCAAAGCTTGCCGTGGCCGAAGGCGCGCTCTCCATTCCCTCTCTTCAGGCAAAGGTCGGCGAGAACACGGTCACCGGCGCACTGGCCTTCACGCCGGACTTCCAGCCGAGCGGCACATTCGATTTCGCCCTGCCGGACATTGCGCCTCTTGCCGCCATTGCCGGCCAGACGGCAGCCGGCGACCTCACCGGGCACGCGACCATCACCAGCGAGAACGGCAAGACGGGTCTTGCGATCAACGCAACCGGAGGCTCGCTGACCCGGGGCGATCTTTCGGTCACCAATCCGCGCGCCGATGTCACCATCACCGACCTCGCCACGCTGAACGCGCAAGGCCGGATCACGGCCGACAGCGCGGCACAGGGTGCCAACCGGGTCGACAATGCCGTCGTCGACCTCAGCCGCCAGGGCGAGGAAACGCAATTGGCGCTGACGGGGACCTATGACAAGGCTCCGCTGTCCCTGCAGGGCCGGATCGCCACGGGCCCGGCCGGGCCATCGGTCACGGTCGACCAGCTGGCGGTCGCGCCGCGTGGCATTCCGCTCGAACTCTCTTCGCCCAAGCAACTGGTCTTCGAGGGCGGCGGCGTCCGGCTGGACGGATTCGAGATCGGCCTACCCGGCGGCACGGCGACGGTGACCGGACTTGTCGGCGAAACGCTCGACGCCGTCATCACCGTTCGTGGCAATCCGGCGGTGGAATATGCAACGCCGATGGCGGGCGGCGAAGCGCGGGTGGCGATCGCCTCCGCCGATATCACCGCCAAGGGCCGTCTCGATGCCGCGGCGATCGATGCGAAGGCCAGGCTCGCTTATGTGGCGACGCCTCAAGCACGGCTCGAAGGGCTGGATGTGACGGCCACCAGCGAGCGGCTGAACATCACCGGCCGCGAGGGCCAGATCCGCGCGACGGTCAAGGCGGAGAGCACGCGCTTCGTTAGCGCCGACCTCGGCCGCTTGCTGCCCGGTCCGCTGACGCTGCAAACGACGCTGGGCCTGACGCCAGACGCGGTCACCTTCGACCCTGCGACGATCGACAGTGGCGGGCTCGATGGCGCCGTCAATGGCCGCTTCCAGCTTTCCGATGGCAGCCTGCGCGCAACCTTCCGCGCCACCGCGCCGCCTTCCGCCCTGCCACCGGCGGCCGCCAGCCGGCTTGCGACCGATGTCCGTCTCGCCGGCAGCGTGACCCGCGCGGCCGACGGCACGCTCAATGTCGCCAACCTGGCGCTCGACTCCGGTTCGATCGCCGCCAACGGATCGCTGACGCTGGCCAACGACCAGATCACCGCCGCGCTGGCCGGCACGCTGCCCGACCTCGGCCGGCTGTTGCCCGATGCCAAGGGAACGGCGCGCTTCTCGATCGACGCGACCGGCGCCCTTGCCAGGCCGCTGGTGAAGGCCGAGATCCGCTCCAACGGCGCGACGCTGGCCGGCCGTACGCTGGCGGACCTGGTGGCCGCGGCCACCGTCACGGCGGATCCCGCCAATCCGAGCGCCGAGATCACCGCGACCGGCACGCTGGACCGGCAGGTGATCGACCTGCGCAGCACGGTCGCGAGCACCGAGGGGCGCATCCGCATTCCGGCGCTCAATCTGCGCGTCGGTCCGAATGTGGTGGACGGCGCGATCGAGCTGACGGACAGCTTCCTGCCGAACGGCGAGATCCGCTTTACTCTGCCCGATATCAGCCTGCTCGCCGCCCTGGCCGGGCAGCGTGCGGAGGGAGACCTCACGGGCAATGCGACCATCACCAGCCAAGGCGAGCGCACCGCGCTCAGCCTCAAGGCGCAGGGCTCGGGCATCCGCCGGGATGGCTTGGCGATCGTCAAGCCCGATATCGACCTGACGATCGACGACCTGAAGACGCTGACGCTGCGCGGGCGGCTGAACGTGCAGGAGATCATCCAGGGCCAGAACCGGGTGACCGGACTTCGGCTCGATCTCGAACAGCCGGCGCAAAACCGCACCGAGCTGGCCCTGACCGGCACCTATGACAAGGCACCGCTTGCCGCCAACGCCACCATCACCAGTCAGAACGGCACGACGCGCGTCGATCTTTCCTCCTTCTCCGCCGCTCCGCGCGGCATCGCGCTGCGGCTGGCGCGTCCGACGACGATCACGCTCGAAAATGGAGGGGTTAGGCTGACCGACCTGCAGATCGGCGCCTCCGGCGGCACGGTGACCGTGACGGGCACGGCCGGCGAGCGGCTCGACATGGCGGTGCGCCTTGACCGGCTGCCGGCAAGCCTCGCCAACACCATCCAGCCCTCGCTCGGCGCGCAGGGGACGATCAGCGGTCGTGTCGACGCCAAGGGCACGACGGCTGCGCCCGACATAGCCTACGATCTGCGCTGGGCGGAGGCGAGCGTCGCGCAGGCCCGCAGCGCCGGAGTTGGCGCGCTTGCCATTGCCGCCAAGGGGCGCTTCGCCAACAACAGCCTGACCGTCGATACCACGCTGTCCGGCAGCGGCGGGCTCAGCTTCCGCGGCGGCGGCAGCCTGGGTCTTTCCGGCAACCGCCCGATCGACATGCGCTTTGCCGGCGATCTGCCCTTCGGCATTCTCGGCCCGATCCTCGCGCAGCAGGGCTTTCTGCTGACCGGCTCCGCCACTGTGGATGTGGCGGTCGGAGGCTCTGTCGCCGCCCCCGCCGTGACGGGGCGCATTTCCACCTCCGGGGCGCGGCTTGTCGATGCGCGACGCAACCAGACGATCAACGCGATCAACGCCGAGGTGGCGCTCGAAGGCCAGCAGGCGCGCATCGTCTCGCTGACCGGGCGGCTCGCCACCGGCGGCAGCCTGGCGGTGTCGGGCACGATCGGCACGGCGCCGGCTTCCGGCTTCCCCGCCAATCTCGACATCCGCCTCGACCGGGCAACCTATGTCGATGGCAGCCTGGTCACCGCCAATCTCAGCGGAGCCCTCACGCTCACCGGGCCCCTTACCGGGTCGCCGCTGCTGTCCGGGCGGGTCGATGTGCCGAAGGCCTCGATCACCGTGCCGCAAAAGCTGCCGGCCTCGCTGTCGGAAATCGATATCCGCCACCGCAACGCCCCGCCGGAGGTGCGGCGCATGCTGGCCAAGCTGAAGAAGGACGAGGGCAATGGCGGCGCGACCAAGAAGAGCGGCGGGATCGGATTCGATCTGACCGTCAGCGCGGCGCGCATCTTCGTGCGGGGACGCGGCATCGACGCCGAGCTCGGCGGCGACCTGACGATCCGCGGTAATGCCGCAACGCCCATCGTCAACGGCGGCTTCCAGATGAAGCGCGGGCGGCTGGAGGTGCTCGGCCGGCGGATCGACTTTACCGACGGATCGATCGCCTTTGGCGGCGACCTGATCCCGACGCTCGATCTCGACGCGACCTCGACGGTCAATTCGACGACGATCACGGTGAATGTGGCGGGCCTTGCCAACAATCCGCAGGTCAATTTCTCCTCCGCCCCTGCCCTGCCGCAGGACGAAATCCTGGCACAGCTGATCTTCAACCGCTCGCTCTCCAACCTTTCGCCGGTGCAGATCGCCCAGCTGGCGGCAGCGGTCAGCCAGCTGGCCGGCGGCTCGGGCGGCACGCTGTTCGATGGGCTGCGCAACAAGCTCGGCGTCGACGATCTGGATATTTCCACCGATGCCGCCGGCGGCGCCTCCGTGCGCGCCGGGCGCTACCTCAACGACCGCACCTATCTGGAACTGCAGTCCGGCACCGAGGCCGGCGGCGGCAAGGCGGTCATCAACCTCGATGTCGGACGCGGGGTAAAGCTGCGCGGCGAGGCCGGCGGCGATGGCGCCGGCGCCGGCGTTTTCTACGAGAAGGAATATTGACGCGCTCGCAGGGCGCGTCAGCGCGCCTTCACCCGCGCGCCCAGGCCTCCACCCGCTGCCCGCCGAAGATATGCTCGGTGGGCAAGGCGAAGATGAAATAGGGATTGAGCGGGGGGAGTTCCGAGGCCGCATCAAGCTTATGGCGCTGATCCGGGCTTAGAACCACGTCGAGCGAGCCAATGTTCTGCGTCAACTGCTCCGGCCGGCTGGCGCCGACGAGCACCGAGGAAACGCCCGGACGCTCGCTGACCCATTTCAGCGCGACCTCTGCCGGCGTGCGGCCGATCTCGGCGGCGATGGACTTCAGCCGATCGACGATGGCGAAGTTCCGCTCGGTAAACAGCATGCCGCCAAAGGGGTTGTCACCGTTCAGGCGTCCGTCGCTCCCCTCCGCCCGCGCGGGTGCGGCCTGATCCGGCATGGCCGAGGCACGCCCGGCATCGTTCATCTTGTCGCGACCATATTTGCCGGTCAGCAGCCCGGCCCCGAGCGGGCTCCAGGGGACAAGCCCGAGACCGAGCTCCCGGCCCGCCGGGAGGAGATCGAGCTCGACGCCGCGGTCGAGAAGCGAGTAGGCATATTGCAGGCCGATCGGCCGCGGCAGACCATGCGCCTCCGCCAGCGTCGCGACCCGCGCGACATACCAGGCCGGCGTATTGGAAAAGCCGTAATGCAGGATCTTTCCGGCGCGCACGGCCGAGGCCAGCGTTTCGAGCACCGCTTCGGCCGGGGTGGTCCGATCCCAGACATGGATCCAGTAGAGGTCGATATAGTCGGTCTTCAGGCGCCGGAGGGACTGATCAAGCGCCTGGCGGATGTTCTTAGCACCATTGCCCCCCTGAAGAGGCGTGCCCTCCCCACGCGAAAAGCCGGCCTTCGTCGCCACCACCAGCCGGTCGCGCTGGCCACTGTCTGCCAGAAACTCACCCAGCATGCGCTCGCTGTCTCCGCCGGAATAGATGTCCGCCGTATCGAGGAAATTGCCGCCGGCTGCGACATAGGTTTCGAAGAGCTGCCGCGAGACCGATTGATCGGCGCCCCAGCGTCCGGCGCCAAAGGTCATCGTGCCGAGAGCCAGAGGGCTGACGATCAGGCCGGAACGGCCGAGTGTACGATAGGCGGTCAAGTCCATGACGATGCTCTCCTTGTCCAGTGTCTGAACCCTAGCCCGCTGACGGAGCTTCGATAATCGGTTGCCGATCGAATGAACTTGTGAGCAGCATGCAGGAATGAATCGCTCCGACCTCAACGATCTCGCCGCCTTCGCCACCATTGCCCGCCTGCGAAGCTTCAGCCGCGCTGCGGCGGTGCTGGGACTGTCGCCCTCCGCCTTGTCGCACGCCATGCGGGGTCTGGAGGAGCGGCTCGGCGTGCGGCTTCTGGCGCGCACGACGCGCAGCGTGTCTCCGACCGAGGCAGGCGACCATGTCCTGCGCACGCTCAACCCCGCGCTGGCCAGCATCGACGGCGCGATGGACGCGCTTGCCGAGTGGCGCGACCGCCCCTCCGGCACGGTGCGGATCACCACCTTCGCCTATGCCGCAAAGCAGGTATTGCTGCCGAAGCTGCCCGCCTTCCTGCTCGCCCATCCGGAAATCGCCGTCGAGGTCAATGTCGAGGATGGGTTGACCGACATCGTCGCTGCGGGATTCGATGCCGGGATCCGGCTTGGCGAAACGGTCGACCGGGACATGATCGCCATCCGGCTGGGGCCGGAGTTGCGCACGGTGGTGGTCGGCACGCCGGAGTACTTCGCCCGTTTCCCGGCTCCGCGGACACCGCAGGATCTCGCCGCCCATGCCTGTATCGGCTATCGCCTGGCGACCTCCGGCGGCTTGCTGCCCTGGGAGTTCGAAAAGGATCAGCGCGCCTTCTCCGTCCGCACCAGCGGGCCGCTCGTCGCCAATGACGCCGATCTGGCGCTTGCCGCCGTGCGCGCCGGCGCGGGGCTCGGCTACATCATGGAGCAGGATGTGATCGATGACATCGCCGCCGGCCGGCTGATCCAGGTGCTGGCCGACTGGTGCCCGCCTTTTCCCGGCTTCCACCTCTACCATCCGAGCCGACGCCAGTCGCCGCCGGCGCTGCGGGCGCTGATCGCGGCGCTGCGTGCCGAGCCGGCGGGCCGGTCGAGGGCCGCAGACTAGCTTGAGACCTCTTGGCCGGCCGCCGGGTTGCGCACGGCACCCTTCCAGCGCAGCCGGGGCGAGGCCTGGCCGATGCCGGGGTTGAAGCAGTTGCAGGGATCGAGCGCCTGGTAATGGGCAAGCACCTCGGCTGGGGCGCTGTAGAGATGGCCGAAATTGTGTTCGGCCGGATAGCGCGCCCCGCGCGCGGCCAGCAGGGCCAGAAGCTCGTGCTCCACCGCCAGCCAGTCCTGCCCGGGCGCCAGCACATAATCCTGGTGGAAGACATGGCAGAAGAAGTGCCCGTAATAGAGCCGCTTCAGGATCTTGCCGTTCGTCTCTGCCGGCAGGGTCTCGAACCAGTCGCGCGCATTGCGCGGCAGCGCCACGTCGAGCGCCACCAGACCGCCCGTATCCCGGCCGTGCACGATCGCATAGCGCACCGCGGCCCCGGCAGTGGCGAAACGGTGCAGGAAGGCGGCAGAACCTTCCGCCGCATCGCAGACGAAACAGTCCCCATCCCGCCCTGCGAGCACGGACTCGATGACCTGTCGCGTTTCCGGCAGCGCGTCCGCGGAGACCCTGATCATCAGATGATGTTCGAACCGATCGCGATAGGCGGTGAGCCGCGGCGGCAGATGCGCGGGAAGCAGCCGGCTCACGCCTTGCAGCAGCCTGTCGGCGAGATTGGCGGGCAGGAAGGGAAGGCGCTCGAACAGCGCATCGACCCGGCTTTTCAGCGCGAAGAAAGCGGGCAGACGGCGCGTGCCGATGCGCTTGACGAGGAGATAGGTGTCCTTGCCGTAGGCTTCCGCAATCTCAAAGGCATCGCGGTGGATGTATTCGGCCGCGATCGGCAGCGGGATCGGGCTTTGCAGCAGTTGGCGTCGGATGTCCTGCAGGGCGTCCGCCTCGTTCGTGCCGACATAGAGCACGGTCGCCCCGCTTTCCTTCTCGAACGTATCGAGACGGACCGCGAAGACGGCGAGCTTTCCGGCCGAGCCGGATGCGCCGTGCAGCTTGCGCAGGTCGGCATTGAAACGGGCCGGCGTGTCCGCGTCGATGGCGCGCACATGGCTCTGATAGTCCGGATCCGAGGCCACACCGCCGCTGCGGATCGCGTCAGCGGTAAAGCGCCCCTCCTCCAGCCGCCGCAGCATGTCTTCAGGCTCGTTGCCGAGCGCGATGCCGAGCGCGTTGATTAGATGGAGTTGCCCGTCGGCGTCACGCTGCGCATAGAGCGCCAGCTCCGTGTAGGAGGGACCACGGCGGATGAGCGCGCCGCCGGAATTGTTGCAGACGCCGCCGATGACCGACGCGCCGAGGCAGGAGGAGCCGATGACCGAATGCGGCTCGCGCCCATGTGGGTCGAGCGCGATCTCGAGCTCGTTGAGCGTCGTTCCCGGCAGGGCCACGACCTGGCTCGCGCCATCGATGAGATGCAGGCCCTTGAGCCGCATCGTGTTGATGACCACCACCGGTCGTCCATAGTCCGTCGCAAACGGCGTCGATCCGCCGGTAAGCCCGGTATTGGCGGCCTGGGAGATGACGACCGCTTCGGCCTGCACGCAGGCCTGCAGCACCCGCCAGTACTCGACCAGCGAGCCCGGCCGCACCACGGCCACGGCGGCACCGCCACCGTACCGATAGCCGCGCAAAAAGCGCCGCTGGGAGGATGGCGTCACCAGAACATGGCGACGGCCGACGTGGCTGCGAAGGGCAGCAAGAAGCGCCGAGGGATCGTCGCCTCCCTCCCTCTTTCCAGAAACGACCGCCATGCGCCTTCTGCCTCCGATGCCCGCTTTGATGCCGACCTCTGTCTACTGCGCGTGGCCCGGCACCACCAGCACCCGGATCTCGCCGCCGGCCGCCGGCCCGCTGATGGCCGCCACGGCTTCATTGAGGTCGACGACACGGCTAACCAGGGGGGCGACCGTGACGGCACCGCTGGCGATCAACGCCGCCGCGCGGCGATGGGTGTGCGGGTTAAGGAAGGAGGTGATGACCGAAACCTCGCGGAAGAGGAGATCGAAGGGCTCGAACGCCACCTTTTCGCCGGCCGGCAGCACGCCGAGCAGCACGCAGGTTCCGCCCCGCGCGGTCAGCCGCGGCGCCTGCTCCACGGTTTCGGCGAGCCCCGCGCATTCGAAGACGACATCCGCCCCGCCGGGAAGAAGCCCGTCCGCGCCTGTCAGCCGCGCAACGACATCGCCCTCGGTCAAGTCCAGGCCATCCGTCGCGCCGAGGCGGATCGCCAGCGCGCGCTTGGCGGCGCTGCGGGTCACGAGCACGATGCGCGTTGCACCGGCAAGCCGCGCCAACTGCACGGTGAGCAGGCCGATCACTCCGCCGCCGATGACGACCACCGAGGATCCGACCGCGATTTTGGCGAGGTCGACGCCATGCAGGCAGCAGGCAAGCGGCTCGCAGAAGGCGCCCCCCAGCGGATCGAGCGTTTCGGGAAGGGAATGCGCCTGGGTTTGCGGGAGAACGACATAATCGGCGAAGCCGCCATTCCGGTGGATTCCGATCGCCTGGAGATTGAGGCAGAGATTGACCCGGCCCTTCTGGCACTGGGCGCAGCGGCCGCAGGCGATGTTCGGGTCGCCCGTCACGCGCATGCCCGGCCGGAAATCGACGACATCGCGCCCCACAGCCTCGATCACACCGGAAAACTCATGGCCGAGCGTGACCGGCGGCTTGGCGGGAAACTCGCCGCGATAGAGATGGCGATCGGTGCCGCAGATTCCGCAGGCCTCCACCCGCACCAGAAGCTCCTCGGGCCCCGGCACAGGCGTTTCCACCTCCCGCACGACCAGCCGGCCAACCTCTTCGAGAAACAGCGCTTTCATTCATCCTCCCAACTCTCCGTCCCCGACGCGCCTCATCCGCGCCGCAGGCTGCCTGTTGAACGACGGGCATTGGCTCGGGTCAAGCCGTAAGGAGAGGAAAGTGGCGGCGCCTCGGGCGGATCGAAGCGGAGTCGCGCCAGTGCGGCCGGTTCTTTGGCCTTCCTGACGAAGGGCAGAGAACATCCGCTTTACGTACCCGCACACATTGTAATATACCTACATCTAAACCAGACAGACGGACAGAGAATTGGCGCCGCATCCTACATCGTTCAGCGAAAGTCCGACTACCCTCAATCAGCACGACCGGGCGTGGCTTCGGGCCCTGCCTCTTCCCTCGATTGTGGTGGACACGACGGGACGGATCACGGATGCCAACGGCCTGGCGGTCGATCTGTTCGGCCTTGACGACCACCACGGCAGGCATGTCGGCGCCCTGATCCAAACGGACGACATCAGCTCCCTTCTGACGCAGATCGACCTGCTGCAGCAGGCGCCGGAGACGATCGGGGTGCGGGATGTGGCGGTCAAGACAGGTGGGGATCTGCGCCAATACCGGCTGCATCTGAAGGGAGTGCCGGACGGGTTCGACACGCCGGCCGTACTGGTGCAGTTCCAGGATCTGTCCGACATTGCGGCCCGCGAGACCGAGTTGCTCAGAACCCTGTCACGCTGGAACCTCGCGCTCTCCAACGCGAAAACCGGCATCTGGGAGTTTGACCTGCACAGCAACGCATCTGTCTATGCCGACTCCTGGAAGAAGCTGCGGGGGCTCGACCCGGCGGAGACGCTGCCGATCACCTTGCCCGAAGTGCTGGAGGCGATTCATCCCGACGACATCGACCGTGTTCTGGACATGGTGATGCGCCAGCGCGACGGCGACGAGAGCTGCAATGTCTATGACTACCGCATGCGCAAGCCAGACGGCAGCTGGATCTGGATCGAGTGTCGCAGTTCCACCGTCGAATGGGGGCCGGACGGCAAGCCGGCCCGGATCATCGGCACCGATATCGACATTACCGAGAGAAAGCACGCGGAGGAGACGCTGGAGCGCCTGTCTCGCCGGCTTTCGGTGGCCCTCGAGGCATCAGGCATCGGCGTGTTCGAGGCGAACCTGACGACGGGGGAGGTCGAGTGGGACAAGGGTCAGTTCCGCGTGTTCGGAGTTCCTGAGACTCACGACGTCAAGATCGGGGAAACCTGGGAACGCATCCTCCACCCGGAGGATCGTGAACGCGTCCTGTCCAAGGTCGATCACGATCTGGCCCTTCTCCAGCCCAATTACGACGAATACCGCATCGTGCTTTCCAACGGCGAGGTGCGCCACATCTGCTGCCACGCCCTGCCCTTTCTCGATTCAAACGGCCACCGCCGGATGATCGGCGCCAATTGGGACGTGACCGACGATCGCCGGCTGCGAAAGGCGATCGAGGAAGCCCATAGCCTGACCGAGGCCCGCAACCGCGAACTTGAGGCCGCCAAGGCGGCCATCGAGCGCGTGGCCCTGCTCGATCCGCTGACCAACCTGCCGAACCGGCGCTCACTCGACAACGAACTGGCGCGCATCGCAGCCATGCCGGATCTGGCGCAGATCGGCATGAGCGTCCTGCATATCGATCTCGATCGCTTCAAGCAGATCAACGATACGCACGGCCACCATGTCGGCGACCTGGTGCTGACCCATGCCGCCACCATTCTGCGCGAGAACACGCGCAGCGCCGATCTCTCCGCCCGCGTCGGCGGCGACGAATTCGTGTTGCTCGCGCCGGGGCTGACCAATCTCGACGCGCTGTCGAGCCTCGCCGGGCGCATCATCGAGGCGATGCGCAAGCCGGTGCTGATCGACACGATCGAATGTTGCCTTGGCTGCAGCATCGGCATCGCCATCGGCCATCGCACCGACTTCGATCCGCGGCACCTGCTACTGAACGCGGATATCGCCCTCTACAAAGCCAAGAATCAGGGCCGCGATCGCTTCGAATTCTTCATCGAAGATCCTCACGCCCCCATCCCGCAGGATCAACCCGATCCCGCGCAGTAAGGTGCATGTCCGCGTCGCAGACGCTGGACAATGCCGAGCTCCAACACCGCTTCGCCCTGCCGCAACCGGTTTCATCGGCAGCGATATGGTTCAGCTCTCACCCTGAGGACGGGATGAAGGCGATCGGCGGACCAAACTTTGACAAGGGCTGAGGGTGACCGGTCAGACTGCTGCCGTCGAAGCGCTCAACACTGGCGTGGAATGAAGAAGGAATTTGGTGGAGCTAAGCGGGATCGAACCGCTGACCTCTTGCATGCCATGCAAGCGCTCTCCCAGCTGAGCTATAGCCCCATTCGGGTTCCGGTTTTGGCCGGTCCGGGATCCGCTGCGTGCGAGGCGTTGGCCTCGTTCTCAAGCGGTGCGGCTTCTTACTTCCGCTTCCCGGAGATGGTCAAGTCGAAAAAACCACCACCGGGAAAATTCTTTTGCCGACCGCGTTTAGCGGGCGACCGTGCCGTGCGGCCCGGGCGGGAGCCAGGCGCCGCGCGGGCGAAAAAAATCAGACTTCGTCGTCGTCGTCGTTGACGCCGATCAGGTCGGACAGGCCGTCATTGTCGTCGTCGTCTTCCTCTTCAAGGAAGGTGTCGTCGTCATTGTCGATCTCGACCTCGTCGTCGCCCAGATCCGGCAGATCGTCGCCGCTGGCATTGTCGTCGGCTTCTTCGAGCGAGACGAGTTCGACTTCCGTGTTCTCGGTATCGACTTCGGCGACATCCTCTTCCTCGGCCTTCTCCAGAACCTTGGCCACCGAGGTTTCCTCGAAGAAGGAGAGCGGGTAGGACTTGCCTGTGTAAGGCGAGACGATCGGATCCTTGTTCAGGTCGTAGAACTTCCGGCCCGTTTCCGGGTCGATGCGCTTGGTTCCAAGTTCCGCTTTTGCCACTGTCAGAGCCTCTCAAACGACCGGAATCCGGCGTCTGCCGGAAAACCGGCGGTGAATGGGGAGATGAATGTGCCGGTCCCCATAATCGTCTCTCCCGTGCCTGTCAAAGCCAAACTGCCGCAAAGTCCTGTGGTTGCGGCGGAAACGGCCGGGTTTGAGGGCGTGAGCCCATGGCGCGAGCCGCGACATTCCGCTAACAGGCGGGGGTCGCGAGGGACCGGCGCCATGCCGGAAGCAAAGGGAGCCGGACGCGCATGATCATCGCCATCGACGGACCGGCGGCTGCCGGCAAGGGAACGCTGTCGCGCCGCATCGCCGCCGAATTCGGCTTTCACCATCTCGATACGGGCCTTACCTACCGCGCGACCGCCAAGGCGCTGCTGGAGGCCGGGGCGCCGCTGGACAATGAGGCGGTGGCGGAAGCCATGGCCTTTCAGGTGGATCTCGCCGGTCTCGACCGCGCGGTGCTCTCCGCGCATGAGATCGGCGAGGCGGCCTCCAGGATCGCCGTCATGCCTTCGGTGCGCCGGGCGCTGGTGGAAGCGCAGCGCGCCTTCTCCCGCCGCGCGCCGGGCGCCGTGCTCGACGGGCGCGACATCGGCACCGTCGTCTGCCCCGAGGCGCCGGTGAAGCTCTATGTCACCGCGTCGCCTGAGGTGCGTGCCCGGCGCCGCTTCGACGAGATGACCGGACATGGCGTGCCCGCCGATTATCTCGCCGTTCTCGCCGATATCGCCAAGCGCGATGCGCGCGACATGGAGCGCGAGGACAGCCCGCTGCGCCCCGCGCCCGACGCGCACTTGATCGACACGTCCGAAATGAGTATAGAGGCGGCGTTTTCTGCGGCCAAGGCTCTGATCGACGCCGCGATTTCAGCATCGAAATAGAGATGTTCCGATCCGGCCTTCCCCGCGCCGGACTATTGCCTTCCCGCTCCAAGCGGAAGGCGGACGGTGGATCGGATATGTTCAACAGCCAACCCCCGGCGCCCGTGTCCCGAGCCATCGGAGCACGACCAGGAGATTTCATGTCCCAAGCAAACCCCACCCGCGACGATTTCGCAGCGCTTCTGCAGGAATCCTTCGCAAAGACGGACCTCGCCGAAGGCTACGTCACCAAGGGCATCATCACCGCGATCGAGAAGGACGTTGCCATTGTCGACGTCGGCCTCAAGGTCGAGGGCCGCGTGGCGCTCAAGGAATTCGGCGCCAAGGCCAAGGACGGCTCGCTGAAGGTCGGCGACGAAGTCGAGGTCTATGTCGAGCGCATCGAAAACGCGCTGGGTGAAGCCGTTCTGTCGCGCGAGAAGGCTCGCCGCGAGGAGAGCTGGATGCGTCTCGAAGTCAAGTTCGAGAACGGCGAGCGCGTCGAAGGCGTCATCTTCAATCAGGTCAAGGGTGGCTTCACCGTCGATCTGGATGGTGCCGTTGCCTTCCTGCCGCGCAGCCAGGTCGATATCCGTCCGATCCGCGACGTCACCCCGCTGATGCACAACCCGCAGCCCTTCGAAATCCTCAAGATGGACAAGCGCCGCGGCAACATCGTCGTTTCGCGCCGCACGGTTCTCGAAGAGTCCCGCGCCGAACAGCGCTCGGAAATCGTCCAGAACCTCGAAGAGGGCCAGGTTGTCGACGGCGTGGTCAAGAACATCACCGATTACGGTGCGTTCGTGGACCTCGGCGGCATCGACGGCCTGCTGCACGTGACCGACATGGCCTGGCGCCGCGTCAACCATCCGTCGGAAATCCTGAACATCGGCCAGCAGGTCAAGGTTCAGATCATCCGCATCAACCAGGAAACCCACCGCATCTCGCTCGGCATGAAGCAGCTCGAGAGCGATCCGTGGGATGGCATCGGCGCCAAGTACCCGACCGGCAAGAAGATCTCCGGCACGGTGACCAACATCACCGACTACGGCGCCTTCGTCGAGCTGGAGCCGGGCATCGAAGGCCTGATCCACATTTCGGAAATGTCCTGGACCAAGAAGAACGTTCACCCCGGCAAGATCCTGTCCACGACGCAGGAAGTCGAGGTTGTCGTTCTCGAAGTCGACCCGACCAAGCGCCGCATCTCGCTCGGCCTCAAGCAGACGCTCGAGAACCCGTGGCAGGCTTTCGCGCACAGCCATCCGGCTGGCACCGAGGTCGAAGGCGAAGTCAAGAACAAGACCGAATTCGGCCTGTTCATCGGCCTCGAAGGCGACGTGGACGGCATGGTGCACCTCTCCGACCTCGACTGGAACCGTCCGGGCGAGCAGGTCATCGAGGAGTACAACAAGGGCGACGTCGTCAAGGCTGTCGTTCTGGATGTGGACGTCGACAAGGAGCGCATCTCGCTCGGCATCAAGCAGCTCGGCCGTGATTCGGTCGGCGACGCCGCTGCCTCGGGCGAACTGCGCAAGAACGCGGTCGTTTCCTGCGAAGTTACCGCGGTCAATGACGGCGGTATCGAGGTTCGTCTCGTCAACCACGAAGACATCACCTCCTTCATCCGCCGCAACGACCTGGCCCGCGATCGCGACGACCAGCGCCCCGAGCGCTTCTCGGTCGGCCAGACCGTCGATGCCCGCGTGACGAACTTCTCCAAGAAGGACCGCAAGGTCATGCTGTCGATCAAGGCTCTCGAGATCGCAGAAGAGAAGGAAGCCGTGGCCCAGTTCGGTTCGTCGGACTCCGGCGCCTCGCTCGGCGACATCCTGGGCGCAGCCCTGAAGAACCGCGGCGGCAACGAGTAATCCTTTCCTGTCTGCCCGAAGTGAAGCCCGCGGTGCGCAAGCACCGCGGGCTTTTTCGTTGCACGAAAGACGAACTCAGGTCTCGCTGCGGCGAAGCAGGTAGTCGAGGCCGCCTACGCGGTACCAGCGATAGTCATAGGCATCGAGAAGGATGCGGTGGCGGCCGGTTTCGCTTGCCGTGCTGTGGCCGCCATCGGCGAGATCGATCAGTCGGTCGGCATGGTCCTCAAGCCCGACATGGAACTCGACCTCCACAGGACGGGCATGGAAGTTATGCACGCAGAGCACGGCGTTGTTGCGCCAATCGTAGCGGATGATCAGCACGCCCTCGTCGCCGCTGTCGAGGATCTCGTAATTGCCCCAGCCGATTTCCGGCGCTTCCTTGCGCATTCGGATCAGCCGTTCGGTCCAGTTGAGCAGCGATTCCGGGTCGCGCCGCTCCTTGGCGACATTGACATGGGGATAGCCGTAGACGGTCTTCTCGATCACCGGCAGCACGGGCGTGTCGCTCTTGGTGAAGCCGCCATGCGGCTCGTCGGACCATTGCATCGGCGTGCGGGCGCAATTGCGCTCGGGCAAGGTGAGGTCGTCGCCCATGCCGATCTCGTCGCCATAGCGGATGACCGGCGTGCCCGGCAGCGAGAACATCAGACTATAGGCCATGCGCAGCCGACGCATGTCGCCATCGAGCATCGGCGCCAAACGCCGCCGGATGCCGCGATCATAGAGCTGCATGTCCTTGTCCGGGCCGAAGGCGGCGAAGACCTGTTGGCGCTGTTTCTCGCTCAGCCGGCCGAGATCGAGCTCGTCGTGATTGCGCAGGAACAGGCCCCACTGGCCGGTCGCCGGGTGCTCGCGCGTTTCCTCCAGCGCCTTGGCCAGCGGCCGGGCATCGGCACTGGCCAGTGCATAGAAGAGATTCTGATTGGCGTGGAAGTTGAACATCATCTGCAGCCGGTCGCCATCCTCGCCGAAGTAGTGGATGTTTTCCCTGGGCGCGACATTGGCTTCGGCCAGAATGATCGAGTCCCCCTGGCGCCATTGCAGGAACTCGCGGAAGGTTCTGAGCATCTCGAATTGCGGCTTGGCCTTGCGGATCTCCGCGCCCTTCTCGGCGATCACGAAAGGCACCGCATCCATGCGGAAGCCGGAGACGCCGAGCTGGATCCAGAAGCCCATGATCTTGAGGATTTCCGCCTGGACGGCCGGGTTGGCGGTGTTGAGGTCGGGCTGGAACTCGTAGAAGCGGTGGAAGTAATATTCCTTGGCCATCGCGTCGCGGGTCCAGGTGGTCTTCTGCACGCCGGGGAACACCATGCCCTCGTCCGCACCGGGCGGCTTGGTCTTCGACCAGACATACCAGTCGCGATAGGGCGAGTTCGGATCGCTGCGGGCGGACTGGAACCAGGGGTGCTGATCGGAGGTGTGGTTGACGACGAGGTCGATCAGCACGCGGATGCCGCGCTGCTTGGCGCCGTGGGTGAACTCGACGAAATCGCCGAGCGTGCCGTAGCGCGGATCGACCGTGTAATAGTCGGACACATCATAGCCGTCGTCGCGCCCGGGCGAGGCCTGAAAGGGCATGAGCCAAATGGCGCTGATGCCGAGGCCGGCGAGATAATCCAGCCTTCGCGCCAGGCCCTGGAAATCCCCGACGCCATCGCCATTGGCATCCATGAAGGTCTCGACCGAGAGACAATAGACGACCGCGTTCTTGTACCAGAGATCGTTGATCATGCGCACCGCTCCGATTGCGACCCAGGCGAGCGGCCAGCGCCGCCCGCGCGAAAGCGGAGATAGGGCGCCATCCGTGAAGGGCGACAAGCCGGGACCAGTTTAGATAAACAAGTCTAGATGTACCAGGAGCGGCTTTTTTCAAAACAATGACCCCGCTTAAGGTCTGAATACCAACTTTCGGCGAACTACTATCTGATGCCTACCTCGTAGCAGGGTTCAGCCAACAGGCTTCAAAGACAACAACTGTGAATAACGGGCAGTACATCACCGACTGCTTGCACAAAGATTCCAAATCCATTATCCAGCATTCGCGCCTTCTACTAGAAGACACGACTCGACAGCATCAACCAAAGACTTGGGAGGTTTCTGAGCTTCGTCGTAGTCTGCGCCGAAGGAGTGGTGGGAGCGACTCCTCCTTGCTCTCGCAAGAGAAAAGGAGAAGGACATGAGGATCTCATGCCCTATCCATCGACCAGTATCTGTTATCAGCTACTGGCGGTGCCGTCTGGGCCAGTGGCAGCGTATTGCGCCCCACTGCCGCCGTTGGCCGCGTTCCAGCGCGAACAAGGCGTAACCCAGACTTCACCTGCGTCAACGAGAGGGGCCCCTACGCAAGTAGGGGCCTTTGCCTTGCCTGCAGGACGTACAGACACTCCGTTTCCTAGGGCGAAATTACCATTTTGGCAAGTCCGAAGTCCTGCTAACGCATAAGCTCGCAATGTCAAAAGGTGCTAGGAGCATTGAGACTATAGCTAACCAACAGATAGTCATCAGGTCCGGTACACAGCGCGACGCTTACTGCTTGGCGGTGCCGGGGGCTGCCATCTTTTCGTGCTGGCGGGCGAGAAGCGGGGCCGGGGTGATGTTGGCCATGACCGTCTGCAGCTTGTTCTTCCAGCCGGCGACGATGTCGCCTTCGCCCTTCTTCATCGCCTCCCAGCCAACCTTGGCGACATCGGCAGGATCGTCCTTTTCGGCCTGGCCAACCTCGGTGTCCAGCATGTCGGCATGCTCGAAGAACCGCGTGTCGGTCGGCCCCGGCATCAGGCAGGTGACGCTGATGGCCGTATCCTTCAGCTCGTTGCGCAGCGCGAAGGAGAAGGAATTGAGGAAGGACTTGGTGCCGTTGTAGACCGCCTGGTAGCTGCCCGGAATGAAGCCGGCGATGGAGCCGGT
The DNA here is from genome assembly GCF_034720595.1 of Rhizobium sp. CC-YZS058. Classification (NCBI taxonomy): domain Bacteria; kingdom Pseudomonadati; phylum Pseudomonadota; class Alphaproteobacteria; order Hyphomicrobiales; family Rhizobiaceae; genus Rhizobium; species Rhizobium sp. CC-YZS058. The sequence continues at coordinate 363,275 of NZ_JAYESJ010000001.1, read as the reverse complement.
GATGAGGATGCGACCGGCATTGCGGGCGCGCATGTCCTTGCCGATGCTGTGGATCAGGCTGATCGTGCCGGTGATGTTGGTGTCCACCACCTTCAGCGCGGCGTCGAGATCCTGGTCCAGAAAGCCCTTGCCGAGGCCACGCCCGGCATTGGCGACCAGCACGTCCACCGGACGGCCCTTGGACTGGACGAAGCTGGAGAAAGCGTCCGCGCCGCTGCGGCTCGAAAGATCCACCTGTCGTGCCTCCACCGAAACGCCGGTGGCACGCAGGCTTTCGGCTGCATTCTCGATTGCCGCATCGTCCGCGGCGATGATCAGATCATGCTGGTCGGCCGCCGCAAGACGGGCGAGTTCCAGTCCGATGCCGGACGAGGCGCCGGTGATGACGGCGAGAGGGCGAGGCGTGCTGGCCATGGATAATCCTTCCTGAAAAAACAGTCTGCCGCCCAACCAGAAGCGGGCGGCAGGGTTCCAGGACGAAGGCGCGCGGGCTCGATTCGGATCGTCGATCCGGTCAGGCTGAGAGCTGGTCGAGGAAGTCGTGCGTGGTCATGACTTCGACCTGCATGGAGAAGCGGCTTTGCAGCAGCGAAAGGCTGGCGTCATGCGTGTCGTCCGCCCCGCTGCACACCGCATCGCCGAGCAGGATGACGCGGTAGCCGAGGTCGATCGCGCCCAGAACAGTGGCGAGAACGCAGACATCCGTTTCGCCACCGGTGACAACCAGCGTCCGCACGGCCTGCTGCTGCAGCAGCGTATGAAGCCGGCTACCCACCCATGGGGAATAGGTCGGCTTGTCGAAGACGAGGGCCGGCGGAGCAAGCCGCGCGAGCGACGGCATCAGGGCGCGCATCTCGGCGGGCAGATGCTCGCCGGTCATCATCCACCATTTCTCGTAATAGCTGCGCCACAGGCCGCCCGCGTCTGCTGCCCGCTCCGGAGGGATGAAGCGGGTGAAGATGGTGCGCCCGGCATGGCGCTCGGCCAGTTCCAGCACCTCCGGCGAGACACGCGCCATCCACGGCACGTGCCAAGGCGTGTCTTCCGAAAACATGCGCTGCATATCGACACAGAGATGGCGCCATTCGCCAAAGGGGTCTGCCACGCCGTTCCCCCTTAGCTGTTCGTCCGGCCGCGCTGGCCGGGGTTGACGCCGCCTTCCGGCGTCGTGTCATTGGCGATATCGCCCTCGATCGTGGACTCGCCCTGCAGCGCCTCTTCCTCCACCGGGCTGCCGATGCCGCGCGAACGCCCGATCCCGGGATCGCCGATCAGATCCACGTCGCTCGGCTTGGCGGGCTTGATATGCTTGTTGGTCATGGCTCGACCTCCTTTTTCTTCGCGACGGCAGAGTATGCCGCGTGGCCGGCCAACCGGACGAAAGGGTCAAAGTTCCCATTTCCGCAACCTGAGGATTAAAGACGTGACTCATAGATCGGATAATGAACAACTTAGGGATTAATTTTTTTGACGTTTTTGCAAATTTCTACGGAACCCGGTCGTGATGCCCTGGTTTTCCGCCGTAACCTAACGGGGGTCAGCCAATGTCCGACGAACAGTCCCGCGCTCGTCTCGAGGCCGAATTGATCGAACTCATTCCGGCGCTGCGCAATTTTGCCGTGCGGTTCCACCGCTCACCGAACGAGGCGGAGGACCTCGTTCAGGAAACGCTTCTCAAGTCTCTCGCCAATCTTCACCGCTTCCAGGAAGGGACGCGCCTGAAGTCGTGGATGTTCACCATCATGCGCAACACCTTCTGCACCAAGTTCGGGCTTGCCAAGCGCGAACCGGTCGGTTCGGAAGACTGCGTTGCAAACCAGCCCACCGTTCCGCCCGTGCAGGAATGGGCCGTGCGCGGCCATGAGCTGGAGGTGGCGCTGGGCGAGTTGCCGCCGCTCTACCGCCAGGCGATCAGCCTGATCGCGATCGACGGAATCAGCTACGAACATGCCGCCGAACGGTGCCACTGCCCCTTGGGCACCATGAAGAGCCGGGTCAACCGTGCGCGGGCCCACCTCGCCCGCCGGCTCGGAGACGATGCCCGGGCGATCTGAAGGCTGTACAAGCGGCGCTCTCACGCGTCGTGCCGTGTCGCGCGACGCGGATCGAGGGCTGCGGCCATCCCATCGCCCAGAAGATTGAAGCCGAGGACGCAGGTGGCAATGGCCAGCCCCGGCGCCAGCGCCAGATGCGGCGCCTGCTGCAGATAGGTCTGCGCATCGGCCAGCATGCGCCCCCAGCTCGGCGCCGGCGGCGCAGGCCCGAGCCCCAGGAAGGACAGGCCGGCCTCGCTGAGGATCGCCAGGGCCAGCTGCAGCGACACCTGCACGACAAGCGGCCCGGCGATGTTGGGAAGCACGTGATCCCGCAGGATCGCAAACCGCGTCAGCCCCAGCATGCGCGCCGCCAGGACATAATCCCGCGCCAGAACCTGCAGCGCCGCAGCGCGCGCGACGCGGGCAAAGACCGGCACCAGGAACAGGGCGATCGCGACGATGGCCGTCGTCCGCCCCGGGCCGAGCACCGCACCGAGCAGGATGGCGGAAAGCACCGGCGGCAGCGCGAAGGCGGCATCCGACACCCGCAGGATCATCCCCTCCACCCAACCGCGCAGACCTGCGGCCAGCAGGCCAAGCAGCACGCCGATCCCGCCTCCCAACAGAACGGCCACCGCCGCGATCGACAGCGAATTGGCCGCACCCGCCATCAGCATGGACAGCGTATCCCGCCCGAGATGATCCGCGCCGAGCAGCCCCGCCTCCAGCGGGCCCTTGAGCTTGTCGGCCATGCGCAAGCGCCCCGGCGGCGCCGGCGTCCAGACGAGCGATAGGAGCGCAATGGCGACGACCAGCCCCGTCAGCGTGGCGCCGGCCAGCAGCGATCTCGGCAGCGGCTGCCTCATCGCCCGCGCCTCAGCCGCGGATCGATCACCGCATAGAGCAGATCGACCAGCAGCGTGATGCCGATGACGAGAAGCGAGAGGAGCAGGACGACGCCCTGGATCACCGGGAAATCGCGCTGGGCCAGCGCCTGCCACGCCAGCCGTCCGAGACCCGGCAGGGTGAAGACGTTTTCCACCAGGACGGCGCCGGCAACGAGGAAGGACAGCTGCAGGCCGAGGATTGTGACGATCGGGATCAGCGCATTGGGCAGCGCATGGCGCAAAAGCGCCTGGCCGCGCGAGCAGCCCTTGGCGCGCGCGGTGCGCATGAAATCCTCGCTCATGACCTCGATGACGGCCGCGCGCGTGACACGGGCAAGAACCGCCGATTGCGGAATGGCCAAAGCCAGAGCCGGCAGAGACAGCGCGCCGAACGCCGGAAGGATGCCCGCCTGCCAGCCGGGAAAGCCACCGGCCGGCAGCCAGGCAAGACCGAGCGAGAGGGTGAGGATCAGGAGGAGGCCGATCCAGAAATTCGGCACCGCCAGCCCGAGCTGGCATAGCAGGCCGGCGACCCAGTCCACACGCCCGCTCGGCCGGGCCGCCGAAAGCACGCCGAGCGGCAGGCCGATGATCACGGCAAGAGCGACGGCGAAAAAGGCGAGCGGCAGGGTCACGGCCAGGCGCTCGGCGATCAGCCCGGAAACCGGCGCGGCATAGGTGATGGAGGTGCCGAAATCGCCGACGAGCATGCCGCCGACCCAGGCAAGGTAACGAAGGACCACCGGCTGATCGAGTCCGAGCTGCGCGCGGAGCGCGGCGACAGCCTCCGGCGTTGCCGCGGTGCCCAGCATGGCGGCAGCCGGATCGCCGGGCACGAGCTGCATCAGCGTGAAGATGACGATCGTCAGCAGGACCAGGGTGACGAGCAGGCCGAGCAAGCGGCGCACGGCCGCCGTCAGCATGGCGCCATCGCCTTGAAAGCCCATCTCTGCCTGCCTACTCGGCCCATTCGACCTCCGTCACGTCGTTCGACGGCACGGGCTCGTTCTGCCAATATCCCGTAAGCCCCTTGGCCCAGACGGAGAGCTTCGGCTGCACATAGAGAAACAGGGCCGGCACATCGCGCGCCAGGATCTCTTGTGCGGTGCCATAGGCGGCGAGCCGCGATGGCTCGTCGGGCGCGGCCACCGCCGTGGCAATTGCGGCATCGAAGTTCGGGTTGTGATAGCCGAAGTAATTGCCGGGATTGGCGTAAAGGCCGAGATCGAGCGGCTCGGCATGGGCGATGATCGTCATGTCGAAGGCCTTGTCCCGCATGACCTCCTGCACCCAACGCGCCGGAAACTCGGTCGGCGCGATGGTGAGCGAAACGCCGATCTCGGAGAAGAGGGCCTGCAGCACCTCGGCCGAGCGGCTGGCATAGGGCATTTGCGGCGTCTTGATCGTCAGCGCGAAGCCATCGGGATAGCCAGCTTCCGCCAGCAGGGCCTTGGCCGCATCCGGATCGTAAGGAATGGCGGCGCTGAGATCCCGATAGCCGGGATCGTTCGGCGTGTAATGGCTGCCGATCGGCGTGCCGAAGCCGCTGGCTACGCCTTCCACCAGCATCTCGCGGTCCACCGCCATCATCAACGCCCGGCGGACGCGCACATCGTTCAGCGGCGCCTTCGTCGTGTTCAGGCCGGCCACCACCTTCATCTCGGTCACGCCGGGCTTTGCGATGAAACGCGGATCGTCTTCAAAGGCGCCGTAGAGTTCGGGGGCGGCAAACAACGGAATGGCATCGACATCGCCGGCCTGCAATGCGGCGCTCTGTGCCTGCGGGTCGCCGATGAAGCGGAAGGTGACCCGTTCCAGCCGCGCTGCCTCGGCCTTGTCCCAATAGGTTTCGTTGCGGACGAGCTCGACCCGGTCGCCCTTCCGCCAGGAGGAAAAGCGGAACGGGCCGGTGCCGACCGGCGCCGTGCGCGCCGTCTCCGCCGAGCCGGGCTCCAGCATGACGGCAGTGGGAAGACCGAGCCAGAAGAGCAGATTGGAGGAGCGGCTGGAAAGCTCGAGCACCAAGGTCTGCGGGTCCTCGACCAGGACATCCTTGATCACCGCATAGAGCGCCTTCTGCGGATTGACGCTGCCCTCTGCGCGGATGCGGTCGAGCGTGAACTTCGCCGTCTCGGCGGTGAACGGCGTGCCATTGTGGAAGGTGACGCCGCGCGCCAGCGAGAAACTGTAGCGAAGCCCATCGGGAGAGACCGACCACTTTGTGGCAAGCTGCGGCTGCGCCCTGCCCTCCGCATCGATCCGCGTCAGCCCTTCGAAAACATTCTGCCAGACCACCTGGCCGATGGCGACCGGTGCCGCGACCGTCGGATCGAGCCCTGGCGGCTCGACGGCCATGCCGAGGACCAGATCGGTGCGCGCTGCCGCATCGGCTGGCCCGGCGAGACCGCCGAGGACCGCGGCCCAGAGAACCGTAGCCAAGAGGGCCGCAGCGACGCGATGCACAGAACGAGACAGCATGGATCGACCCTTCCCACCAGACACAGACCACCCCCGCAGCACCGGCTGCAGCCTTGCATTAGCCCGATGCAGCGTCCCTCTCCTTAGGGGAATTTTCCGGTGCTGGCGACGATCGATCTTTGGCGTCAACCGTTCCATGAAGCAGCAAGGTCGCCCCGGTCGCTCTTTTCCGTCTTGCCTGACCCGGAGGGCAGCTGTTCGAACGCATGCCAATACTTACGCAATCGACGCCTCCGCGCAAAGCAGACGGGACAGCGCGCGAAACAAGATTTCGTTTCCAAGGGCCTTTTTTATAGACTTATTGCGCCGCAGCGCCCCGTTTCGGCTCAGGATTTCGCCATCGTGCCCGTTCCCGATCGGTGCAGGCGTGAGTCGGTCAGCGCGAGCAAACATTCCGGCGCTCGGAACGAGACCAGCGCCCGGCTCTGGAGCGGGAGGGCGCGCGGGAAGCCGCATAACTCTGCGATGATTCCCCTTGCGTCGCGTTCAAATTTGCCATTTGCTCCGCTCATCATAAATCCTAATAAAGGGGTAAACGATGTACGCGGTTTCTCGCTTTCTCGCCACCACGGCCCTTTGCGCGGCGCTTCTGGCCGGAGCGTCTCCCGTTCTTGCGGAGACGGTGCTTCATCGGGGCAATGGCGGCGAGCCGACCAGCCTGGACCCGCATCATATCTCCGTCGACATCGAGATGTTCATCACCGACGACCTGTTCGAAGGTTTGACCACCTACAATGCCAAGTCCGAGGTCATCCCCGGCGTCGCCTCCAGCTGGAAAGTGTCCGAGGACAAGACGGTCTACACCTTCTCGATCCGGCCCACGGCCAAGTGGTCGGATGGCAGCGCGGTGACGGCAGGAGACTTCGTCTTCGCCATGCGGCGTGTCGAGGATCCCAAGACGGCGTCCGACTATGCCGGCATCCTCTTCCCGATCAAGAATGCCGAGAAGGTCAACAAGGGTGAACTGCCGCTCGACCAGCTGGGCGTGAAGGCGGTCGACGATCAAACCGTCGAGATCACGCTTGAACGCCCCGTCCCGTTCCTTCTCGATATTCTGGCCCATCCGGCCGCCTACCCGCTCAACAAGGCAAATGTGGAGAAGGATGGTGCCGATTTCACCAAGCCGGGCAAGCTCGTCTCGAACGGCGCTTTCGTGCTGAGCGAGCATGTGGCGAACGACCACCTGACCGTGGCCAAGAACCCCAACTACTGGGATACGGCCAATACGAAGCTGGACAAGGTGGTCTTCTACCCGCTGGACGACGATTCCGTGACCGTCCGCCGCTTCGAGGCCGGCGAGCTGGATATCGGCTTCAACTTCCCGGCCAGCGACCTGGAGATGCTCCGCTCGAAGCTTGGCGAACAGGCGCATGTCTCGCCGGCGCTATCGACCTATTACTATGCCTTCGACACCCGCACCCCACCGTTTGACGATGCGCGCGTTCGCAAGGCCCTGTCCATGGCGGTGGATCGCGACTTCCTGTGCAAGGAGGTCTATTCCGGCGCGCAGCTGCCGGCCTACAGCTTCGTCTCTCCCGGCATTCCCAGCTATGGAACCCCCTTCTCGGCCGACTTCGCCGGCAAGAGCCAGCTGGATCGAGAGGACGAAGCGGGCGCGCTGCTCAAAGAGGCGGGCTACGGCAAGGATGGCAAGCCGCTCGAGGTCGAGATTCGCTACAACACCAGCTCGACGCATGAGAAGGTCGCCACCGCGATTGCCGACATGTGGAAGACCGCCTTCGGCGCCAAGGTCACCCTCACCGGTTCCGACGTCGCCTCGCACTATGGCTACCTGACGGACGGCGGCAAATTCTCCGTCGCCCGCGCAGGCTGGGGTGCCGACTATCCGGATGCCGAAAGCTTCCTGGCGCTGGGCATCAGCACCAACAAGGCCTTCAACTACAGCCACTGGACCAATGCGGACTTCGATGCGCTGATGGCGAAGTCCTATCTGGAGCAGGACCCCGCCGCCCGCAGCAAGATCCTGCATGATGCCGAAGCGATCATGATGGCCGAACAGCCGATCGCGCCGCTGTTCTACAAGGCCGATTTCTGGCTGGTTTCCAACAAGGTCAAGGGCTGGGTCGACAACGCGCCAGACCGCCATCCGAGCCGCTTCCTGAGCCTTGGCGAATAAGCCGGTTACGAGCCGCGCTTCCGGCAGGCGGGGATGCCGGCGCTCATGGGGCGCCGGCAGACCAGCCCGCGATGCCGGGACATCGACGCCGCGCCCCGTGGGACCTCTCCAAGCAGAACCCGGACAGGCTGCACGGAGCCGATTGAAGCCGGTTCACCCCGTTCCCGCACCTTCAGTCCTGGCGAAGGCACGCGGCTTCCACGTTTTTTCGACCCGTCCCAAATCCTTCGTGCCGTTTCACCACACCATTTCGAGGGAACCATGTTGAACGCTGCTTCTCGCTTTCTTGCCGGCTCTGCCCTCTGCGCCCTTCTGCTGGCCGGCGCCTCCCCAGCCCTGGCGGAGATGGTGCTTCGTCGGGGCAACAGCGGCGAGCCGACCTCGCTCGATCCGCATCATGTCTCCATGGACATCGAAATCTCGATAATGGACGACCTCTTCGAAGGCCTGACCACCTGCAATGCCGCAGCCGAAATCGTGCCCGGTGTCGCGTCGCGCTGGACCGTGTCCGACGACAAGCTCGTCTACACCTTCACGCTGCGCCCCGAGGCCCAATGGTCGGACGGCACGCCGGTCACCGCGCAGGATTTCGTCTATTCGCTGCGGCGCGTCGAGGATCCGAAGATCGCCGCGGATTACGCCACCCTGCTCTATCCGATCAAGAATGCCGAGAAGGTCAACACGGGCGCGCTGCCGCTCGAGGCGCTGGGCGTCAAGGCGATCGATGATCGGACGCTCGAGATCTCGCTGGAGCGGCCGGTCCCCTTCCTGCTCGCCATTCTCGCCAATCCCGCCGCCTATCCGGTCAAGCAGGCGAATATCGAGGCGGACGGCAGCGATTTCACCAAGCCAGGCAAACTCATCTCCAATGGCGCCTTCACGCTGACCGATCACATTGCCAATGACCATCTGACGCTGACGAAGAACGCCCATTACTGGGACGCCGCGCACACCAGGCTCGACAGTGTGATTTTCCTGCCGCTCGATGACGAGGCGGCTGCCACCAATCGCTTCGAGGCCGGCGAGCTCGATATCAACAACGACTTTCCGCTCACGGACCTCAAGCTTCTCCGCTCGAAGCTCGGCGATCAGGTTCACCTCTCACCGATGCTGGCGATCTCCTACCTCGTCTTCGACATGCGCACGCCGCCCTTCAACGATGTGCGGGTGCGCAGGGCACTGTCGATGGCGATCGACCGCGATTTCATCTCGCGGGAAATCTATTCGAATGCGCAATTGCCGGGCTACAGCTTCGTCACGCCCGGTCTGCCGACCTACGGCACGCCATCCTCTGCCGATTTCGCGACGATGAGCCAGCTCGACCGCGAGGACGCCGCCGTCAAGCTGATGAGCGAGGCCGGCTATGGCAAGACCGGCAAACCGCTGGAAGTCGAGATCCGCTCCGTTACGAATGCGACCGCGGAGAAATCGTCGACGGCGATCGCCGATATGTGGAAGACCCTGTTCGGCGCCAAGGTGACCATCACCAACTCCGACGGCGCAACGCATTTTGCCTATCTTTCCGACGGCGGCCCCTTCCAGGTCTCGCGCGCGGCCTGGGGCGCGGACTATCCGGATGCGGAGACCCTCCTGGCGCTGGGGATCAGCACCAACACGGCCTTCAACTATGGCCACTGGGTCAACACGGATTTCGATGCGCTGATGAAGACGTCCTATGGGGAGCAGGACCCCGCCGCCCGCAACGCAATTCTGCACAAGGCGGAAGCGATCATGATGGCGGAGCAGCCGGTGGCGCCGTTGTTCTACGCCGTCAATCGGGCGTTGATCTCGACCAAGGTCAAGGGCTGGATCGATAACGCGCCCGATCGCCATCCAAGCCGCTTCCTGAGCGTCGAGAAGTGAGACCGATGCCGAGGCCAGCCCGCCGCCCGGCGAAGGACTGGCAGCGGCCGGTGCGCCATCCGGATCGGAACCGGCCTTTCTCTCCCTTCACCCTCCTCACTCGGACGCAGCCATGATTTCCTTCATCCTGAGGCGATTGATGAGTGCCGTGCCGACGCTGTTCATCGTCGTCACGCTCTCCTTCTTCCTGATGCGCTTCGCGCCGGGCAGCCCGTTCAATCTCAGGCGTCCGCTGCCGCCGCAGATCACGGACAACCTGAACCGCACCTTCGGCCTCGACCTGCCGATCTGGCAGCAATATCTGCGCTACCTGGCCAATCTGGCCACCGGCAATCTCGGGCCGAGCTATGTCTATCGCGACAATTCGGTCAACGAGCTCATCGCGATGGGCCTGCCCTATTCGATCAAGCTCGGACTGCTCACGCTCGTCATCGCCTTGGTAGGCGGCGTGCTGGCCGGCGCCTATGCGGGGCTGAAGCAGAACAGTGCCGTGGATTTTCTCATCATGGCCGTGTCGGCCTTTGGCATCACCGTGCCGAACTTCGTGGTGGGTCCGCTGCTCACCCTTCTCTTCGCCGTCATGCTCGGCTGGCTGCCGGCCGGCGGCTGGGGCGACGGGTCGATCCGATACCTCGCCTTGCCGATGGTCACGCTTGCCCTGCCGCAGCTCGCCATCTTCGCACGGATGATGCGCGGCAGCATGATCGAGGCCCTGAATGCCGAGCATATCCGCACCGCGCGGGCCTATGGCCTCCCGGCTCACAAGGTGGTGGTGGTGCATGCCATGCGGGCCGCGCTGCTGCCGATCGTGTCCTATCTCGCGCCCTGTGCCGCAGGCCTTCTGACAGGGTCGGCGGTGATCGAGTCGATCTACACCATTCCCGGCGTCGGCCGCTATTTCGTCAGCGCCTCCATCAACCGCGATTACACGCTGGTCATGGCCACGGTCGTGCTGATCGCGGTCTTCGTCATCGTCTTCAACCTGATCGTCGATCTTCTCTACGCTCTCATCGACCCGAGGGTCCGCCATGATTGACCTCGCGCCCGTTCCGGCAATGTCCGATGTCGCATCCCGCCCGAGCCGGAGCCTGTTCCAGCTCGCAGTCCGGCGCTTTCGCCGCAACCGGGCGGCCATGGCCGGCCTCGTCGTGCTTGCGATGGTGACGCTGATCTCCTTCCTCGGGCCGCTCTTCTCCAACCACAGCTACGACCAGGTCTTCGCCTCCCATGTCAGCGTGCCGCCGAGCCTTTCGCCGAGGCCGGACGATGCGGCGCTGAACGAAGCCGCGCTGCAGGCGACCGCCCGGGCGCATGTGACGCTCGCCGCCTTCGCCGTCTCCGGCGATACCTACACGGCGACGCTGACGGCCGACACGCCGATGGATCCCCGCGTCACCCGCTATATCGACCGCATCGACGAGTTCGAGGATACGCAGGTGACCGGCACAGAGGAGGAGGGGCGACGCCTGATCGTGTCCGGCCGCGTCGTGCGCGATCTCTTTCCCTTCGGAACCGATGCGAATGGCCGCGACCTGATGGTGCGCGTCATGCTGGGCGGCCAGGTGTCCATTCTCGTCGGCCTCGCTGCAACGGTCGTGTCGCTCGGCATCGGCGTGGCCTATGGAGCCACTGCCGGCTTTTTCGGCGGGCGGATCGACAACATCATGATGCGCCTGGTCGAAATTCTCTATTCCCTACCCTTCGTCTTCCTGATCGTCGTCATGGTGGTGTTCTTCGGCCGCTCCTTCGTGTTGATGTTCATCGTCATCGGCGCGGTGGAATGGCTGGAAATGGCGCGGATCGTGCGCGGCCAGACCCTCTCCATCAAGCGGCGGGAATATGTGGCGGCGGCCGAGGCGCTGGGCGTGGCCGACCGGCACATCATCCTGCGCCACATCATTCCCAACTCGATCGGGCCGATCGTGATCTATGTCACCGTTATCGTCCCGCAGGTCATGATCCTGGAGAGCTTTCTTTCCTTTCTCGGCCTCGGCGTGCAGGCGCCGCTCACCAGCTGGGGCGCTCTCATCTCGGAAGGGGCCGGCACGATCCAGTCGGCGCCCTGGCTGCTGATCTTCCCGTCGCTCTTCTTCGTCACCACGCTCTTCTCGCTGAATTTCGTCGGCGACGGACTGCGCGATGCGCTCGACCCGAAGGACCGTTGAATGACAGACGACACAGCGACAGACAGTGCCTGCATTCTTTCGATCCGCGACCTCTCGGTCTCCTTTTCCACGCCGGATGGCCCTGTCGAAGCCGTCAAGAGCCTCAGCCTCGACATCCGCGCCGGCGAGACCCTGGCGGTCGTCGGCGAGAGCGGCTCGGGCAAGAGCCAGACCATGATGGGCATCATGGGCCTTCTGGCAAAGAACGGGGCGGTGCGCGGCTCGGCCCTCTACCGGGGAGAGGACCTGATCGGCCTGCCGGTCCGCCAGCTCAACCGCGTGCGCGGCAAGAAGATCACCATGATCTTCCAAGAGCCGATGACCTCGCTCGATCCGCTCTACCCGATCGGCTGGCAGATCGCCGAACCCATCCTCGTTCATCAGGGCGGCAGCCGCCGCGCGGCGCGCGCCCGCGTGCTCGAGCTTTTGGAGCTGGTCGGCATTCCCGATCCGAAGCGGCGAATCGACAGCTATCCGCACGAGCTTTCCGGCGGCCAGCGGCAGCGGGTGATGATTGCCATGGCGCTGGCCAACGAGCCCGATATCCTGATCGCCGACGAGCCGACGACGGCCCTGGACGTGACGATCCAGGCGCAGATCCTCGCTTTGCTGAAAGCGCTGCAGCAGCGTTTCGGCATGGCGATCGTGCTCATCACCCATGATCTCGGGATCGTGCGCCATGTCGCCGATCGGGTTGCCGTGATGCGCCGCGGCGAGGTGGTGGAGCAGGCGGAGACCGCAACCCTGTTTTCCGCGCCAAAGCACGACTATACGAAAATGCTGCTGGCGGCCGAGCCGCGTGGGCGAAAGGCACCCAGCCCGCCCGACGCACCCGTCGTGCTCGAGGGGCGCGATGTGGTGGTGGATTATGCGCTGAACCCGGGCCTGTTTTCCCGAGGCCCGAGCACCTTCCGGGCGGTCGATAGGGTGTCGCTGCGGCTGAAGGTCGGGCAGACCATCGGCCTTGTCGGAGAAAGCGGTTCAGGCAAATCGACGCTGGGGCGGGCGCTCCTGCGGCTGGTGCCTTCGCAGGGCTCCTATTACTTCGGCCAGGACGACATCTCCACCGCCGATCGGCGCGCCATGCGCCCGCTTCGCCGCGCGCTGCAGCTGGTCTTTCAGGATCCTTACGGCTCGCTGTCCCCCCGCCTGACGGTCGGCGAGGTCATCACCGAAGGGCTGAGGGTGCACTTTCCCGAGCTCACCAAGACCGAACGCGACCAGCGGGCGATTGCCGCGCTTGAGGAGGTCGGCCTCGATCCGGGGGCACGAAACCGCTATCCGCACGAGTTTTCCGGCGGCCAGCGCCAGCGCATCGCCATTGCCCGCGCCATCATCCTCAAACCGAAGGTGGTGGTGCTGGACGAACCGACCTCGGCGCTCGACCGGTCGGTGCAGGGCCAGATGATCGACCTTCTGCGGCAGCTGCAGGAGACGCACGGGCTCTCCTACATCTTCATCAGTCACGACCTGTCCGTCATCAAGGCCATGGCGGATTATGTGATGGTGATGAAGGACGGAACGGTGGTGGAAGAGGGCGAAACGGACCAGATCTTCGAGGCGCCGCGCATGGACTATACCAAGGCCCTGATCAGCGCCGCCTACCGACTCTAGCCGGAAGATGCTGCGGCGCCGGACAGCAAGCCCGGCACCGCGATGGCAGAAAAATCAGAAATCGCGCTGGAAGCGGATGGTGCCGCCGAAGGAGTCGTCATTGCCGCGCAGGCCATCGAACTTCGTGTAGTTGAATTCCGGCTGGATCTTGAAGTTCTCGACCATCTGGTACTCGACGTTCAGTGCAGTTGCCAGCGTGCCGTCATCCTCCCAGGCAATCTGGCCATTGACCGAGGTCTTTTCGTTGACGGTGGCGGTAAAGCCGCCCCAGACCGCCCAGTCGCCATTCCACGGGCCGAAATAGTTGCGGCGGCGGCTGTCGCCCGGGCCCTTCTCATTGTCCCAGTCCGACTGCCAGCCGGCCATGGCGAAGATCTTGAAGACATCGTTGAACACGTAATCGGCGCGGATCTTGCCGCCGAAGGCCTCGGCGTCCGTGTCGTAGCCGCCGATGATGAAGAGGCCGCCCCAATCCTGCTGGATGCGGGCACCGGCGATCGGATAGGGCGCGCGCTCATGCGAGGGAATTTCGACGATCGGCTCGCCGGGGAAACCGGTTTCGTAATCGCCGGCCCCTTCTTCGAGGCCGATGAACGCGGAAGGCCCCTTCTCGCCACCCCAGACATAGCTCAGCTGGTTGGTGCGGTCGCCGGTATAGTCGATCACATCGTCATTGATGATGTTGCCGGCCGAGTTCAGCCAGGTGTCGTAGCGCGAATCGGAATAGCCGGCGCGCAGGCCGCCCAGCTCGATATAGGCGCTGTTGATATAGGAGCGGTCGGCTTCGTCGGCATGTTCGGCGCGCAGCTCGATGAAGGAGCGCAGCAGCCCGTACTCCGTGTCGGAGCGCGCATCCAGCGTGATGGTGCCGCGCGTGAAGGGCGACCAGCCTTGGTCCTCACCGCTATAGGGGCTTTCGGCAATGTTGTGGTCGGAGCGGACATAGCCGCCGATCTTCAGGCAGGTCTCGGTGCCGGGAATATAGAAGAAGCCGTCTCCATAGGCATCGCAGACGCGCACGTAGTTCATGGCCTCCGGCTCGGCGGCGACGACGGCGTCAGCGGCATGGGCGCCGGCAGTGCACAGGACAAGCGTCGTCGACGCAAGGAGGAAAGTTCGGATCATCATGGTGCTGGCCTCCGGCGGCGACGGTCAGGTCGCGCCCTCATTCGGATTAAACAGCAGGCCGCATTTGTGCCGCAAATCAGCCCGCCGCTAAGACCCTAGCAACCATGATCACTTCGTAAGTGCCACCCACCATTTCTGGCCCTCTCAGGCCCGAACCGGCTTTTTCGGCGCGGCGCGACTTTTATAACACGCGCCGCATCGGATGGGCCGGATAGGAGCCGAGAATGCGCACCTTCTCGGAAAAGAACCGCAGCTCCTCCAGCGCCCGGCGCACATGCGGCTCATCGGGATGGCCGTCGATATCGGCATAGAACTGCGTGGCGATGAACTTGCCGCCGAGCTGGTAGCTCTCGAGCTTGCTCATATTGATGCCGTTGGTGGCAAAGCCGCCGAGCGCCTTGTAAAGCGCAGCCGGAATATTGCGGACGTTGAAAACGAAGGTGGTCACGACAGGGGCACCGCCCTGCTGGAACGCGAGCGGCGTCTCATCGCGCGAGAGCACCACGAAGCGCGTCACGTTGTTTTCCGTATCCTCGACATTCTCCGCCAGGATTTCGAGCCCGTAGAGATCGGCCGCAAGCCGCGGCGCCAGTGCCGCCATCGAACGGTCGCCGGTCTCGGCCACCAGCTTGGCGGCACCCGCCGTATCGCCGGCCACCACCGGCCGCCAACCATTGGCCCGCACGATCTTGCGGCACTGGCCGAGCGCGTGGATATGGCTGTGCACCGTGCGGATCTCGTCATGCCCCACACCCGGCAGCACCATCAGCTGGAAACGGATCGGCATGAAATATTCGCCGACAATGTGCAGCCGCGATTCCGGCAGCAGATGGTGGATATCGGCGACGCGGCCGGCGATCGTGTTTTCGATCGGGATCATTGCCAGCGCCGCATCGCCGTTTTCGACGGCAAGGAAGGCATCCTCGAAGGTCTGGCAGGGCAGCGGCTCCATGGACGGGAACATGTCGCGGCAGGCCATGTCGGAATTGGCGCCATATTCGCCCTGGAAGGAGATGCGGTTCGTCATGCTCAGGCTCCCTTGGCGAGCATGCGGCGCGCCGTCTCGAGATCGGCCGGCGTATCGACGCCGAGCGGGATGGAGCGCACGATCTCCACATCGATGCGCATGCCGGCTTCCAGCGCGCGCAGCTGTTCGAGCGATTCCCGCTTCTCCAGCGTTGAAGGCGGAAGGGAAACGAAGCGCTCCAGCGCCTGACGCCGATAGGCGTAGAGACCGATGTGATGATAAAGCGGTCCCTGCCCATAGGGCGCGGTGGCGCGGGTGAAGTAGAGCGCCCTGAGCCGGCTTTCCGAAAGCGGCGCCCCGACCACCTTCACCACGTTCGGATTGGTCTTTTCGGCGTCATGGGTGATCTCGACGGCCAGCGTCGCGAGATCGACCGCCGGATCGGCAAGCGGGCGGAGAGCGGCCCGGATCGTTTCCGGCTCGATGGTCGGCAGATCGCCCTGGACATTGATGACGATCTCGGCCTCGCCCGCCGGATCGGCGCTCGACAGCGCTTCGTAGATTCGGTCCGAACCGGATTGGTGGTCCATGCGGGTCATGACCGCATCGAAGCCGGCGTCCTCTACGGCGGCAAGCACATCCGGATGATCCACCGCCACCAGGATCCGCCCGACATCGGCTTCCGCGGCACGCTTGGCCACCTGCACGATCATCGGCAGGCCGGCAATATCGGCGAGCGGCTTTCCGGGAAGCCGGGTCGAGGCCATGCGCGCCGGAATGAGCACGAGCGCCTTGGCAATAATGTCGCGGGTCATGGTTGGGCCTTCAAACCGGCGCGGAAAAGTGTCAAGGTCTTCGTCCGGCACGATGAATCTCAGTTGCAAGGACCCGTCAAAAGACATAGGTTCCGCGCGATTTCAAGATGGTCGATGCGTTGGTCATCCCGGTCGGAGGCGGCCGGACGCAAGGGGAGGCGTCAAGTTGGATTCACGAGTGAACATGGCCGTGGGAGCCTTCCTCGGCACGGTGTTCGTGCTGATGTCGGTTTCGATCGCATCGGAGGGCATTTTCCATTCGGAGGCGCCGGAAAAGCCGGGCTTTGCGATCATCGCCGAGGAAAGCAGCGGCGAAGGGGCGGCAGCCGGTGGAGAACCGGCCGAAGTGGACATCAAGCCGCTGCTGGCAAGCGCTGATGCCGGCGCAGGCGAAACCGTGTTCAAGAAATGCGCGGCCTGTCACACGGTGGACAAGGGCGGCCCGAACAAGGTCGGTCCCAATCTCTGGGGCGTCGTCGATCGGCCGATCGCCAGCCATGAAGGCTTCAGCTATTCGGCCGGCATGAAGACCTTTGCCGAGGCCAACAAGACCTGGACCTACGACCATCTGAGCTACTTCATCGAAGCGCCGAAGAAGCATGTGCCCGGCACGGCCATGGGCTTTGCCGGCCTGAAGAAGCCGGAAGAGCGGGCAAACCTGATCTCCTGGCTGCGCAACCAGGCCGATACGCCGGCTCCGCTGCCAGAAGCCTCGGCCTCCGCTGCACCGGCTGCCGCGCCGGCCGAAGGTGCCGCCCCCGCCGCTCCGGCAGAAGGCGCTGCGCCCGCGGCACCGGCCGCTCCGGCTGACGGTGCAGCTCCGGCCGCGCCTGCGGCACCTGCAGCTCCGGCTCCGGCTGCTCCGGCTCCGGCTGCTCCGGCTCCGGCTGCTCCGGCAAACTGATCCCGCACCGCGGATTTTTGAAAAGAACCCAAGGCCCGGCCGTTGCGCCGGGCCTTTTCTTTTGCCGGCTTGGATTGAGCCGAGCAGGCTCGCCTAAAAAAGGAGATAGGCCCAGCCGGACACGGTGACGACGCCCAGAAGGGTCGTCAGCGTAATGGTGGAGGAGGCCAGCCCGTGGCCGACATTGAAATGATTGGCGATGAGCCAGGCATTGACCCCGGTCGGCACGGCGGCCGTCAGCACCAGGGCCGCCGCCCAATCGTGCCGGATGCCGAGCAGGCGGCAGGCAACGAGCACGCAGGCCGGAAGCAGGATGAGCTTCAGGGCGCTGGTCAAAGCGGCCAGGCGCAGGTTCCCCGTCAGGCCGTAGCGGTGCAGCGCCATGCCGATCGAGATCAGCGCGGCCGGCGCCGCCATGGCCGCCGTCTGGTCGATCACCACTTTCACCGGCCCTTCGAGCGGAATGGACAGGAGATGGACAATGGCGCCGCAGACGAGGCCGATGACCAGCGGGTTGCGGACGAGGTTCATGAGGATGCCGCGCGCGAGCGCGGCGGCGCTCCGGCGCGGTCCGCCCCCTTCCCGCCTCTCCGCCCGCTCCATCAGCACGGTTCCGGCGATCATCATCACCGGCAGATGCACCGAGATGAGGATCGACAGGGCCACCACGCCGTCTTCGCCGACATTGCGGGAGACCAGCGGCAGGCCGATGAAGATCGTGTTGGCAAAGGCGGACGACACCCCGGCGAGAACCCCCACCTTCCGCTCCCGTTTGAAGATCAGGGTCGCCGCCAGGTGACCCAGCGTCCAGACGACGAGGACGCCCGAAAAATACGCAACCCAGAGCGGCCAGGGCGACCCCTGGCTGAAATCCGCTGCGGCAATGGTGCGGAACAGCAGGACGGGAACGGAGATCTTGAACACGAAGTCGCCGAGCGCCTCCCCCACCTCCGGCTTGAGATAGCGGGATTTGACGATGAGCCAGCCGATGAGAATGAGGATGAAAACGGGAAGGACGTTCAGCAGGATGTCGGACATTACTGTCTCCACTTACCGAGCCGGGATAGACCAGATCATCGATGCTGCGCAACCATACCCGCCACGACGACGCAACTCTGAGGCAAGATTGCGTTGCTAATTCTTGCGGAAGCAGAAATGGAGGTCTGGCATGCCGATGCCGGTCAGCGAAAAATGGTGGCGGGAGCCGGTGGTGCTCGAGATCGATGGCGTCGGCCGCTATCGCGTCGTGCGCAACACGCGGGAAGCGGCACAGATCCTGCTGGAGACATGGCCGGTTAAACAGGGTCCGGCCTACAAGGCCGCGATCCAGATGTGCCGCTATGTGCTATCCGGCGAGCAGCCGGCCGATTATGCCCGGCAGGACTTCATCGAAGCGGCAGTTGAAGCCTTCATTCACGTGCAGGACAACCGAAGACCCGACGCCCAAAGCCTGCCTGCCGAATAAGCGCACCCGTCTCTTTCTCACGGAACCATGTTCCGCCCCGCGCCGTTTTAACCCGGACTTATAAAGGGGTGAAAGAGATGGCTTACGGAAAACAGCAGTATGTGCGCCTCGACGACGAGCCCCATCTCAGCAATGACGATCTTGCCGGCAAGGTGCTGCGCTATATCCGCTATGTCTCCCTGGTCGATACGCGCGACCTCACCGTGATCGCCCTTGGACGGACAATCGTGCTGTCCGGGACGGTCAGCTGCGAGGCGGAGCTCGGCTGCATCGAGGATGCTGCCGCCTCTGTCATCGGCGTGCATCTGATCGAAAATACCGTCACCGTTCGCCGCCCGCATTAGGCGCTGTGGGCTCCGGCGTTCAGGCCGGGACGCCGAGCGTGGCGGGCGCAGCCGCGCGGGCGATAAACGGCGTTTCGACGCGCAGTCCATCATCGACCGAGAAGAAGTGAAGGCGGTCCGGCGAGACCGTCAACCGCATCATGTCGCCGATCTCCTCCGCGGGATCGAGCGCGGCGATCAGCGGCTTGCCGTCCACCGTTCCATGAACCAGCCGCTGCGCGCCCAGTTCCTCGACATAATCGACCCTGAGAAGGAGCGACTGTGCGCCGGCTTCCGCCGGACGCAGATCTTCCGGCCGGATGCCGACGGTGACGTCATCCGGGAAACTGACAAGACGGCCGAGCTCGAAACTCTGGGTGCCGAACAGGAGGCGCGATCCTTCGCGGCTGGCGCGCACCAGGTTCATCGCCGGCGAGCCGATGAAGCCTGCCACGAAGGTGGAGGCCGGTCGGTGATAGACGTCGAGCGGCCGACCGATCTGCTCGATCCGCCCGCCATTCAGCACCACCAGCCGGTCGGCGAGCGTCATGGCCTCCAGCTGGTCGTGGGTGACATAGAGCGAGGTGGTGCCGAGGCGCTTCTGCAGCCGCTTGATCTCGCCCCGCATGGAGACGCGCAGCTTGGCATCGAGGTTGGAGAGCGGCTCGTCGAAGAGGAAGGCGGCCGGCTTGCGCACGATCGCCCGCCCCATGGCCACGCGCTGGCGCTGCCCGCCCGAAAGCGCCCGCGGCTTGCGGTCGAGATAGGGGCCGAGCTCCAGCATACGCGCCGCCTCCGCCACCCGCGCCTCGATCTCGGCCCTCGGCGTCTTCCGGTTCTTCAGCCCATAGGCCAGATTGTCGCGCACGCTCATATGCGGATAGAGCGCATAGTTCTGGAAGACCATGGCAATGTCGCGGTCGGCGGGTTCGACCCGGTTGACCTCGCGTCCGCCGATCAGCACCCGACCCTTCGAGATGTCCTCCAGCCCTGCGACCATGCGCAGAAGCGTGGACTTTCCGCAGCCGGAGGGGCCGACGAGCACGATGAACTCGCCCTCCTCGATGGCGATCGACACGGATTTGACCGCCTCGACGCCGCCGGCATAGATCTTGGAGACCTCGGAAATGGTGATGGCGGCCATGATCGGCTCTCCTATTTGTCGCTCTCGGTGAGACCCTTGATGAACCAGCGCTGGAAGATCATGACGATCATCACCGGCGGCAGCATGGCAAGGATCGCCAGCGCAAAGGCCTCGTTGTAATCGGGAATATTGGAGCCGACCCAGACCAGCAGGATCTGCTTGATGCCGCGCACCAGGGTGAAGAAGCGCTCGTCTGTGGTCATGATGGTCGGCCAGAGATACTGGTTCCAGCCATAGACGAACATGATGATGAAGATCGCCGCCATCATGGTGCGCGACAGCGGCACGACGACATCGATAAAGAACTTGAACGGCCCCGCCCCGTCGATCCGCGCCGCTTCCAGAAGCTCGTCGGGGATCGATTTGAAGAACTGCCGGAAATAGAAGGTGCCTGTGGCCGACGCCAGCAGCGGCACGATCAGGCCCGTATAGCTGTTGGTGAGCGAGAGCGCCGTCATGACCTGGTAGGAAGGCACGATGCGCACTTCGAGCGGCAGCAGAAGCGTGGTGAAGATCACCCAGAAGATCAGCGTGGCGAAGGGCAGCCGGAAATAGACGAGCGCATAGGCGGCCAGCATGGACAACACGATCTTGCCCGCCGCAAAGCCGAGGCCGAGGATCAGCGAATTCAGGATCATCCGCAGCCCCGTAATATCGCCGGTGAAGCCGCCGCGCTGGGTCAGCACCTTCTCGTAGGTCTCGACGAAATGGCCGCCGGGCAGAAGAGACAGGCCGTTCACATGGATGTCCGCCGCCGTATGGCTGGAGGTCATGAGAGCGACCGCGATCGGCCCGACCATGAGAAGAACGCCGATGAGGAGGATCAGGTGATCGACAAGCGTCGTGCGCTGCATGGTGCTCTCCTCAACCGTAATGCACGCGCCGCTCGATGAAGCGGAACTGGAGAAGGGTGAGCGCGAAGACGATGACCATCAGGATCACCGACTGCGCCGACGAGCTGCCGATGTCATTGCCGCGGAAGCCATCCAGGAACACCTTGTAGACCAGCGTGATCGGATTGTTGGCCGCCTTGTCCTTCACCACCACATCGATGATGCCGAAGGTGTCGAACAGCGCATAGGTCATGTTGATGATCAGCAGGAAGAAGGCGGTGGGCGCGAGCAGCGGCAGGATGATGGTGAAGAAGCGCCGCGTTCCCGACCGGCAATCCATCAGCGCCGCCTCGCGCACCGAAGCAGGAATGCCGTGCAGGCCGGAGAGGAAGAAGATGAAGTTGTAGGGGATCTGCTTCCACACGGCGATGGTGATCAGTGCGATCGCCGTATCGGAATAGTTCAGGCCCACCTGCATGGTCCAGCCGAACAGAGCGGCGAATTCGATGAGCGGACCGACATGCTGGTCGAAGAGCATCATGCCCATCAGCCCGGCCACCGGCGGGGCGATGGCATAGACCCAGATCAACAGCGTCTTGTAGGCGGCATTGCCGCGGATCACCTTGTCCGCCTTGACCGCCAGCAGCAGGCCGAGCGACAGCGACAGAAAGGTGACCAGAACCGTGAAGAGCGCGGTGAAGCCGGCAACGCTCAGATACTCGCTGGAGGAAAGCACATCGGTATAGTTGGCGGCACCGACGAAGGTCTCGCCGAAGCCGAACGGGTCCTCGATGAAGAAGGAGGAGCGGATGGCCTGCAGGGACGGCCAGTAGAAGAACACCGCGATGATGGCGAGCTGCGGGGCGAGCATCAGCGCCGGCAGCCACAGCGTCGAGAACTGCACACGCTTGGCCCCTTCGACTGCGCGGCGCGGTGTGCGCGGAGCGGCAGAAATGCGGCGGCCGGCGCCGGCCGTGGGCAGGGTCGCATCGGTCATGCGGCGGTCCAGCTTTCTGGTTTCAGGAGGAGAGGCAATCCCTCCGGCCCGCCGCGGGCCGGCCGGAGAGAGAGAACAGCGGCTCAGCCGGCCGTCTTGGCGAAGCGGGCGAGGAGGTCGTTGCCTTCGCGCTCGATCGTTTCCAGCGCGTCCTTCACCGACACTTCATTGGCGAAGATGCGGCCATATTCGCGCTCCATGATCTGGCGGATCTGCGGATAGAAGCCAAGACGATAGCCCTTCGACCATTCGCCGGAGGGCAGCATCAGCTGCTTGATGCCGACCTCGGCCTGCGGGGTCTTTTCGTAGTAGCCTTCCTTCTTGGCGAGCTCGTAGGCCGCCTTGGTGACGGCCACATAGCCGGTCGCTTCATGGTAGAACTTCTGCACCTCGGGCGAGGTCAGGAACTGGAAGAAATCCGCCACGCAGGCATTTTCGGCATCCGACTTGCCGGACATGGCGAAAAGGGCGGCGCCGCCGATGAAGGAGGAGGTGCCGGCGCCCTCGATCGAACCCCAATAGGGCAGGAAGTCGGCCGAGAAGGGCATGGCGGCGGTCTTGGTCAGGCCGCCGAAGGAGCCGGACGAGCCGATCCAGAGCGCGGCCTTGTTCTGCTCGAACATTTTCTGGTTGTCGTTCCAGCCGGCGCCATAATAGGCGAAGTAGCCCTGGTCGGCCCAGGCCTTGAGCTTCTCGAACATCATGACCAGGTTCGGATCGGTCATGTGCAGCTTTGTGTCGACGACGCTGTCATAGCCGTTGTTGTTGGTGGCGAACTGGATGTTGTTGCGCGAGAAGAAATTCTCGGTGAACTGCCAGGTGAGCTGCGACTGGACGAGCGGAATATAGCCGGCTTCCTTGAGCTTCGGCGCGATCGCCTCGAACTCTTCCCAGGTCTTCGGCGCGTTCACGCCGGCCTTCTTCAGCGCCTCGTCGTTGATGTACATGATCGGCGCGGAGGAGTTGAACGGCATGCCGACGAACTTGCCGTCGCTATCGGCGTAGAAATAGCGCACGCCGTCGATGAAGGCGGACCGGTCGAAGTCGTGGCCAGCGTTCTTGATCAGGTCTTCGGCGGGAATGACGGCGCCCTTGGCATTGATGATGGTCGCCGCACCGGCATCGAAGACCTGCAGGATGTTCGGCTGCTCGCCGGAGCGGAAGGCGGCGATGCCGGAGGCAAGCGCCTCTTCATAAGTCCCCTTGGAGACCGGCGTGATGGCGCAGGTCGTCTGGGCAGCATTGAACTTCTGGGCGACCTCGTTGATCACCTCGCCATTGCGGCCGGCCATGCCGTGCCACCAGCTGATATTGGTCGCTGCAAACGAAGAGGTGGAGGAAACGACCAGCGCCAGTGCGGTCATCGAAAGCGTCTTGAACATGGATCCGTTCCTTGCGTCAGGGGTGCTGAGCGACCGGCTATCGGGGTTCCATGACAGGGGGATGAAGTTTTCTTGTCGCTTTCGTAACAGCTTGATTTCAAAAGGCGTCCTTGACGTGGATCGGCCAGCGCCAAGGCAGGACCGCGACGATGTCATAGCGCAGCGAAAGCCGGCCCGCGTCCGCCCGGCGCTGCAGCCAGAGCAGGCTGGCGGCACGAATGCGGGCCTGGGCGGCCGGCGGCACGGCATCGACCGCACTCCTGAGGCTAGAGCGCGCCTTGACTTCGACGATCAGGATCAGGTCGCCTTTTCGGGCGATGAGATCGATCTCGCCGACCGGCGTGCGGTAGCGCAGCGCCAGAAGGCGGTGTCCGGTCAGCAGGAGAGCGAGCGCCGCGCGGTATTCGCCCCAGGCGCCGCGTCGCAGCGCCCGCAGACGGCGGCGGTCCGGCCCGTCCGGCCCACGCCGTGTCGGGCGCAAGCGGTGGGCCGGCTGCATCATGCGCCGCCTTTGAGCGTCAGCAACCGGTCGTAAAGGTCGCGGCGATTGAGCCCGGTCTGGCGCGCGGCCTCGGTAGCGGCCTTGCCGGTGGACAGGCTTTCGGCCAGGCGGGTCAGCAGCGCATCGACATCCTCCGCGGCCGGCGCCTCCGGCGGCGGTGGCGGCCCGACCACCAGCACGATCTCGCCCTTGACGCTGTCCTCGCCGGCATAATGCGCCGCCAGGGCCTCGAGCGTGCCGCGGCGAAACTCCTCATAGGTCTTGGTCAGTTCGCGGCAGACGACGGATGCCCGCTCGCCGCCCAGAACATCCGCCGCGGCGCGGAGCGTGGCGCCAATGCGGTGCGGGCTTTCGAAGAAGAGAAGCGTGGCGGGAACGGTGCCAAGCTCCGCCAGCCGGTCCCGCCGCGCCTTGTCCTTGCTCGGCAGGAATCCGGCAAAGAAAAACGCCTCGTTGGAAAGACCGGAGCCGACCAGGGCCGCCAGCGGCGCGGAGGCACCGGGCAAGGGCACGACGCGATGCCCCGCTTCGATCGCCGCGCGGGCCAGGCGGAAGCCCGGATCGGACACCAGCGGCGTTCCCGCATCCGAGACGAGTGCGACCGAGCGCCCTTCGCCGAGCGCCGCGATCAGCCGCGGCCCGGCCTCGTCGGCATTGTGCTCGTGATAGGCATAGGGCCGGTTGACGATGCCGTAGCGGTCGAGCAGCACGCGCGTGACGCGGGTGTCCTCGCAGGCCAGCACATCGGCGCCAGCCAGGGTTTCCAGCGCCCGCAGGGTGATGTCGCCGAGATTGCCGATCGGGGTTGCGACGAGATAGAGCGCCGGCTCCAGCGGCCGCGCCTCCATCTCCGCATCGCGAATGCGGAAGCTGCGCTGCATCTGGCGCTCGGTCTCGGCCTGCCGTGTCACGCGCTCTCCTTCACCGCTGCAGTTCATCCGTCCTTATGCGGCACGAGCGGTCCGATCCGCAAGGCGCAAGCGCCGGTGAATAACTGGCATGGCCGGCCAAGACTCTTGCTTTGCAGCCGTAGTTTCTGCCAATTTGCGCGTCCCAATCCCGCCCAGGCAGGCACTCACAAGTTTTGCCGGCCCCCAGCCGGCCATGACGGAAAGCGACAGCATCTCATGCGCATCACGATCGAGCGGTCCAACCTCCTGAAAAGTCTCAACCATGTGCATCGTGTGGTCGAGCGGCGCAACACGATCCCGATCCTCTCCAACGTTCTGCTTTCGGCCGAAGGCGAAAGCCTGGACATGAAGGCGACCGACCTCGATCTCGAGATCACCGAGGCGACGCCCGCCCAGGTGGAACAGGGCGGCGCCACCACCGTGCCGGCCCATCTGCTCTACGACATCGTCCGCAAGCTGCCTGACGGCTCGGAGGTGCGGCTGGCAACCAATGCCGAGGGCACGGCCATGACCGTCTCCTCCGGCCGGTCCAAGTTCTCACTGCAGTGCCTGCCGCAGTCGGACTTCCCGGACCTGACCGCCGGCACCTTCAGCCATGCCTTCAAGCTGAAGGCGACGGAGCTGAAGATGCTGATCGACCGGACGCAGTTCGCGATCTCGACCGAGGAGACACGCTATTATCTGAACGGCATCTATATCCACACGATCGAGAGCAAGGGTGCGCTGAAGCTGCGTGCCGTTGCCACCGACGGCCACCGCCTCGCGCGCGCCGAGCTGGAGGCGCCGTCCGGGTCGGAGGGGATGCCGGGCATCATCATTCCGCGCAAGACGGTGGGCGAGCTGCAGAAGCTGGTGGACGATCCGGAGCTCGTCGTCGGTGTCGAGCTTTCGGATGCGAAGATCCGGCTCACCATCGGCTCGATCGTCATGACCTCCAAGCTGATCGACGGCACCTTCCCCGATTACCAGCGGGTGATCCCGGCCAACAACGACAAGGAGCTCAAGATCGATTGCCAGTCCTTTGCGCAAGCCGTCGACCGCGTCTCCACCATTTCCTCCGAGCGCGGCCGCGCCGTGAAGCTGGCGCTGAACGACGGGCAGCTGACGCTGACGGTCAACAATCCGGATTCCGGCAGCGCCACGGAAGAACTGGCGGTCGGCTACGAGCACGACCCGCTGGAGATCGGCTTCAACGCCAAATATCTGCTCGATATCACCGCCCAGCTCTCCGGCTCCGAGGCCGTGTTCATGCTGGCCGACCCCGGCTCGCCGACGCTCGTGCGCGATCTCGCCAGTGAGGATGCGCTCTACGTGCTGATGCCGATGCGCGTATAAGCCGCATCTTGAAAAGCAGGAACAGCAGGAGTAAAGGCGCAGAGCAGCAAGAACCAATGCCGCAGACAGGCTTGCTTTCGTCGCATTATGCGGCGAATGTCTGATCAGGCGCCGCATGAAGCGGCGAATCGGAGAAGCGTATGTTGCGTTTGAAAGAGCGTATCGGGCGGAAATTCGATGAGGAAATCCGCTTCTTCCAGGGCTGGCGAAGCAATATGCGGGCCGTGGGCGCCGTTCTGCCCACCTCCGCAATCACCGCACGGCGCATGGCCAGCGTCGCCGATCCGCATTCCGGCCTTCCGGTTCTGGAGCTTGGGCCGGGCACCGGCGTCATTACGAAGGCGATCCTCGACCGCGGCATCGCCCCGGACCAGCTGACTTCGGTCGAATATTCGAGCGACTTCTACCACCAGCTGCTGGTCAATTTTCCGGGCGTCAACTTCGTCAATGGCGATGCCTTCGACCTGAAGCGCAGCCTCGGCGCGCAGGCGAACCAGACCTTCGACTGCGTCATCTCCGCCGTACCGCTTCTGAACTTCCCCATGCATCGCCGCGTATCGCTGATCGAGGACCTCTTGGCGCGCATCCCGGTCGGCCGTCCGGTGATCCAGATCTCCTACGGCCCCCGCTCTCCGGTCGTGCCCATGCCGGATCGCTATCACACCGCCCATTTCGACTTCGTCATGCGCAATATTCCCCCGGCACAGCTCTGGGTCTACCGCAAGACCCACTGACAAGCCGGCGGAAAGGCGCGGATGTTCGGTCTCTACATTACCCATCCGCAGGTGCAGATCGACGCAGCCGTGCCGGTGCCGCAATGGGGCCTGTCGCCGCTGGGACAAGAGCGGGCGCAGCGCGCAGCCAGCCACCCCTGGGCCGCCCGGCTCGGCCGCGTTCTTTCAAGCGAGGAAACCAAGGCGCGGGAGACGGCCAAGATCCTCGCCGGGGCTAGCGGCCTCGACGTCGAGATCCTGCCGTCTAGCGGCGAGAACGACCGCTCCGCCACCGGATTTTTGGACCCTGCCGCCTTCGAGGCGGCCGCCGACTGGTTCTTTGCCCATCCTGAGCGGAGCTTTGAAGGCTGGGAGACGGCCGCCGATGCGCAGCGCCGCATCGTGACTGCGGTGAGCCGCGTCCTCGACAGGCATGACCCCACCATTCCGCTCGCCTTCATTGGCCATGGCGGCGTCGGCACGCTGCTTAAATGCCATCTTGCCGGCCAGCCGATCAGCCGGGCCGGCGATCAACCGGCGGGCGGCGGCAATCTCTACGTCTTTTCCTTGAGCGATCGGCGTCTGGTCTCGGACTGGGTGGCGATGGAGAGCGATGCGGCAGCGGCCACGCTGGAGGCGCTTACGGGCCGTTGACCAGCGCCAGCACCAGCTGGTGCACCGTGCCGCCTTCGCTCATCTCCGCCTGGTCGAAGGCGCGGTCCTTGGTCTTGCGCGCATCCGAGATGGCGCCGAGACGTTTGGTCATTTCGGTCTTGATCACCGTGCAGCCGGGATCGTTCGGCTGGGTAAGGCCGATGGTGGCGGTTTCGATCTCGGCGAGCAGGGTGCGCACATAGGTGCCGTGCACGGCCTCATGGGCGCGGATTCCGGTAATGAAGCGATCCCAACTCTTCGCCACGTCGGGTGGCAGCGAGCCGGCAGGTTTCGGCAACGTGGTGATGATGACGAGCCGCGGCACGGCGGAGGCGAGCACGCAATCGGTTTCGCGCCTTTGATAGTCCCGCCGCCAGGTGAGCTTGAAGCGCGTATGCGCGATGGCCCGGCGCGGCCCGAGCTGCGGACCGTTTTCGCCGATCGAGGCATAGAGTTCGGCGCCGGTCTTGCCGCGGATCCGGTAGGTTTCGACCACCTCCGTGATCGTCCCGCCCGCCTGGGCCTGGCCGGTCCTGACTGGATCCGCCTGCGCCAAGCCAGCATGCGCAAGGGCAGCGAACCAGATCAGGGCGCCGACCGCCAGCCGGAAATGGATCGTCTTTCCCATGCGCATGCTGCTCCGCCATTTGCGTCCGAGGCCTATAGCACGCGACGCGGGCGAAGGGGTAACCCGTTTGCGGCGGGCAAAGGGCCCCGGGCTGCGCAGACTGGGCGCAGCCCGGGGCGGGCACGGCTGGCGCAAAGGCCTCGGGAGGGTGCCGCACCAAAGAAACGGGCCGCCGCGCGGGCTGCCCGAAGCATCAGGCCGCCCGTACCTTCCGACCGATCCGCGCCCATTGCGGAATCCACGGATCATGGGCGATCAGCAGATCATCGACCAAGGACCAGATCTGGTCGAGATCGAGCTCGGCGGCGGTATGCGGGTCCATCATCGCGGCGTGATAGAGGTGCTCGCGGTTCTCCGTCATCAGGGCAGCGACCGTCAGCTCCTGCACATTGATGTTGGTGCGCATCAGCGCAGTGAGCTGCGGCGGCAGGGCACCGATAGAGGTCGGCTGGATTCCGTTCTCGTCCACCAGGCAGGGCACTTCCACGGCGCAACTGTCCGGCAGCGAGGTGATGCAGCCATTGTTGCGAAGATTGCCGTAGACGACCGACGGCTCGCCGGTCCAGACCGAGTTGATGATCGAGGACGCATATTCCTTCGATGGCTTGACCACGATTTTTTCGGCCGAGCGATAGGCCTCCGCCTGACCCTTCCACTTCTCCACCTGCTCGATGCAGCGCTTGGGATATTCGTCGAGCGGAATGCCGAACTTCTCGATCAGGTCCTCGCGGCCCTCCTTGATGAAATAGGGCGTGTATTCGGCGAAGTGCTCGGAGCTTTCGGTGACGAAGTAGCCGAGTCGCGTCAGCATTTCATAGCGCACCTTGTTCGGGCAGCGCGGGTTCCAGGTGGGTTTCGGGGCTCGGCCTTCGCGATAGCCGCGGACGAGATCCGGGTAGAGGTCGCGGTAGGAGCCGTCCGCTTGGCGGTGCTCGAACTTCAGGAAGAAGGCCATGTGGTTGATGCCGGCCGAGCGGTAGCGGATCTCCTCGTAAGGGATGCCCAGATCCTCGGCGAGCTCCATCGCCGTGCCTTGCACGGAGTGGCAGAGACCAACCTGGCGGATGGTCGGGTACTTCTCGGCGATCGCCCAGGTGTTGATCGCCATGGGGTTCACATATTGCAGCATGATGGCGTTCGGGCAGACCTGCAGCATGTCCTCGCAGATCGACCAGAGATGCGGCACGGTGCGAAGGCCGCGCATGATGCCGCCGACGCCCAGCGTATCCGCGATCGTCTGGCGCAGGCCATACTTCTTCGGCACCTCGAAATCGGTGACGGTGCAGGGCTCGTAGCCGCCAATCTGGAAGGCGACCACGACGAAATCCGCGCCTTCCAGAGCCTTCCGCTGATCGCCGTGCAGCTCGATCGTTGCCTTGGTGCCAAGCGTCGAGATGAGCTTGCGCACCACCACGTCGCTTTCTTCCAGCCGCTGCGGGTTGATGTCCATCAATGCAACGGTGGCGTCGGCAAGCGCCGGGCGCTGCAGCACGTCGCCGATGATGTTCTTCATGAACACCGTCGATCCGGCGCCGATGAAGGTGATTTTGGGCTGTCTCCTCATGGACCGGGAACCTCCTCAGGTCTTGAAATTCTTTGCCGGGTAAATTTGCGCGTGGCTTGTCGAAAAGACCGATACCCTCCCGGACGCCGCCTTCTTCTCCCGCGCGCTGTTCCGGCTGCGCCCTTGCGTGTTCGAAGACCAGTATGCGTATAATCTAGGGCGGGTGATAGAGAGGGATTGTGCTTTGATGGGTAATTCTGTGCTGCAGAAACTGCGCGAGGGTGGACCGGTCATGCGCACGGTTTCGCTGCCGCGCGGGCGACAGCGGCTGCACACCATGCCGACCAGCACAGGCTATGAGCTGCGCACCGAGACCAGCTATGATTGGGATGGGCGCAAGCGCGGGCAGACGCCCTTTACCGTGCTCCAGCACACGCTCTCAGGCCGGGGAAACCTGCGTTACGAAGGGCGACACTACATCGTGCGACCAGGCGAGACACTTCTCGTCATGGTGCCGCACAACCATCGCTACTGGCTCGGCGCGGGGGAGCGCTGGGAGTTCTTCTGGCTGTCGATGAATGGCGAGGAGGCGCTGCGGATCCATCAAGCGATCCTGCAGGCGGTCGGTCCCGTGCTGAAACTGCAAGCGGAAACGATCGAACATCTCGCCGATTGCGCCTACCGGCTGATCCATGGCGGCTCGGACATGCCGGGGCGGGCGTCCGCGCTCGCCTATGAGGCGGCGATGGCGCTTTATGACGACGTGTTCGGCGCACATCCGGTTCAGGGGCCGGAATACCGCACGATGCAGCATGTCATCAGCCATATCATGGAGAACCTGCAGACACCGCTGCCGGTGGACGAGCTTGCCCGCGTGGCCGGGCTGAGCCGCGCGCATTTTTCGCGCATGTTTGCCGCCAATGAAGGCCTGCCGCCGGCCGAATTCGTTCTGCGCCGTCGGCTGCAGCGGGCGGCCAGGCTTCTCACCCAGGCCGCCCCGCTATCGATCAAGGATATCTCGGTGATGTCGGGGTTCGACGATCCGAATTATTTCGCCAAGGTCTTCCGCCGCTATTTCGGCGCCAGCCCCACCGAATTCCGCACGACCGGCATGTATGCCAGCGTCCAGGCCTTCGGCCCGCGGGATGATGGGGCCGATCCATAAGAGTGCCGCTCAGCCGGCCTTGTAGGCGGCATAGATGACCACCGAAATATAGAGCAGGAACATGACGGCGGCGAAGCAGGCAATGCCGAGGATCAACCCCTTGCCGGCGATCGCCTTCTTCTTCACCTGATGCGGCGCATCGGCCGAGGGTGCGATATAGGGTTCGCGACTTCTATCGCCTGTCATGCTCTATCCTTTGCCGAGACGGGTTTCGCTGCCGGCGCGCTCGCGCTCGGCCCGGCGCATGGGCCGGCGGCTGGATAGGGTCCAGTAGCCGATGATGCCACAGGTCACGACCAGCACGATGACCATGGCGATGAGAACGGTGATGTTTTCGGGCATGACGCCTCCTGACCCAAGTCTTTTACGCTCGCAAAGCCAACCCGAGAGGCCAGCCATTGTTCCGGAGGGTCAGGCCGAAGAAGGCTTGCGTACGCTGACGATCGTTGGTGCGGCGCTGCCGGGATCGGTCTCGTCGATCAGACGCGCGCCGCGCTGGCGAGTGATGTAGCGCCATACCCATTGAACGCTGACCAGCAGCCGCTTCTCGAAATTGATCAGCAGGTAGACATGGACCAGCGCCCACAGCAGCCAGGCGATCCTGCCCTTCAGGGTCCAGCGGCCAAAATCGAAGATCGCTGCATTGCGGCCGATCACCGCCGTGTTGCCGCGATTGCGAAAGCGGAAGGGCGTGGGATCGGCAAGGCGTACCTCGTCGCGCAGGCGCCGGCCAAGATATTGCCCCTGCTGCTTGGCAACCTGCGCCAGCGCCGGCAAGGGCTTGTCGTCCTCCCCTTTCAGAAACGCCGTATCGCCCAGCGAATAGATATCGTCGACCCCCTCGACCTTCAGCGTCGGATCGAGCGGAAGCTGGCCGCGCGCCTTGTTTTCCAGTCCGAGCCACCGGGCCGCAGGCGAGGCCTTGACGCCGGCACCCCAGACGACGGAGCCGGAGGCGACGAACGCCTCGCCGATCATGACGCCATCTTCGCGCACATCGGTCACCTGATGCCCGGTCATGACCTCCACACCGATCCGTCCGAGATAATCGACCGCATAGCGAGAGAGATGATCGGGGAAGGCGGCCAGGATTTTCGGCCCGGCCTCCACCAGAATGACCCGCAGATCCTCCGGCGCGATGGCGCGGAAGTCGCGCTCGATCATGAAGCGACCGAGCTCGGAAATCGCACCGGCCATTTCCACCCCGGTCGGTCCCCCGCCGATGACGACACTGGTCAAGAGCGCCCTTCGCGCCGCGCCATCCGGCATGCGCTCGGCCCGCTCGAAGGAGAGAAGCAGGCGCTGGCGGATGCGCCGCGCTTCGTTCAGCGTCTTCAGGCCCGGCGCGAAGCGCTTCCAGTCATCATGGCCAAAATAGTTGTAGTCCGAGCCGGTGGCGAGCACGAGTTGATCGTAATCGATGCTCGACCCGTCCTCGAGAAGGACGCGCTTTCCGGCAGCATCGACGCCGTTCACTTCGCCGAGCACGATGCGGATGTTGCGGAAACGGCCGAGAGACCGACGGATCGGCTCGGCGATATCGGCAGGGGACAGCGCAGCGGTGGCCACTTGGTAGAGCAGCGGCTGGAAGAGATTGTGATTGCGCCGGTCGATCAGCACGACGTCGACATCGGAGCCGCCCAACGCTCCGGCCGTTGCAAGACCGCCGAAGCCGCCGCCGACGATGACGACCCGTCGGCGCCCGGGGATGCGATGCTCGGCGATCGGGTTTTCGGCCTCCAGCGGGTCGGCGCCGCGGCCTCGTCTGAGCGATCTCTTGTCCATGCTTCGCCTCTTTCGTTCCGGTGCCTCCCGCCAACGGAAAATAGGACGGAAGGTTTCAGGCGAAAAGGCGGACCGGCTGAGGCCACCGGCGCGACAAGCCGCCATAAACGAGAAGACCTCGCCGAAGCGAGGTCCAAACTGCCGTCTGAGACGGACTGCACAGTCTCAAGCAGATTACTGCTGCAGGTTGGTGCAGTTCTTGTTGTCGGTGGCGCCAGCCGTTGCAACGGTCGGGCAATCAGAGCTGGAACCAGCCTGGCTCGGAGCCATTGCATTCGGAGCCATTGCGCCGGCAGCCGGTGCGGTGACCGAGCCAGTCGTGGACTTATCGGCGCCGAGGCCGTTGCAAGCGGTGTTGTCAGTCGCGCCGGCGAGAGCCTGGGTGCAATCGCCGTTGCTGTTGGCGGCAGGTGCCATGGTGGACTGTGCGAAGGACGGGGTGGCAGAGGCCATACCGAGGGTCATGGCGGCAATGGCAAGAAGCTTCATAGACATCGGGATCTTCCTTTTTCCGAACCTGATCCGCCACCACCGGCAGCGGCTTTCGTTACCCGCCGTTAACAAGTTGCCGGACTCAATGTTCCGCCGCTAAGACAGATTTTCCAACATCGGGCGAGAAATACGTCGGTCGCGTTCAGATCGGAAAAGAGTTGTTTTGCCGTGGAACCAGATCGCAGGAGGATACTTGTTCTCCCCGATTGCAGTCTGTGTCAAACGGACGCGATGGAGATGAAGAACATAGGGGTTTTTCCGTTTTCACCCTATGGCCAACGAAGTGGCAGTCGAGCTTCCCACCCATCCAGCCTGCAATCCCCTTTCCGTTTCAACGCCTGTTTCTGTGAAGGCCTTCCCCGGTGCCGCACCGAGGGATTTGGCGAAGGTCTGCCCATTACACCTCGTCGGCGTCTCGATTGGCTGCAGGCTGCTGTTGCTGAAGACGCAAGGCGCGCAGCCGTTCGGTCTTCTGACGGGCTGCTTCCTTCTCCGCATCAAGCATCGCTTCCACGACGGTTTTCGTCTCGTCGATATTCCCGAGCGCCGGTCCCGATTTCGGGCGGCGCTTCTTCTTCTCTTCCGTCACACAGTGTCTCCCACCTAGGAATGGGAACGTTTTCCTGTCGCATGAGGGAAGGCGTCATTCACTTTTGTTAAAGGCACCCGGCTTTCCCTGCCGATTGCGTCGTTTCCGGACAGATTTCTCTGCTCGTGAAGCACGAATTCGCGGTTGCAGTGCGCGCATCCAGGCCGTGAAATCGAGTCGTCAGGGAACTTGTGCGGCCGCTCGTGCGTCTTGAGAGCGTCCCCGGGAAGGCGCAGCGATCCCGGAATTCGGGCGTGCGCCGCTGACCTGTCCGCCGCGCGCCAACCGAAGAACCCGGCAAGCGCGATGCGGGCCCCCAAGACCATGCAAAGGAACCCTTACCATGTTGAAATGGGCGCTGATCTTCCTGGTGATTTCTCTCGTCACCGGCTTTCTGGGCTTCTCCGGCGTTTCGGCTGCCACCGCGACCATCGCGCGCATCCTCTTCGCCATCGCGATCATCATCTTCCTGATTTTCGTCGTTCTTGCCTTCATGGCCGGCAGCGCGATCGTCTGATGTCCGTCGCGCCTCGTCTGCCACGACGGCTGGCGGGGCTCGATCGACGCCCGATTGTAACAGCCGGCGGGTGATGTTTGCGAAACGCGTTGCCCTTGGCGTCGGGCGACCGACGCGCCGCGGCCTTACAAAGATCACTCACGCGAAAGCGATCGAACCATTCCGGCCTCGGAATCGTTCAGGATGGCCCGTCACGCTTCTTCGAGGATTTCATGGATATCATTCGTATTCTGTTCGCCATTCTGCTCCCGCCCGTCGGCGTGTTCCTTCAGGTCGGTATTGGCCTGCAGTTCTGGCTGAACATTCTTCTCACCCTCTGCGGCTATATTCCCGGCATCATCCATGCCATCTGGGTCATCCTGCGCCGCTAGACCCTTTCCAGCCGAAGCGTGATCGCTTCGGCGTCGGACAATGCGGCCAAAACAAAGACATCGAGCATTGCAGGTGATCCAGTGATCGCCGGAAATGCCCGAGGGACAGCGGCGGGCAGGTTCTCAATGCCCTGCCCGCACAACCCGTCAGTCGAAACGCTGATTGGCTTCATTGTCCTGGAACTGCTCGTCCATGATCGTCTTGCTGTCGAGTCCACGCTCGCGCGAATGCTGGGCCTTGTCGCGATTGGACAGAACGGAATTGGCGGGCAGGATGGAGTCGTCGAGCTCGGTCATTGCGCCCGTCCCGTGACCCTTTCCCTTTGCACCCACGCCAATATGTTTGTGATCGGCCTTGGCCATAACAGTCTCCTTCCGGTCTTCGACCCGGCATCGCGCCGGGCCGCGAGGCAAAACCGGAAGAGTGCAGCCTTGTTCCCGGGCGTGCTGGCCGTCTCAGCTCGTCACGCGGTCGATGGCGGCGAACAGATCGCTAAACTGATAGGGCTTTGGCAGATAGACCGTGCGCGCGGGAAGCAGCATCGGATCGAGCCGAACCAGCCCCGAGGTGATGATGACGCCGAGCGCTGGACGCATGGCGCGCACGCGGCGGGCGAGCTGCAGCCCGTCCATCGATCCCGCCATGTTCACATCGGTGAAGACAACCTCAATGTCCTGACGGTTTCGAAGCAGGATGATGGCCTCGTCGGCATTGGCCGCCTCCAGGACCGTGTGCCCGATCTCTTCCAATGCATCGAGCGTGTTAAACCGGATTTCCGCCTCGTCCTCGACGATCAGAACGACGGACTTCTTGCTGGACATGATACGCCTCGTCAGCTGCCTCTCGCAGAAAGCGGCGAACTAGGCCAGTCGACGATCAGTTTCAACCGCCAGTTAACGGTCAAAGAACCATTGGTCGAAGCTCTCGGACGCCGACCGATTTTTTCTTCAAGGGCGCGGAACTAATGGCGCGGCTCGCCGTTTGTTCGCGACCATTTTGGCGAGGAGGCCCTGTCGTTGAGCGAACATCTCGATCTTTCCCAGCTCCAGAAGGACGGGGTCGTCCGGCGCATCCGCAGCGTCGACGAGTTCTGCCGGCGCTACCGGCTGAGCGAGGACGAGCGTATTCGCCTGACGCGCCTCTTCGGATCCTTTGCCAGCGAACACGAACTGCTGATGAACGCCACCCGCTCGCCGGTTTTCCGTTAAGCGCCCGCTTCCCCTCAGGAGCGGCTGGACCATCCTTCGGCGTTAGTCATCCACCGCAGCCGGCCGTGCCGCAAGCCATGAGGCAAGACCGTCGGCTGCGGCGCGGCCTGTCGCCATGCAGGCGGTCAGCAGGTAGCCGCCTGTCGGCGCTTCCCAATCCAGCATCTCGCCGGCCAGGAACAGGCCGGGAATGTCGCGCAGCATGAACTGCCCGTCGAGGCCCTCGAACCGGACGCCGCCGGCTGAAGAGATGGCCTCTTCGATCGGCCGTGTGCGCTGGAGGGGAATAGGCAAAGCTTTCAGCGTTTCGGCCAGTCGCGCGACATCCCCGGTCAGCGTCTCCGGCGCACAGTCGCGCACGAGCGCAATCTTGACCGGATCGAGCCCCGCGGCCTTGCGCAGGCGGTTGGACAGGCTGACGCGCGCCGGCTGGCCCGCCAAGGCCTGTGTCAGCCGCTCGACCGGCCGCCCCGGCGCAAGATCGAGGATCAGCGCCGCTCTCCCCTCCTCGGCCAGTTGATCCCGCAAGGCTGCGGCATGGCCATAGACCAAGCTGCCTTCGATCCCATGCCGGCTGATGACGAACTCCCCCTGGCTGCTGCCCATGCGCGAGCGGGCCACCACCGATTTCACCGGCGCACCGGCGAAGCGCTCCCGGAAGATCTCGCTCCAAGCAACATCGAACCCGCAATTGGCAGGCTGGAACGGGGCGATCGACACCTGCGCGGCAGCAAGACCGGCCACCCAGCGGCCGTCCGAGCCGAGCCGCGGCCAGCTGGCGCCACCAAGCGCCAGAAGCACCGCCTCCGCCCGCTCTTCGACGATCCCCTCCGGCGTCTCGAAACGCAGTCTCAAGGCATCGCCATCGAGGCCGAGCCAGCGATGGCGGGTGCGGATCGCAACCCCCCGATCCTCCAGCCGTCGACGCCAAGCGCGCAGCAAGGGCGAGGCCTTCATTTCCATAGGGAAGACGCGCCCGGACGAGCCGACAAAGGTTTCACTGCCGAGCCCCAGAGCCCAGGCCCGCAGATCGTCCGGGGTAAATGCGTCGAGCGCCGGCATCAGCCGCGGCGTCGCCGCGCCGAAACGGCCGACGAAGCGGGCATAGTCTTCCGAATGAGTGAGGTTCAGACCGGACTTGCCGGCAAGCAGAAACTTGCGCCCGATCGCCGGCATGGCCTCATAGACCGTCACGGTTTGGCCGGTCTCCGACAGCCGCTCCGCCGCCGCCAACCCCGCCGGCCCACCCCCGACCACCGCAACCCCCCGCTTTTCCCTTGCCTGCATCATTGAATTTCCATGCGACAAGAGAGTCCATCTGGCAAGAGCCACCTCTCCCTGCGGTTGCCTCGCGTGGGTTGGGGCGGCTATGGTTGGGGCTTACGCAATGCCAGCGCCTCCGAGTGTCGATGTTCCTTCTTTCCAAGATTTTCTGGCTGTTCGCCCAGCCGCTGTCGCTCGCCTTCGCGCTCGTGGCCGCCGCTTTGGCCTTCGGGCTGTCGGGCTTTCAAAGGCTCGGGCTGGCCTTCAGCGGGGTGGCGGCCTTGCTGCTGTTCGTCACGCTGTTCACCACCACAGGCTCGGTGCTGCTGCAGCGGCTCGAGGATCGCTTTGCCCGTCCGCCCATGCCGGACGCCGTTTCCTGCCTGATCGTCCTCGGCGGCGCCTTTGAAAATGAGGTGATGGCGACGCGCGGCGGGATCGAGTTCAACCAGGCGGCCGACCGTTTCGTGGAGGCGCTGCGTCTGGCCCGCGCCTTTCCAGCGGCGCGCATTCTGGTTTCCGGCGGCGATGGCTCGCTCAGCGGCGATTACGAGGGCGATGCCGAGGCAGCGCAACGCTTTTTCCCGACTTTCGGCATCGAAGCCGACCGCCTGATCCGCGAGGCCGCATCGCGCACCACCTTCGAGAATGCCGCCAATACGCGCGAGGTCCTGAGCCAAGCCGGCATCGACGATTGTCTTCTCCTGACCTCGGCCTTCCATATGCCGCGGGCGATTGGCCTGTTTCGCAAGCTCGAAATCGCCGTGACGCCCTGGCCGACCGATTACAGGACAAGCGGCCGCGCCTCGTTTGGGTTCGACTTTACGCAGCCGGCACTCAATGCCCAGCTGACGACGACAGCGGTCCGCGAATGGATCGGGCTGATCGCCTATTACGCCGCCGGGCGAACCAGCGCGCTCTTTCCGCAGTGAGGGAACGGCTCTCGTGACGATCCTCGACATTCTCGATTATGCCGGCGTTGCGGTCTTTGCCGCCACAGGGGCCCTCTCGGCCTCGCGGCGCGAGCTCGACATCATCGGTTACATCTTCCTCGCCTCGGTCACCGGCATCGGCGGCGGGACGCTGCGCGATGTGATTCTCGGCCAGACACCGGTGTTCTGGGTGACCAATCCCGCCTATCTGGTGATCTGCGGCACGGTCGGCGTGCTGGTGTTCTTCTCCTCCCATCGGCTCGATTCGCGCTACCGCACACTGGTCTGGCTCGATGCCGCCGGGCTCTCGGCCTATTGTGTCATGGGAGCGGCAAAGGGGCTGGCGGCCACGGGCTCGCCGGTCGTGGCGCTGGTGACCGGCATGCTGACTGCCACCTTCGGCGGCGTGCTGCGCGATCTGCTTGCCGGGGAACCATCCGTACTGCTGCGGCCGGAAATCTACGTAACCGCTGCGCTGGCGGGCGCCGGCGCCTATGTCGCGGCCACCTGGCTTGGCCTGCCGCCAGCCTTTGCCTCTGGCCTCGGCGTGCTCACCGCCTTTGCAGTGCGTGGCGGCGCGCTGGTGTTCGGCTGGACTTTGCCTTCAGGCAAGGCCGGTCCCGGGCGGGACCCAAAGGATGTGCTGTAAGGTGAAGGCCTGGCCGGTCTTACCAGCGCTTGGGCCGGAGGCGGATGACCACGTCGACATGGGCGATCTCGAGCCCCTCCGGGGGTTCCGGGAGATTGCCGATGGTGATGTTGTTGACCGGGATATCCAGCACCTCGTTCTCGCCCTCCACGAAAAAGTGATGATGGTCGGAAACATTGGTGTCGAAATAGGTGCGGGCGCTTTCCACCGAAAGCACGCGGATGATGCCAGCTTCGGTGAACTGGTGCAGCGTGTTGTAGACGGTGGCGAGCGAGACGGGCACGCCGGCGGCCACCGCTTCCTCATGCAGTTCCTCGACGGTCAGATGACGGTCGCCCTTGGCGAAAATCAGCCCGGCCAGCGCCAGGCGCTGGCGCGTCGGCCGAAGGCCGAAGCGGCGCAGGCGATCTTCCGTCCGCATGTCAGCTGCTTGCGTCATGGATCCGCGGTGCTCTCCGGCTCTGCTCGTCATCGAGCGGGCTGCTCTTGTTAAGTTGACTGTCAATGTCGATATAACTTTTGCCGAGAAGTGTTTCAATAGTTTGGGCTGGAGGCCGGCCGCGAACAGTGTTGCAGGGCCGAAAAAGCAGCAAATCAGCGAATAGCGCTGGTCGATTGGCCTGCCATGCGCTATGCGACTGCGGAAAAGCAGGGTGGCAAAGGGCGTTGACAGGCAGGGACACGTGCCGGACGCAGAGCCTGACAAGGCATCCCGAGCCAGACCGGCCCATATGTGATAGCGGGGACACCAGAGGTTCATGACGACGAGACAATCCAGCTTCGGCTATGAAGAGATCCTGACCTGTGCCCGGGGCGAGATGTTCGGTCCCGGCAATGCGCAGCTGCCGCTCCCGCCCATGCTGATGTTCAACCGGATTACCGAGATCTCCGAAACCGGCGGCCCGCACGACAAGGGCTTCGTTCGCGCCGAGTTCGATATCACGCCGGATCTCTGGTTCTTCCCGTGCCATTTCCATGGCGACCCCGTGATGCCCGGCTGCCTTGGCCTCGATGCCATGTGGCAGTTGACCGGCTTCTTCCTCGGCTGGCTGGGCGAGCCCGGCAAGGGCCGCGCGCTCTCCACCGGCGAGGTGAAGTTCACCGGCATGGTGA
The DNA here is from genome assembly GCF_034720595.1 of Rhizobium sp. CC-YZS058. NCBI lineage: Bacteria > Pseudomonadati > Pseudomonadota > Alphaproteobacteria > Hyphomicrobiales > Rhizobiaceae > Rhizobium > Rhizobium sp. CC-YZS058. The sequence goes on along the minus strand of NZ_JAYESJ010000001.1, from coordinate 323,805 downwards.
CGCCCAAGACCAAGCTGGTCGAATACGGCATCGACTTCAAGCGCGTGATGCGCGGCCGCCTGGTCCTTGGCATTGCCGATGGCTGGATGAAGGCGGACGGCGAAACCATCTATAAGGCAACCGACCTGCGTGTCGGTCTGTTTCAGGAAAAGGCGGCCTGAGCGCGGCCGCGCCCGCCCCTTCCGCCAGATTTGAGAAAAGGTCAGTCATATGAGACGGGTAGTTGTCACGGGTCTCGGCATCGTGTCCTCGATCGGAAACGACGCTCAGGAGGTCACGCAGTCCTTGCGCGATGCGCGCTCCGGCATCAGCTTCTCGAATGATTTCGCCGAGCACGGCTTCCGCTGCCAGGTCTGGGGCGCGCCGAACCTCGACACGACCGACCTTGTGGATCGCCGCGCGGCCCGTTTCCTGTCCCAGGGCGGCGCATGGAACCATGTCGCCATGAAGCAGGCGATCGCCGATTCCGGCCTGGAAGAGAGCGACATTTCCGGCAATGAGCGCACCGGCATCATCATGGGCTCCGGCGGCCCCTCGACGCGCACGCTGATCGAGGCCGCGGAGATCACCATCAAGAACAACAGCCCAAAGCGGATCGGCCCCTTCGCCGTGCCGAAGGCCATGTCCTCGACCGCTTCGGCGACGCTTGCGACCTGGTTCAAGATCCACGGCGTGAACTATTCCATCTCCTCGGCCTGCTCCACCTCCGCCCATTGCATCGGCAACGCGGCCGAAATGATCCAGTGGGGCAAGCAGGATGTGATGTTTGCCGGCGGGCACGAAGATCTCGACTGGACCATGTCGAACCTCTTCGACGCCATGGGCGCCATGTCGTCCAAATACAACGACACGCCGGCCACCGCATCGCGCGCCTATGACGTTTCGCGCGACGGCTTCGTGATTGCCGGTGGCGCCGGCGTTCTGGTTCTCGAGGAGCTGGAACATGCCAAGGCGCGCGGCGCGACCATCTATGCCGAGCTGACCGGCTATGGCGCCACCTCGGACGGCTACGACATGGTGGCCCCCTCCGGCGAAGGCGCGATCCGCTGCATGCGCCAGGCACTTGCCACGGTGAAGGGCGAGATCGACTATATCAACACCCACGGCACCTCGACCCCGGTCGGGGATAGCAAGGAAATCGGCGCGATCCGCGAGGTGTTCGGCGACAAGATCCCGCCGATCCAATCGACCAAGTCGCTGACCGGCCATTCGCTGGGTGCCGCCGGCGTGCAGGAATCGATCTATGCGCTGCTGATGATGAAGGAGCGCTTCATCGGCGAGAGCGCCCATATTACCGAGCTCGACCCGGAATTTGCCGGCGTGCCGATCGTGCGCGAGCGCATCGACAATGCCAAGATCGATACGGTTCTGTCCAATTCCTTCGGCTTCGGCGGCACCAACGCCACGCTCGTCTTCCAGCGCTACAACGGGTGAGGCGTCCATGACCGGGATCATGTCAGGCAAGCGCGGCCTCATCATGGGCGTCGCCAACAGCCATTCGATCGCCTGGGGCATTTCCCAGGCGCTGGCGCGCGAAGGCGCGGACCTCGCCTTCACCTATCAGGGCGAAGCGCTCGGAAAGCGTGTGAAGCCGCTTGCCGCCGAGGTGAACTCCGACATCCTTCTGCCCTGCGATGTCGAGGACCTGGCTTCCGTCGACAGCGTCATCGAAACGCTGAAGGAGCGCTGGGGCACGCTCGATTTCATCGTTCATGCCATCGGTTTCTCCGACAAGAACGAGCTGAAGGGTCTTTACGCCGACACCTCGCGCGAGAACTTCAGCCGCACGATGGTCATCTCCTGCTTCTCCTTCACCGAGATCGCCAAGCGGGCGGCAGAGATGATGAACCCCGGCGGGGCCATGCTGACGCTGACCTATAATGGTTCCATGCGCGTCATGCCGAATTACAACGTGATGGGTGTCGCAAAGGCCGCGCTCGAGGCTTCCGTGCGCTACCTCGCCGCCGATTACGGCCCGCGCGGGCTGCGCGTCAACGCGATTTCGGCCGGTCCGATCCGCACGCTGGCCGGCGCCGGCATTTCGGATGCGCGCGCCATGCTCTCCTGGCAGCAGAAGAACTCGCCGATGCGCCGCACCGTCACCATCGAGGACGTCGGAAACGCCGCGCTCTATCTGCTCTCGCCGCTTGCCAGCGGCGTCACCGGCGAAATCCATTATGTGGACTCCGGCTACAACATCACCTCGATGCCGGTGCTGGAAACCCTGCGGAATGCGGATGACGGCTGAGCCAAGGCTCAGTCGCCAACGGCGCTGTTCGGCTCTATGATCGTTCGGATCGCGGGTTTGAGCGCGTAGGGAACGGCTTCCAGGGCGTCGAGCGCATCGCGGTTATCGCCGCGTTCCGCCAAATCCCGCACGAAGGCGCGCGTTGTCACCAGCGTCATGGGAACCATGGCCGCTGCCATGAGATTTGGCACGGCGCCATCCTCATAAAGGATCAGAGCTTCCCCAGCATCCTCCGGCTCGATCGCTTCCACATATTCGCGGATAGCCCGCTCACCGCTGTTGCGAAGAGCCTTCTTGAGCCTGTCGGCCTGGTCCGGCCGCTCCCGCAGCGCTGAGATCGCAAGTCCTTCCAGCGTCTCGACGCGCTCCACGGCCGGTGCCATCCGCCCAAGCCAGTCCGCGATGTCCTTAGCGAACGGCTTGGCGAGATCTCCGCAGACCTCCTCCTCGATCCGATCGACCATGACGACGCGGCGGTTGGTCAGCCGAATGGCGTCGAGCAACCCGGCGGCTGCAAGCCGGATCAGCGGACCGGCATCGGCGATGATGAGCGGATCGCGCTCGCTCATGGTCAGGCTCCTAGCGTCGTCCCCACAGCACCTTGAAGCGCGCATTCCTGCAGGTTTCGCCCCACTCGCGGAAGAGCTCGTTCATGACCGGCTCATAGGGCAGGCCGCGATTGGCGACCATCATCAGGCGCCCGCCCTGCTTGAGGCTCCTGGCGGCCATGCGGATCATAGCCTGGCCGAGTGCCGGATCGGCGGCCTGGGTTTCGTGGAAGGGCGGGTTCATCACGATCAGGTCGTAATGGTCGCGCGGGGCTTCCGCCGTCAGGTCCTGCCAGTAGAAGCGGGTGGCCACATCCGGCGCAAGCGCCTTGAGATTGCCGCGGGCCGCCTCCAGCGAATTGTAATCTGACTCGAACAGATCAATACCCTTCAGCCCCGGCGCGCGTTCGGCAAGCATGACGGAGAGATAGCCGTAGCCGGCGCCGAAATCTGCCGCATGGCCGGTGAAGTCGGTCGGCAAGCGGGAGACGAGCAGCTCGGAGCCGGGATCGATCCGGTCATGCGAGAACATGCCGGGTGCGGCATCGAAGCGTTCTTCGACACGCACGGGCTTGGCGGCGAAGCGGGCGATCTCCGCGCTCGGATCTTCCGGCCGGGCGAACCAGAAGACGACACCGTGATATTTCGGCATGCTGTCGCCGCCCCAGTCGAGCGCGGCGAACCGCTTGCGCAGCGACTGGATGCCGTCTTCCTTGGTGCCCGCAACCAGGATCAACCCGCCGATGCGCGTGCGCTTCAGGGCTTCGGCAATCAGGTTCTCGTTCTCGCCGCGGTGCTTGCCGCAGAGAATGAGGGTGGCGGCGTAGTCCTCTCCTTCCGGAAAGGGCGTCACGCTGGCGCCGGCCGAGACGAGGGCACGATAGGCGGGCCGGTCCGGCTGGACACAGGCGAGCGTCGCCGCAAACTCCTGCGGCAGGCGATATCCCGCCTCGGCGCCGAGAAAGAGCACGCGCTCTCCTTCGCCTGGCGCGGCCAGCACGCCGCTGTCAAAGGGGTGGAACAGGGTTTTCACACTGTCTCGGCTCATGGGCTCCATGCCTCTTTTCGGGTGGGCGCGCGGGTGGTCCGCCTCAAGCCCATACACGTTCGAACCATCAAAAAAGGGCGCGGAACGATCCGCTCCGCGCCCTCCGTCCTCAAGAACTCTTTCGGCTTACTCGGCAGCGTCGCCTTCGGCCTTCTTGTCCTGGGCGATTTCCTTGCCGGTCGCCTGGTCGACGACCTTCATGGACAGGCGAACCTTGCCGCGCTCGTCGAAGCCCATCAGCTTGACCCAGACCTTGTCGCCTTCCTTGACCACGTCGGTGGTCTTGGAGACGCGCTCCTGGGCGAGCTGCGAGATATGGACCAGACCGTCGCGGGGGCCGAAGAAGTTGACGAAGGCGCCGAAATCTGCGGCCTTGACGACCGTGCCCTCATAGATCTGGCCGACTTCCGGCTCGGCGACGATCGAGTGGATCCACTTGCGGGCCGCTTCGATCTCCTTGCCGGAGGAGGAAGCGATCTTGATCGTGCCGTCGTCCTCGATGTTGACCTTGGCGCCGGTCTTCTCGACGATTTCGCGGATGACCTTGCCGCCGGAGCCGATGACTTCGCGGATCTTGTCGACCGGGATCTGCATGACCTCGATGCGCGGCGCGAATTCGCCGAGCTGGGCGCGGCCTTCGGTGATGGCATTGGCCATTTCGCCGAGGATGTGCTTGCGACCACCCTGCGCCTGGCTCAGCGCAACCTTCATGATCTCCTCGGTGATGCCGGCGATCTTGATGTCCATCTGCAGCGAGGTGATGCCGTCGGCGGTGCCGGCGACCTTGAAGTCCATGTCGCCGAGGTGATCTTCGTCACCCAGAATGTCGGAGAGAACGGCAAAGCGTTCGCCTTCGAGGATCAGGCCCATGGCGATGCCGGCAACCGGCTTGGCGAGCGGAACGCCCGCATCCATGAGCGCCAGCGAGGTGCCGCAGACGGTGGCCATGGAGGACGAGCCGTTGGACTCGGTGATTTCCGAAACGACGCGCAGCGTGTAGGGGAACTGTTCCGGGCTCGGCAGCATCGGGCGGATGGCGCGCCAGGCGAGCTTGCCATGGCCGATTTCACGGCGGCCCGGGGAGCCCATGCGGCCGGTTTCACCGACGGAATAGGGCGGGAAGTTGTAATGGAGCAGGAAGCGCTCCTTGTACATGCCCGTCAGGCTGTCGACATATTGTTCGTCTTCGCCGGTGCCGAGCGTGGCAACGACGATCGCCTGCGTTTCGCCGCGGGTGAACAGTGCCGAACCATGGGTGCGCGGCAGGATGCCGACTTCGGACACGATCGGACGGACGGTCTCGAGATCACGGCCGTCGATGCGGCTCTTGGTGTCGAGGATGTTCCAGCGAACGATCTTGGCCTGGAGATGCTTGAAGGTGGCGCCGATGACTTCCGCCGTGTAGCGCGGTTCCTGACCTTCCGGGAAGAAATGCGCCTTGACCTTGGCCTTTACCGCGTCGACGGCGGCGTAACGATCGGCCTTCTGGGTGATCTTGTAGGCATCGCGCAGCTCGGCTTCGAAATGCTGCAGCATTTCGGCTTCAAGAGCAGAATGGTCTTCCGGCTCGAATTCGCGCGGCTCCTTGGCGGCCACTTCGGCGAGCTTGATGATCGCGTCGATCACCGGCTGGAAGCCCTTGTGGCCGAACATGACGGCGCCGAGCATCACGTCTTCGTTCAGTTCCTTGGCTTCCGACTCGACCATCAGCACGGCGTCCTGCGTGCCGGCAACGACGAGGTCGAGGCTCGACTCGTCCATCTCGTCGAGATGCGGGTTGAGAACATACTCGCCGTTGATGTAGCCGACGCGCGCGCCGCCGACCGGGCCCATGAAGGGAACGCCGGAGAGCGTCAGCGCTGCCGAGGTGGCAACCATCGACAGGATGTCGGGATTGTTCTCGAGATCGTGCTGGACGACGGTGACGACGACCTGGGTGTCGTTCTTGTAGCCTTCCGGGAAGAGCGGACGGATCGGACGGTCGATCAGGCGCGAGACCAGAGTCTCGTTCTCCGACGGACGACCTTCGCGCTTGAAGTAGCCACCCGGGATCTTGCCGGCGGCGTAGGTCTTTTCCTGGTAGTTGACGGTAAGCGGGAAGAAGTCCTGGCCCGGCTTCGGCGACTTGGCCGAGACGACGGTGGCGAGAACGACCGTTTCACCATAGGTGGCGAGCACGGCGCCATCGGCCTGGCGGGCGATCTTGCCCGTCTCAAGCTTCAGCGGCCGGCCGGCCCATTCGATTTCGACGCTGTGGGTATCGAACATGTTCTGTCCTTGCAGTGGCGGAACGCGGGGTGCGCTGCTCGTCTTTCAGGGGCGGCGCAGGCGGCGTTGCTTCGCCAGGTGCGACACAATCACGGGCAAGACAGCGGGAGGCTTCGCGTCACCGCGCCGTTCGGCGCGGAAGCATCCGGCAATCCTGCCCCATGAGAGGTCCAGGTTGATCCGCAGTCCGGCCCATCCGGCCTGCTGGAAGACGTTTCTGCCAAGGCCCCGATCGGGCCTCGCTTCGTGGCGGGCGTGAGAAACCACGCCGTTAAAAGAAAACGGCGGGCGTCCTTGCAGCAAGGAGCCCGCCGGGATTGGTCTTAGCGGCGAATGCCGAGGGCGCCGATCAGCGCGGTGTAGCGACCTTCGTCCTTCTTCTTGAGATAATCAAGAAGCGAACGGCGGCTGGACACCATGGTGAGAAGGCCACGACGCGAGTGGTTGTCCTTCTTGTGGCCCTTGAAGTGTTCGGTCAGATTGTTGATCCGCTCGGTGAGGATGGCCACCTGGACTTCCGGGGAACCGGTGTCGCCTTCGGCGGTTGCATACTGCTTGATCAGCTCTGCCTTGCGTTCTGCGGTGATCGACATCGGTGATCCTTTCTATGTCTGAGGATTTCGGGACGCCGGCAGCCGAGATGTCGTTCAGCTGGGGCCTTGAAGAGCAAAGGGAACATGGCGGCAAGAGCCGGTTCCCGTGCTGGCGGTGCCTATAGAGCATCTGCAGCCAAAAGAAAAGAGGCGTTCCGGCGGGCTTACCTTGGTAGAACCGCCGGTGCTCCTGCTACTCCGCGTTAAAGACGCGCTTGGGACGGAACTCGCCCTCGCCGATTTCGCCGATCGCCACCAGCTTGCCACGCGCGGTGGCATAGGCTTCGGGCTCGGCCAGCGGCGCATCCCGCCCGCGCAGGATGATGGGGTTGCCCATGCGCAGCCGGTGCGCCTGGTCTTCCGAAACCGCGATATGCGGCAGGGAGGAGAGCGCTTCCCCGGTGTCGATCAGGTGAGCGTCGAGCGCGGCCAGACGGTCGGCTTCGTCCTCGATCTTCTCGAGCGCCGTCAGGGCCGAAAGCGGCACCATGCGCTCCTCGGCGAAGGGGGCGACGAAGGAGCGGCGCAGCGAAGCAATATGCCCGTAGCAGCCGAGATCGCGACCGAGGTCGCGCGCCATGGACCGCACATAGGTGCCCTTGCCGCATTCAATTTCGAAATGCGCGAGATTGGGCGTGCAGCCGAGCAAGGTCAGACGGAACACTTCGACTTCGCGGGCCGGGATATCGAGCGTCTCCCCCTCGCGCGCCAGATCATAGGCCCGCTCGCCGTCGATCTTGATGGCGGAAAATTGCGGCGGGATCTGCGAGATGACACCGGTGTAGCGCGGGAGAAGCGCACGGATCTCTTCCTCGCCCGGACGGCGATCGGAGGTCTTGACAGCCTCGCCCTCCAGATCGTCCGTCGTCCGCTCCTCGCCCCAGGCGACGGTGAACTCATAGATCTTTCGGCCGTCCATCACATAGGGCACGGTCTTCGTGGCATCGCCAAGCGCGATCGGCAGCATGCCGGAGGCGAGCGGATCCAAGGTGCCGGCATGGCCGGCCTTCTGGGCCTTGAACAGCCATTTGATCTTGGAGACAGCCTCGGTCGAGCCGAAATCGAGCGGCTTGTCGAGAATGAGCCAGCCCGAGACCGGGCGCCCTTTCGGCTTGCGCGGTTTTCCCATCGTCTTCTAGTCCAGGTTCTTGCCAGGGTTTGATCGTGTCTCGAAGGGCGGAGGCAGGCCTCAGGCCTCGTCCTCGCCCGCGTCCAGGTCGCGCGCCACATCGGGCGAGCGCAGCAGCGCATCGATCTTCTTGTAGTTGTCGAAGCTCGTATCGTCGCGGAAGCGCACTTCGGGCATATATTTCATCTGCCGGAGATGCGGGCTCAGGCGGCCGCGAATGAACTTGGCATTGCGATTGAGCGCCTCGACGGTCGCCTCGTGATCGCTGACGCCGAGCGGCGTCACGAAGGCAGTCGCGATCTTGAGATCGGGCGACATGCGCACTTCCGAGATCGAAATCACCGTCGTCTCGATCAGCGGATCGCGCACCTCTCCACGCTGCAGCACCTGCGTCAGGGCGGCGCGGACTTGTTCCCCCACCCGCAACATGCGCTGCGAGGGAGCCGAGGAGGTCGGTTTGCTCATGATCGATCCGTTTTGCGCGCGCTCAGGCCCGGGGCCCGGCCGCAATTGAGGCGGTGCAATGCCCTTTTCGGCCTCAAAGGTCAAGGCGAAAGCCGGAAAAAGCCGGTTTGCCGCCAAAGACGAGCTTGAGGCGCGCGGCCGGACATGATCATCTTCACCATCATTCCCGGAGCCGCCATGCACGTCCTCGTCGTTGAAAACATGCCCCATTCGATGCTCGGTCTCGTCGGCACGGCGCTGAACGAAGCGGGCGGGACGCTCGATATCCGCAAGGCCTATCTTGGCGACGCTTTGCCCGAAGGACCGGACGAGCACGATGCCCTGGTGGTGCTCGGCGGAGAGCAGAGCGCGCTCGACGATGCGCTCTTTCCCTATCTGCCGGACCTTGCAGTGCTGATGGCGCGGTTCGGGGAGAGGGATCGGGCGGTGCTCGGCATCTGCCTCGGCAGCCAGATCCTCGCCCGCGCCCATGGGGCACAGAACCGGCTCGGCGTGGCGCGGGAATTCGGCTGGCAGGAGATCCGGCTGACCGAGGAGGGGCGGTGTGACCCCGTTCTCGCCACGGCGGGCCGATCCTTCCCGATTTTCCAATGGCATGCCGACACCTTCAGCCTGCCGCCCGGCGCCGTGCATCTGGCGGAAAACGAGACGACGGCCAATCAGGCATTTCGCATCGGCCGGGCGTCCTATGGCATGCAGTTCCATTTCGAGGCCGGGAGGGCCGTGGTTGCCGAGTGGAAGAGCCTCTATGCCGATCAGATCGACCGGATCGACCCGAGCTGGCTTGCCGGATCGGCGGCACTGGAAGCCCGCTTCGGCGCCGAAGCCGAGGCGGCGGGCCTTGCGCTCGCCCGCGCCTGGGTGCAGCAGATTCGCAGACGCGATCTACCGGAGACCGCAGGCGAGACGCGCGCGGCCTGAGGGAAAACAACCGTGCGACCAGAAACGTCACCAGCCGAGAGCCTTTGCGACGCAGAGGCTTCGGCGGCTGCGCGTTGCCGGATGGCCTTCGCCACCCTATTCTTGAGAGAGAAGAAGGAGCTGGCGCAGTCTCGGCCGGCCCGATGGAGGAGCGCCTGTTGATCTCGACCTCTCGCCTGTTTCGCTTCGGCCTGTCCGCGGTTGTCGTGCTGTGTGCCGCGGTGACGGCGCTGCCGGCTGCGGCTGCCGATTGCAACGCCACGCCGGCTTCCGCGCTCGACTGGAGCGGCTGCAGCAAGACCAGCCTGATGCTGAGCTCCAGTCAGCTGGACAAGGCCAATCTGAAATCGGCCGACCTGTCGCTGACCGATCTGTCCGGCTCCGATCTCTCCGGCGCCAACCTGGAGAAGGCGCGCCTGCTGCGCACCTGGCTTGCGGGTGCCACTGCAAAGGGCACGGTCTTTGCGCGCATCGAGGCCTATCGCGCCAGCTTCAAGGACATCAAGGCAGAAGGCGCCTCCTTCGTGGGGGCCGAATTGCAACGCGCCGACTTCACCGGCGCGGACCTGACCAGGGCCGATTTCGAGAAGGCGGAACTCTCCCGCGTGGTCTTCGACAAGGCGGTGCTGACCGGGGCGCGCTTTTCGCTGACCAATCTTTCCCGCGCCCGGCTCAGCGGGGCGACCTTCGACGGACCGATCGATTTCAGCAAGGCGTTCCTGTTCCTGACCCGGATCGAAGGCCTCGACCTGTCTGCGGCTACTGGTCTCACTCAGGATCAGGTGGCGCTTTCCTGCGGCAATGCGGAGACCAAACTGCCGCCGGGCCTCACCATCCCGGAGACCTGGCCCTGCCACAAGGAAGATGCCGAAAGCCCGTGAGGCAATCTCGAGGAGTGAGACCCATGAAACCGACCTTGCCGCTCGAAGGTAGCTGCCGCTGTGGGGGCGTGCGCCTGAAGGTGACGGCCGAGCCGATCCTGACCATGGCCTGCCATTGCACCGGTTGCCAGAAAATGAGCGCGAGTGCCTATTCGCTGAGCGCGCTCTTTCCCGCCGAGGGATTTGCGGTCCTGGCTGGCGAACCGGTGCTCGGCGGCCTGCGGGGCGGAACACGGCATTTCTTCTGCCCCGACTGCTTGAGCTGGCTCTTCACCCGACCGGAGGGCATGGAGGACTTCGTCAATCTGCGGGCGACCACGCTGGACGAGACCAACTGGTTCAGCCCCTATATGGAGACCTATACGAGCGAGAAACTCGCCTTCGCCGAAACCGGCGCCCGCGCCAGCTTTCCGCAATTCCCAGCGGAAGCGGATTTCCCACGCCTGGTTCAAGGCTACAGGGCGGAGGCGTGACGGCTCAAAAGCCTTGAAACAGCAGGTCGAGCGCTGCGGTGATCTGGTCTCGAAGGGCGGAGAGGTCGGCAACGGATGGGCCGATTGCACGAACCTCTACCGCAGCCAGTCGCTGGACTGAAAGAACGTAGCTTCGACCGTCGATCTTGCAGAGCGGCGTCAGCCGGTTGAACGTCCAGCCCATGTCAGCGACTGGATGCAGTGGCGCGACGATACGGGTTGGCAAGGTGTCAAGCACACCGGCCTGGAGGTCAAGCACCAGCCCTTTCGAGCGGACCAGCCGATGAGCGTGATACTTCACGTTCAAAAGAGCCTGTACTGCGCGAGCGGCAGACCGTGCTTCTCAACATACTCGTTCTCGAGCCGGATCGCCTCGGCATTCTCCTCCCGCCATTGCTTTTCCAATGCCGCGCGCTCCTCATCGGAGCGCACGGGCCGGGGCTTGCGTGGCGGGTCGCTTTTGGGGGCAGACTTGACGGGGATCGACATGGCTCGGCCTTCCGCTCAGCGTGCATTCGCAGACGCTGAACTATAGCGCCATGTGCCGACAATGCCAGACTTATTCGTCGCCCATCTTCAGCGCGGCGATGAAGGCTTCCTGCGGAATCTCCACCTTGCCGAACTGGCGCATGCGCTTCTTGCCTTCCTTCTGCTTTTCCAGGAGCTTGCGCTTGCGGGTCGCGTCGCCGCCATAGCACTTGGCCGTCACGTCCTTGCGCAAGGCCCGCACCGTTTCGCGCGCGATCACCTTGCCGCCGATCGCCGCCTGAATCGGGATCTGGAACATGTGCGGCGGAATGAGATCCTTCAGCTTCTCGCACATGGTGCGTCCGCGCCGGTCGGCCGCAGAGCGGTGGACCAGCATGGAGAGCGCATCGACCGGCTCGCCATTGACGAGGATCGAGAGTTTGACGAGATCGCTTTCCCGGTAATCGGTCAGCGCATAGTCGAAGGAGGCATAGCCCTTGGAGATCGACTTCAGCCGATCATAGAAGTCGAAGACCACTTCGTTGAGCGGCAGGTCATAGGTCAGCATCGCGCGGTTGCCGACATAGGTCAGCTCCGTCTGTACGCCGCGCCGGTCCTGGCAGAGCTTCAGGATGCCGCCGAGATAGTCGTCTGGCGTCAGGATCGTCGCCTTGATCCAGGGTTCGCGGAACTCCTCGATCTTGACGACATCCGGCATGTCGGCCGGATTGTGGAGCTCCTTCTGCGTGCCGTCCGTCATGGTCAGCTGGTAGACGACCGAAGGCGCGGTGGCGATCAGATCGAGATCGAACTCGCGGGAGAGGCGCTCCTGGATGATTTCGAGATGCAGGAGACCCAGGAAGCCGCAGCGGAAGCCGAAGCCGAGCGCGGCCGAGCTTTCCATTTCGAAGGAGAAGGAGGCATCGTTGAGCCTGAGCTTGCCCATGGCGCCGCGCAGCTCTTCGAAGTCGTTGGCATCGACCGGGAAGAGGCCGCAGAACACCACAGGCTGGGCCGGCTTGAAGCCCGGCAGGGCCGAGGCGGTCGGCCGACGATCGTCGGTGATCGTATCGCCGACGCGGGTGTCGGCCACTTCCTTGATCGAGGCGGTGATGAAGCCGATCTCGCCTGGGCCGAGGCTATCCATGGCCACCATCTTCGGCGTCAGCACGCCCACGCGTTCGATCTGGTACTTGGCGCCGGTGCCCATCATCCGCACGGTCTGCCCCTTGGCCAGCACGCCGTCGATGACGCGGACAAGAACCATGACGCCGAGATAGGTGTCGTACCAGCTGTCGACCAGCAGCGCCTTCAAGGGCGCGCTCTCGCCGCCTTCGCTCTTCGGCGCCGGCAGCCTGGTGACGATGGCTTCCAGCACGTCGGGAATGCCGAGCCCTGTCTTGGCAGAGATCAGCACCGCGTCGGAGGCGTCGATGCCGATCACCTCCTCGATCTGCGCCTTGATCCGCTCGGGTTCGGCGGCCGGCAGGTCGATCTTGTTGAGCACAGTGACGAGCTCATGGTTGTTGTCGATCGCCTGATAGACATTCGCAAGCGTCTGCGCCTCGACACCCTGGCTGGCATCGACGACCAGCAGCGAGCCTTCGCAGGCCGAAAGCGAGCGCGAGACCTCGTAGGCGAAGTCGACATGGCCGGGCGTGTCGATCAGGTTCAGCACATAGGTTTCGCCGTCCTGCGCCTTGTAATGCAGCCGCACGGTCTGCGCCTTGATGGTGATGCCGCGCTCGCGCTCGATATCCATCGAATCGAGAACCTGCTCGCTCATCTCGCGTTCGGCCAGGCCACCGGTCGTCTGGATCAGCCGGTCGGCAAGCGTCGATTTGCCGTGATCGATATGCGCGACGATCGAGAAATTGCGGATCCGCTCGAGCGGGGTCTTGGATGAACTGTTTGTCATGCGCCGCATATAGCAGCGGGACCTTGAGGCGCAAAGCGGGAATTGCGGCCTTTTTAACGCTGTTTCTTCATTGTTTATCAGCCCCGTAACGGCGCTTGACTCCATCATCGGCGTCAGTAATTCTTATATGATGGAAACTCAGGACCTGATGACAGATGCGGCGTTGGGCGCGCGGGTAAGGCAGCTCCGGCTCGACCTCGGCGTCACGCTCGATGGCCTCGCGGAGCGCTCCGGCGTCAGCCGCGCCATGATCTCGCGCATCGAGCGCGGCGAGGCCAATCCGACGGCGCAACTTCTGGCGCGGCTCTGCCACGGGCTCGGCACCACGCTCTCCCGCTTCTTCGCCGGTACGCAAGCCGCCGGCGCGCCCTTGCGCCGTCACGCCGACCAGCATGTATGGCAGGATCCCGAGACCGGGTATCGCCGCCGCGCCGTCTCGCCGGAGGGCGTCGGCTCCCCCGTCGATCTGGTCGACGTCGTCTTCCCGCCCGGAGGCCGTGTCGTCTTCGAGCGCAATCCGTTCGAGGCCGCCTACAGCCAGCATCTCTGGCTGCTCGAAGGGCGGATGCGCATGACTGCCGGCGACGCCACGCATGATCTGGAAGCAGGCGACTGCCTGTTCATGCGGCTCGATGAGGCGATCGTCTTCTCCAACCCGCATCCGGCCCCTGCCCGCTATGCCATCATCCTCCACAAGGCCGCATCATGAGTGTCAGCTCCGCCCCCACCCTCCGCAGTCTCACCGCAGCAGAGGCGCGCGACCTCGCACCGGCCCTTTCGGCAATTCTGATCGATTGCGTGGCGGACGGAGCCTCGGTCGGCTTCCTGTCTCCCTATGGCGAGGATGAGGCTCGACCCTATTGGGCCGGCGTCGCCGATGCGGTGGATGCAGGCGCCTGCGTGCTGCTGGTAGCCGAGATCGACGGAGAGCTCCTGGGCACCGTCCAGCTCGGCATCGGCCTGCCGCCCAACCAGCCGCACCGCGCCGATCTGAAAAAGCTGCTGGTGCATCGCAGGGGCCGCCGCCGCGGGCTGGGGCGCGCGCTGATGGCGGCTGCCGAGCGCGAGGCGCTCCGCCTTGGGCGCCATGTGCTGGTGCTGGACACGGCGACCGGCAGCCCCGCCGAGGCGATCTATCCCCTGCTCGGCTGGCAAAGGGTCGGCACAATTCCAGACTATGCGCTGTTCCCGGACGGACGCTTCTGCGACTCGACTTTTTTCTACAAGCACCTGGTTCCGACCGCAGCCTGATCGGTCTTCATGGGAAAAGAGGACGCACGCATGCGCGTTCCTGCTCTTCATCATGCTGCCGCAATCGACCATAAGAGAATCCGCCATTCATTGGGGGATCCTGATTCGATGCTGAAAAAACTCGCCATCGTGGCCGTGTCGGCCATCTATCTTTCCGGCTGCACCACCACCGACCCCTATACGGGCGAGCAGAAGATGTCGAACACCGCCGGCGGCGCGCTGATCGGCGCAGGGCTTGGCGCGGCGACTGGCCTGCTTGTGGGCGGCAGTGCCCGCGGGCGTCGCGACTCCGCGCTTGTCGGCGCCGGCATCGGTGCGCTCGGCGGCGGCCTGATCGGCAATTATATGGACAGCCAGGAAAACGAGCTGCGCGCGCAGCTGCGCGGCACCGGCGTTTCGGTGACGCGCAACGGCGATCGCATCATCTTGAACATGCCGTCCAACATCACCTTCGCCACCGACCAGGACCAGGTGAACCCCGACTTCTATCCGACGCTGAGTTCCGTCGCGATCGTGCTGCGCAAGTTCAACAAGACGCTGATCGACGTCGATGGCCACACCGATTCCACCGGTGGCGCCGCCTACAACCAGGGCCTTTCCGAGCGCCGTGCCGCCTCCGTCGCCAACTATCTCGGCTCGCAGGGCGTGGACCAGCGGCGCATGTCGGCCGTCGGCTATGGCGCGGATCGTCCTGTCGCCTCCAATGCCACCGAGTCCGGCCGCGCCCAGAACCGGCGCGTCGAAATCTCGATCGCGCCGATCAAGGAAGGCTGATCGCCCGCTCCGCGCGTCAAGAAGCCCGCCGCCCTTCGGTTCGGCGGGCTTTTCATGGCATCCGTCTTTGCCGCATTGTCTGACGCCACGCGACGACGCACGGGCTGGCCGTTCTACAGGCCCTCGCTGCAGGGCGCGTAGCGATGGGTGCCGCCACGGAAATCGGTGACCCGATGTCCGCCT
The DNA here is from genome assembly GCF_034720595.1 of Rhizobium sp. CC-YZS058. Classification (NCBI taxonomy): domain Bacteria; kingdom Pseudomonadati; phylum Pseudomonadota; class Alphaproteobacteria; order Hyphomicrobiales; family Rhizobiaceae; genus Rhizobium; species Rhizobium sp. CC-YZS058. The sequence continues at coordinate 308,637 of NZ_JAYESJ010000001.1, read as the reverse complement.
TCTGCATCTTCGGCGATAGAGGATGCGGAGACGACCGCCTTGCCGTGACCGCCGGGAATATCCAGCACATAAGTGGGCTGGCAGAGGCCGGAAACATGGCCCCGCAGCGCGGCCACCAGCGCCTGCCCTTCCTTGATCGACAGGCGAAAATGCGCCGTGCCGGGCGCCAGATCCGGATGGTGGAGATAATAAGGCTTGATGCGCGCCTCGACGAAGCCGCGCATCAGGCGCGCGAGAGTCTCGACATCGTCATTGACCCCCTTGAGCAGCACGGTCTGGCTCAGCATGACGACACCGGCATCGATCAGCCGGGCGCAGGCAGCCTGCGCCGCCCCCGTCAGTTCACGCGGATGGTTGGCATGCAGTGCCACATAGACCGCCTTCCCGCTCGCTTTCAGCGCCGCGATCAGGGCCGGATCGATGCGCTCGGGCTCCACCACCGGCACCCGGCTGTGGAGCCGAACGATCTTGACATGGTCGATCCCGCCCAGACGTTCGAGAATGGCTTGAAGGCGGCGCGGGGACAGGACGAGCGGATCGCCGCCAGTCAGGATCACTTCCCAGATCTCGGGCCGCGCGGCAATATAGGCCATCGCCTGATCCATCTCCTCGCCCGACAGCGTGCCGAGCCCCTGCGGGCCGACCATCTCCCGCCGGAAACAGAAGCGGCAATAGACCGGGCAGACGTGAACGGCCTTGAGCAGCACGCGGTCGGGATAGCGGTGGACGATGCCCGGCACGGGACTATGGGCCGCATCGCCGATCGGGTCCGCCTCCTCCTCCGGCCGGCGGTCGAGCTCGGCTGTCGTGGGAAGGAACTGCAGACCGATCGGGTCTTCGGGATCGCTCGGGTCGATCAGGTCGGCAATCGCCGGCGTGACGGCCACTGCATAGCGGGCGGCGACGGCCTCGAGCCCGGCCACGGCCTCAGGCGGGATCAGAGCCGCATCGGCGAGATCGGCCGGGGACTTCAGCGGCGCGGTCATCGGCCGGGCTCCGGCAGGGCAACCGGCGCCCAGAGCACCTGCTCGATCCGGCTGGCCCCGGAGGCCAGCATCACGAGACGGTCAAAGCCCAACGCTATACCGCTTGCCTCCGGCATGGATGCAAGGGCGTCCAGGAAATCCTCGTCCAGCGGGTAGCGCTCGCCATAGACACGGGCCTTCTCCGCCATTTCCGCCTCGAAACGCCGCCGCTGCTCGGCCGGGTCCGTCAGTTCGCCAAAGGCATTGGCCAGTTCGACGCCGCAGGCGTAGAGTTCGAACCGCTCCGCAACGCGGGGATCGGCCGGGCTGCGCCGGGCAAGGGCCGCTTCCGCCACCGGATAGTCGCAGAGCACGGTCGCCCGTTCCATGCCGAGATGCGGCTCGATCTTTTCGACGAGAACGCGGCTGAAGAGATCCGACCAGGTGTCGTCCACCGCAACGCGCATGCCGGCCGCGCGGACCGCGTCTGCCAGCATGGCGCGGTCGGTCTCGCCGGAGGGAGAAAGACTTGCCAGAAGATCGATGCCGGCATGGCGCTCGAAGGCCGCCGCCAGCGTCAGCCGCTCGGGCAACAGACTTGGATCGATCGCATGGCCGCGCCAGCTGAGGCGCGTGCTGCCAGCCTCCTCCGCCGCGGTTTGCAGCAGGATCGCGCAATCCGCCATCAGTGCCTCGGTGGTCTCGCCGACACGATACCATTCGAGCATGGTGAACTCGGGATGGTGGAGCGGCCCGCGCTCGCGGTTGCGATAGACGGGTGCGAAACAGGCAATCCGCATTTCCCCCGCCGCGAGCAGCTTCTTGCAAGCGAATTCCGGCGAGGTATGCAAGTAATAGGGGCTGGACGCTCCATCGGGTCCGACAGCCTCGGTTGCGAAGGCATGGAGATGCGCCTCGTTGCCGGGCGAGACCTGCAGGGCCGGCGTCTCTACCTCGATGAAATCCTGAGCCTCGAAATAGCGCCGCAGCGCGGCCTTGATCCGGTTGCGCGCCAGCAGAAAGGGCCGTCGGTCGGCATGGACATGCGGGGTCCACCAGGGGGAAGCGGAAGGGGCGGTCATGGCGCGTCGTGTCTCATGGCTCGGCCGGACGGCGCAAAACCGCCTTGAAGGCGCGGGCTGTTGCTGTCCGGCGCACTGGCTATTTGCCGAAATATGCGCTAGGTGCGGCGCCAATCCGCAATTCTTGCCTCGCGGCGGCAGCGCAATCGGTGGCGCTCCTCTACGATGCATCCCGCTTTGTTACAAGGAAGACTTATGGTTAAGGTCATCGCCTCCTCCGTGCGCAAGGGCAATGTGCTCGATGTCGACGGCAAGCTCTATGTCGTGCTTACCGCCCAGAACTTCCATCCGGGCAAGGGAACGCCGGTGACCCAGGTGGACATGCGCCGCATTTCCGACGGCGTGAAGGTGTCCGAGCGCTACCGCACGACCGAACAGGTCGAGCGTGCCTTTGTCGAGGATCGCGAACATACCTTCCTCTACGAAGACGGCGAAGGCTTCCACTTCATGAACCCGGAAAGCTACGACCAGCTGGTCATGTCGGCCGAAGATATCGGCGACGGGAAGGCCTATCTGCAGGAAGGCATGGCGGTGACGCTTTCCACCCACGAAGGCGTCGCGATCGCTATCGAGCTTCCTCGGCATGTGACGCTGGAAATCATCGACACCGAGCCGGTCACCAAGGGGCAGACGGCTTCGTCTTCCTACAAGCCGGCCAATCTGTCGAACGGTATCCGCACGCTCGTCCCGCCGCACATCACCTCCGGTACGCGCGTCGTCATCGCCACCGAAGACGGCTCCTATGTCGAGCGCGCCAAGGACTGAGCCGGTCCGCAAGATCGAAACGCAAAAAGGGCGCCCCTCCCGGAGCGCCCTTTTTCTTGATCGCATTGTCCGATGCTCAGTGCCTGAGTTCCGGATAGGCCTGTCTCAGCTCCGGCCCGTTGTCGAGGCTGTCGTCATAGCCTTCGAGCGTCACTGACACAGAGTCCGCAACATCGACACCGCCATCGCGGCGCACCGCAATGCGGCTTCCATTGTCGCGAACAAGGATCGCCTCGCCGCTGAAACCCTGCTTCATCAGCCAGTCTCGCGGCGCATCCAGGCGGATGCGCACCTGTTGTATCGTCCTCTTCGCGGGCGACGACCAGTTCATAGGTCACAGGCTGCGAGGCGCCGTTGATTTCGAGCCTCCCCTGACCGTTGCCTTCGCCTGAAAACGTCAACATGATGCGGATCCTTGTTCAGCCATCCACCTTAGCGGCGAATAGCGCGACCGATGGCAATCAGCAGGCAGGCACCGATGAAGCCGACCACGAGGTAGGCCAGCCAGCCGGTAAAGCCGACGCCGGCGAAGGCGAGAATGGCGTTCAGCACGACCGCGCCGAGAATGCCGAGGATGATGTTCATGAACACGCCCATATTGGACTTCATGAACTGCTCTGCGAGCCAGCCGGCAAAGCCGCCGATGATGATTGCTGCAAGCCAGCCTACGCCGTTAACGTCCATAGTCATTCTCCGTGGGTTCAAAATCTGTCGTTCGATGGTTCCTTCGAACGTTTGCAACCAGAAAACGCGAGAACTTGCAGTTTTGTTCCTTCGCCCACGCCGGTCAAAGGCCCTTTGAATCGGCCCGCCTGCTGCGCGCCGCAAAAGCGTAAGTCGCCATCTCCCCAAGGCTTGCATTTCTCGCCGATCCGCCTAGTTTAGAACCGTTCTAAAAAAGGGTCTGCCATGCTCTTCTCCTTCCCCACGACATCCCGCCGCCGCTTCGACACGCTGTCGGAGCAGGAAATTCTCGCGCTGGCGATTTCGTCCGAAGAGGATGATGCCCGCATCTACCTCGCCTATGCCGACCATCTGCGCGCCGACTATCCGGCCTCCGCCAAGGTGTTCGAGGACATGGCGGAGGTGGAGCACAGCCATCGCAACATGCTGATCGACATGCACCGCCGCCGGTTCGGAGACCGCATCCCGCTGATCCGTCGCGAGCACGTGTCGGGCTTCATCAGTCAGAGACCCGACTGGCTGCGCCAGACCCTGACGCTGGAGCAGATTCGGGACGAAGCCGAACGGATGGAGGAGGAAGCGCACAGCTTCTACCTTGAAGCCGCCAAGCGCACGACGGATGCGCAGACCCGCCAGCTGCTGGGCGATCTGGCCTTGGCCGAAGAAGGCCACAGCGACACGGCGCGCATGCTGGAAGGCCGACACATGACCGAGGAGGCACGGGGCAAGGAGGACGAGACAGCGCGACGTCAGTTCGTACTGACCTATGTGCAGCCGGGCCTTGCCGGATTGATGGACGGCTCGGTCTCGACGCTGGCGCCGATCTTCGCCGCCGCCTTCGCCACGCAGGACAGCTGGCAGACCTTCCTCGTCGGCCTTTCGGCCTCGGTCGGCGCCGGCATCTCCATGGGATTCACGGAGGCCGCGCACGACGATGGCAAGATTTCCGGACGGGGATCACCGATCAAGCGCGGCCTGGCCTGCGGCATCATGACGACGCTCGGCGGCCTCGGCCATGCCTTACCCTATCTCATTCCGTCCTTCTGGACCGCGACGATCCTGGCAATCGCCATCGTATTCATCGAACTCTGGGCCATCGCCTTCATCCAGAACCGCTTCATGGAAACGCCCTTCCTGCGCGCAGCCTTCCAGGTGGTGCTGGGGGGCGGGCTGGTTCTGGCGGCGGGCATCTTGATCGGCAGCGCCTGAGGCCGCGCCGCGCGCGACTGCCGGACGTCATGACCAGCCGTCGATCAGGCCCGAAAACGAAAACAGGCGCCGAGGGCGCCTGTTCGCCGGACAGCGTTGCTTCGTGTTTAGCGGCCGACCGAGCCAACCAGCACTTCCGCGCCATTGTCGATCGTGACCCAGCGGCCGGAATTGAACGAGGCCTGCCGCTTGAGAAAGCGATAGGGCGTCTTGGTCCAGAGCTTGACCTCGTTGTCGAGATTGTCGAGCACGAAATCACCCTGGTCGGTGCGCACGGTCAAGATGGCATGTCCCTCCCCATCCGGCTTGCGCACGACGGTGATCAGCAGGTCGCCGGCAGAAAAGCCCTTCTCCAGCAGGCGCTTGCGCTTGAGGAGAACATAATCCTCGCAGTCGCCGGCCTTGTCGGGATAGGTCCAGACCTCGTCACGCCCATAAAGCGCCTCGTCGGTCATGGGAACGATTTCGCGATTGGTATCGGCATTGATCGAGCGGATGATCGACCAGCCATAGGCCGTGACGCGGGGCGCGGGGCCTGGCCGCGTCCGGACCGAGCACTCGTCCTCATGCGTCTGGCAGAATTCATAATGCCCGATGGGCTGGGATGTGACGGCCCCCGTCTTCATGAAGAGAGCGGTTGACCCTGGCGCGGGCACTGCCGCCCCTGCCGATGCAAAGACCACCGCGAGCGCGGCTGCGATCTTCATGACCCCGGATAGTTGCGCCATGCACATCCCCTGTGGCGCAGGTTCGCACGCAGCCGCTTCCGCTGGAAGCGCCGTGAGATCCCCCGCAAAATGTCGATAATGCCGCCGGCTTCCTGAGGCCCCGCCCCGCGCCGCTCTGATCGTTAACAAAGAGTTAACAAGCGCAACGGAGCGAAGTCAATGTCCAGAATTGGGGATTGCTCCGTATGGTTAAGGCGCGCGGCAAATCGGCACCATCGGCAGACACGCCGTCCGGCCAGCGTTTCCCGGCCTGCTCAATCCAGGAGGAGGCCTTCCAGAGCGGCCCGCATCCGCTCCAGATCTTCGGGCCGCGACAGGCGATGGTCGCCATCGGCGATCAGCGTCATCACGAGATCATCGGCCGGCAGATGCTCCATGAGCTTCAGGGCATGGGCATAGGGGACGTCCGGATCGGCCATGCCCTGGAGAATATGGACCGGGCAGCCGGTCTCGATGATCCCCGCCATGACCCGGTTCTTCCGCCCATCCTCGATGAGACCGGCGGTATAGATGACCGGATCCGACCCATAGAGAGACGCCTCTTCCATAAAGCCGCAATCCGCAAGCGCCGCCCGATCGTCCTCGGTCAGATGCGGCTCGATGAGGTCGAGCGTGAAGTCCGGCGCCGGCGCGATCAGGACGAGCCCGGCCAGCCGCCCGCCTTCGCCGCGCTTGCGCAGCTCCTCCACCATCCGCAGCGCAATCCAGGCCCCCATGGAGGAGCCGACGAGGACGAGACGGTTGAAGCCGGGCGCATCGCGTCCCACATGATCGAGAACAGCAAGACTTTCTTCCACCCACCGCGAGATCGTTCCATCCCGGAAGGCCCCGCCCGAGGCGCCATGGCCGGAATAGTCGTGGCGAAGGCAGGCGGCGCCGAGCGCCTCGGCATAGCGGTCGAGTTCCAGAGCCTTGGTTCCGCTCATATCGGAACCATAGCCTCCAAGCCAGACGAGAGCGGACTTGGCGGCATCGGATGGCAGGCGCAGATGATAGGCGATGCTGCGCGATTCGGCGCCGTTTCCGACGGTGATGCGGTGGGGTTCGAGGTTCGACACCGGACAGATCCTCACTCTCATTGCGGATTTCTCGCCTTCTCAGGGGAAATTCGTAGAAAACAGATTCGCGGACGCGACGACAGGTGGTGATTTTTTCGCGATGCCATGCTAAAAGGCGCGCCTTGAGATTTTTTCCGGCGCTTGGCCGTTCGTTGGCTTTAGCGAACGAACCAAGCATCGGCAAACCATGATCCGATCAACGGCAGGAGAATACGACCATTCGCAGACCTTTCAAAACGGATGCCCCGGTTAAGGACGGACCGCGCTCCAACAGGGAGATCCGGGTTCCCCGGATCCAGCTCATCGATGCCGAGGGCGCAAACCAGGGCATCGTTCCGACCGACCAGGCACTCCGCATGGCGGAAGAGGCCGGCCTCGACCTCGTCGAGATCTCGCCCAATGCCGAGCCGCCCGTGTGCAAGATCCTCGATCTCGGCAAGCTGAAATACGCGACGCAGAAAAAGGCGGCCGAGGCACGCAAGAAGCAGAAGATCATCGAGATCAAAGAGATCAAGATGCGTCCCAACATCGACACCCATGATTACGAGGTGAAGATGAAGGCGATGAACCGCTTCTTCGAAGAGGGTGACAAGGTCAAGGTCACGCTGAAGTTCCGCGGCCGCGAAATGGCCCACCAGGAACTCGGCATGAAGCTGCTGCTGCAGGTCAAGGAAGACACGCTCGGCATTGCCAAGGTCGAAGCCGAGCCCAAGCTCGAAGGCCGTCAGATGATGATGGTTCTGGCGCCGAAGTAAGCGCCGTCGACGTCGCGATCTTAAGAAAGCCGCTCCGCTGCAAGGCCGGGCGGCTTTTTCGTTTACGGGCGCGAGCCGCGCGCCTTTCCGCGCGCGGCATGTTGCACTTCCTCGGCAGTTCGGCTACAAGCCGCCGTCCGAACGGTCCGGCAGGGCATGCCGTGGCCGTTCTTTACGCTGGAGGCGACCTCGTCAGTCGTTCTCAGATCAAGAACAAACGGAGTAGCGAAATGCCCAAGATGAAGACGAAATCCTCTGCCAAGAAGCGGTTCAAGATCACCGCCACCGGCAAGGTCGTAGCGGCTGCCGCCGGCAAGCGCCACGGCATGATCAAGCGGTCCAACAAGTTCATTCGCGACGCCCGCGGCACGATGGTGCTGGCCGAGCCCGACGGCAAGAAGGTCGTCAAGAACTACCTGCCCAACGGTCTCTGAGACCCGGCGCTTTTTGGATTTTAAGGAGATCATACCATGGCACGTGTAAAACGCGGCGTGACCGCCCACGCCAAGCACAAGAAGACGCTCAAGGCCGCCAAGGGCTTTTACGGTCGTCGCAAGAACACCATCCGCGCCGCCAAGGCTGCGGTGGACCGGTCCAAGCAGTTTGCAACGCGCGACCGCCGCGTCAAGAAGCGCAATTTCCGTGCGCTCTGGATCCAGCGCATCAACGCCGCCGTTCGCGAGCACGGCCTGACCTACGGCCGCTTCATCGATGGCCTGACCAAGGCCGGCATCGAAGTCGACCGCAAGGTTTTGTCCGACATGGCGATCCATGAGCCGGCAGCCTTCGGCGCCCTCGTCGAAGCCTCCAAGGGTGCGCTCGCCTACCTCAAGGACACCGGCACGGCCAACGAGTTCGAAAGCGCGGTTCGCTGAGCCCGCACGCGGTCAGAACCTGACCGCGCAGGCTTGAGGATCGATGGGCGCCGCCTGCATGTCCGCTCCGGCGGATAGACGGACAGCGCCCCCGCCCGAAGGCCTGAGATCGAGTCTGTGGAACCCGCGCCGGCTGTCTGGCGCGGGTTTTTCTTTGACGGCTGCGACCGTTGCCGGAGCTCGGGCGATCCGCCCGCCCAACCCGGACTTTTCTTCACCGCCAAATGCCCGAGATCGCTCGACCATCCAGGATTTGGCCCATGGCTGCGGAAGCAACGACACGTGACGAGCACGGACCTGCAGGGCACCACGATACCCCCGCTGAAGGACGACGATATCGAGACCATGCTGGCGGCCCTCGCCGGCGGGAATCGTCGCGTGCAGCGCGTCGTCCTCTCCGACCGTGCGGTCTGGATCAAGCGCTACATGGATCGCCGCTTTGCGCCTGCGCATCAGGCGCTCTCGCTGATTGCCCGCCTCGGCGGCATGCCGGGGTTGCGCCCTTCGCCCCACCTCGATGCGGCCGGAATGATCGAGCGCGAATGCCGGCAGATCGACGCGTTTCGAACTCATGGATTCACGGTGCCGGAGGTGCTCTACCGCAGCCGCTCGGCGCTTGTCCTTTCGGATCTCGGCCCCTCCGTCGGGGTGCAGCTCGTTGCCATGCGGCAGCAGGATCCGAATGGCCATGAGGCCCTGGTCGAACGCTGCGGGCTGGAGCTTGGCCGCGTCCATGGGGCCGGCCTTTGCCATGGGCGCCCTCACCCGCGTGATTTCGCCCTCCCCGACGGCCAGTTCGGTTTTTTCGATTTCGAGGAAGATCCGGCGGCGGTGATGCCGCTCGCCATGGCGCAGGCCCGCGACGTCTGGCTGCTGCTCCTGGACACGACGACGCGCGCGCTCTCCGCCACCACGCCGATCGCGACACTGGCTGCCTGGCGGCGTTTCCGCCCCGAGAATGCCGAATTTGCCTTGGCCGAGCTCGTTTCCCGGCTTGCGCGGCTTTTGCCCGTGGTGCATCTCATGCTGCGCGTCCGGTCCGGGCGCGATCTCGAGCGTTTTGTGCGGGCAACGGAATTTCTAACCTCCCGGACCCTCCTGCGGTCCTGACCCCGTCCACAGCAGCGCATCAGCGCGATGAAGGCAGAAGCAGAATGAGCGATCTCGAAAACCTGGAACGCAGCCTCCTCTCCGAAATCGACGCCGCCGACAGCGAAGCGGCGATCGAGGCCGTGCGCGTGGCGGCCTTGGGCAAGAAGGGCTCGGTCTCCGACCTTCTGAAGACGCTCGGCAGCATGTCTGCGCAGGACCGGCAGACGCGTGGCGCGGCGATCAACGCCTTGAAGACCCGCGTGACCGATGCGATCCTCCTGCGCAAGAGTGCGCTGAAGGATGCGGCGATCGCCGAACGGCTGCAGCGCGAGACGGTGGATGTCAGCCTGCCGGTGCGCAGCTCGCCCGCCGAGCGTGGCCGGATCCACCCGATCACGCAGGTCGTCGACGAGATCACGGCCATCTTCGCCGACATGGGCTTCTCGATCGCCGAGGGCCCGGATATCGAGACCGACTACTACAACTTCACGGCGCTGAACTTCCCCGAAGGCCATCCGGCCCGTGAGATGCACGACACTTTCTTCCTGCCGGCCGACGAGAGCGGCGAGCGCAAGGTGCTGCGCACGCATACCTCGCCCGTGCAGGTGCGCACCATGGAAGCGCAGAAGCCGCCGATCCGTATCATCATCCCCGGCAAGACCTATCGCCAAGACAGCGACGCCACCCATTCGCCGATGTTCCATCAGGTGGAGGGCCTGGTCGTGGACACGAAGGCCAATGTGGCGAATCTGCGCTGGGTTCTGGAAGAGTTCTGCAAGGCCTTTTTCGAGGTCGACAGCGTCACCATGCGCTTCCGTCCCTCCTTCTTCCCCTTCACCGAGCCCTCCTTCGAGGTCGACATCCAGTGCGACCGCTCCGGCCCGATCGTCAAGTTCGGCGAGGGAACGGACTGGATGGAGATCCTTGGTTGCGGCATGGTTCATCCCAACGTCCTGCGCGCCGGTGGGCTCGATCCGGATGTCTACCAGGGCTTTGCCTGGGGCATGGGCCTCGACCGCATCGCCATGCTGAAATACGGCATGCCGGATCTGCGCAATTTCTTCGATGCGGATGTGCGCTGGATGACCCATTACGGCTTCCGCCCGCTCGACATGCCGACCCTGTTCGGCGGCTTGAGCGGCTGATCGCCCGGATTTATTTGTGGCCACAAATTACGATGCGTGGTAAAGCATGGAGCTGGAGTGGGACGAAGAGAAGCGAAGGCTGACGCAAGAACTGCGCGGGCTGGACTTTGCCGATATCCTCCACTTCGACTTCGACAGCGCGGTGACGTGGGAAGACGAGAGGAAAAGCTACGGGGAGCGGCGGTTCAACACCACGGGTTTCCTCGACGGCGTCCTCTGCACCTTCTGTTGGACACCACGCGGTGCAAAGCTCCGCATCATATCCATGAGGAAGATCAATGCGCGCGAACGTGCAGCCTATTTCGCCCTCAAAGAGGGCTCTTCCGACCCTTGAGGATGTCAAACAGGGACGGATCACGCTGGATGAGTATGAACGTGCTCACGGCGAAGACAGTCCTGAATTGACTGAAGAGCTCATGCGAACCGCGCGTCCCATGCGCGAGGTCTTTCCGGAGATCGTCGAGGCGCTGGAGAAAGCGCGGGGGCAGCGCGGGCCGCAGAAGGAACCGGTGAAGGAGCGCGTCGGGCTGAGGCTTGATCGCGCGGTGGTGGAGCATTTTCGCAAGACGGGGCCCGGCTGGCAAAGTCGGATCAATGCCGTGCTGGCGGCCCATGTGCGGGCGAACGAGACCGAGTAGGACAAGGGGAGCCCGAGGCTCCGAAGGGACAATGGCATGAAATTCACACTCTCCTGGTTGAAGGACCACCTTGGAACCGACGCATCGCTGGAGGCGATCTGCGAGCGGCTGACGGCGATCGGCCTCGAGGTCGAGGATGTCGACGACAAGGCAGCCTTCAAGCCCTTCGTCATCGCCCGGATCCTTTCGGCCGAGAAGCACCCGCAGGCCGACAAGCTGAAGGTGCTTATGGTCGATACCGGCGCTGGCAGCCCCGTGCAGGTCGTGTGCGGCGCGCCGAACGCGCGCGAGGGGCTCATCGGCGCCTTCGCCGCCCCTGGCGCCTATGTACCGGGCATCGATGTGACCCTCGGCGTCGGCACCATTCGCGGGGTCGAGAGCCGCGGAATGATGTGCTCCGAGCGCGAGCTGCAGATGTCGGACAATCACGACGGCATCATCGATCTGCCCGCCGATGCACCGGTCGGCACCAGCTTCGCCGCCTATGCCGGTCTCGATGATCCGCTGATCGAGATCAACCTCACCCCGAACCGCCCCGACTGCACCAGCATTCGCGGCATTGCCCGCGATCTCGCCGCCTCCGGCCTCGGCACGCTGAAGCCGCAGCCGGACGCGAAATTCGCGACCGCGGGGAAAACGCCGGTCAAGGTCACGCTGGCGCTTGGCGAAGACACGCATCTCTGCCCCGGCTTCGGCCTGCGGCTGGTGCGTGGCGTCAAGAACGGCCCGAGCCCGCAATGGATGCAGAAGCGGCTGATCGCCATTGGCCTGCGCCCGATCAACGCCCTGGTCGACATCACCAATTACATGACCTTCGACCAAGGCCGGCCGATGCATGTCTTCGACGCCGCCAAGGTCAAGGGCGACCTGACCGTGCGCCGCGCGACTGCCGGCGAGACCATTCTCGCGCTCGACCAGCGCACCTACACGCTGACCCCCAATGTGGTGGTGATCGCCGATGAGAACGGCATTGAGTCGATCGGCGGCATCATGGGCGGCGAGCACTCGGGCTGCGACGAGACGACCACGGACGTGCTGATCGAATCCGCGCTCTGGGATCCGATCAACATCGCCCGCTCGGGCCGCGCGCTCGGCATCATCACCGATGCGCGCTATCGCTTCGAGCGCGGCGTCGATACGGCCTATATGGTGCCGGGTCTCGATCGGACGACGGCTCTTGTGCTGGAGTTCTGCGGCGGCGAGGCTTGCGAAGCGGAGATCATCGGCCCCAATGAGAAGCCGGCTAAGGAGATCGACTTCCCGCTTTCCGAGGTCAAGCGCTTGACGGGGCTGGAGGTCAGCGCAGAGGAAAGCATCGACATCCTTACCCGCCTCGGCTTCTCGGTCGAAGGGTCGGGAGAGCGCGTGCGCGTGTCCGTTCCCACCTGGCGGCCGGATGTCGATGGCAAGGCGGATCTCGTCGAAGAGGTCATGCGCATTCATGGCGTCGACGCGATCAAGCCCGTTCCGCTCGACCGCGACGTGACCGTCAACACCCGCATCCTTACCCCGTTGCAGATCCGCACGCGACAGGCGAAGCGGGCGCTGGCCGCGCGCGGCATGCTGGAGGCGGTCACCTGGTCCTTCATTCCGAAGGCGCAGGCGGAGCTCTTCGGCGGCGGAAGCGCCTCGCTCGCGCTTGCCAATCCGATCGCCGCCGACATGTCGGACATGCGCCCCTCGCTGCTGCCCGGGCTGCTGACGGCGGCGCAGCGCAATGCCGACAAGGGGTTCGGCGATGTCGCCCTCTTCGAGGTCTCCGGCACCTATGAGAGCGACCAGCCGGCAGGGCAGCGGCGCGTGGCCGGCGGCATTCGCCGGGGCACGGCAACGCTGGCCGGGGCCGGTCGCGCCTGGTCGAACGCGGCCAAGGGCGGCGGCAAGCCGGTGGATGTCTACGACGCCAAGGCCGATGCGCTGGCCGTGCTCGAAGCCTGCGGCGTGCCGATGGGCAATATCCAGATCGAGGCCGGCGGCCCCGCCTGGTACCACCCGGGTCGCTCCGGAACGATCAAGTATGGCCCCAAGATCACGCTCGGTTCCTTCGGCGAGTTCCACCCGAAGGTGCTCGATGCGCTCGATGTATCGGGCGCACTGGCCGGGTTCGAGGTGTTCGTGGACGCCTTGCCGGAGCCGAAACGAAAGGCAACACGCACCAAGCCGCCGCTGGATCTTTCCGCCTTCCAGGCCGTCAAGCGCGACTTCGCCTTCGTGGTCGATCGCCATGTCGAAGCCGGGAGCATTCTGAAGGCGGCGCAGACGGCTGATCGCAAGCTCATTTCTGGTGTCACCGTCTTCGACGTCTTCGAAGGCGCATCGCTGGGCGAGGCCAAGAAGTCGGTGGCGATCGAAGTCGTCATCCAGCCGGCGGAGCGCACGCTGACGGACGAGGATTTAAATGCGCTGACGGCGAAGATCGTCGGCAATGTGACCAAGGCGACCGGCGGCACGCTGCGCGCCTGACCGGACCGAGCTTCGGGCGCCGCCCCGGTCGATCGGCCAGGGCGGCGTTCTGCCGTTTCCGGGTGGCAGGCCGCTTCTCCCTTTGTAGACTGGCGCCGACAAGGGGAGGACACATCATGCGCGCACCACGATCCATGCGGGGACTTGAGGATCTCGGCCGGGTGCGGCTGTCGGAGAATTTCTTCCTGCGCGATTTCCTTCACTCGGAGATCGCCGCCCTCCATGGCTTCTCCAACATTCCCGACGACCCAGACCTCGCCATCGAAACCGGCACGGCGCTGTGCCAGACGCTGCTGGAGCCGCTGCAGCGCAGCTTCGGCCGCCTGCACATCCGCTCGGGCTATCGCTCGGCCGAAGTGAACGGCTTCGGCAATGCCAAGGGGCTGAACTGCGGATCGAACGCGGCAAATGCCGCCGGGCATATCTGGGATCGCCGCGACGCGGAAGGCTGCCGCGGTGCCACCGCCTGCGTGGTCGTCCCCTGGGTGGCCGATCACTATCCCGCGCCCGGCGACTGGCAAAGGCTCGCCTGGTGGATCCACGACCACCTGCCCTATTCCGATTTGGAATTCTTCCCGAAGCTCTGGGCGGTGAACATCCAGTGGCACGAGCGGCCGAAACGCCGCATCTCGAGCTTCGCCGCGCCCCGTGGCGTGCTGACGAAGCCGGGCATGGCCAATCACCACATCGGGCACGGGGAAGCCTATGCCGGCTTCCCCGTGCTTGCCGGGATCGCGCCGGGGGTCAGTCGCTCGCCTCATTGAGCAGCCGCAGCTCTTCCTCGCTCAATGTCAGATCGGCCGAACGAATGAGGCTCTGCACCTGCTCCAGACTGGTTGCGCTGGCGATTGGCGCCGTGACGCCGCGCCGGGCCATCAGCCAGGCAAGCGCGACCTCGGCCGGCTTTGCCTGGCGCGAGGCCGCGACCTCGTCCAGGGCATTCAGGATCCGCATGCCGCGGCCATCGAGATACTTGGCCACCGCCTCGCCACGGGTCTTGCCTTCGACGTCCTTGTGCGAGCGATATTTGCCGGACAGAAAGCCGGAGGCGAGGCTGAAATAGGTAATGACGCCGATTTCTTCCGACAGGCAGAGGTTGCGCAAAGGCCCGTCGAAACCGCCTCGGTCGTAGAGATTATACTCGGGCTGCAGCACGTCATAGCGCGGCAGGCCGCGGGCGGCAGCCGTGTCGAGGGCGCTGCGCAGCTGGTCGGCGTCGAGATTGGAGGCGCCGATATGGCGCACCTTGCCGGCCTCGATCAGCGACTGGTAGGCGGAAAGCGTTTCATCGTAAGGCGTGTCCGCATCCGGCCAGTGCGAGAGATAGAGATCGATATGATCCGTCTGCAGCCGTTTGAGCGAATCCTCCACCGCCTGCATGATCCAGCGCTTCGAAAGACCCTTCCGCCCCTCTCCCAGATCCGAGCCGACCTTGGTGATCAGCACGACGGAGTCGCGCGACCGGCCGGACTGACGCAGCCATTTGCCGATGATCGTCTCCGATTCGCCCCCCTTGTTGCCGGGCGCCCAGGCGGAATAGACGTCCGCCGTGTCGATCGCGTTGAAGCCGGCATCAGTGAAGGCGTCGAGAAGGCGGGAGGAGGTCGGCTCATCCGCCGTCCAGCCGAAGACATTGCCGCCGAACACCAGCGGCGCGATGGACAGGGCGGTTCGGCCGAGCTTTCGCTTTTCCATGGACTCACTCCGGTTTGCTTGCCAAAGAGGATACGGAGACATTGCCGTCTGCCGCCAGCCTGCAGATAGGCTGCGACAGGGCGATGAACATGGGGCGCGATGTGTTTTCGTTTTAACTTACGAAAGTGCATCGGCGCAGCAGGTCCGGCACCGCCGGACCACAAGGGAGGCAGAGATGCTGAGATTTGGAATTCTCTCCACGGCCAAGATCGGTCGGGAGCTCGTCGTGCCTGCGATTCAGGATGCAGAAAATGCCGTGGTCACAGCGATTGCCAGCCGCGATCTCGCCCGCGCCCGCGCCATGGCCGACCGTTTTTCGGTGCCGCATGCCTTCGGCGATTATGACGCGATGCTGGCCTCCGATCAGATCGATGCCGTCTATATTCCACTGCCGACGGCGCAGCATGTCGAATGGTCGCTGCGCGCCGCTCGCGCCGGCAAGCATGTGCTTTGCGAAAAGCCGATCGCGCTCAAGGCCGACGAGATCGACGCGCTGATCGAGGCACGCGATTCTGAGAAGGTGCTGATCTCGGAGGCCTATATGGTCACCTACAGCCCGGTCTGGCGCAAGGTGCGCGACCTCTTGGCGGAAGGCGCGATCGGCCGTCTGCGCCATGTTCAGGGCGCCTTCACCTATTTCAACCGCGACCCCGGCAATATGCGCAACATCCCTTCGCTCGGCGGCGGCGGCCTGCCGGATATCGGCGTCTATCCGACGATTACCACCCGGTTCGTTACCGGCGCTGAACCGAAGCGCGTCCAGGCGACGACGGAGCGTGATCCGGAGTTCGGCACCGATATCTATTCCAGCGTGCGCGCGGATTTCGGCGGCTTCGAGCTGTCCTTCTACATCTCCACCCAGCTTGCCGCCCGACAGATCATGGTGTTCCATGGGGAGACCGGTACGATCGAGGTCAAGTCGCCCTTCAATGCCGACCGCTATGGCCGCGAAGAGGTCGAGCTGACCAACCAGAACCACGCCGAATCGCAGCTCTTCCGTTTCCAGGATGCCCGCCAATATCGCCGGCAGGTCGAGGCCTTTGCCCGCGCGGCAGCCGGCGAGGCCGAGGAGGTCGTATCGCTCGAAAGCTCGCGTGCCAACCAGGCCTTTATCGATGCCATCTACCGCGCCAGCGAGAAGGATGGCTGGGAAACCGTCTGACGAACTGCCGCCGGCGCGCCGATATTGCCGCGCGCCGGTCGGCCACACCCAGATCCTCGCCGATGGTGAAAGGCGGGGATGCATGCTCCGCGGCTGCTTCCCCGGCTGGTCTTGCGGGCTGGAACGAGGCAGAATGGCGCCATGAGCTTCTCCTTCGATGCCGAGTCACCCTCGAATCTCTCCGAATATTCCGTGTCCGAGCTGTCGGGCTCGATCAAGCGGACAGTCGAGCAGGCCTTCGACCAAGTGCGCGTGCGCGGCGAAATCTGCGGCTATCGCGGCCCGCATTCCTCCGGTCACGCCTATTTCGGCCTGAAGGACGACAAGGCGCGGATCGACGCGGTCGTCTGGAAGGGCTCGATGAGCCGGCTGCGGTTCCGCCCCGAAGAAGGCATGGAGGTGATCGCCACCGGCAAGGTCACGACCTTCCCGGGTTCGTCCAAATATCAGATCGTCATCGAAACGCTGGAGCCGGCGGGTGCGGGTGCGCTGATGGCGCTGCTGGAAGAGCGGCGGCGCAGGCTGGCGGCGGAAGGCCTGTTCGACCAGGGGCGCAAGAAACGTCTTCCCTTCATGCCGCGCGTCATCGGTGTCGTCACCTCGCCGACGGGCGCTGTGATCCGCGATATTCTGCACCGCATCGCCGACCGGTTTCCCGTCCATGTCATCGTCTGGCCCGTGCGCGTCCAGGGCGAAGGCTCGGGCAATGAGGTGGCGGCGGCCATTCAGGGTTTCAACGCGCTGGAACCCGGCGCCGCCCTGCCCCGGCCGGATGTGCTGATCGTCGCCCGCGGCGGCGGCAGTCTCGAAGATCTCTGGGGCTTCAACGATGAGGCAGTGGTGCGCGCTGCCGCAGCCTCCGCCATTCCGCTGATCTCCGCCGTCGGCCACGAGACCGACTGGACGCTGATCGACCATGCCGCCGACCAGCGGGCGCCGACGCCGACCGGGGCGGCGGAAATGGCCGTGCCGGTCCGCGCCGACCTCGAAGCCACGCTCGCCGGGCTTTCGGCCCGGCTCAAGGGCGCGGCCGGCCGGCAGATGGACAATCGCCGCCAGGCGCTGCGGGCGCTCGCCCGCGCTTTGCCCTCGCTCGACCAGTTGCTGGCCCTGCCGCGCAGGCGGTTCGATGAGGCCGCCGCCGGCCTGTCGCGCGGGCTGCAGATGAACACGGCGGAGAAGCGGCGCAGTTTCGAGCGAGTCGGCGCCCATTTGCGGGCGGACCTCGTCGCCGTTCGTATCCGCGACCGCCGTCAACACCTGAACGAACGCATTGCTTTCGCCGCACGGCTGACCGAGCGCATGGCCGAACGCGCGGGGCGACGGCTTGCAGCAGCCGATGTCGCGCTGCGCGGCTATCCCGGCCGCGCACTCGTGCAGATCCGACATGACCGCAAACGCGTGGCGGCTCTGGCGGAAAAGGGCGAGCGTGCCATGCTCGCTGACCTCAAGCGGTTCCGCGAGCGCATCGGGGCGCAGAACCGAATGCTCCAGTCGCTGTCCTATGAGAAGGTCCTGGACCGGGGTTTCGTGCTGGTCCGCGACGAGACCGGCGCGCCTTTGAAGACCGCGGCCGAGACCGGGGTCGGGCGCTCGGTCACCTTGCAATTTGCCGATGGCCGCCTCGCGGCGATCACCGGCGAGGATGCCTCCACCCTGCCATTGATTGAACAGGCTCAGCCCTCAAGACACGTCCGCCTTCGAAAGCGCCGGACAGAGGACGACGAAACACCGCAAGGCACGCTCTTCTGACGACATGCTCGCTGCGCACGTCATCGCCAGTTTCACCTCTCCGCCGGCCGAAGCAAACCGCGTTTGGCGACGATAGCAGCTGGGCGCTGCTTCGGCGATCGGCCTCCTTGCAGCCTGACGCAGCTGTGGCAGCGTATGGGCTTCATCGCTCGAGCGCGCGCCATGCATGTCCTTCTCGTCCTCGCCCATCCGCAGTCCGAAAGTTTTTGCCGCGGCGTTCGCAGCGCGGGCGGCCGCGCAGCTGTGCGCCGGCGGCCACAGCGTCGATCTCTTCGATCTCTATGTCGAGGAATTTGACCCGCGGCTGCGAGCGCGCGAGCGTCGAAGCTACCTGACCGAGTCGATCGTTAGCGAATGCCGGATCTCATCGAGCGGCTGACCGCGGCAGACGCGCTGGTGCTGGTCTTTCCGCAATGGTGGTTCAATGTCCCGGCGATCCTGAAAGGGTTCTTCGACCGCGTTCTTGCGCCGGGCATTGCCTTTGCTGTCGCGCCGGGTGGCGGGCGTATCTCGCCGCGGCTGACGCGGCTCAAACATGTCTTGGCCTTGACCAGCACCGGCTCGCCCTGGTGGGTGGTGCGGCTCGTGATGGGTGACCCGGTGCGCCGCCTGCTGAAGCGGGGCATCGTCACCGGCTGCGCGCCCCAAGCCCGGTTCCGCATGCTGACACTTCATGGCATGGACGTTGCAGGCGAGGAGACGCGTCGCCGACATCTCCTGCGCATTGACCGGCTGATCGCGACACTGGCCTGAAACGCTTCCGTAAGAGACTTGGCGATACAGTCCGCGGCGTGAAAGGAGGGCCGCATGATGCCGGTCGAATTCTCCGCCACGCAGGCGCTCACCCTCTGGCATTCCGTCTCGCTGAACCAGGTCCGGATTGATGCCGACGATCTGACGCTTCGCCAGATGGCCATTCTTCTGCAGATTTACCTGGTTCCCCCGCCGCACACGGTGCGCGGGCTGGCGGCGACGCTGGGCGTGACGAAACCGGTCATCACCCGCGCCCTCGATACCATGGGCACGCGCGGCCTCGTGACCCGTGAGCGCGATCCGCGCGATGGGCGCAATGTGGTGATCAAGCGGACGGTCGCCGGAGCGCTCTATCTGGAGAAACTGGGCGATCTCGTCATTGCCGAGGCCCGCAAACTCTGACAGAGACAGAGCCTCCTTCCGCTTACGGAGCATGACCTCCATGTCCGATCTTCCCGATCGTCGTTTGAACGCCTATCGCAGCGATCTTGCCGAGGAGCGTCTGCGCGGTCTTGTCGACGCGCTCTCCTACACGATGGGCAGCGCGGCGATCTGCGGGGTGCCGGTGATGGCGCTGCGCAAAGAGCCGGACCTTGCCTGCGGAACCGATACGGAAATCCTGCTGGGCGAGACCGTGCGCCTTCTCGACAGTGCCGGCGGCTGGGCCTGGGTGAAGGCCGATGCGGACGGCTATGTCGGCTATGTGCCGGATTTTGCGGTGGTCCCCGTAACGCACAGCCCCACGCATATCGTCACCGTGCCACGCACCTTCGTCTATTCCGGTGCCGACCTGCGTTTTCCGACCGTGCAGGCGCTCTCCATGGGCAGCCGCATCACGATCGTCGATGAACGCAGCACGCGCGGCACCCGCTACTTTCTGCTCGAAAGTGGCCAGGCGGTGGTCGCGCATCATTGCCGAGCGCTGTCCGAGCCGCTGGCGGAAGATTATGTCGCGATTGCCGAGACCTTCCTGCACACGCCCTATCTCTGGGGCGGCCGCTCCGGCTTCGGCATCGACTGCTCCGGGCTGGTGCAGCTTTCGCTCTCCATGACCGGCCGCGCCGCGCCGCGCGACACCGATATGCAATGGGCCGGGCTCGGCACCGAGATCGCAAGGGAAGACATCACGCGGGGCGACCTGGTGTTCTGGACCGGCCATGTCGGGTTGATGGTCGACGACACGACGCTGCTGCACGCCAACGGCCACACCATGTCGGTGGCGCATGAAGGCCTCGATGCGGCGATCGAACGGATTGCCTGGCTCTACGACCTGCCGACCGGTTACCGCAGGCCCTGATCGGCCTGCGGCGGTCCTTAGCGGCTACTGGCTGACCTGCGGAACGGCGACGGCCTTCATGTCGAAGGCGGCGGCCATGAGCGCCTTGGTATAGGGCTCGCGCGGGGCGGTGAAGATGTCCTGCGAGGGGCCGGCTTCCACCACCTTGCCGAGCCGCATGACGATCATGTCATTGGCCAGCGCCCGCACGACCTTGAGATCATGGCTGATGAACAGATAGGCGAGCTGATGGCGCGCCTGCAGGTTGCGCAGCAGATCCACCACCTGTGCCTGCACGCTCATGTCGAGAGCCGAGGTCGGCTCATCCAGCATGACGAATTGCGGCTTCAGCACCATGGCCCGCGCAATGGCGACGCGCTGGCGCTGGCCGCCGGAAAACTCATGCGGATAGCGCCAGCGGGTTTCGGGGTCGAGCCCCACCTCCTCCAGCGCCGCGGCCACCCGCGCCTCGCGCTCGCGCTCGGAGAGCGCCGGCTCATGCACCTTCAGCCCTTCCCCGACGATTTCGGCGATCGCCATGCGCGGGCTGAGCGAACCATAGGGATCCTGGAAGACCACCTGCATGCGATTGCGCAAGGGGCGCATCTGGGAAAAGGAATACTCGGCGATGTCCTTGCCGACGAAGGCGATGCGACCTTCAGACCCGATGAGCCGGGTGAGCGCAAGGCCGAGCGTCGTCTTGCCCGAGCCGGATTCACCGACGACGCCCAGGGTCTGCCCGGCGCGCAGCGTCAGGTCGATCCCATCCACGGCCTTGACGTGATCGACCGTGCGGCGAAGGAAGCCGGCGCGGATCGGGAACCAGACCTTCATGTCCTTCGCCTCGATGACGATCGGCTTGGTCAGGTCCGTTACGGGCGGCATGCCCTTCGGCTCGGCGGCCAGAAGGTGGCGGGTATAGGCGTGCTGCGGGTTGGCGAAGATCTCGGCCGTTGGCCCGGCCTCGACGATCCGCCCCTTCGTCATCACGCAGACGCGATCGGCGATCTTGCGGACGATGCCGAGGTCATGGGTGATGAAGAGCATCGACATGCCATGCTCGTCCTTCAGCACCTTCAGCAGATCGAGGATCTGCGCTTGGACGGTGACATCGAGCGCCGTCGTCGGCTCGTCGGCAATGAGCAGATCCGGGCGGTTGGCCAGCGCCATGGCGATCATCACACGCTGGCGCTGGCCGCCGGACAGCTCGTGCGGGTACGCCTTCAGCCGCTTTTCCGGCTCGCGAATGCCGACCTGGTTCAGGAGGTCCAGCACCCGCGCCCTGGCCGGCGCACCCTTCATCGCCTGGTGCAGTTCGAGGATTTCGAGGATCTGCCGCTCGATCGTGTGCAGCGGATTGAGCGAGGTCATCGGCTCCTGGAAGATCATGGTGATGTCGTTGCCGCGCACATGGCGCAGCGCCTCCGGCGACGCCTTCATGAGATCGCGACCCTTGAAGATGATCTCGCCACTCGGATGGCTGGCGGCGGGATAAGGCAGCAGCTTCAGGATCGAATTGGCCGTCACGGACTTGCCGGAGCCCGATTCCCCCACCAGCGCCACGACCTCGCCCTTGGCAATGTCGAAGGACACGCCCTCGACCGCAGAGGAGGTCTTGCCGGCCTGGTGGAAGGCGACGGAAAGATCGCGCACGGAAAGAAGCGGTTCGGTCATGGGGCAAACCTGTCCAGAAGGGTGGTGAGGGTGGGGAGGTCGGGCGTGGCCAAGACGAGGGAGGGGTTGGCGCCCGACAGATCGGGTTTGTTGCGTGGCAGGTAAGCAGCGAAGTCGGTATCGGCAGAGAGAAAGTACGTGCAGCCGGTCAATTCTGCCGTGGCGAGGTGAATTGCATCGAGAAGCTTGATCCGGCCTCCAGCACGCAACGCACTGGCACGCCAGAGCACCGCACGATCCACTGGCCGGACATTCAGCCACGGCGATGGATAGATCAGGTCATCATAGCGTCGGGCGAGATCCTCTTGACGGTTGCGGAGCGGAAGCACCAGCAGCTCTGCCAATGTGATCTCGCTCGTCACCACAGCCGGGCTCTTGCCCGCGCCGGAGGTCGCCAGAATGGCATTCAAGAGCTCGGAGCGATCAGAGATCTCCTCAATGGTCCAAATGAATGGATTGGTATCGAAGTAGATACGAGGCTTCATTCATCGTCCCACTCGTCGCGCAACGCGCGGATCCGCTGGACAGCTTCGTCGCCTGACGTGGTCGAGCCATATCTAGCCTTGTGCATCCTGATCGTCTCAAGCAACTCTTCTACGGTCTGTGAGCGATTGGATGCCAGAGCGTCCAAGTCGGGGAGGGGCACGATCTGGGGCAGCGAGGGCATATCGGATGCCTCCTCCTCGATAACGATTCGTACCCGTGCATCCGCATCCAGTCCCTGCCGGAGTTCTTCCGGCAGTTTGGCGGCGGGGTAGTGCTCGCGGACGATCTTGTTCATCTCGGCTCCCTCACACGGTGCGGTCGGTGGGCCATCCTAGAGAAACGGCCCGATCTTGACGAGGTCACATGAAGGTCTTTCGCGGATCGAAGGCATCGCGGGCGGCCTCGCCGATGAAGATCAGGAGCGAAAGCATGACCGACATGACCATGAATGCGGTGATCCCGAGCCAGGGTGCCTGAAGGTTCGCCTTGCCCTGGGCGATCAGCTCGCCGAGCGAGGGCGAACCCGGCGGCATGCCGAAGCCGAGGAAGTCGAGGGAGGTGAGCGTGGCGATCGAATCCGAAAGGATGAAGGGCAGGAAGGTGAGCGTCGCCACCATGGCATTGGGCAGGAGGTGGCGTTTCATGATCGTGGTGTTTCCGACGCCCAGCGCCCGCGCCGCCCGCACATATTCGAAATTGCGCGCCCGCAGGAACTCCGCCCGCACGATGCCGACGAAGCCGACCCAGGAAAAGAGCAGCATGATGCCGAGAAGGACGAAGAAGCCGGGCGGCAAGATCGCTGCGATGATGAGCAGGATGTAGAGCACCGGCATGGAGGACCAGATCTCGATGAACCGCTGCATGAGAAGATCGGTCCAGCCGCCGAAATAGCCCTGGACCGCGCCGGCGGAGACGCCGACGATGGCGGAGGCGATCGTCAGTGCGAGGCCGAAGAGGACCGAGATTCGGAACCCGTAGATCATGCGCGCAAAGACATCGCGCGCCTGATCGTCGGTGCCGAGCCAGTTGAGATTGCCGATCGTACAGTTGCGGTCCGCGTCGCCGGCGGGATAGCCGGCGCAGCGCTCGGCCTTGTCCATCAGCCAGAAGGGCGCGGTCGGTGCCGAATGGGGAATGTTGGAATTGACCGTGCGATAGGAATAGCGGATCGGCGGCCAGATCATCCAGCCATTCGCCTCGATCTCGTCGCGGATGAGATCGGAGCGATAGTCGGGTTCGGCGAGGAAGCCGCCGAACTTCTCCTCCGGATAATCGACGAGGACGGGCACCAGCAGCTCGCCCTTGTAGAGGGCGAGGATCGGCTTGTCGTTGGCGATGAACTCGGAGCAGAGGCTAAGCACGAAGAGGATCATGAACAGGACGAAGGACCAGTAGCCCCGCCGGTTCGCCTTGAAATTGGCCCAGCGGCGCTGGCTGATCGGCGAGATGCGACCGGACGGGCTGCCGGGCGCGGTTGCGGGGTTCACCCCGGCTGTGACGAGATCGGCCATCAGACCTCCCTTCGGTCGAAGTCGATGCGCGGATCGACCCAGGTGTAGATGAGGTCCGACAGAAGACTGACGACAAGACCCATCAGGGAGAAAATGTAGAGCGTGCCGAAGACGATCGGATAATCGCGCTTGATGATGGACTCATAGCCGAGCCGACCGAGACCATCGAGCGAGAAGATATATTCGATCAGCAGCGAGCCGGTGAAGAAGGCGGAAATGAAGGCCGAGGGAAAGCCGGCGATGATGATCAGCATCGCATTGCGGAAGACATGGCGATAGAGCACCTGCCGCTCTGCCAGGCCCTTGGCCCGCGCGGTCACGACATATTGCTTGCGGATCTCGTCGATGAACGAGTTCTTCGTCAGGAGCGTCGTGGTGGCGAAGGCCGATAGCAGCAGCGTGATCAGCGGCAACGTCATGTGCCAGAAATAGTCGAGCACCTTCTGCCACCAGTTCAGCTGGTCGAAATTGTCCGACACGATGCCGCGCAGCGGAAACCAGTCGAAGAAGGACCCGCCCGCGAAGAGCACGATCAGCAGAATGCCGAACAGGAAGCTCGGCACGGCATAGCCGACAACGATCAGGGTCGAGGTCCAGACGTCGAAGGGCGAGCCGTCGGAAACCGCCTTCTTGATGCCGAGCGGAATGGAGATGACATAGGAGAAGAGGAGGATCCAGATGCCAAGTGAAATGGAGACCGGCATCTTGTCGAGGATCAGATCGACGACGCTCGTATTGCGAAAGAAGCTCTCGCCGAAATCGAAGCGCGCATAGTTCCACATCATGCTGACGAAGCGCTCCAGCGGCGGCTTGTCGAAGCCGAACTGCCGCTCGAGCTTGGCGATCAACTCCGGATCGAGCCCCTGGGCGCCACGATAGCTGCCGCTGCCTTCCAGGTTGAAGTTCTGCCCGGACAGCTCACTGCCGCCGCCCGACAGGCGATCGCCACCGCCGCGGTCGCCCTTGGTCAAGTCGGAAATCACCTGTTCGACCGGGCCGCCCGGGGCGAACTGCACGACGGCGAAGGAGATGGCCATGATGCCGATGAGGGTGGGAATCATCAGCGCCAGGCGCCGGAGGATATAGCCGCCCATCAGCTGCATGCCCTTTCGCAAGCGGGTGCCAGGCACCCGCTTGCGATTGCATTCAAGAGTACGTCCACGCCTTGCTCGATCCCCATGATTGATTCGTGACCTGCATTTGACAGGGAGGGTCTTCTGTCATGCAAGGCTTTCATGGGGCTGTCGACCACCAGATGGCCGGGAAGCCGATCGAGTAGTACGGTAGCGTATCGGGATGAGCCAAGGTGTTGACATAGGCGAGCCGCTCGTCCGTGGCGCCGTAGCTAGGCACGACGATATGCTTGGAGAGCAGCACCCGATCGAGTGCCCGGGTCGTTGCCACAAGGGTCTCGCGGTCCTTGGCAAAGATCACCTGCTGGACCAGCGCATCAACTGCCGGATCGGAAAGACCCGCGTAATTGTCCGAACCCTCTACATCAACGGACGTCGAACCCCAGAACCCTGTCTGTTCGTTTCCAGGATGCAGGGACTGCGACCAACCGTCATACAGAACGTCGAAATCCATTGTCCGTCTGCGGTTGCCGTACTGCGATTCATCGGCTGTACGTATGCTGGCGTCGATCCCGATCTTGCGCAGGTTTTCCGTCCAGGTCAGAGCGATGTCCTCGATGGTGTCTCCTTCCAGCAGGACCTCAAAGGTCAGCGGCTTTCCGGTCTTCACATTCACCATCTTGTTTTTCTTGAGCTCGTAGCCAGCCTCCTTGAGAAGCGCGATTGCTTTCTTCAAATTCTCGCGCAGCGCCTTCGGCGTGCCGCCTACCGGGTTCTCATAGGGCTTCGTGAAAATTTCCGGCGGCAGCTTGTCCTTAAGCGCAGTCAGAATTTCCAGCTCCTTGCCCTGCGGCAAGCCGGAAGAGGCAAGTTCGGTCGGGAAGAAGAAGCTGTTGATCCGCTTGTACTCGCCAAAGAACAGCGTGCGCTGAATCTCTTCGAAATCGAAGGCGTAGTTGAGCGCCTCGCGCAGCTTCGGCTCCTTGAAGATGTCGCGCCGCATATTCATGATGAAGCCGACCAGGAAGCCGCTCGACCGATCTTCGTTCTCCAGCCGGACGCGCTTGATGCGGCCATCCTTGACGGCGGGGAAATCATAGCCTGTCGCCCAGCGTTTCGAGCCGTTCTCCCATCGATAGTCCGCATTGCCGGCCCTGAACGCCTCGAAGGCCACATCGAGATCGGCATAATAGGTCGACGTGATTTCCCGGAAGTTGTTGAAGCCGACGTTGATGTTGAGGTCCTTGCCCCAGTAATCGTCGCGCAGACGGTACTGCAGGACTGCGCCTGGTTCTGCTTTGACGAGTTCATAGGGTCCGGAACCGACCGGGATCTCGAGCGTCGTCTTCGAAATGTCGCGCGGATTTCCGGATGCATCCTTGCCTTCCCACCAGTGCTTCGGCACGATGAGCAGACTTCCGACGATTGACGGCAACTCGCGGTTTCCGGGCGCATCGAAGGTGAAGGTGATCTCGCGCTCACCTGTCTTTTCGGCCTTGGTGACGTGCTCATACTGCATCGCCTTGCTGGGATCGAGCTCCTTGGCCTTGTCGAAGCTGAAGACCACGTCCTCGGGCGTCACCGGCTGCCCGTCCGACCACTTCGCCTCCGGCCTCAGTCGGAATTTGGCCCATGTGAGGTCATCCGGGTAGGAGACGGCCTCCGCGAGCAGGCCATAGGACACGCTCAGTTCATCGAGGGAGTCCTGCATCAGCCGCTCGAAGACGAGCCCAGCCGTAAAGCCCGAGGCATCCGCGACTGGCCCGCGAAGCCCGAAAGCAATCTCGCCTTTGTCGAGGACCGGGTTCAGCGTGTCGAAGGTGCCGAAGTTGGTCAGCCGCAGGGTGCCAGCTTTGGGTGCATTCGGATTGACGAAATCGAAATGGGCAAAGCCGGCCGGATATTTGACCGGCCCTTCGATGGAGATGGCGTGGCGCCAGATGGGTTCGGCAACGGCGGTTGGGGTTGCCGCGGGGGCTGGAGAACTCTGCGCGTAAGACGCCTGCGGGGCAAGAAGCAACAAGGTTGCCAGTGACAAGGCCGCCGCTGTTCGCGCGGGTCTCAAAAATTGCATTCCCCTTCTCCTTTGTTTTATTGGTTTCGGATGAGCTAATTATCGATTGCGGCCGAATAAGGGCCGGAACCCAACGATCTGCCCCATTTTTGCCTCAATTCATCGACCGCAAGTCTGACACAAAGACAGTGTGAAAGATGGCGGATCGACCGACCATGCCCAGCCCGGGCCGTTCCCTTTCAGGATCACGTCTGCATGAGAGTTGCTTCCTCTGCTCCGCTCCGCGCCTTGCGCCCGCTCCGCCGCTGCCTGCCAGCTCTTCTTGCGGTCTCGCTTCTTGCCACACCCGGCACGGGCTTTGCGGCAGATGCAAGACCGGCCAAGGAAATCTTCGGCGCGGTGACGCTGCCGAGCGCCACGGCGCCGGCTTCGCTCGGCTCCTATGCCAAGGGCTGCCTGACCGGGGCGGTGGCGCTGCCGGCGGATGGGCCGACCTGGCAGGCCATGCGGCTCTCGCGCAACCGGCGCTGGGGCAATCCGCACATGATTGCCTTCCTCGAGCAGTTCTCACAGGACGCACGGCAGATCGGCTGGGGGTCCGGCATTCTGCTCGGCGATATTTCCCAGCCGCGCGGCGGGCCGATGCTGACCGGCCATGCCTCGCACCAGGTGGGGCTGGATGCGGATATCTGGTTCCAGCCCATGCCCGCAACGCGGATGAGCGCCGCCGAGCGCGAGTCGAAGCCCTTCGTCTCGATGCTCGACAAGACCAAGTTCCTCACCGTCAACCCGGCCCGCTGGACGCCGACCCATGCCCGCGTCGTCATGCTGGCGGCGAGCTACCCGCAGGTAGACCGGGTCTTCGTCAATCCGGCGATCAAGAAGAAGCTCTGCGAGAGCTGGACGGGCGATCGCAGCGCCATGGGCAAGGTGCGGCCGATCTACGGCCATGACGAGCACTTCCACATCCGCATCAAATGCCCGGCCGATTCCCCCGGCTGCAAGCCGCAGGCGCCGCCGCCGCCGGGCGATGGCTGCGACAAGTCGCTTGCCTGGTGGTTCACCAAGGAGCCCTGGGCCAAGCCGAAGCCGGACCCGGCGGCAAAGCCGGTCAAGCCGCGATTCACCATGCTCGCCGATCTCCCGCAGGCCTGCACCACGGTGCTGAATGCGCCGGCGGCGTCCGAAGCCTCCGCCACCTTCACAGGCGGGCCCGATGGAGGCCCGGCCACCCCGCAGCCGGTCGCCTCCCCTGCCGTGCCGGTCACCATCGACCCCGTCCCGCCGGAATCCGTGGTTCCGAAGCCGCGGCCGGCGCCTTGAGGGAAATTCAATCGATTTGATCTTGATCCCTGCGGATTTCTGGAAAAGATGCGGCGCAGGATGATGCGCGGTCGCTCCGGCTGCGCCGTCCGGCGCGGCTGGGGCCGCAAGGAGACGCCATGGACAGGAAGCGATGCGTGGCGCTGATCGCCCACGACCTGAAGAAGCAGGACATGGCGGATTTCGCCAAGGCGCACGAGCAGGCGCTCGCCCGCTACGACATCGTCGCGACCGGGACGACCGGTGGACGGGTGCTTGCCGCCTGTCCGGATCTAGCCGTGACCCGACTGAAGAGCGGGCCGCTCGGCGGCGACCAGCAGATCGGCGCCCTGATCGCGACGGGCGATGTCGATATCCTCGTCTTCTTCATCGACCCCCTGACGGCGCTTCCGCATGATGTCGACGTGAAGGCGCTGACGCGGCTTGCCACGGTCTATGACATTCCCATGGCACTCAACCGGGCGACTGCCGAGCGCATGATCGATTTCCAGCCCGCCTGAGAGAGCACATGGGTCCGGCATCCTGTTGGCCGCGCCGCCAAAATCCACTAGACGGAACAGGAACGCAGGCGCCGCGCCTGCCGCCTGTCTGACATAACCGCGACGACTGCAGGAGACCTCATGACCGCCTCTGCCCCCAGCCTGACGAGCAGCTTCGCCTTTCCGATTCTGATCGGCGATATCGGCGGCACCAATGCGCGGTTTGCGATCCTGGCCGATGCCGAAAGCGAGCCCCGCGTGTTTCCGACCGTGCCGACCGGCGGTTTCCCGAGCATCGAGGCGGCGCTGGAACAGGCGGTCCTGCCGCAGGCCGGATTGCGGCCGCGCTCGGCGATCATGGCCGTCGCCGCGCCGGTCAAGGGCGACCAGATTCCGCTCACCAATGCCGGCTGGGTGATCACCCCGTCCGACATGATCGCCGCGCTTGGTCTTGTCGAGGTCGTCGTGATCAATGATTTCGAGGCACAGGCTCTGGCCGTCGCGGCCATTTCCAAGGGCGATCACGAGCGCATCGGCGGGGGCGCCGCGCTGGAGGGGGCCTCCTGCGCCATCCTCGGCCCCGGTACCGGCCTCGGCGTCGCCGGCCTCCTGCATGCACGCGGGGCCTATTTTCCCGTTCCGGGCGAAGGCGGCCATGTCGATCTCGGTCCGCGCAGCGCCCGCGATCTCGCCCTCTGGCCGCATCTGGAGGCGATCGACGGGCGGATCTCCGCCGAGCAGATCCTCTGCGGCCGCGGCATCGTCAATCTCTACCGCGCGCTCTGCCTGGCCGACGGCCTGACGCCGCAGTTTTCCGATCCCGCCGATGTGACCACGGCAGCGCTGGGCGGAACGGACAAGACGGCCGAAGAAACCATCTCGCTCTTTTCCACCTATCTCGGCCGTGTCGCCGGCGACATGGCGATGATCTTCATGGCCCGCGGCGGGGTCTATCTGGCGGGCGGCATCTCGCAGAAGATCCTGCCGGCGCTGAAAAAGCCCGAATTCCGCGCCGCCTTCGAAGACAAGGCGCCGCATTCGGCGCTGCTGCGCTCCATCCCCACCTCGGTCGTCAC
Source organism: Rhizobium sp. CC-YZS058 (assembly GCF_034720595.1). NCBI lineage: Bacteria > Pseudomonadati > Pseudomonadota > Alphaproteobacteria > Hyphomicrobiales > Rhizobiaceae > Rhizobium > Rhizobium sp. CC-YZS058. The sequence goes on along the minus strand of NZ_JAYESJ010000001.1, from coordinate 278,904 downwards.
GCATCCCTTCGCCGCCCTGTCCGGTCTTGCCGCCTATGCGCGCACGCCCGGCCGCTTCGGGGTTGCGACCGAAGGCCGGTGCTGGTTCGGATAGTCGCAACCGCCCCGACTCGCCAAACGGCGCTCAAGGCTCTATAGAGCGCGGCGCAGTGTTGCTTTCCGCGCAGCCGGAGAGATCAGGAAGAGCCTTTGGGAAAACGCACGTCAAAGCCGGCCGATATCGACGCGGAAACGATCACCAGCGTCCTCAAGCGCGTCGCACGCGAAAATGGCCGCGACCACATCAAAGGCTATGTCTTCGCCATCCTGTGCCTTGCGGTGATCGCGGGGACGACGGCCTTTACCGCCTGGATCATGGAGTCGGTCGTCAACGAGGCCTTCGCCAACAAGCGGGCCGATATCGTGCTCGTCATCTGCGCCTCCATCTTCGTCGCCTTCGTGCTGCGCGGCTTTGCCAGCTATGGCCAGGCGGTGGCGCTGTCGAAGATCGGCAACGATATCGTCGCACGCTACCAGCGGCGTCTTTATTCGCATCTGATGGCGCTCAGCGTCGGCTATTTCACCGAAACGCGCTCGGCCCGCATCTCGGCCAAGATCAGCCAGAATGTCGGCGGCATCCGCGACGTCCTGAACATGACGGTCACCTCGATCGCCCGCGACTTCCTGACCCTGATCGCCCTGATCGGCGTGATGATCAGCAAGGATTGGCTGCTGACGATCATCGTCTTCGTCATCGCGCCGCCGCTGCTGCTCGGCCTGCGCTATGTCTCGCGCCGCCTGCGCCAGGCAACGCGCGAGTCGGTGGAAATCAACAGCCATGTGCTCGGCGCCATGCAGGAGACGATCCAGGGCATCACCATCGTCAAGGCCTTCACGATGGAGGACGAGCTCAAGGCCAAGGTGGAAGGCATCATCAGCCGCGCGGAAAACCGCGCCAACCGCATTGCCCGCCTTTCGGAGCGCACGGCGCCGATGACCGAGACCTTTGCCGGTTTCGCGATCGCAAGCGTGCTCGGCTATGCCGCCTTCCGCTCCATCTACAACGACGTGCCGCCCGGCGCCTTCTTCGCCTTCGTCACCGCCTTGCTCATGGCCTACGATCCCGCACGCCGGCTGGCCCGGCTGCAGGTGGCGCTCGAGCGCGCCGCGGTCAATGCGCGGATGATCTACGAGGTGCTGGACACGGTTCCTCACCAGCGCGATCTGCCGGACGCGCGCAGCCTCGTGCTGAGCGAGGCAACGATCGAGTTCCGCGATGTGCGATTCGGCTACTCGGAAAGCGAGTCGATCCTGAAGGGCGTCTCCTTCACGGCCGAAGGTGGCAAGACGACCGCGCTGGTCGGTCCGTCGGGGGCCGGGAAATCCACCGTCATCAGCCTGATCCCCCGTTTCTACGACCCATCCGGCGGCGAGATCCTGATCGACGGGCAGGACATTGCCCATGTGACAAAACAATCGCTGCGCAACGGGCTCGCCTATGTCTCGCAGCAGCCCTACCTGTTCGAAGGGTCGATCCGCGACAACATCCGCTATGGCCGCCCCGGCGCCAGCGATGCCGAGATCGAAGAGGCCGCACGGCTCGCCTATGCGCATGACTTCATCCTGGCGCAGCCGCAAGGCTACGACACGCCGGTCGGCGAAAACGGCGTGACGCTTTCCGGCGGGCAGCGCCAGCGCCTGTCGATCGCCCGTGCGCTCGTTCGCCAGGCACCGATCCTGCTGCTCGACGAGGCCACCTCGGCGCTCGACACCGAATCCGAAGCGGCGGTGCAGAAGGCGCTCGACCATGCCATGTCCGGCCGCACCGTCGTCGTCATCGCCCACCGCCTCTCCACCATCGCCAATGCCGACAAGATCGTGGTGATGCGAGACGGGCTGGTGGCGGAAGAAGGCACGCACGACGCGCTTGCGCAGCGCAAGGACGGCCTCTACGCTCGCCTTCACAATCTGCAGGGCGCCGGCAGCACGATCGGGTTCGAGGATATCGTCGTCGGCGTCGACGACCGGGAATTGGGGAAGGACAGCGCGTGAGCGGCGACGAGATGAAGCTGGTGGTCGTGGGGGCCAGCGGCCGCATGGGCCGCACCCTGATCCGCATCATCCATGAAACGCCAGGCGCCACCCTCTCCGCCGCCGTCGAGCGTCCGGGCTCAGCCAGTCTCGGCCAGGATAGCGGGCTGCTGTCCGGTATCGGCGAAAACGGCATTGCGGTGACCGACGATCCCTTGTCCGCCTTCGTTTCCGCCGATGGCGTGCTGGATTTCACCGCCCCGGCAGCCTCCGTCGAATTTTCCGAGCTCGCCGCCCAGGCGCGTATCGTCCATGTCATCGGCACGACCGGCTGCTCGGTGGAAGACGAGGCGGCGATGAAGGCGGCGGCGCGCCATGCGCGCATCGTCAAGTCCGGCAATATGAGCCTCGGCGTCAATCTGCTGGGCGTGCTCGTGCGCCAGGCCGCGCGCGCCCTGCCGGCGGCCGGCTGGGACCTCGAAATTCTCGAAATGCACCATCGCCACAAGGTGGATGCCCCCTCCGGCACCGCCCTCCTGCTCGGCGAGGAAGCGGCCGCAGGCCGCGGCGTCGATCTCGCCGGACACGCCGTCCGCGTGCGTGACGGACATACGGGCGCCCGCGCCGAGGGCAGCATCGGCTTCGCCACCTTGCGCGGCGGCTCGGTGATCGGCGAACATTCGGTGATTCTGGCCGGCGAAGGCGAACAGGTGGTTCTCTCCCACAGCGCCACAGACCGCTCCATCTTCGCCCGCGGCGCCGTGACCGCCGCGCTCTGGGCGCGGTCGAAAAAGCCCGGCTTCTACTCCATGCTCGACGTGCTCGGGCTTTCAGACAGCTGATCATCTCGCGAAAGGAACTGACCCGATGACCGGTACCCTCGTGCTCGTGCGCCACGGCCAGAGCGACTGGAACCTGAAAAACCTCTTCACCGGCTGGAAGGACCCGGACCTGACGGAGCAGGGCGTCGAGGAGGCCAAGGCCGGCGGCCAGGCTCTTGCCGCAACCGGCATCAAGTTCGACATCGCCTTCACCTCGGCGCTGACGCGCGCCCAGCGCACCTGCCAGTTCGTGCTCGATGCCGTCGGCCAGAGCGATCTGGAAACGATCCGCGACCAGGCGCTGAACGAGCGCGACTATGGCGATCTCTCCGGCCTGAACAAGGACGATGCCCGCGCGAAGTGGGGCGAAGAGCAGGTGCATATCTGGCGCCGCTCCTATGACGTGCCGCCGCCCGGCGGCGAAAGCCTGCGTGACACCGGCGCCCGCGTCTGGCCCTACTACCTCACCGAAATCCTTCCGCGCGTACTGAAGGGCGAAACCGTGCTGGTCGCCGCGCACGGCAATTCGCTGCGCTCGCTGGTGATGGTGCTCGACCGCCTGACGCGCGAGCAGATCCTAGCGCTCAACCTCGCCACCGGCGTGCCGATGGTCTACCGCCTGAACGCCGATTCGACCGTGGCCTCCAAGGAGGTTCTGGGCGACATGAGCGGCGCGCACTAAAACCGATCTTCAAGGCGCGGCAGCCGGCAACGGGCTGCCGCGCCTCTCTTTGGCTCGCGCCTTGCGTAGAGACGACGGCTGCATGACTTTCATGCAGAGCCCTTTCGGCACCGACGGACCACGCGCCTGCCGTTTGCCCCGGCCCGCTCCGAAAATTTCAGCAATCCCCCTCCCGTTTGAGCTGTGTCAAAGCAGACGCGGCACCTCTCGTTAGACTGGCGACATCTTCACCGGCTGCGAGGTGTTCGCCATGTCGACTATGATGAGAGCTGCGCGGGTGACCGCGTTCGGTCAACCGCTGACCATCAGCCAGATTCCAGTGCCCGAGCCCGGACCGGGCGAAGTCCTGGTCAAGGTGATGGCCTGCGGTGTCTGCCACACCGACCTGCACGCCGCGGATGGCGACTGGCCGGTCAAACCCTCCCTGCCCTTTACGCCCGGCCATGAGGCGGCGGGCATCGTTGCTGCCCTCGGACCGGGCGTCACCGAACTTGCCGTTGGCGATGCGGTCGGCGTCGTCTGGCTTCATGATGCCTGCATGCACTGCGAACATTGCCGCACCGGCTGGGAAACGCTGTGCGAGAGCCAGCATAACACCGGCTACAGCTGCGATGGCGGATTTGCCGACTATGTGATCGCCGCCGCGCCCTTCGTCGCGCGTCTGCCGAAGGACGCCGACCTCGCAGCCCTGGCCCCGATCCTCTGTGCCGGCGTGACGAGCTACAAGGGCCTGAAGGAAACCGAAGCGCGCCCCGGCGAATGGGTGGCGATCTCCGGCTGCGGCGGGCTCGGCCATCTGGCGATCCAATATGCCCGGGCCATGGGGCTGAGGGTGGTCGCGCTCGACCTTTCGGAAGAGAAGCTGGCAGCGGCCTTGCGCGAAGGCGCCGAAGCCGCGATCAACGCCGGCGCGGCAGACGCTGTCGACCAGGTCAAGGCCATCACCGGCGGTGGCGCCCATGGCGTGCTGGTGACCGCCGTCTCGCGCTCCGCCTTCGGCCAGGCGCTGCAATTCGTTCGCCGCCACGGCACGATCAGCCTCGTCGGCATGCCGCCGGGCGATTTCGCCACGCCGATCTTCGATGTCGTCCTGAAGCGGATCACGCTGCGCGGCTCGATCGTCGGCAGCCGGCAGGATCTTGCCGAAGCGGTGGCCTTCGCCGTCCAGGGGAAGGTCCATGCCGAAATCACCCGTGCGCCGCTGTCCGACATCAACCGCATTTTCGAGGAGCTGAAGGCAGGCACGGTGAACGGCCGCTACGTGCTGGATTTCACCCTGCCGGATGCCGCCGCGGTCCAGACCGAGGTCGAGGTCGCCGCTGCCTGAGGGCGCGGCCCCACTCCGTCCCCCATCAGACGCCGTGCCGAGTGGGATCGCGCGGCGACTGACGGCCTCGGGGCGCGGGAGCAGAGACCTGCTCGCCCGTTCGCGCCCCGAGGCCACCTGCAACCAGAACAGAGGAGCGGCCACTGCCAGCCCGCTCCGGAGAGGAAATGCCATGTCCTTCAAGACCATTCTCGCCGTCACCGCACCGACCTTCGACCCGGAGGATATCGACCGGGCCGCCAGCCTGGCAGAGGAGGCGGATGCGCATCTCTCCGTCCTGCTGCTCGGCATTGCCAGCCCACCGCCCACCATGGCCGAGCCGATGATTCCCAGTCTCTGGCTGGCTGAGCGCGAGGAGGAGCTGGAAGCAACCCGCGCCAGGGCGGCAGCACTGCGCGAGCGCCTTGCGGCGCGCGGCATCTCCTACGAGGTCAAGTGGGATTATCCCTACCTGTCCGAAGCCGACGATGTGATCGCCCGTCATGGGCGCTATGCGGATGTGACGCTGCTCGGCCGCTCGGCCGGCCGGGATCCCGATTTCCGTCGCAAGGTCTATGACGGCGCGCTGTTCTCATCCTCCCGCCCGCTCCTGGTAACGCCGGAGGACGGACGGTCGACGCTGGCGCCGCAATCGCTGGTGATTGCCTGGAACGCCAGACCGGAGGCGGCCCGCGCAGTGCGCGAGGCCTTGCCCATGGCGATTGCCGCCGAAGAGGTGATCATCGCCGTCGTCGATCCGATCGAGGCCGACACCCATCATGGTGCCGATCCCGGCGCCGACCTCGCCACCTATCTGGCCCGCCACGGCGCCCGCGTGACGGTGAAGCAGATCCGCACGCGCGACGAGACGGTGGCCGAAGCGCTGGGCCTGTTCTCCAACAGCATCGGCGCCGATCTGCTGGTCATGGGCGCTTACGGCCATTCGCGGCTGCGCGAGCGCATTTTCGGCGGCACGACGCGCGACCTGCTGATGCGCCCGCCCCTGCCGCTGTTCTTGGCGCGGTGAGACCGAGCGCCGGGTGAACGAAGGAAGTCGGCTCGCGCCGGCTTCCTTCGTCTCAATCCACCGCCGTTAAGAAATGCCGCCCGGTCAGGCTACGGATCGGCACGCGATAGAACAGATGCGGCGAGTGGTCGGAGAGCGGCAGGGCCTTGGGCTTGAGGGCGCCCGGTTCCCACCAGTCCGGCAGGCGGCTGATGAGCTCCCAGGCCTTCTGCCAGAGCGGTGCCGTATCACCCTCCTCCGACAAGGCCTCGAACCGGCCTTCCACCAGCACGCTGCGCCAGCTGGTCTTCGCATAGTCCTCGACCAGAATGGCCACCGCCGGGTTGTTGCTCAGAATGTCGATCTTGCGGCCCGGCATGGAAAAGCCGAACAGGCAGTTCTCCGCATAGGCATAGGTGATCGGCACGACATAGGGCTGGTTGTCCTGCGCGCAGGCAAGCCGCGCCACCCGGCCGTGCGCAAGCACGTCGTAACACTCCGTCTGTGACAGTTCGGTCACTTGCATGGCCGTTTCCTCCTCTTGCATCGCTTTCCTTTCGAAAGCCAAACCGATCATAGGCAGATCGAAAGGCGGGGCTTTGCTTTAGATCAATGCCGCGGATCCCGGCACGGCTAGTCTCCTCCTCATCGAAACGACGCAGCCGCGAAAGGACGCCCCATGCCGACCGATGATGTGCAAACGACGCTGACCACCCGCACCGGCGAGGTCATCCATCTCCGCCGGGCAACGCCGCAGGACCAGGCGGCCCTGGCATCCTTCTTCACCCATGTCACGGCAGAGGATCTGCGCTTTCGCTTCCTGACCGGCATGAAGGATGTCTCGCCCGACCGCCTGAAGCAGATGACCCGGCTCGACGATCCGGCGATCACCAACGTGCTGGCCTTCAACGAGGACGCAACCCTTGTTGCCGTCGCCGTGCTGGCCGGCGAGGAAGAGACCCACCGCGCCGAGGTTGCCCTGACCATTCGCGCCGATTTCAAGCAGCGCGGCATCAGCTGGGCCGTGCTCTCCCATCTCTGCCACTACGCCGCACGCCACGGCTATCAGTCGATCGAGTCGATCGAAAGCCGGGCCAACCATGCGGCAATCGCGCTGGAGAAGGACATGGACTTCGAGGCCTATGACGACGAGGACGATCCGACACAGGTGCTGCTGAAGCGCAGCCTGATCCGCCGGCCGGATACCCAGCCCGCCTGACAAGGGGCGGCGAATGCAGGATCGTGCGGCGGACCGTCGCCCGATCCTGAAACAGGCCGGAAGCGGGGCGTCACCGCCCCCCGGACCAAGCCATCCAGACGGCGACGCCGACCAGAAGGAGCGACAGAGCCCGCCGTGTCGCCTGCTCGCGTTTCGGCTGGTTCATGAAGCGGGTGAAGCTGCCCGCAAGCAGGACGATGGCCGCATGCACGCCGGTTGCGACGCCCACATAGGTCAGGGTCAGGACAAGCGCGTCGCGTGCGGCCGAAGGCCCGGGCATCACGAAGGTCGGCAGGATGGAGACGAAGAACAGCGCCGCCTTCGGGTTCAGCAGATTGGTGATGAAGCCGCGCCGGAGAAAGCGTCCCTCGCCGCTCGGCCCTGCCTCCTCGCCCCTGCCGGTCCACCCTTCCCAGGCAAGAAACAGCATGAACAGCACGCCGCCTGCATGCAGCACCGCCTGCAGGACGGCCGAGGCCGCGACGAGCCGTGCAACGCCATAGGCCGCAGCGAGGCCGATCACCCCGAGACCGAGCGCCACGCCCGCCACCGTCGAGAAGCCGCTGCGTCGCCCATGGCGGGCGGCAATCAAGGCAAGATAGGTCATGTTCGGACCTGGCGTCACCTCCAGCAAGAAGGCGGCAAGCAGGAAGGGCAGGAAGCGGTCCGGCAGGGCGGGAAAGGGTAAGGTCATGCCGGAGGCTAGCCCGACCGCCAGCCCCTCGCATTGACATGGATCAGTCGCGGCAGCCCGGCGTCCTCTGGCCCGGCGCCCCGATCACCGGCCGGGCGGGCGGCGGTCAGGCAGCGAGCGCATGCGGCAAGCGCGCATCCAGCCGGAAGCGGGAGAGAAGTGCCGCAAGATCCTCGACCTCCGTCTGCAGTTGGTCGCTGGCCGAATGGGTTTCCGCCACCAGCGCCGCATTCTGCTGGGTCATCTGGTCCATGGCATTGACGGCGGCATTGACCTCCTGCAGGCCCAGCGCCTGTTCCTGGCTGGCCTTCGCCATTTCCGAGACATTGCGGCCGATATCGAGAATGCGCCGGTTCATGCGCTCGATCATCTCCCCGGTCTCGCCGACCGATTTCACGCCGCCATTCACTTCCGCCACCGTGTATTCCACCAGCTTCTTGATGTCGCGCGCCGCGGTGGCGGAACGTTGGGCGAGTTCGCGCACCTCATGGGCAACCACGGCAAAGCCCTTGCCCGCCTCGCCGGCGCGCGCGGCTTCCACTCCGGCATTGAGCGCCAGGAGGTTGGTCTGGAAGGCGATGCTGTCGATGAGCCCGATGATCTGGCTGATCTGCTGGGAGGCGGTTTCGATGCGGCCCATGGCGCCCACGGCCTCGGCAACGACGGCGCTCGAGGTACGCACGTCGGACAGGATTTCCGACGCCATACGGTCGGTCTCGCCGGCGCGCCTGGACGAAACAGCCACCGTCTGGGTCATCTCGTCGACCGCCGCCGCGGTTTCCTCCAGCGAGGCCGCCTGATGGCCGGTGCGCTGGGCAATATCCTCGGCGCCGGCGCTCAAGATCCCGCTCTTGTCGTGAATGGCCTCGGCAGCGTGGCGCACCCGCGCCAGCGTTTCGTTCATTTCGGCAACGGAGTCGTTGAAGGACAGGCGGATCTCGTCGAGATCGCCGGCGAAACGGGTGTGGATGGTGCAGGTCAGGTCGCCCTGCGACAGGCTCTTCAGGCCGACGGCCAGCGCATCGATGGCCTGGCGCACCGCGCGGGAGGCCTCCTCCTTCTGCTGGTCGGCAAGCCGCCGCTCGGCCTCGGCGCGGCGCCGGTTCTCCGCCGCCTCGTTCTCGAAGTGCAGCTTCTCGGTGGCGTTCGACTTGAAAATGCCGAGCGCGCGCGCCATCGCGCCGATTTCGTCGCCGCGATCGGTCCCGTCGATCTCTGTTTCGAGTTCGCCCGAGGCAACCCGGCGCATGGCGAGGATCAGCCGCGAGAGCGGCCTCTTGATCGCGCCGACCAGCGCCAGAGTGGCGATCACGGTAAAGACCACCGCCGTGCCCGCCGCGGCGACCGAGAGGGTCATGGCGTGATCGGTGGTGCGCGTGGCGGTGCCGCGCTGGGAATCGGCGAAGGCGACGATCTTCATCCAGGCCTCGTCGATGACCTGCGCGGTCTTGGCGAAGGAGGCCTTGCGCTCGCTCTCGATCGTGACGAGTTCGAGCACCAGCTTGGAGACGATGACGCCGGGCTCGACCGCGGCCTGGGAGAGCCGCCGGAGTTCGCCGGCCGTGGCGACGCTCGGAACATTGGACAGCGCCGTCTGCATGTCCTTCAGCTGGAGGAGAACGGCATCGGCCTGCGCCTGGCTCGGCTCACCCATCATGGTCATGAGGTCGATCACCGTCTGGTTCATCGCATCCCGCGCCTGCGCCTCATAGGCGGCAAGCTGTGTCAGGTCCTTCATGCTGGCGCTGAGCTCGGCAAATTTCTTGATCGAGGCCTCGGCCATGCCCGCACCGATTGTCCCGGCCTTCGCCGCATGGGCGGCAAGCGCCGGGAGCAGCTGACGGATCTCGGCAAAGGCTGTCTCGCTCATGGTGCCGCTGTCTCGCGCCTCCTTGGCGATCCGCCCCAGATCCTTGCCGAGCAACAAGGCCAGCTCCGCCTCTTCCGGCGGCAAGGCATCCTTGATTCGGCTGGCGATCCGCGACAGGCGGCGCGCACGGCTGTTGACGATTGCCTGGGCGGCATCCGGCGTCGCCGCCTCTTCGAGCTGGCGAAGGATTCCGCTCAAATCCTTGGCGCTGGCGCCGATCTGGTCGCCGCTGGCAATAAGGGTCTTCGCCTCGGCATTGAGCGTGCCGAGGCCGGCGCGCTGGGTATCGGCATGCTGGCGAATGGCTTCGGCCGCGGCCTTCAACCGCTTGATCTCGGCATTGATGCCCTGGTTGTCGGCCAGGGACTTTTCATGCAGGGCCCAGAGAGCATCGACCTGGGGCAGCAGTCCATCGATCACGCTCTGGGTGTCTTCAAGGATCGCGCCCATCTCCGTTCCGGCGAAGGCGCCCTTCGAACGGGCAAGGTCGGCGGAGCGCTCCTTCAGCCGTGAGATCAGCAGATCCCGCTTTTCCACCGTGGTCTCGTTCAGGAACTCGCTCATATCGGAATAGGCCGTCTTGAAGCCGCTGAGCTCGCCGATGCTCCGCCCCGCCCCCTCGACCTGGACGCGCACGAGCGTCCCCGTCATGAAATTCAGGGCCGCGATCGCGATGATCATCAGCGAGATCGGGACGACGAACATCATCAGCTTGGCCGGGATCGAAAAAGACGCCATCCATCGGCGCGAGACTGCCCACATTCCCATGACTCCCCAATGCATTGCCCGGCTGATCAGGCGGCAGGTGCCGACTGTTGGCGAGAACGGCGGAGCGCGTCCGCCGGCTCGGCAAGAACAGCCTCACACTCAATCGCTCCTTACGTAATTTAGTCCTATTAGTTTAAGTCGCAGTTAATCGATCGGCGCCTTGAACAGGGGAAACGACGGTCATCCGTACATTTCAGACAGAGCACTCAAAGAACCCGTTCAATTAGAATTTTATTAATGTGAGTCTTTTAAAACACAGCCATCGTTAACCGTTGGATCGGCCTTCCCCCTCCAACCAATCACGCGGGATACTGATGTTTCGTCGACACTTTCTCCTCGGCGCCGCCATGGCTCTGGCCACGCCCTACGTCTCGCGCGCTTCGGCCGCAGAACCGAACACGATCTTCTACAACGCCGTCGAAACTGTCGACGACACGTCCTTGGCGGCGAAGGCGCTGAAACTGGCTCTTTCCAAATGCGCGACGAAATATTCGCTCCAGCCCTCTCCCACCGGCTACCCCACCCAGTCGGGTGCGATGAATGCGCTGGGGAATGGTGGCCAACTGGACATTCTCTGGGTCGGCACGGAGAAGTCGCTCGCCAAGCAGGCACTGCCCGTTCTCTTTCCCATCGATGGCGGCCTGCTCGGCTATCGCCTGTTCCTGATCAACGCCGCGCGCCAGGACGAGTTCTCGCAGGTCAAGTCGCTCGATGATCTGCGCCGCTTCATCGCCATCCAGGGTCCCGGCTGGGGCGATATCGCCATTCTCAGGAACTCAGGCCTGACCGTTCGCACCGGTCTTTACAAGAACCTCTTCCGCATGACCGTGGGCGGACGGGCCGATTATTTCCCCCGCGCCGGCTTCGAGGCCTTGAACGAGCAGGCCCAGCATGTCGGCGAGGCGCCGGGGCTGGCGGTCGAAAGCTCGCTCATCCTCAAATATCCCTTCTGCCTGATGTTCTATGTGTCGAAATCGCGCCCGGAGCTGCAGCGCGACATCCTGGCCGGCCTGATCGCCGCCCATGAGGACGGCTCCTACCAGGCGATGTTCAAGGCCGATGCCAATATCGGCAAGGCGCTGACCGCGGGGCATCTCGACCAGCGCCGGCTGATCGAGATCCCCAATCCCAACATGCCGGACGACGTGGCCGCCATCGACCGTCGCTACTGGTTCTCCGTCTGATCCTGCCCGAAAGAAAGGGTTTTGCTCATGAAGAATAGCACGTCCATTCGCAATCAGATCCTGTTCCCCTCGATCGGCATGGTGGCGCTCGGCCTCGTCCTGGTCACCGGCTATGCCACCTGGTCCCGGTCGCAGATGCAGGATACGATGTTTGCCAAGAAGGTCGAACTGACCGCCCAGATGGCCGTCAGCGGCTCGGCCAACGCCATGTGGCAGTTCGACAAGGACATGGCGAAAGAGACCCTGGCACCCGCCACCTCCGATCCCGACTTCCGCGCCGGCGTGATCCTCGACGAAAAGGGGCAGCCGCTCTACGCGATCGGGGATACGTCGATCGTCGACCGTGTTTCCAAGGTCGAGACCGATACGATGCTCGATGCGCTCCTGGTCAAGCCGATCCCTCTCAAGCGGACGGAAGAAGGCAAGGAGATGGTGATCGGCCGCATGGTGGTGGCTTTCGACACCGCCGCCGCCGCAGCGAGCGCGCGCGATTCCGCGCTGACCATGATCGCCATCTCGCTCGCCATCCTGGGCGCCGTCGCCACCGCGCTCTTCCTCATGCTCAAGCAGCTGACCCGGCCGATCGTTGATCTGTCCGACGTCATGCACCAGATGAGCGGCGGACGGCTGGACATGGTCGTGCCTGGAACCAAACGGCGCGACGAACTGGGTGGCATGGCCAAGGCGCTCGAAGTCCTCAAGCTGGAATCGCTGAAGGCACGGGATCTGGAGCGCGAAACGGCCTCGCTGAAACAGTCGGAGGAGCAGAGCCGCGCCGCCGAGCAGGATCGCCTGCTGCGCAATGCCGAACAGCTGCGCGATGCCACGAGCGCGCTCGGGCGCGGCCTGAAGCACCTTGCCGCCGGCAATCTCGACTGCCGCATGGACCAGCCGCTGGCGCCGGAATACGAGCCGATCCGCATCGACTTCAACCACACGGTCAACCAGCTGAATGCAATGATGGCCGCCGTGGCAGCCTCGATCCGCAACATCGACAGCGGCACAGGCGAGATCGCGCAGGGCGCAAACGATCTGGCGCGCCGCACCGAGCAGCAGGCCGCGTCGCTGGAACAAACCGCTGCGGCGCTGGACGAAATCACGGTCACCGTGACCCAGGCCACCAAGCGCACCGAGGAGGCACGAAGCCTGACCGCTCGCGCGAACGGTGCAGCCGCCCAGTCGGCCGGCGTCGTCTCCGAGGCCGAGATCGCCATGCAGCGGATCGAGGAGAGCAGCCAGAAGATTTCCAACATCATCGGCGTGATCGACGAGATCGCCTTCCAGACCAATCTTCTGGCTCTCAATGCGGGTGTCGAGGCGGCGCGCGCGGGGGAAACCGGCAAGGGCTTTGCGGTCGTGGCCCAGGAAGTGCGCGAACTCGCCCAGCGCTCCGCCCAGGCGGCCAAGGAGATCAAGCAGCTGATCCAGGAATCCTCGGTCGGTGTCGAGGCGGGTGTGACGCTCGTGCGCAGCACCGGCGTCGCGCTGAAGGCGATTGGCGAGGATATCGCCCAGATCAACGGCCATATGGAGACCATCGCCAGCTCGGCCCGCGACCAATCGGTCGGCCTCGGCGAGATCAACTCGGCGATCAACCACATGGACCAGGCAACCCAGCAGAATGCGGCCATGGTGGAGGAATCTGCCGCCGCTTCCGCAACCCTGGCCGAGGAAGCCGCCAAGCTGCGCTCCCTGATCGCCGGCTTCAAGACCCAGGACGACGCGGCGCAGATTGCCGCCCGAAGCGGCTACAACCGCGCCGCCTGACGGCGCCATCCGCCCCGCCTGACCACCATCCGGCCCCGCATCCGGGGCCGGACTTCTCGTTTCCGCACGATCGACGGTCCGATCGCACCATCAGATCGGCCGGCGTCCATTCGTGCGCCTCACTCTTGCTAACCGGAATCATCGAGATCGCGGCCAAGCTGGCGCAGATAGCGGGCGATCGGTTCCAGCGCATGATCCCGCGGCCCGAAGGCGGCGAGGATGAGCGCCACATCGCCGGCCTGCGGCTCCTCCTGCGGCTCGCCGATCACATAACCGTCGCCCAGCGCCCACATGTTGCAGCCTGCGGCCAGAAGCGCATCGACCAGTTCAGTGATAGGCGTGGGTATGGGCTGCACGCGCCTCGCTCCGCTCCGGCAGCGTGTTCTTCACATCCACCACCCGCTCGATATTGAGAAGACACATGAGGCCGGTGTCGATGGTGATCATGCCTTCGGCAAAGCGGAGGTGCGGCGCGGTGGGGCCACTCGGCATGTCCTGCACCCGGTCCCGCCCGAGTGTGAGGATGTCCGACACCCGATCGACCACGAGGCCGACGACGCTCTCGCCAGCTTCGACGACGACGATCGCCGAACGCTCATGACCCTCCTGCCGGTCCATGCCCAGCCTGTCGGCCAGGTCGATGATCGGAATGACCGTGCCGCGCAGGCTGATGACGCCGATGACTGACGGCGGCGAATGCGGAACCGGCGTGCAGGGCGACCAGCCACGAATTTCCCGCACCAGCCGCGTCTCGACGCAATATTCCTGTTCGTTGACGCGAAATGCGATGATGTCCAAGGCATGGCTTCCATCGAAATGCGACTTGAAGGGGTTCATCAGAAGTCCTCCCACTGTTCGGCAACGGCGGCATTGCCGTTGAATTGACGGCGCACGCGCTGCTGCAGGCCGCGAGGGTCGGCGGCCGGTGCGGCGGCTCGCTTTCGTTCGGTGGGCGGTGCAAGGCCGTCGATGCGGAACTGCCCGATCAGGGCGAAAAGTGCCTGGGCTTCCTTGGCAAGACTGTGGCTTGCAGCATTGGATTCCTCGACCATCGCAGCATTTTGCTGGGTGCTTTGGTCGATGAGATTGACGGCGGTGTTGACCTCCCGCAGGCCGGCTGCCTGCTCCCGCGCGCTCTCCACGATGGCGCTGACATTGGTGTTGATGTCCTGCACCCGGACGACGATCTGATCGAGCACGCGCCCGGTCTCGCTGACGAGATGGACGCCGCGGCGAACCTCCTCTCCGGAGCTGTTGATCAGCGCCTTGATCTCGCGCGCGGCCGCAGCCGAGCGCTGAGCCAATTCGCGGACCTCCTGCGCCACCACGGCAAAGCCACGTCCGGCCTCCCCCGCCCGCGCCGCCTCGACGCCGGCATTGAGAGCAAGCAGGTTTGTCTGGAAGGCGATGTCGTCGATGACGCCGATGATATTCGATATCTCGCGCGAGGACCGCTCAATGGCCCCCATTGCCGCCACCGCTTCGCCGACCACCTGGCCCGAGCGCTCCGCATCCGCCTTGGTATCCGAGACGAGCCGTCCCGCTTCATGGGCACGCTTGCTGGCATCGTTCATGGTCTGGGTGATCTGTTCGAGAGCGGCGGCCGTTTCTTCGACCGAAGCGGCCTGCCGCTCGGTCCTCTTGGCAAGATCGTCCGCCGCGGCGCTGATCTGGTTGCCGCCACCGGTAATCGCCTGCGCATTGTCGCGCACGCTGACCATCGTGTCCTGCAGCCGCGTTGCTGTCTCGTTGAAGCCGATCCGAAGCGGTTCGATGGAGGGAATGAAAGTGGTCGCGATACGGGCGGCCAGGTTTCCCGCCGCCATGTCCTGCAGGCTGCGTCCGAGCTCGATGACATTCTCGACGCGGCCCGTCACATCCGTGGCGAATTTGACGATCTTCACCACCTTGCCATCCAGGCCGCGAACCGGATTGTAGGTTGCCTGGATATAGACCTTCTTGCCGAAGCGGCTCAGACGGGTGAACTCATTGGAAGCAAAGACGCCATTGCGCAGTCGCTCCCAGAAGTCCTGATAGTCGGGGCTGCGGACGTAATCCGGCTCGCAGAACATGGCGTGGTGCTTGCCGACGATCTCCTCCAGCGAATAGCCGAGCACATCCAGGAAGTTCTTGTTGGCGTTGAGAACGTGGCCTTCCGGCGTGAATTCGATGATCGCCTGCGACCGCGAGAGCGCATCCAGCTTGCCGGCGTCCTCAAGCGCCTTCTGGCGAATGGCCGTGATATCGGTCGCAAACTTCACGACCTTGTAGGGCTTCCCGCGCCGCAAGACTGGATTGTAGGACGCCTCGATCCAGATCTCGCGGTTGCCCTTGCCGAGCCGGCGCAACTGGCCCTGTTCGTAGCGCCCTTCTCGCAGGCGAGACCAGAAGGCCTCGTACTCCCGCGAGGCGGAATCCTCGGGATAGAGGAAAAGGCGATGATGCTGACCGATGATCTCGTGACGCGCATAGCCGAGCGCAGCACAGAAATTGTCGTTGGCATTGAGAACGGTGCCGGACAGATCGAATTCGATGATGGCCTGGGATTTGCCGACCGCGGAGAGAACGGCATCGGCATCGAATGATGGAAGAAGACGAAGGGTCATGATGGGGTCTTTCAAATCCGGCCTCAGCAGGGGCCGGCGCGAAAGCGCACAAACGCCCGCGACGGTTGATGATCGATGATGTCAGTGATGGATCGACGGCGCGCCGATCCGACAGATGGGGAGAGGCCCATTCGCCGGCTCTTCGCTCTTGGACAGCCCCGTTTTTTCGGCGTCTCTGTCTTTCGATGAGCTAATGGATAGTCCCTGCGCCTTTTCCGTTCGTTAGCGGAATCGATCGCTTTTGATTGAACGTCCTGCTGGGCCGCGTATCGGCGCGGTCGGTCGCGGGCATTAACGCCCCTGCAAGGTTTTCAACACCTCGAAGGGCGCAGAACGGCGGGCGAAGAGCAGGTCTGCAAGTTTAAGATTAGTAAATATGAATGTCATGGCGTGATGATATTTTTTTCGCTGCCGGCTGATCCGCCTTCCACCTTGCGGCGTAGGCGCGCCCTCGCGTGGTGGGTAAAGCGGCGGAAACAGTCAGCGACAGTTGGCGATCGACGAACAGACTATTTTGAAAAACGCAGGAGAACATGCATCTCCGCTGTTAAACTCATGCCGGTTTTGTTCATGATCTATGAAACAATGTTTCGTAAGCTGCGACTTGTCAGGCTGGGAACAGCCGTTCCGGCATGATGCCGGCCATGTACGGCCATTGCCCCCGGCGGCGGGCCGCTGGACAGACAGCTGGAACCCTTTCCCCATCGCCCGTGACCGCGCCTTTTTAGCCTTGGCGCGGGGAGGAACATGCCGTGATAGCCCAGTCCCTCAAAACCCTGTTTGCCTGCCTGCTCTTGGTGGCGGCCAGTGCCGCGCCGGCCCTGGCGCTCGACGCGCCGAAGGGGGAGCCGATCCTGACGATCATCGGTCCGCAGCTTGCGCATCCGAATGTCGGCCAAAGCGCACAGTTCGATCTTGAGATGCTCGACAAGCTGGCCGGCCGCCAGGGCACGATGGAGACCCCCTGGACCAAGGGTGAGGTGCAGTTTACCGGTCCCCTGCTCCGATCCGTTCTGGAGGCAGCAGGCGCCAAGGGCAGCACGCTGACCATCAAGGCGCTCAATGACTATGCCGCCAAGATCCCGATGGAGGATGCCACGACGCTCGACACCATCCTGGCGACCCGCATGGACGGCCAGCTGATGTCGGTGCGCGATAAGGGCCCCCTCTTCCTCATCTATCCCTTCGATCTCGACAGCGGCCTGTACAACGAGAAATACTTCGCGCGCTCGGTCTGGCAGATTAAGGAAATCGAGGTCGGCGAGTGAGCGAGACGCTGCATTCCGACAGCAGCGCCGCGATCCGGAAAGCCAGCCGGGCCACGGCCATGCTGCAGCTTTTCGCCGTGGTTCTGCTGCTGGGGCTGGTGGCCATCCTCATCGCCATCGCCAACCGGTACTCGACGCTGCAGGACGGCATTCGCGAGAACGCGCTCTGGTCGATCTACCAGCTCGACCGCGAGGCGCGGAAGCTGCATGAATTCGTGCATGACCTGAGCCGGGAAGCCGGGCAGACGCCTGAGGATCTCAAGCAGATTTCGACGCGCTACGATATTCTCTACTCGCGCATGACGATCCTGGAGCAAGGCACCTTCGATCGAACCTTCGGCGGCGACAAGGATGCCGGGACCGATATTGCGCGGATCCGAACCACGATTCTCAAGTTCGAGCCCGTCTTCGATACCCTGGCCAAGACCGGGTCGATCGAAAAGGCGGCTCTTCGGGCGATGGACAGCGCGCTCGAGCCGCTGATCGGCGACACGGAGCGGCTGCTGATCTACGCCAACAACGCCGTCAGCTCAGACCGGGCGGAGGCGCGCTCCGAGCTTCTCTCCCTGCAGGTGAAGTCGGGCGTGCTGGTGTCGCTGCTCGTGCTCTGCGTCGTCTTCCTGGTCTTCTCCCTGCGCCGCCAGCTCTTCTCGGTGCGCGCCGCCAGCCACGGGCTCGAAACCATGGCAGCCGATCTGCAGACCTCCTATCTCGCGGCCGAAGCCGGCAATCATGCGAAATCGCAGTTCATGGCCACCATGGGGCATGAGATCCGCACGCCGCTCAACGCCATTTTGGGCACGACCGAACTCCTGCAGCTTGCCAGCCCGCATCTGTCCATGGCGCAGGGCCTGGCCACCATTCGCCATTCCGGCGAGGCACTTCTGGAAATCATCAACGAAATCCTCGATTACGCCAAGCTCGACCATGGCAAACTGTCGATCGAGCTGCGGCCGACGCTGGTGCGCGAGACCGTTGCCTCCGTCGCCGACATGCTGAAGGCGCGCGCGGCCGACAAGGGCACGGGTCTTCAGGTGCGGCTGCCGGACTCGCTGCGCTGCCCGGTGATCGAAAGCGACCCGACGCGATTGCGCCAGGTCCTGCTCAACCTCGTCAGCAATGCCGTCAAGTTCACCAATGGCGGCATGGTGACCATCTCGGTTCTCGAACTGCAGCGCGGGCGCAGCCAGGTGCTGCGCTTCGAAGTGTCCGATACGGGAATCGGGATCGACGAGAACGGGTTGAAGCGTCTGTTCCAGCCCTTCTCGCAGGTCGATGCCTCGATCAGCCGCCGCTATGGCGGCACGGGTCTCGGTCTGGCGATCTCCAAGGAGATCGTCGAGCGCCTGGGCGGAACGATCGGCGTGCGCAGCCAGCGCGGCGCGGGCAGCACCTTCTGGTTCGAAATCCCGGCCAAACACGCGGCCCTCCCCGCCGAGGAGGATAGCGCATCGCCGTCCGCAGCGGCCATCGGGCCGCCGTTTACGGGCACCGGCGGGCTGGACGTTCTGGTGGTCGAGGACAACAAGGTCAACCAGGATGTCGCTGCCGGCTTCCTGCGCCATCTCGGCCATCGCGTCACGATCGCCCAGGATGGCCTGGAGGCTGTTGAGAAAGCGGGTGCCAAGGCCTTCGACCTCATTCTGATGGACATGCAGATGCCCAACATGGACGGGATCGAGGCAACGCGGCGCATCCGGGCGCTGGACGGGACCCATCGGCATGTCCCGATCATCGCCATGACGGCCAATGCCTCAGAGGACGACCGCCGCCGCTGCCAGGAGGCGGGAATGGACGGTTTCCAGTCGAAGCCCATCCTCCTCTCGACCCTTCGCGAGGTTCTTTCCCGTTACGCCGGCGCGGCGGCCCCTGCCGCATCGACCGTGGCCGCCACGGACCCGGCTCCTGAACCGCCTCCAGCCGAAGCGCCCACCCCCGAAGCGCCACTGAGCTCGGCCTTCGAGGCGCGGCGGACGGAGATCGTCGAGGCGCTGGGCGAAGAGGCCTTCGCCATGCTGCTCGCCAGCTTTTTCAACGATGCCGAAATCCTTCTGGCACAGCTTCGCGCATCGCGCGACCCGGGCGACGCCAAGCTGGTCGACCGGCTGCTGCACACCATGAAGGGGGCGGCCGCAAGCATCGGGCTCGATGATCTCGCCTCCACCTGCCAGGCCCTGCGCCAGACCGCGCTGGAGCTGGAGGATGTCCAGCGGCTCGACACACTCATCACCCTCCATCGCAACCGCTTGGCGGCCTGAAGGAAACGCAGCATGAAGATTCTGCTGATCGACGACAACCCGACCAACCTCACCTTTCTCACCCTGCTGGTCGAGAAGCTAGGCTGCACGGCGCTTGCCTTCCCCTCGCCCGAAGCCGTGCTGACGGAGATGCCGGCGCTGGACTACGATATTGCGGTGATCGATTACCAGATGCCGGTCTATAACGGCATCGAGCTCCTGATCGAGATTTCCCGCTTCGAAAAATATCGCGGCAAGCCGGCCGTTTTCGTGACGGCGGATACGGATACGGCCACGCGGATCGCCGCGCTTGATGCCGGCGCGATCGACTTCCTGACCAAGCCGATCAACCCGCTCGAATTCCAGGCGCGCATGCGCAATCTGACAGCGCTTGTCGCCGCGCAGAACAAGCTTGCCGACACGGCGTCTTGGCTGCGGGCGGCGGTGGACGAGGCCGTGGCGGAGCTGCGGGCCCGCGAAGAGGAGATCATCGAGCGGTTGACGCTCGCCGCCAGCTTCAAGGACGCCGAGACGGCGCGGCATACGATGCGCGTCGGCGCCTATTCGGAAGCGATCGCGCTTGCTTATGGGCTGCCTGCCGGACTTTGCTCGGACATCCGCCTCGCCTCGCCCATGCATGATATCGGCAAGGTCGCCATCTCCGATGCGGTTCTGCTGAAGAAGGGCGGATTGACGGAGCAGGAGTTTGCGGAGATGCAGCGCCACACGGTGGTCGGGCGCGATATCCTGCGGGAGTCGAAATCGAGCCTGTTGCAGCTGGCCGCGGAAATCGCCAGCAGCCATCATGAGCGCTGGGATGGCCAGGGCTATCCCTTCCGGCTGATCGGCGAGGCCATTCCGCTCTCCGGCCGGATCGTGGCGGTGGCCGACAATTTCGACGCGCTGACCATGGCGCGCCCCTACAAGGAGGCTTGGCCGGTCGAGCGGGCGGTCGATCACATCCTTGCCCGCGCCGGCACCCAGTTCGATCCGCGCTGCGTCGAAGCTTTCAAGACGGCCCTCCCCTCCATCCTCGCCATTCGCCTTGCCAATTACGACGCCCTGCCGCAGCGGGCCGAGATGGCTGCCAGCGCCTAGGCACGAAGACGAGCCGTCTCTTATCATTCAACCGCAGCGCAAGACCCCGCCTCCTCGCAGGCGGGGTCTTTTTTTGCGCACGAGCGATTCCCGCCGCCTTCGAGAAATCAGATGTTTCTAAAATTAACAACCATCGGCAACGATGGCTTGTAGTCGGTCGGCCACGAAAGTTTGCTGCGTCGGTTTGGGACATTTCGATCCGGTCGCGGCTCATCTTCCGGCAAGGGAGAGTCCTTGCTCGAATGACTCTCTCGGCCTGAAGAGACGGACAGATTGCACGCCTCAGGCAAACGACAAGTGGGGAAAATTCGATTTAGGTTAAATTAACCGATCAGGCAATTTCAGAAGAAAACTGCATCGAAGATACAACTAAGGGTAAAAAATAATGGATGATCCATGCTCCATACAACCCAAGGCAAGGCGTCTCCACTGACTGCATCGCAGGCAACTGATAAAATTTTATGCACAATAAAATCAAATAAAAATCGTTAAGACTCTCTTGATTGACAATAGAGTGCGCATGCCTTTCCCTAACGGAATATTAAATTGGGGTCATTCAAATGCGTTTACTATCTCTTACATTATGGATGGTTGCCACAGTCGCAATTTTTGCTCTCATCCTTCAGCCGGTCGGCGCCGATATTCAGCTGACCGTCTCGATCATCACCATCGCCTTCCTCTTCGTCATCACCCGCTTCCAGTCGAAGGGCGCGCTTCGTTATGTGGCGCTGGCAACGGCGAGCATCATCGTTCTGCGCTACGCTTACTGGAGAACGACGAGCACGCTGCCGCCGATCGACGATCCGATGTCCTTCATTCCGGGCATCCTGCTCTACACGGCGGAGATGTTCTGCATCTTCATGTTCTTCGTCAGCGTCTTCGTGGTGGTTGACCCGATCGAACGCAAGGCCCCGGCAAAGCAGTCCGATGAAGACCTGCCGACGGTCGACGTGTTCGTTCCGTCCTACAACGAGAGCGCCGAGATCCTGTCGCTGACGCTCGCCGCAGCCGCCCGGATGGACTATCCGGCCGACAAGCTGAACGTTTTCCTGCTGGATGACGGCGCCACGGAGCAGAAGCGCAACAGCGCCGATCCGGAAGCCGCGGCAGCCGCCGTCAAGCGCGGTGAAGAGCTGCGCGCGCTGTGCAACGACCTCGGCGTCTATTACCGCACCCGTGCCGAAAACGTGCACGCCAAGGCAGGCAACCTCAATGCCGGCATGGAGCGCAGTGGCGGCCAGCTGATCGCCGTCTTCGACGCCGACCACGCCCCCGAGCGCAACTTCCTGCGCGAAACCGTCGGCTATTTCGGCGAGGATCCGGACCTCTTCCTGGTCCAGACGCCGCACTTCTTCGCCAATCCGGACCCGGTCGAGCGCAACCTCGGCACCTACAAGCACATGCCGGCCGAAAACGAGATGTTCTACTCGCTGATCCAGAAGGGTCTCGACCGCTGGAACGCCTCCTTCTTCTGCGGCTCGGCGGCCGTTCTGCGCCGCGAAGCTCTGGACGAGGTCGGCGGCTTCTCCGGCATCACCATCACCGAAGACTGCGAAACCGCGCTCGAGCTGCATTCCCGCGGCTGGAACAGCGTCTATGTCGACAAGCCGCTGATCACCGGCCTGCAGCCGGAGACCTTCTCCTCCTTCATCGGGCAGCGCTCGCGCTGGTGCCGCGGCATGATCCAGATCCTCCTGCTGAAGAACCCGCTCTTCAAGCAGGGCCTGACCTTCGCCCAGCGCATCAGCTACCTGTCCTCCTGCTTCTTCTGGATGTTCCCCTTCGTCCGCGCCGCCTTCCTGGTCGCGCCGGTCCTGTTCATCCTGTTCAACCTGAAGATCTTCAACGCGTCTGCCGAGGACTTCTTCGCCTACACGGTCACCTACCTCACCGCGTCCGAAATCCTGCGCAACTATCTCTATGGCAAGCTGCGCTGGCCCTGGATCTCCGAGCTCTACGAATATGTCCAGTCGGTCTTCCTGGTCCGGGCGATCGTCAGCGTCCTCCTCAACCCGCGCAAGCCGACCTTCAACGTCACCGACAAGGGCATCTCGCTGCAGCAGCGCCAGCTGTCCAACCTCGCCTGGCCCTTCTTCCTGATCTTCGTCGGCCTCGGCATGGTGCTCGCCTACGCCGTCTACCGCTACCAGACCGAACCGGCTCTGGGTGAGCTCATCATCATCACCGGCGCCTGGAACCTGCTGAACCTGATCATTGCCGGCGCAGCGCTCGGCATCGTCACCGAGCAGCCGAGCGACATCGACGGGATCAGCCTGCCGGTTGCCCGCAAGGCGGAACTCGAGATCGGGACCCAGATCATGCCGGTGACGGTTCGCCAGATCTCCTCGCAGAAGGCAGTTCTGGAACTGTCGAAGGGCATTCCGCCGCGCACCGGCGAATATGGGCGGCTGATCGTCACCGAGGGTGCCAACAATGCCCTGATCACCACCATCCCGCTCTTCATCGGCAAGCCGCTGGCCGACAACAACCGCAGCATCGCCGTCGAGATCGATGCCGAACCGCAGCATTACGATGCGATCGCCAATCTGATGCTGCGCGACCTTGACCTGCCCCGCTCGCTGCGTGCTGCTCGCCAGCAGCGGCGGTCCTATCCGGTCGCACTCCTGACCCTGGTCCGCTGGGCCGTGGTCTGCCCCTTCCTGGCCATCACGGCAGGGCTGTCTTCCAAGCCGACCTCGGAGCGCTCCACGCGCCGCCGTCGTCCGGTGGAAACGCCTTCGTCCGTCGCCAAGGCCGCCTGACGGCCAGCAGAGGAAACCGACCATGTTCAAGACACGCACACTCTCTCTGGCTCTCCTGTCCTCGATCGCGCTGGGCAGCCTTGCCGCCCCCGCCTTCGCCGATACGGCCGTGCCGTTCAAGTTCAACACCCCGGCGGCGGCTCCGGCCGCTGCGGGCAACGGTGCTGCGGCTCCGGCTGCCCCGGATCTCGGTCAGGATGGCGGCACGTTCCGCAAGATGGCCGCCAGCCAGTACGACCTCTTCTTCGGCGGCGAAACCGCCAGCCGCCAGCTGTCCTTCTTCGCGCTTCCCGACGAAGCCTCGACGACGGCGAAGCTGGTGCTGACCCTGCAGACCGCGATCTCCGCCGCTCCGGAACGCTCGGCCCTCGTCGTGCGCATCAACGGCAAGGACATCGGCACGGCTGGTCTCGTTGCCGGCGATCCGCGCCGGGTGGAGTTTGCCGTACCGGCCGGCGTCATCCAGCCGGGCTACAACGCGATCTCGCTCGAAGCCGATCACCGCCACCGCGTCGATTGCAGCATCGATGCCACCTACGAGCTGTGGACGAAGATCGATCCTGCGACGAGCGGCTTCGTCTTTGCCGGCCACAAGACCGGCAGCCTGTCGATGGTCGACCTGATGCCGATGTCCGGCACGGTCGAGGGGCGGACCGATCTGCGGGTGATCCTGCCCGCCGGCGCCCAGATGAACGCCTATGACCGGGCGCTGACAGTCATCCAGGCTCTCACCATCGCCGGCAACTTCAGCCACCCGAAGGTTCAGTTCGCCACGACGCCCGGCACGGGCCCCGGCATCGACATCTATATCGGCACGGTGGATGCGCTGGGTTCCGCTCCGGGCCTCAGCGAAGCCGCCAGCATGCGCGGTGGCGTGGTCGCTGCCGGCGCCACAGACGATCGCCGCAGCCTGGTCATCGCCGGCCAGAGCGAAGGCGACCTCGATGCCAAGGCTGCCGAATTCGTCCGCCAGGCGCTCAACGAACAGCCGGTCGGCACGCCGGAGGGTCTGGCTGCCCTGCAGAACATCAAGGGCCGCCTGCTCGCCCCCGGCGAAACGGTCTCTCTCTCCGACCTCGGCTACATGGCCAAGCCCTTCAACGGTCGTTACGCCAATTCGACCGTTACCTTCACCATGCCGTCCGACTTCTACCCGGGCGCCTATTCCAATATGAACTTCCACCTCAACGCGCTCTATGCCGGCGGCCTGTCGCCCAATGCCGAGCTGGTCGTGAAGGCAAACGACAAGGTGGTCGCCAACATTCCGCTGAGCTCGGCCCGCGGCGGCGCGATCCGCGACCAGCGCCTGCCGATCCCCTTTGCCGCGCTGCGCCCCGGCCAGAACACGCTGCGCATCGAGGCGCGCCTGCCCTCGGAGGCGGACAATGCCTGCCAGTCCGTCGATGCGGCGACCGCCAATGTCCGCCTGTCGATCGATGGCGGATCTTATTTCGACATTCCGAACTACGCACGCGTCGGCCGCTATCCCGACATCGCCGGCCTCTCCTCCGGCCTGCGCTCCGGGATCGACGCGGGCGACGACGCGCCGACCTACCTTCTGGCGCCGAACTACGAGGCCAAGAGCGTCGACGCCGCCGCCACCATGGTCGCCAAGATGGCCTTCTCCTCCGGCCAGGTGAAGACCATGCACTACACCTCCATCCTGCCGACCATGAGCACGAACCTGATCGCTTTCGGTGGCTATGACACGCTGCCCTCGGAACTGGTCAGCCGCATGAACCTCAACCTGGTCAACCTGCGCAACATGGCCGGTGCCAAGGCCTCGCCTTTCGAAGTGGCCGCAATGGAGAATTTCGGCCCGCATGCCGATGCCCAGCGCCAGGTCGTCGCCGGCCTGCTGGACCAGGCGGCGGATCTTTCCGCTCCGACGGACGGCGTTGCCGAAACCGCCATTCACCTCCTGCAGGTCACCCGCCAGAAGGTGGTCGGTGAACTGTCGAAGTTCGACATCGGCCCCTTCCGTTCGCTGCTGGGTGTCGATGGTGCCCGCCCGAGCTATGCCCCCACGGCCGAAACCGCCTTCCTCATTGCCCAGAACACGGCGCGCGACGGCGGGTTGTGGACGGTGGTTGCTTCCAAAAGCGCCAATGAGATTGCAGCCGGCACCGATGTGCTGACCGACGTCAATGTCTGGAACAAGCTTGGCGGCGCAGTCCAGGCCTTCTCCCAGACCGGGAGCGTGCTCGACCGGCAGGAAGCGAAGAACCAGACGCTGTTCCAGACCCAGCCGATGAGCCTCTCCAACCTGCGGCTGGTGCTGGCGAGCTGGCTGGCCAACAACGCCTCGATCTACATCGTCGCGCTTCTTGCCTCGGCGATCCTGCTTGGCATCGGCACCTACATGGCGCTTCTCACCGGGCGGGAAAAGAATGTCTAAGGCAGCATTCGGCCTGGCGGCCGGCGTGGCAATGCTGCTCTCTATCGCAGCGCCTGCCTTCGCCACCGGGCCGGTCACGAAAGGGGATGCCGCGATGACCACCATCCTCCCCGGCGATTACCTGGCCGGTGCCTGGTGGCTCTACAAGTCGGTCTTTGTGGACGAAGGCCGGGTCGTCGATCAGGCGAATGGCGGCATCTCCCACAGCGAAGGCCAGGGCTACGGCATGCTGATGGCGGTCGCCGCCAACGACCAGGCAGGCTTCGAGGCGCTCTGGTCGTGGACACAGAAGGAACTGCGCGTCCGCGGCGATGCGCTGTCCGCCTGGAAATGGGATCCGAAGGCAACGCCGCATGTCGCAGATTCCAACAATGCCACGGATGGCGACCTGCTGGTCGCCTGGGCTCTGGCCCGGGCGGCCAGGATCTGGAACGCACCGGACTATGCCGAAGCTGCCCGGATGATCCTCAAGGATCTGGAAAGCAAGGCGATCATCGAAAGCCAGGACTTCGGCACGATTCTGCTGCCGGCCGCCCATGGGTTTTCGGCGGAGGCCAATCCGGACGGTCCGATCGTCAACCTGTCCTACTGGGTGTTTCCCGCGCTCGACGAGCTCGGCCAGCTGGACGAGAGCTTCCCGGCCAAGGCGCTTCTCGCCTCCGGCCAGCGCCTCCTGGAAAAGGGGCGGTTCGGGAGCAGCAGCCTGCCGGCCGACTGGCTGTCGCTGAAAAGCGGCGACCCGACCCCGGCCAACGGCTTTGCGAGCGTCTTCGGCTACGAAGCGGTTCGCGTACCGCTCTACGCCGCCTGGCTCGGCGGCCCTTCCGTCGCGCTCTTGGCTGGCCTGGAGCGGCGGTGGTCGGAAGACCCGGCAGGCCCGCATGTCATGGAGCTTTCCACCGCGGCCCCGCTCGCCGCCATGCCCCAGCCCGGCTATCGCGCCGTCAGCGGGCTTCTGTCCTGCAGCCTGGGACGCAGCCCCGCGCCCCGCGCGATCCCTGAATTTGAACTGACCGATTATTATTCAACGACGCTTCATTTTTTGAGTGTTATCGCCCTTTCAGAGAGGTTTCCGCAATGTCTTCCCGATCAAAACTGAAGCTGTCTCTCTTCGCAGCCACCGCGCTCTTCCTATTCGATCCGGACCTTCTCCCCGCTCTTCACCAGGGATCGACGCTGCGCGCTCAGGATATTACGCAGCTGAACGCCAACAGCCTCAACATGGCCGATCTGCTTGGCGAAAAGGCCGTGCCCGGCCAGAAGGTCGAGGGCGTGAATGCCGCCTTCGCGCTGCCGGGCCAGTCCTCCGCCGCTGTTTCGGCGCCGCTCGCCCAGCCGATCACGCCGGTCGCTCCCGGGCAGAACCCCTTCCTTCGCCCCCAGCAGGCAGCCGCCGCCGCGGCCCCCGCAGCCCCTGTTCCGGTCGCTCTCGCACCGGCACCGGTTGCCACCGCCGCACCGCAGCCGGATGCAGCGGCAACGGGCTCCATCAATCCGTTTGAAACCAAGCCCGCGACAGAGGCGAACGCAGCCCCCGCCGTCGACGTTACGGCGCTGCGCTATTATGTCTCGACCCGCGACCTGAAGCGCGTCGGTGCGGAAATGCGCCGCCTGCAGAACCTCTATCCGGACTGGCAGCCCCCGCGTGATCTGTTCACGCAAGGTCCGGCGGTCGACGAACAGCCCTTCTGGGATATCTACGCGACCGGCAACTACGCGCTGGTTCGCGCAGAGATCGCCAAGGCACAGAGCGTGAACCCGAACTGGGAACCCTCTGAAGACCTGATGACCAAGCTCAAGCTCGGCGAAACCCGCAAGCTGATCGACAGCGCCTATCAGCAGGGCCGCTGGAACGACGTGATCTCGACCGCAAAGGCCATGCCGCAAATCATGGTCTGCGGCGAGATGCAGGTTCAGTGGAGCGTCGCCGAAGCCTTTGCCAAGACGGAGAACATGGCAGACGCCTTCGACGTCTATCACTATATCCTGAGCAATTGCGATGACCCGGCTCTGCGCCTCGCCACGGTGCAGAAGGCCGCCCTTCTCATGCCGCAGGCCGGCACCACCTCGCTTCTCGCGCTCGGCCGCACCCTGGCCGACGGCAGCAACGAGTTCGAGGATATCGGCTATGACGGCCTGCGCCGGCAGATCGGTGCTTTCATCGAGAATGGCGACTTCACCAAGACCCCGGACGCCGACGAGATTGCACGCTTTGTTAACTTCATCGAGCGGAAATCCTCCGCTGCCGATGCAAATCTGATCGGCTGGTATTTCTATGCCCAGAAAGAATGGGAAAATGCCGGCGCCTGGTTCCTGCAGGCTTCCAAGTACAAGCGGGATCCAAAGAGCATCGAAGGGCTGATCCTGTCGCTGCGGCAGATGGAGAAGGACGAGGACGCGTTGAAGCTCGCACGGCGCTATGCCAAGACAGCTCCCGAAGTGGGCCGCCAGTACATCGAGATCGTTGCCGGGGCTCTGACCGAGAAGGGCTCGAAGCTGGAGCTCGCCAAGGAAGACGATGCCATGTTCGAAGAGCTCGTGACCGACCAGAAGTCCGCGCTCGGCGCCCAGGCGCTCGGCTGGAAGTATCTGGCCGCAAACGACAAGGCGACGGCAAGGACCTGGTTCGACGAGTCCGTTTCCTGGGAGCCGACCGAGGGTGGGGTCGTGGGCCTTGCCGTTCTGGCGGCACGCGCCAAGAATTACCGCTCGCTCAGCGCCCTGAAGGCGGAATATGGCGACGATTACGCATCGCTGGATGCCTTCAAGATCTACAAGCAGGGCAGCAAGCGCCGCGCGCCGACGCAGGCCCGCCGGGTCGAGGTTGAAGCAAAGACCAAGTCCAAGCCGAAGACCCTGCTCGACTACCTGCGCGCGTCCGACAGCTGATCGTTCCGTCTCTTAAACGAAACACGTGATTTCGACCGGCACTTCGGTGCCGGTCAGGCCCCTCTTCTCGTCGATCAGCCAGAGGCCTGATCCCCTTACGGACCTGCTCCCATGAAGAAAAAGCTCATTTCCACTTCGACCACCGGGCCCTATGCGTTCCAGGATCCGGACACGATGCTGATCCTTGTCAAGGACGTGCTGCTCTATTCGGACCGGGAAGGCATCGTGGCGAGCGGCAATGCCCCCGATCGCATGATCGTGATCAACGGGGAGCTGACGGCCGGCGGCACGGGCATCGTGTTCGGCAGCGGTGCGGCCGGCGATATCCATGGTTCGGTGGTCGTTTCCGGCACCGGGGCGATCAATGCGCAGCGGGCCGGGATCACCGCGATCGCGGACGGCATGGAGATCATCAACCGCGGCGGAATTTCCGCCAAGCTCACCGGCGTCATCGTTACCGGCGCCGGCGCCCAGATCACCAACGAGGGAAGCATCACCTCCGGCGCCAGCAACGCGATCGACATCCATGGCGCAAAGAGCATGATCGTCAACAACGGCGCGATCGACGGCACGAAGGACACGATCCTCGTGGCCGGCGACCGGGCCAATGTGACGAACAATGGACGGATCGGCTCCACGACCGCCGATGCCATCCACCTCACAGGTGCCAAGGGCCTTGTCACCAACAATGGCACGATCGGCAACAAGGGGGACGGGATCTTCGTCAGCGGCACGGCCGACACGATCACCAACAACGGCAAGATCGGCAGCGGCGGCAGCGCCATCATCGCCCGCGGAAAAGACCAGATCGTCACCAATTCAGGCGCCTTGAATGCCGGCAAGGACGGGATCGCGCTGGTCGGCGACGAGGGCATCGTGACCAACCGCAAAAGCATCGAAGTGGGTGGTGTTGCGCTGCGGATCGCCGCCGACGATGCCATCGTCAACAATACCGGCTCGGCAAAGGGAGCCATTGGCCTCCTCGTCACCGGCGCCCATGTGGACGCCGCCAATCGCGGGACGATCTTCGGCTGGAAGGGCGCGGCGGTCGATCTGTCCAAGGCCTCCGGCGGCACGTTCGACAATGCCGGCACGCTGATCTCCGCGTCCGGCGCGACCCTGGTGGGCGGACAGGGGAAGCAGACAATCGTCAACAGCGGCACCATCAAGGGCGATGTCGACCTTTATGGCAGCAACGACTATTTCGATAACCGGGGCGGCGTGGTCATGGGCCACATCGCCGGCGGCAAGGGCAACGACACCTATGTGATCGATGATGCCAAGACCCTGCTGCTCGAAGCCGCGAATGGCGGCCACGACACGGTTCAGAGCACGAAGAGCTATACGCTCGGCGCCAATTTCGAGGTGCTGACCTTGATCGGCCATGGCACGATCAACGGCGCGGGCAATGCTGCCAATAACGGTCTGAACGGCAACGATGCCGCCAATATGCTGAACGGCATGGGCGGCAAGGACACACTGTGGGGCGGTCTCGGGGCCGATATCCTGACCGGCGGCACCGGTGCGGACCAGTTCGTGTTCAAAGCCGTCGAGGAATCGACCCTGCGGCACCCGGACGTGATCACCGATTTCAGCCGCAAGGAGGGCGACAGGATCAACCTTTCCGCGATCGACGCCAATACGCTGCGGCCGGGAGACCAGACCTTCCATTTCATCGGCGAGAAAGAATTCCACAAGAAAGCAGGTGAATTGCATGTCGATTACGCAAAGGGCGCGACGGTTCTCTCCGGCGATGTGAATGGTGATGGTAAGGCCGACTTTGCAATCAAGCTGCAGGGGCATCTGACCTTCGACAATGGCAGCTTTATTCTTTAGGAAAATCTAACTTTCATTAGATTAACCTTGAGCTTCAACAGGCGGCGTAACAACATTACGCCTCCTGCTTTGGCGAACGATCCTTGCGTGGACCCCAAGCGCAAGGAAGCGTTCGCCTTTTTTTCGCCAACTCCACTTTTGACGGTCTGCGACCGTAGGTTATCCACGTAAGCTTTTAGGCACGCATTTTCCAATTGATGAAGTGGTCGCGATTGAGGCGAATGAGCGCATTCGAAAAAAATATTTTAAGTGCCTGTGATCCAAACCGCAAGGCCTTTCGTAATTTAGATGTTACTTTATAACAATTTAATCAATCTCCGTGAAGATCGTCCTCAGCGATCAAGGTTTCGCTGAAGAGGCATGAGGCGCCTTGCCAAATCCACTGGATCATACGGAGGTAGGACAATGCTCGGAATGGGCGGAAAAGATGCGAGGGCTGTCTTGGCGGCCATGAGCAAGTCGCAGGCAATCATCGAATTCAAACTGGACGGCACGATACTCACGGCGAACCCGAATTTCTGCCGCGCCCTCAATTATGATCTGGCTGAGATCGTCGGCAAGCATCACCGGATCTTCGTCGATCCGGCAGAGGCGGCAACGGACGCCTATCGCGAGTTCTGGGCCAAGCTGGCGCGGGGCGAGTTCGACCAGCGCCAGTACAAGCGCATTGCCAAGGGTGGCAAGGAGATCTGGATCGAGGCGTCCTACAACCCGGTGTTCAGCGGCGGCAAGCCCTACAAGGTCATCAAGTTCGCAACCGACATCACCGCGCAGAAGCTGAAATCCGCCGAAGACAGCGGCAAGCTGGATGCGCTGTCGCGCGCCCAGGCCGTCATCGAGTTCACGCCGCAGGGCGAGATCCTGACGGCCAACGACAACTTCCTCAATACGCTCGGCTACCAGCTGTCGGAGATCAAGGGCCAGCGGCACGCCATGTTCTGCGACCCGGCCTATACGCAGACCCATGAATACCGCCAGTTCTGGGCGAAGCTTGCCGGCGGCGAGTTCGTAGCGGACGAGTTCATGCGCATCGGCAAGGGTGGCCGCAAGGTCTATATCCAAGCCTCCTACAACCCGATCTTCGACATGAACGGCCGTGTCTTCAAGGTGGTGAAGTTCGCGACCGATGTCACCGGCCGCGTCAACAACGTCAACACGCTGGCGGACGGCCTGCAGGCACTGGCACGCGGCGACCTGACGCGGACGATCGACCAGCCGTTCCTGCCGGCCTTCGAGCCGATCCGGATCGACTTCAACGACACGACGCAGAGCCTGTCGTCCACCATGTCGACGATTGCCGCCAATGCGGCAGCGATCGCAGCCGCGTCGCAGCAGATCCAGTCCGCCTCCAACGATCTGGCGCACCGGACCGAACAGCAGGCCGCCTCGGTGGAAGAAACGGCCGCGGCTCTGGAAGAGATCACCACGACCGTCAACGATTCCAGCCATCGCGCCAAGGAGGCCGGCGACCTCGTGCGGCTGGCCAAGAGCAATGCCGAGCAATCCGGGACGATCGTCAGCGAGGCGGTCGAGGC
Organism: Rhizobium sp. CC-YZS058; assembly: GCF_034720595.1. Taxonomy (NCBI): domain Bacteria; kingdom Pseudomonadati; phylum Pseudomonadota; class Alphaproteobacteria; order Hyphomicrobiales; family Rhizobiaceae; genus Rhizobium; species Rhizobium sp. CC-YZS058. The sequence goes on along the minus strand of NZ_JAYESJ010000001.1, from coordinate 246,948 downwards.
GATGGGCGACATCGAGCGCTCCTCCACCGAGATCTCCAACATCATCAGCGTGATCGACCAGATCGCCTTCCAGACCAATCTTCTGGCGCTCAATGCCGGTGTGGAAGCCGCCCGCGCCGGCGAGGCCGGCAAGGGCTTTGCCGTCGTCGCGCAGGAGGTTCGTGATCTCGCCCAGCGCTCCGCGGTCGCCGCCAAGGAGATCAAGGATCTCATCACCGCCTCCAACCAGCTCGTCGCCAAGGGCGTCTCGCTGGTCGATACGACCGGCAGCGCGCTGCGCAGCATGGTGGCGCAGGTGGTCGAGGTGGACAGCAATGTCGGCGCGATCGTCAAGGCCGCGCAGGAGCAGGCAACCGGACTGAAGGAAATCAACACGGCGATCAACTCGATCGACCAAGGCACGCAGCAGAATGCCGCCATGGTGGAAGAAACCAGCGCTGCCGCCCACAGCCTGGCGAATGAATCGCAGAAGCTCTTCCAGCAGATCGGCCGGTTCACCCTGCGCGATCAGATTCCGTCCTACGCGCCGTCCCGGCCCCAGGCCGCCCCCGCCGCGCCGGCTGCCCCCCCGCTGCGCGTCGTCGCTGCCCAGCGCGGCAATGCCGCAGTGAAGGAGGAACGCTGGAGCGAGTTCTGATCCGAACCCCGCCGCGCGCCTCCCACGCGGCGGGGTTCGGCACGGGCAAGAGCACCCCTTTCGCTCCTGCTCGACGGAAGGGGTGGCGCCACCGGCTCCCGCGCCACCCCTTTGTCCTGCGCAAGGACCGACGTCCGCCTTCGATACTCGGTCTGAGTGGGCTCCGACCATTCGGCCAACGCGGCCATGAGCAGACCGCGCCTTCGCAGATCGAAGGAGGAATGCTCAGGACGCAAGCTTCGGCAGGCTCGGTCGGTAAAGCTTGAGGCTCAGCGCGGAGAGCCAGCCTGTGCCCGTCATGACGCACACTTCAATTTCTGCTAATATGCACCGAACGCCACCGGTTGCCTGATGCGCCTGATCCGCCTTGCCCTCCCCCCGCTCCTTGCCCGCCAAGTCCATCAGATCTGGCTGTTCGAGAGCGCGTGCGGGTTGCCGGTGGGGGATCTGCGGACGGTGGTGCCGAATGGGCGGACGCGGCTGATCCTGCCTCTGGTGGGCGGGCTGACGGCTTCGGCGGGGTCCACACGCTGGGAGGTCCCTGCCGGCCGGGCGGTGCTGGTCGGCCAGTGGGAAAGGCCGGCTGTTCTCTCCGCACCAGCAGAGCCGCTCGCCACCATCGGTGTGGAGTTCACGACGACCGGGCTTGCGGCCTTTCACGCAGGCCCGCTCTCCGCCCTTTCCGGAGAGATCGTCGATGTCGAGGATGTTCTGGGGCCCTTGGCCCGGCGTTTGATGGAGCGCACGCGCAGCGCGCCGACGCCGCTGGAGGCGGCCCACTTGGTGCGCGCCGGGCTCGCGGCCTGGCTGCTTGGCCGCGATGTGCCGACGGCGCGCCTTTCGGATGTCGCGCTCCAGATGATGCGGAAGGGCAACTACAGAATGGGGCTGGAGGAACTGGCACAGCGCACCGGCTATTCGCGCCGGCATCTGCTCACCCAGTTCCAGCGCGACATCGGCCTTTCGCCCAGCCGGATCCAGACGATCCTCGCCTTCGAGCAGCTGTATCGCGGCCTGGCGCAGCATGGCTCGGCACGGCTGATGATCCAGTCCGCGCTCGATCGCTTTCACGACCAGGCCCATTTCACCCGCGTCTTCCGCAATCTGGCCGGCCTGCCGCCGGCCCGCTTTGCCGCCCGGGACAACCGTTTCGGCCGGCTGTTCTACGAAGAGGCCGCAGATCGATCTCCCGTCTCCTCAGCCTGAGCTCGGGGGACGCGCGCAAAGCGTCCAGCCCCTCGTCTCTTTCAAGCCGCGGCGCTGCGCAGGGCGAAACGGACCATGAGGGCCGCGGTGACGACGAGATGATAAAGCACGCGCGGATCGGCGACATTGCCGATCAGGGCGCCGAAGGCGAGCACGGTCACGAACCAGGCGAGAAGGCCGGCAAGGATCAACAGCGACAGCCCCTTTCCCGCCCCGCTTGCCTCGGCATAAATGCAGAGCGCCGCCAGGAAGAGGGCGAAGAAGGCGGAGCCCACCGACCAGGCAAGCGCCGGGTCGCTGCGCGAATAAGCAGGGAAGGAGCCATAGCCATGCAGGCCGGCGCCAATGGCGAGGATGACGGCGAGACCCTGTCCGATGCGTTCTACGATCATGGCGGCCTCCCTCAAGCCGCGGCCGAAAAGGCCGTTTCCACCCAGCGCACCAAGCGTGCGTCGATGGCCTCCGGCGTGGCAAGCCGAAGGCTCTGCCCGGCAAGGCGTTCGATAGTGGCAAGCTGCGTTCTGCTCGAAGGGGCGGTGAAATCCATGGCTCATCTCCGTGTCTCAATGGTGCGAGCTTAGGGCTCTGCCTTTCCGCGGTCTTGTATGTTTGGGAACAGCCGATGGCCCGAAGCTCGCCGCGCGGCTACGGCGCCGTCAAGCGGCAGATCCGTCCGGTCTGACAGGACGGACGTTCGATTTCGCAGACACGGGCGCAGCGCGCTCCGCCTGAGGCGAAAGAAGGACGGGCCGCAGCACCGTGCGGCGCTTCAGAAAAGGGTTTTCGAACGATGCGTCTATGCTTGGTATTGACCGCAGCCAGCCTTGCCGCCTGCTCGGCAAAGCCGCGTATGGGACATTCACTACGTACTGTCGACTATAGATAACAGGTGGGTGCGAGAGCTTGGAACTGGGTATCCCCGATGACGGTCTGGTCCGTTCGGAACGTCTGGAACACCGGCGCTCTGCAGGGCTTCACACCGAGCGAACGGAGAGCATGAGAAGACACGCGCCTACATCCGCCCGGCCTCCCAGCCGAGCATGGCGCGCTTTCGGGTCAGGCCCCAGTGATAGCCAGTGAGTGCGCCGCTTTTGCCGAGCGCGCGGTGGCAGGGGACGACGAAGGAGACGGGGTTGCGGCCGATGGCGGCGCCGACGGCGCGTGAGGCCGTCGGTTGGCCGATGCGCCGCGCGATGGTGGAATAGGTTTCCGCCCGGCCGAGCGGAATGTCGAGCAGCGCCGTCCAGACACGGAGCTGGAAATCCGAGCCGATCAGCACGACGCGCAGCGGTTCCTCCGCCCGCCAGCGCTCGGGCTCGAAGATCCGCGCCGCAAAGGGCGCCGTGGCCCGGCTGTCCTCAAGAAATGCGGCGGCGGGCCAGCGTACGGCCATGTCCGCAAAGGCCGCCTCTTCGCCGCCGGCATCGCTGAAGGCAAGACCGGCAAGCCCACGGTCGGTGACCATGACCAGCGCGGTTCCGAAGGGTGACGGGTGGAAGCCGTAGCGCAGGGTGAGCCCCTCGCCCTTGCGCTTCCACTCGCCGGGCGACATGGCCTCGTGGGTCACGAAGAGATCATGCAGGCGGCCGGGGCTGGAAAGGCCGAGCTCCAGGCTGGTTTCGAGCAGCGGCAGATCGTCCGCGCCCAGGAGCCGCTTGGCGTGATCGAGGGTGACGGCCTGCAGGAACGCCTTGGGCGAGAGCCCGGCCCAGCGCGTGAACGTCTTCTGCAGCTGGGTCGGCGATTGGCCGAGCGCGGCGGCAATCGCCTCCAGCGAAGGCTGGTCCCGGTAATCCTCGGTGATCAAGGCCACCACGCGCGATACGGTTTCGTAATCGGCGCCGGAGGGCGTGATTTCGGTTTGGAGGCGGGGTGCGATCATCATGGCGGGGCTCCTCTGACGAAGGAGAGAAGAGCATGGCAGTGAGCCCGTCGCCACCCGATTCTTGCGCCGGCCACAAAGCCCTATCGCCGCTTCACCGTGGCGAGCGCGCCGCTCAGCGCGGTGGCGAAGGTTTCGCGGTCGTCCCGGTTGAGGAAGGAGCCGATATCGGTCGCGCGCCGCCGGTCGCTGAGGCGCATGGAGACGATGCCGATCTCCTGGTGACGATCGACGGTGAACCGGGTCCAGAAGGGATTGAAGCGCAGCTCGGTCATCCGCCCGGAGGCGGCGAACTTGCGCACCGAGACATCCGTGCGCGACACGCTGACTTCCTCTCGCGCCCGCGCCGCCCGGTTGTTGAACCAGAAGGCTGCAAACAGCGCCACGAAATCGAGGCCGAAGAACAGGACGATCGGCCAGGCGCCGATCACCAGAAAGACGAAGACGTGCACGAGGCTCATCAGCCCGGCGATCATGAGGAAGACGCGCAGGCCCTTGCGACCAAGCGAGCGATAGGGCGTCAGCTCGGCGCTGAAGACAGGCCTGTCGGCCGGCGGCATCGCTTCGGCCGGCGGGGGCTGAAGGGTCGGGTCTTTCTCACCGTCGCGCATGTTGCCTTCCTTCCACACTGCAGAATATAGAGCGGCAAAGCCGCAAGCGGGAGAGGCCGCCTTGGCCTTGCCCTCCCAGAACGCCGGGACATCTCGCCGCATGACGACGCCGAAGACCAAGACGGGCCCGCATTCCAGCGCCAAGGCGCGGACGACAGTCAAGCCCGGCCCGCGCAAGAGCAGCCGCGCCCGCCGCGTGAAAACAGCCTATACGCCGGCCGAGATCGAAGAGATCTTCCGCCGCTTCTCGATCCAGCGGCCGGAGCCGAAGGGCGAGCTCGAACATGTGAATCCCTTCACGCTCGTCGTCGCCGTGGCGCTTTCCGCCCAGGCAACGGATGCCGGGGTGAACAAGGCGACACGGGCGCTCTTTGCCGCCGCCGACACGCCGGAAAAAATGCTGGCGCTCGGCGAAGACCGGGTGCGCGACTACATCCGCACGATCGGGCTCTACCGCAACAAGGCCAAGAATGTCATGGCGCTGAGCGAGATGCTGGTGCGCGACTTCGGCGGCGTGGTGCCGCAGACGCGCGAGGCGCTGGTGCTTCTGCCGGGGGTGGGGCGCAAGACCGCCAATGTCGTGCTGTCCATGGCCTTCGGCCAGGCGACGATGGCGGTCGATACCCATATCTTCCGCTTGGCGAACCGGCTGCAGCTCGCGCCGGGCAAGACGCCGGATGCGGTGGAAGATGCCCTGCTCGCGGTCATTCCGCAGGCCTATCTCTACCATGCCCATCACTGGCTGATCCTGCATGGGCGCTATGTCTGCAAGGCCCGCAAGCCCGACTGCGAGCGCTGCATCATTGCCGATCTCTGCAAGGCGGCGGAGAAGACCAATGCCATCCCCGCGCCGCTCGTCGAGCTGCCTGCCCAGGCAATCGCCGCCGAAGCCGCCACGCCGGAAGAAGCCGCAGCCTTGCCCTTGACCGACGTCTGAAACGCCGCCGGGCCGTTTAGGCTCAGCGCCTTTCCGTGCCGCTGTAGAGCAGCGCTGCGGCCGGCAGAGCGAAGCCGAGAAGCGAGGCGCCCCACCAGCCTTCCCGCGCATAGATCCACACGCCGGCCGCCGAGCCGATCGCCCCGCCGACGAAGCAGAAGGCCATGAACAGGCCGTTCAGCCGGCTGCGATGCGCCTCGCTGAGGCCATAGATCGCCCGCTGGCCGAGAATGAGATTGGTCGAAACCGCAAAGTCGAGCGTGATGGCGGCCAGCACCATCAGCGCCAGAGCGCCCGTGCTGCCGAGCGGCAGGATATGGGTGAGCAGGAAGGAACTGGCGGCTGCGACCAGCGCGATGCGGGTACCGAGGTGGCTCCAGCCGCGATCGGCGAGCCGGCCGGCAAGCGGCGCCGCGAAGGCGCCGGCCGCACCCGCCAGCGCAAACAGCGCCAGGCCGAACTGCGACAGGCCGAAGACCGGGCTCGACAGGAGGAGCGGCGTCACGGTCCAGAAAAGGCTGAAGGCGGCGAAGAGACAGGCTTGGTAGAGCGCGCGCCGGCGGAGCACCGGCTGCGTCAAGGCCAGATGCGGCAGCGACCCGATCAGCGCGCCATAGGTTAGCCCGGCCGAAGGCTGGCGGGTGGGGAGCTTGCGAGCAAGAACGAGGCCCAGCACCGCCATGGCGGCAGCCGAAAGCACGAAGACCATGTGCCAGGACAGGACGGCAGCGATCAGGCTGGAGATCGGGCGGGCGAGCATGATGCCGAACATCAGCCCGCTCATGACATTGCCGACCGCGCTGCCCCGCCGCGCTGCCGGCGCCATCTGGGCGGCATAGGGCACGATGATCTGGACCGTGACCGAGGTCAGGCCGATCGCCAGGGCAAGGCCGAGGAACAGCACCGCCCCGGTCGCGAGCCCGGCAGCCAGCACCGCCAAGGCGCCGATCGACAGCATGATGAGGATGAGGCGCCGGTTCTCGAACAGGTCTCCGAGCGGAACGATCAGCAGCAGGCCGATCGCATAGCCGATCTGCGTCAGCGTGACGACGAGACCGGAAAAGGCCGGCGTCAGGCCGAGCGAGGCGCTGATCGGCCCCACCAGCGGCTGAGCATAATAGAGGTTCGCAACGATCAATCCGCAGGCGAAGGCGAGCAGCAGGGTGAGCGCGGGCGACAATGCAGCCGGCGCGGATCGGACATCATCCACCATGTCAAACCTTTCTCCCTCCGCCGGCGCACCGCGTGGTCGTCTGCCGGCGGCCCGGCCGGTCTTCGCCAGCCGATACCTCGCCAAGGCCTATCGCACGCCGCCTGCCGGCCCGCAATGCCGGCCGGGCCTGCGCGACGATTCGCCCGGCCGCACTTAGGCAGCCGGTTTTCTCGCCGCAAGCGGGCAGCAGCATGGCGAAGAGACTTTCCTTCCGCGCGGCAAATCCGCTAAGACCCGGCCGAAGGCCATATCGAAGGCGGGGTTCATGAGCACATTCGACGTCCTGACGATCGGCAACGCCATCGTCGACATCATCGCGCGCTGCGAGGATCGCTTCCTCGACGACAACGAGATCATCAAGAGCGCGATGAACCTCATCGATGCCGAGCGCGCGGAACTCCTCTACAGCCGGATGGGCCCGGCGCTCGAGGCCTCCGGCGGCAGCGCCGGCAATACGGCGGCCGGCGTTGCCAGCCTCGGCGGCCGGGCCGCCTATTTCGGCAAGGTGGCGAGCGACCAGCTGGGCGAGATCTTTACCCACGACATCCGCGCGCAGGGCGTTCATTTCCAGACCCGGCCGCTCGGAAGCCAGCCGCCGACCGCCCGTTCGATGATCTTCGTCACCCCGGATGGCGAGCGCTCGATGAACACCTATCTCGGCGCCTGCGTGGAACTGGGTCCGGAGGATGTCGAGCCGGACGTGGTGGCCGAGGCTCGCGTCACCTATTTCGAGGGCTACCTTTGGGATCCGCCGCGCGCCAAGGATGCGATCCGCGATGCCGCGCGCATCGCGCACGCGCATGGGCGCGAGGTTGCGATGACGCTGTCGGACAGTTTCTGCGTCCACCGCTATCGCGCCGAGTTTCTGGAGCTGATGCGCAGCGGCACGGTGGACATCGTCTTCGCCAACCGCGCCGAGGTTCTGGCGCTCTACGAGACGGAGGACTTCGAGGCGGCGCTCTCGGCACTTGCCAAGGATTGCCGGCTCGCGGCAGTGACGCTCTCGGAGGACGGATCGATTATTCTGCGCGGGACAGACCGCGTGCGGATCGCCGCGCATGACGTCGCGCGCGTTGTCGACACCACGGGGGCCGGCGATCTCTATGCTGCAGGCTTCCTGTTCGGCTACACGGCAGGCTTGCCGCTTGAGCGCTGCGGTGCGCTCGGCAGCCTGGCGGCCGGCATCGTCATCGAGCAGGTGGGCCCACGGCCCATGGTATCGTTGAAGGTGGAGGCGGAGCGGCTCGGGCTTCTCTAAGACGGTTCACGCGAAGCGCGGTCGCTCCCAAGACAAGCCCTATTTGAACGCCTCGCCCGGATAGGCGCCCCAGATCTCGCCCTGGACCAGCCAGCCCTCGGCGCCGTTGACCTCGGCTCGGCACCAATCGCCCGTGCACTCGCCGACCTTGACGACGACGCCGGGCTCAATACGCGCAACGATGGCAGCATTGGCCTGCGGCTCGCGGCGCATGTTGACGAAGACGCCCTCGCCCTTTCCGCGCATCCAGGGTGCGGTCAGTGCCGTGCGCTCGCCGGACAGAAGCGCCTGGTTGACCCAGCCTTCCGTACCGTCGGCATCGCGGATGCGGCGCCAATTGTCATATTCCTGAATGATCTCCACCGGCATGCCGGAGCGCAGGTAGCGCCAGGCCACGGCGTAATCGAGGCTGGGCCCGACCCGCAGGTTGACGCTCTTCGACTTCAAGCTGACGAAGCGCGGCAACGGCAGGCCGCTCGTGCCCTTCGCCGCCTGGGCAAAGGCCTCCGCAGAGCCTCCGGCGCCACTGAGTGCAAGCATCAGGGCCAGGAACAGAAGGCGAGGGAACCGGCGCATGAGATATTCCGTTTTCAAACCGTCGATCATCGACATCTTGCCACTCCGGCATCGCTGCGCGCCCATCGGTCGCAACCTGCGTCGGGCGGCAGCGCGGGCCATGTTGTGTTCGCCTGTGTCTCTGCTAGATAACGTTTCTGCTAGATAAGGCTGCAGGACCAACGATCCCGCATCTTGGTTAAAAACCCGTCAACAGGCTGATCGTGGCAATGACATCGAAGAAGAAGCCGAGGGTCTACATCACGCGCAAGCTGCCCGATCTCGTCGAGACGCGCATGCGCGAATTGTTCGATGCCGAGCTTAACATCGACGACGTGCCACGCAGCCGCGAGGCGCTTCTGGAAGCCGTTCAGCACGCCGACGTGCTGGTGCCGACGGTGACCGACCGGATCGACCAGACGCTGATCGAACAAGCCGGACCGCAATTGAAACTGATCGCCAGCTTCTCCAACGGCGTCGATAATATCGACATCGACGCCGCCGCCCGGCGCGGCATCACGGTCACCAATACGCCGAATGTGCTGACGGAAGACACGGCGGACATGGCCATGGCGCTGATCCTCGCCGTGCCGCGCCGGCTGGCGGAAGGCGCCACGATCCTGACCGACCGCCGCCATGAATGGGCAGGCTGGTCCCCCACCTGGATGCTCGGCCGCCGCCTCGGCGGCAAGCGGCTCGGCATTGTCGGCATGGGGCGGATCGGCACTGCGGTCGCCCGCCGCGCGAAAGCTTTCGGCCTGTCGATCCACTACCACAACCGCAAACGAGTGAGCCGAGAGACCGAGGAGCAGCTGGAGGCCACCTATTGGGACAGCCTCGACCAGATGCTGGCCCGCGTCGATATCGTGTCCGTCAACTGCCCGTCGACGCCCGCGACCTATCACCTGCTCTCGGCCCGCCGGCTGCAGCTGATGCGGCCGACCAGCATCCTCGTCAACACCGCCCGCGGCGGCATCATCGACGAGACCGCGCTGATCAAATGCATCCGCGAAGGCCGGATTGCCGGCGCCGGGCTCGACGTCTTCGAGAACGAGCCGGTGGTGAACCCCAAGCTCGTCAAGCTCGCAGCGGAGGGCAAGGTGGTGCTGCTGCCGCATATGAGCTCGGCCACCATCGAGGGCCGGGTCGACATGGGCGACAAGGTGATCATCAACATCCGCACCTTCTTCGACGGGCACCGCCCGCCGGACCGCGTCCTGCCCGGCCGCAACTGACTGAAAAGAACGCCAGCCGGATCACACTCGCTTTCGGCGGTAGCGGATCGTCTCGAAGCGGGCGGCCAGACCGTCATAGAGCAGGAGCCGGCCGATCAGCGGCTCGCCGGCGCCGGTGATGAGCTTGATCACCTCCATGGCCTGAAGCGTGCCGATGACCCCCGTCAGCGCACCCACCACCCCGGCTTCCGCGCAGCTCGGCACCGTACCCGGCGGCGGGGCCATGGGAAAGAGATCGCGATAGCCTGGGTTTTGCCGCCCGTCCGCATCGTGTGCATAGGGCATCAGGACGGTCACCGACCCATCGAACCGGCCGACGGCGCCGGTGACCATGGGCACACGGGCCGCCTCGGCGTGATCGGCGGCGAGGAAGCGCGTGTCGAAATTGTCGGAGCCGTCGACGATGATGTGATAGCCGGCGAAGAGATCGGCAGCACTGGCAGTATCGAGGCGCTGCGCGTGGGGCACGACAGCCACATGCGGGTTCAGACGCAACAAGCTCTCCGCCGCGCTCTCCACCTTCGGCCGGCCGATATCCGACGTGCCGTGGATGATCTGGCGCTGGAGATTGGAAAGCGAAACGGTGTCGTCATCGACGATCCCGAGCGTGCCCACACCGGCGGCGGCGAGATAGTGCAACACGGGCGCGCCGAGCCCGCCCGCCCCGATGACCAGCACCCGCGCGGCTTTCAGCGCCTGTTGCCCGGCGCCGCCGATTTCCGGCAGAACGATGTGGCGGGCATAGCGCCCGATCTCGTCAGGGGTCAGCGCCTCGGTCATGGGCTCAGTCTTCCTCGCGGATGGTGCCGTTGGCAACGGTGAAACAGCGGGCGCGGTCTCCAAGCGCGGCAAACATGGCGCGATCGGTGCCGGTCATGAAGGCCTGGCCGCCGAGGTCGTCGACGAGATCGAAGAGCGCCGCCCGCCGGCCGGCATCGAGATGGGCGGCAATCTCGTCGAGCAGCAGGATGGGCGCTGCGCCGGTCATGTTGGCCACCAGGCGGGCATGGGCAAGCACGAGCCCGACGAGCAGCGCCTTCTGCTCGCCGGTGGAGCAGCGCTCGGCCTCGATATCCTTCTCCTGATGGCGGATCAGCAGATCGGCGCGATGAGGGCCTTCGAGCGTGCGCCCGGCTGCCGCATCGCGCCAGCGGCCGCTGCGCAGCCTGGCCTGATACTCCTCCTCGAGGTCGAAGGCGAAACGCTCGGTCTCGCCATCGAGAAAGCCGGTCAGCGCGAGGCTCGCTTTGGGGAAGCCGCCATCGGCGCGGCTGTCGGCGATCAGGGCCGTCAGCAGGCCGAGCATTTCCGTGCGGGCCAGCGCCATGGCGACGCCGAGCCCGGCCATCTGCTGCTCGATCCCATCCAGCCAGACGGGATCCGGCGAAGGCTCGCAGAGCAGCTTGTTGCGGCTGCGCATGGCGCGCTCGAAATCGCTGGCGCGCCGGCCATGGTCCGGATCGAGCGAGAGGACCAGACGATCGAGAAAGCGGCGCCGGTCGCCGGCCGGACCGGTGAAGAGCCCATCCATGGAGGGGGTGAGCCAGAGCACGCGCAAATGGTCGAGCAGTTCGTCGATCGTCTTCGCCGGCGTGCCGTTGAGCCGCAGGCGGCGCGACTGGCCGTCCTCGCTGCCCGCCGTGCCGGTGCCCATCTCCACCTCGCCCTGCATGCCGTCGAGCACGGCAAAGACGGAGAACCCGTCCTGCGCACCCACACGGGTCACATCGGCATAGGGCGCGCGGCGCAGTCCACGTCCGGGGGAAAGGAAGGAGACGGCCTCCATGAGATTGGTCTTGCCAGACCCGTTTTCCCCGGTCAGCACGATGTGATGCGGCGAGAGCGGCAGGGTAAGCCCGGTATAATTCCGGAAATCCGTGAGCTTGAGCCGGGAAAGGGAGATTTTCTGCGCCATGCGAAGCTTTCAAGCAGGACCGCATGGCTGCAACGACCATGACGGCAGAGCACCCGGCAGGCTGGAACCCTCGACGCGGATCCGCGCCTGAACCGGTTGCACACCGGCTGCTGTAGAACCTCGGCCCCGGACTGACAAGCGCCTGACAAGCGCCGACCGCCGCTTTGCCGGAGCGGGATGACGCGAAGCCCAACGCCCGGTCAGCCGGAGGGTCCGTCGAGCTCCGGATAGGCGCGGAAAATGCCGTTCTCATTGAAGGCGATCCGCCGCTCCGAGGCGAGATAGGCGGCGATTTTCGGCAGCGCGGCCACCCGGTCGTGAAGGGCGGTCAGCGCCGGATAGCGCGCGGCGTCGCCCTCCATGGCCCGCGGGAAGGCGTAGCGCAGGCCCTCCACCAATTGGAACAGCGAAAGATCGCCATAGGTCAGATGGTCGCCGACGAGCCCCTCGCCAGCCTCGTTGTTGGCGATGATCTGCTCGAAATAGGTCAAGAACTTCGGCAGGCGCTCGGCGCGGAAATCCTTGGCGCGGCGCAGCGCCTCGGGCCGCTGGTCTTCATAAAACAGGCTGCTGGCAATCGGGTGGTGAGTGTCGTGCACCTCCGTCACCATGTCGGCGATCGTCAGTTGCAGCCCGTTCAGGCGCAGGCGAAGCCCCTCTTCACTGGGCGCCAGGCCGAGCTTCGGCCCGAGATAGAAGAGAATGTTGGCGACATGGGAGACGAGCAGCGCTCCATCCTTCAGGAAGGGCGGCGCGAAGGGCGCATCGGGAAGCTCGGGATGGCCGAGCATGTCCAGCATCTGCGTCGTGCCGCCCTCCTCGCGGGCGATATCGACATAGGGCACCCCGGCTTGCTCCAGGGCCAGCCGCACGAATTCGCCGCGCCCCTGAAGACCATCCCAATAATAAAGCGTGTAGGCCATGCGTGTTCTCCGGTCTTGCCGCCGGACAGGAAGATGGAGCGCGGCAGCAGCGAGGCAACAAAAAACCGGGGGCGAGAGGCCCCCGGTTTTGCAAACGATTGGACGCGAGCAAGCTTCAGCCCTCGAAGAATTCCTTCATCCGCGCGAAGAAGCCGCTGGACTCCGGATTGTTGTCCTTCGACGAAATCTCGGCAAACTCCTGCAAAAGCTCGCGCTGGCGCTTCGTCAGCTTTTGCGGCGTCTCGATCTGGATCTGGATATAGAGATCGCCGACCTGGTTGGAGCGCAACACCGGCATGCCCTTGCCCTTCAGGCGGAACTGCTTGCCGGCCTGCGTGCCTTCCGGCACGGTGACGCGCGACTTGGTGCCGTCGAGCGTCTGCACGTCGAACTTGCCGCCCAGCGCTGCCGTCGTCATCGAGATCGGCACCGAGCAGTAGAGATCCGATCCGTCGCGCTGATAGAACTCATGCGGCTTGACGGACAGGAAGATGTAGAGATCGCCGGACGGGCCGCCGCGCATGCCGGCCTCGCCTTCGCCCGAGAGACGGATCCGCGTGCCATCCTCGATGCCGGCCGGGATGTTGACGGACAGCGAACGCTCCTCGGTGACGCGGCCCTGGCCGTGGCACTTGGTGCAGGGTTCGGGGATGATCGTGCCGCGGCCCTGGCAGGTCGGACAGGTGCGCTCGATCGAGAAGAACCCTTGCGCGGCGCGCACGCGGCCGGAGCCCTGGCAGGTGGTGCAGGTCTTGGGCTGGGTGCCCGGCTTGGCGCCGGAGCCGGAGCAGACATCGCAGGTGATGGAGGTCGGCACGCGGATCTGCGCCGTCTTGCCGGCAAAGGCTTCCTCCAGCGTAATTTCCATGTTGTAGCGGAGATCGGCACCGCGCTCGCGCCCACCCGAGGCGCGCTGGCGCTGGCGGCCGCCGCCCATCATCTCGCCGAAGATATCCTCGAAAATATCGGAGAACCCGCCGGCGCCGCCGCCCATGCCGCCCATTCCGCCGGGGCCCATGCCGCCCTGCTCGAAGGCCGCATGGCCATAGCGATCGTAGGCCGCCCGCTTCTGCGGGTCCTTCAGCGTCTCATAGGCCTCGTTGATCTCCTTGAAGGTATGCTCCGCCTGGGCATCCCCCGGATTCTTGTCGGGATGGTACTTCATGGCGAGCTTGCGAAAAGCGCTCTTCAGCTCCTTCTCGTCCGCCGTCTTGGCAACGCCGAGCGTCTCGTAAAGATCACGTTTCATATGGTCGAGGGTGTCCTGTTGAACAGACGCGACAGGACCGGACCTCCGGTCGCCGCCTGATTTCCTGTTTCCCGATTTAGTGATCCTTTGCGCGCGATGCCATAGGCAAGAGCGGCCGGATGCGATCTTTTTGTCGAAAAAACGGCGGTCAGGCCGCAGCTTGCTCCGGCGCGACAGGCCCACTGGCGTGCCGGCTGCCGAAGCGCCGGTTCAGCCAGCCGCTGACAGGGCGCTCGAACCATCGGTCCGAGGCAAGCGCAACGATGACCGTGATCGCCATGGGCACGAGAAGGAAGACGTAGAAATTCACGAGCCCGAGCGGTGCAATTCCGTGTTTCCAGCCGATCGCCAGAACCAGCGTCTCGACCACCGGGTGCCAGAGATAGATGCCGAAGGAGACGGCGCCGAGCGGCGCGAGGAGGCGCAAATGACGCGCGCCATCGGGGTTGTTGCGCTCCGCCAGCGCGGCGAGGAACATCGACACGGCCAGCAGCACGACGATGAGGAAGGCGGGCCAGACGAACAGCATGGCGGCGATGGTCAGCGCGAAGGCGCTCCAGGCCGGCAGATGGCTCTGGAGCTGCCAGCGGCTTTGCCGCACCAGCAGCATGACGAGCCCACCCAAGGCAAAATCGGCAAAAGCCCGGTAGGCGCCGAACGTATCGGCCAGAAGCCAGCTCGAGAAGGGAATGACCCCGGCTTCGGTTGCCGCCTCGAGTAGCGCGATCGCCGCGAGAGCCAGAGCGGCAAGCCCCTTCCAACCGGCATGGCGGATCACCAGGACGAAGACGGGCAGGAGCAGATAGCAGAACCACTCGGCCGAGAGCGACCAGGCGACATAGTTGAAGCTCAGCTGATCCGTCGTGCCCCAGGCCTGCACCAGAGCCAAGTTCTGCCAGAGGAAGCCCGGATCATAGCGCCCGGGCTGGGTGGAGCTGACGAGGCCGGCATGCAGCGCCATGCAGACCAGGACGAAGAACAGGAAGGTGACGAGATAGAGGGGATAGAACCGCGCCAGCCGGCGGACGAGGAAGGACCGGTAGGCGCGAACGCTGGTCAGCGTTTCGCCATAGCGCAGAAGGATCAGGAAGCCCGAGATCATGAAGAACATGTCCATCAGCGGCAGCAGCCGATAGAGCATGTCCGACACATGATGCTGGGTGGCATCATCCGGCCCGAAGCGCAGGAAGTGATAGACCATCACCAGCATTGCGGCGGAAAGCCGCCAGAATTCGAAGATGCGAAAGTGCATGCGCCGTGCCTTCAGGTCCTGGATCGGCCTGGATGCCGACGAGCCCAGTCTAGCGGATCGACGTGCTTGAACCGTTAATATAGCTTTACGTAATTAGAGTTGAACGCTGCCGCCCCTGGTCAAACCTGGGGGTGTCGCGGCGGCGGCGCGCTTCGGCGACGATTATGCAGCACTAGGTTCGAAAGAAAAAGCCCGGGCAGATCTCTCTGCCCGGGCTTCGTCCTGTCTGCCTGAAAGCGGATCAGGCGGTCTTCTTGCGATCGTCGTCGTCGCTCACGTCTTCGTAGTCGGCATCGACCACATTGTCGCGGGCGGCATCGGCGGCTGCGTCGGCATTGGCCGCTTCGGTCTGCTGCGATTCATACATCGCCTGGCCGAGCTTCATCGAGGCTTCGAGCAGGGTCTGCGTCTTGGCCTTGATGTCTTCCGCATCCGGTTCGGACGCTTCGACGGCCGTCTTCAGCGCGGCGATCGCATCCGAAATGGCGTTGCGGTCGGCTTCCGTGACCTTGTCGCCATAATCCTTCAGCGACTTCTCCGAGGAGTGGATCAGGCTTTCGGCCTGGTTCTTCGCCTCAACGGCGTCACGACGCTTCTTGTCGGCCTCGGCATTGGCCTCGGCATCCTTGACCATCTTTTCGATGTCGGCGTCCGACAGACCACCCGATGCCTGGATACGGATCTGGTGCTCCTTGCCGGTGCCCTTGTCCTTGGCCGAAACGTTGACGATGCCGTTCGCGTCGATATCGAAGGTGACCTCGATCTGCGGAACGCCGCGCGGTGCCGGCGGGATGCCGACCAGGTCGAACTGGCCGAGCAGCTTGTTGTCGGCCGCCATTTCGCGCTCGCCCTGGCTGACGCGGATGGTGACGGCGTTCTGGTTGTCCTCGGCGGTCGAGAAGGTCTGCGACTTCTTGGTCGGGATCGTCGTGTTGCGCTCGATCAGACGGGTGAAGACGCCACCCAGCGTTTCGATGCCGAGCGACAGCGGGGTCACGTCGAGCAGCAGCACGTCCTTGACGTCGCCCTGGAGAACGCCGGCCTGGATGGCGGCGCCGAGTGCGACCACTTCATCCGGGTTGACGCCCTTGTGCGGCTCCTTGCCGAACAGCTGCTTGACGACTTCCTGCACCTTGGGCATGCGGCTCATGCCGCCGACCAGCACGACTTCGTCGATCTCGGAAGCCGAGACACCGGCATCCTTGAGCGCCGCCTTGCAGGGCGCGATGGTGCGCTGGACGAGATCGTCGACCAGGCTCTCGAACTTGGCGCGCGACAGCTTCATCGTCAGGTGCTTCGGACCGGAGGCATCCGCCGTGATGAAGGGCAGGTTGATCTCGGTCTGCTGCGAGGAGGAGAGCTCGATCTTCGCCTTTTCGGCAGCTTCCTTGAGGCGCTGCAGAGCCAGCTTGTCGTTCTTCAGGTCGATGCCCTGGTCCTTCTTGAACTCGGCTGCCAGATATTCGACGAGGCGCATGTCGAAGTCTTCGCCACCGAGGAAGGTGTCGCCATTGGTCGACTTCACCTCGAAGACGCCGTCGCCGATTTCCAGGACCGAGACGTCGAAGGTACCGCCGCCCAAGTCGTAGACGGCGATGGTCTTGCCTTCGTTCTTGTCGAGGCCATAGGCGAGCGCAGCCGCGGTCGGCTCGTTGATGATGCGCAGGACATCGAGACCGGCGATGCGGCCGGCATCCTTGGTGGCCTGGCGCTGGGCGTCGTTGAAATAGGCCGGAACGGTGATGACCGCCTGGGTGACCTTTTCACCGAGATAGGATTCAGCGGTTTCCTTCATCTTCTGAAGGATCATGGCCGAGACCTGGGAGGGCGACTGGTTCTTGCCGCCGGCTTCGACCCAGGCGTCGCCATTGTCGCCCTTGACGATCTTGAAGGGAACGAGGCCCTTGTCCTTGGTCACGGTCGGATCTTCGTAGCGGCGACCGATCAGGCGCTTGACGGCGAAGAGCGTGTTTTCCGGGTTGGTGACCGCCTGGCGCTTGGCCGGCTGGCCGACGAGGCGCTCGCCATCATCGCTGAAGGCGACCATGGACGGCGTGGTGCGCGCGCCTTCCGCATTTTCGATCACCTTCGCGTCCTTGCCGTCCATGACGGCGACGCAGGAGTTGGTCGTTCCGAGGTCGATACCGATAACTTTAGCCATGTCGTTCTCTCCTTGCAGCGGGCTGTCGGAACCCGGTCAGGCATTCATGTGACAGCCCCTAACGGGATGGTCTTGCGAAGAATTTGCCGCGCCTGAAAGCCCGGCGATGCGGCGTATATAAGGACGGGTTTTTGCCACTGCAAGGCAGCACAAGCCCGCCGCGTCGGGAAAAAACGGGGGCCCGGGCGGCGGGGCGCTTGCAGGAGGAAGGCCTGGGCATGCGGGCACCGCAGCCCAGGCCGGCAAGGCGGAACACGGGGCCTTACCCTCCCGTCAGGATGTCGAGGAGCGTGGTGCGCCGCGGCGCGGGCGGCGGTGTCGCGCCGGTCGTCTGGCCGACATCGGCGGGCGGCATGGGTGCGGCGCTCATTGCATCGCCGCTGCCTGGCGGCGGCAGTTCGGCGTCGGGCGCATCCGGAAATTCCTCGCGCGACGGCTTGCGGCCCAGCGCGCCGGAAATCACGTCGGCGATCGTGCGCTGGATGCCGGGATCCTCGAAGGAGGGATCGTTGCTGCGCGCCTCGAATGTCGGCTCGACGCCGGCGGTGCCGAAGATCGGGCTGGGCGTCAGCCCCTCATGCGCGCCGGTCATGAACGTTTTCCAGGCCTTGGCCGGCAGGCCGCCGCCCGTCACCTTCTTCATCGAGCGTCCATCATCATTGCCGAACCAGACGCCCGTGGTCAGATTGCTGGTGAAGCCGACGAAGAGCGCGTCGCGGAAGGACTGGGTGGTGCCGGACTTGCCAGCGGCCGGCCATCCCTTCAGCCGCGCATTCTTGCCCGTTCCATGCTCGACCACGCCCACCATCATCTGGTTCATTTCCGAAACGATCTCGGGATCGAGCACGCGCGGCGGATTGGCGAAATCCGTCTGGTAGAGCACCTTGCCCTCCGGCGTCAGCACACGCGAGATCACATGCGGCGTCGCCTTGAAGCCGCCATTCATGAAGGGTGCATAGGCAGAGGTGAGCTCCAAGAGGCTGACTTCCGACGTGCCGAGCGCGATGGAGGCATTGGCCTGCAGCTCCGATTCGATGCCGAGGCGATGCGCAAGCTTGGAGACCTGGGCGGGCCCGACTTCCATGACCAGCTGGGCAGCGATGGTGTTGAGCGAATTGGCAAGCGCGCTCGCGAGCGTCACCTCGCCGCGATATTTCTGGTCGTAATTCTCCGGCGTCCAATTGCCGAATCTTACTTTTTCATCGACGCGGACCGACATGGGCGTGCGGCCGATCTCCATCGCCGCCGCATAGACGAAGGGCTTGAAGGCCGAGCCCGGCTGGCGCTTGGCCTTGACCGCGCGGTTGAACTGGCTGTCGGCATAATCCCGCCCGCCGACCAGAGCCCGGATGGCGCCGCGCGAATCCAGCGAGACGAGCGCGGCCTGCGAGGCCTTCAGCTTTGCGCCCTCGCCCTCCAGCGCGTCCGCGATCGTCCCCTCGGCAAGCGTTTCGAGCGCCGGGTCGAGCGTGGTCTCGACGACGATATCCTGCTTGATCGGCCCGAGCACGCGCGGCAGCTCGTCCATGACCATATCGGCAACGTAATACTGCGCGCCCGACCAGAAGCTTTTCGCCCGCGTCGGCGGCTGCGACATGGCCGTCTTCACCTCCGCATCGGTGATCAGCCCCTCCTCGCGCATGGCGCCGAGCACGATCTGCGCCCGCTCCTCCGCCGCTGCCGGATCGCGCGCGGGGGAAAGGCGCGAAGGCGCCTTGAGGAGGCCGGCCAGCATGGCGGCTTCGCCGAGGTTCACGTCGCGGGCCGACTTGTGGAAATAGCGCTGCGACGCGGCCTCGACGCCATAGGCGCCCGAACCGAAGAACACCCGGTTCAGATACATGGCGAGGATCTGATCCTTCGTGTAGCGATGCTCGAGCCAGAGGGCGAGCAGCACCTCCTGTACCTTGCGCTCCAGCGTGCGCTCCGGCGAGAGAAACAGGTTCTTGGCAAGCTGCTGGGTGAGCGTCGAGCCGCCCTGGACCGTTCGGCCGCTCGCCAGATTGGTGATGACGGCGCGCGCAAGGCCGAGCGGATCGACCCCGAAATGCGAATAGAACCGCCGGTCCTCGATTGCCATCACGGCCTGGGGAATGAAGGGCGACATGCTTTCGAGCGGAATTTCCTCGCCGCCGGTCGCGCCGCGATTGGCGAGCGTTTCGCCGGTGGAAGCGAGGATTTTTACATTGGGCGGCCGTTCCGGAATGGTCCAGCTGGTGGCGCTCGGCATGCGGGCGCCATAATAGAGCACGAGGCCGCCAAGGCCGATTGCCCCCCAGATGCCGAAGACGATGCACCAATAGATGCAGGCGCGCAGAAAGCCGAACAGGCCGCCACCCGAGCGGCGGGCCCGCCGCGTCCGCGCCGGCTTTGCCGCCTTGGCCGGTCTGGAGGCGGCCTTCTTCCGGCCTCCGCCGCCGCGCGATCCGCCATTGCCGGCTACACGATCGCCGGCACCGAGCCGCAGGTCGCCATCCCGGCCCCCGCTGCCCGAAAAAGAGGGTTCGACGCGCGGCCGCGATGATGTGCGCTTTCCTGCCATGCCGGGGATTACATCGCTCCAAACTGTGCGTGAAAGACAGCGACCAGCCAAGCCGCATGCGGATGTCGCCCCGCAGGTGAAGCGTAAATGCGGCGATTTAAGGAGAGGTTAACCCCGCTTTAACCGACACGCGCCGGCCCAACAGAAGCGACAGGATGGACGTCGTCCCGAATTTTCTCGCGTCGGGACAGTGGCTTACCGCCGATAAAGGCACTTCGGGCGCTCCGTTCGACGTCCGCGTCGGAATTGCCGGACAGGGGAACCGCCGCGTGCTCCATTGACAAGTGCCGCGTGGATTGCGAGCGCTAGATGATGGACACCGGTGCCGCGCCTGCGCGGCGGATCGGGGAGGCGCGCAGCACGATGCCGGCACCGCCCTTGAGAAGAGCGACCGGCAGAAGGAGGAAGGCCATGGCGAACGACAATGAACCGGAGATGGAATATTCCGAACTGTCCGGGGAATTCACCGAGGATGGCGTGACTGTTCTCGTTGATATTTCCCGTCCGGCCGGCACGCAGCTCGACTGGCGCCTGATGGTGCTGACCGAGGAAGAGGACGTGACCGAATGGGAAGAGCCCTTCGCCACCGACCGCGAAGCCTTCGACGAATTCCTGGCGACCGTTGCACGCGAAGGCATCCACTCCTTCTTCACCGATGCGGACGACAGCCCGACCCTGCAATAGCCGCTTCTTATCCCTGCCTTATTGCTCAGCCGGCGTCCGCTCGGTCCACGTGAGCCTGCGCCCGATACCGACCGGGCGGGCTTGGAGGGCGGATCGACGCTCCCGGCGCCTCGTCACGCCGCGCTCGACAGGCGATCTCCGGCGACGCGGTAGGCGATGGCTTCGGCGAGATGCACCCGGCCGACATGCGGCGCCTCGTCGAGATCGGCCAGCGTCCGCGCCACCTTGAGCACGCGGTGATAGGCCCGTGCCGAAAACTTCATCCTCTCGGCGGCGTCGCGCAGGAGTTGCAGCCCACCGGCATCCGGCTCGGCAATCTGCTCCACCAGTGCCGTGCTGCAGCGCGCATTGGAGGTTACGCCCGGAAAACCGAGCCGAAGGAAGCGGTCGGTCTGCAAAGCACGCGCCCTGGCCACCCGGGCTGCAACGGTGGCGCTGGTTTCGGCCGGGCGCGGACGCAACAGATCTGCGGCGGCGACGGCCGGCACATCGACGCGGATGTCGATCCGGTCCATCAGCGGCGCGGAGATGCGCGCCTGGTAATCGGCCGCGCAGCGCTGGCCGCGGGTGCAGACATGGCCGGGTTCGCCCGCCATGCCGCAGCGGCAGGGATTCATGGCCGCGACGAGCTGGATCGCCGCCGGGTAGGAGACCCGGTGATTGGCGCGGGCGATGATGCACTCGCTTGTTTCCAGCGGCTGGCGCAGCGCATCCAGCACCTGCGGCGAAAACTCCGGAAACTCGTCGAGAAACAGCACGCCGTGATGGGCGAGCGAGGCCTCGCCCGGCCGTGCGCGGAGGCCGCCGCCGACAAGCGCCGCCATGGTGGCGGAATGGTGCGGCGTGCGGAAGGGCCGGCGATCAGACAGCTTGCCGCCGGGCAGCGCGCCGGCGATGGAGTGGATCATCGACACTTCGAGCAGCTCGGCAGGCGCCAGCGGCGGGAGGATGGAAGGAAGCCGGGCGGCGAGCATCGACTTGCCGGACCCTGGTGGGCCGACCATCAGCAGATTGTGATTTCCAGCCGCCGCCACTTCCAGCGCCCGCTTGGCGCTCTCCTGCCCCTTGATCTCGGCGAGGTCCGGCAGGTTGGCGGCAAGCGCGCGTGTCGCCGGCTCGGGCCGCGAGAGAACCTGCGTGCCGCGAAAGTGGTTCGCGAGCGCGATCAGGCTGCGCGGCGCCAGGATGTCCACCTCCGCCCCTGCCCAGGCCGCCTCCGGGCCACAGGCTGCAGGGCAGATGAGACCGAGCCCCAGCGCATTGGCTCCGATGGCGGCGGGCAGGGCACCCGCGACAGGCGCCACGGTGCCATCGAGGCTCAGCTCGCCGATCACCACATAGGCGCTTAGCGCATCCGCCGGAATGGCTCCCAGCGCCGCCATGAGACCGAGCGCGATCGGCAGGTCGAAATGGCTGCCCTCCTTGGGAAGATCCGCCGGAGCGAGATTGACCGTGACCCGCTTGGCCGGCATGGCGAGGCCCGAGGCATGAAGAGCAGCCTGCACGCGCTCCCGGCTTTCGGCCACGGCCTTGTCAGGCAGGCCGACGATCTGCATGCCGACCTTGCCCGGCGCGACCATGACCTGGACATCGACCGGGACGCCCTCAATGCCCTGAAATGCGATCGTTCTGACTCTCGCGACCATCGCCCGCCACCGCTCCGTTGCCGTCCATTAGAGAAGACTTGCACAGAAGCAGGGGTAAAACAAGAACAATGATCGAACGATCACACGCAGGCATGCCGCATGGGTTGAAACAGGTTGCAGAAAACCGGAACAAACGCGCTGCTGTGCGCGCTGGTCAGGCCCGCTTCGCCTCGATCGCGTCCCAGAGCAGCGCGGCGATATCGGCGCCGCCGAAGCGCTTGACCTCGCGAATGCCGGTCGGCGAGGTGACGTTGATCTCCGTCAGCTTGTCGCCGATCACATCGATGCCGACCAGCAGGAAGCCGCGGTCGCGCAAGGAAGGGCCGATGCGGGCGCAGATCTCCTCCTCGCGCGCCGTCAGCTCCGTCGCCTCGGCCCGGCCGCCGACATGCATGTTGGAGCGGCTGTCGGTTTCGGCGGGCACGCGGTTGATCGCGCCGACCGGCTTGCCATCGATGAGGATGATGCGCTTGTCGCCCTTGCGCACCGCCGGCAGATATTCCTGCGCGATGAAGGGTTCGCGGAACATCTGGCCGAACATTTCGAGGAGCGAGGACATGTTGCGGTCGTCGCGCGTCGAGTGAAACACGCCGGCCCCGCCATTGCCGTAGAGCGGCTTGAGGATGATATCGCCCATCTCCTCGCGGAAGCGAGCGATCTCCTTGGGGTCCTTGGTGATCAGCGTGCGCGGCATCAGGTCGGGAAATTCGGTGACGAAGATCTTTTCCGGCGAGTTGCGCACCCAGGCGGGATCGTTGACCACCAGCGTCTTCGGGTGGATGCGCTCCAGAAGGTGGGTGGAGGTGATATAGGCCATGTCGAAGGGCGGATCCTGGCGCAGCAGCACCACGTCCATGGTCGACAGATCGACCCGCTCCGGCGCGCCGAGCGTGTAATGGTTGCCCTTCTCGTCGCGCAGCTCCATCGGCTCGACGGTGGCGATGACCGCGCCATCGCGGAGCGACAGCTGGTCCGGGGTGTAATGGAACAGCTTGTAGCCGCGGTTCTGTGCCTCCAGGCTCATGGCGAAGGTCGAATCGCCGGTAATGTTGACGGTGGAGATGTGGTCCATCTGCACCGCGACGTTGACGATTGCTGCCATGTGAGAGCCCCCTTGGTCGGAGCTTCCCATGTAGAAGCGCGGCCGTGAGAAGGCAAGGCGGCCGCAGTGCGGCGACCGGCTTGCACGATGCGGAAGGCGAGCCGCGCGCTGTCTCTCTCGCGCCGAGCAGCTCCTGCAGAAAGGCGGGCGGTTGATGGACGCGGACGAACAGCCGCCTTATCTCCGACCGCGGCCGATGATCGCAGTGCCGACACAATCGGCCTTTCAACTGGATGCGCCTTCAAGGAGTGCTGCTGATGAACCGTTTCCTGACCGCCCTCGGCCTGGCCGGCGCCACCTTTTTGGCCGTCCACGCGCTGGCGCCGCTGTCCGCCTCCTCGCCCTTTACCGGCACCGCCCAGGCACAGGACGTGCCTTATGTGGATGATCGCTCCGATGGCGCGGCGCTGGTGCGCTCGCTCTACAATGCGATCGCCCGCCAGGAATATGCGCGTGCCTACAGCTATTTCGGCGATCGTCCGCCGGCCGGTGACTATCAGAGCTTCGTCGCCGGCTACAAGGACACGGTGGATGTGAAGGTGAAGACCGGCGCCGTGACGCAGGAAGGCGCGGCCGGCAGTGTCTATACGCCCGTTCCCGTGGCCGTCCGCTCGGTGGACAAGGGCGGCCGCGAGCGGGTCTTTGCCGGCTGCTACATCACCCGCATCGTCAACGCCGCCGTGCAGGAACCGCCCTTCACGCCGCTGCATATCGAAAGCGCCGAGCTGGAGGAGGTGAAGACCGCCTTCGACGACGCGGTGCCGAAGGTCTGCCACACGCCGTCCTGAGGGGCGGCGTCAGGGCGCGGGATCGGCGCCGGCTGCCAGCCCCTTCTCGGCGCGCCGCCTGGCCACGAACTGGCCGCGCTCGAAAATGACGACGACGACGAGCGCGATGACGAAGGGGACGACGAGGTACAAGAGACGGAAGACGGCGAGCGCCGCCAGGACCGAGGCCGGCGGCAGCTCCGGCAGGGCGGCCACGAACATCAGCTCCAGCACGCCGATGCCGCCCGGGGCATGCGAGAGCAGCGCCGCCGAGAACGACGCCAGGAACACGCCGAGCACCACCATATAGCCGGGATTGCCAGCCTCGGGCAGGGCGAAATAGATGATCGCCGCCGCCCCCAGGAGCTCGATCGGCGCGATGAAGAGCTGGCGGATGGCAAGCGAGGCCTTGGGATAGTCCAGCCGGAACCAGCGGGTGCGAACGGGCCGGAAGCCGACCACGCTGCCGATGAGATAGAGCCCGATCAGCAGCAGGATGACGACCGCCGTCGAGATCGAGGCCTCGATCGGCACGACGCTCGCAAAGCGCTCGACGATCTCCGGCTCGATGAGGAGCACGATGGCCGAAAGCAGAAGTGTGCCGAGCGCGAAGGTGAAGGAGCAGAAGGCGACGAGAATGCCGATCTCGCTGACCGTCAGACCCTTCGATCCGTAGGCGCGATACCGCACGACCGCGCCGGAAAACACCGAAGCGCCGATCGTGTGCGACAGGGCATAGGCGGTGAAGGAACAGACGGTGATGAAGACCAGCGAGATGCGATGGCCGAGATGTTCGAGCGCCAGGTGATCATAGGCCGCCAGCGCCGCATAGGCCACCAGCGTCGAGGCGCCGGCCAGAAGCCAGCCATGCAGCGGGATCGCCGTCAGACTATCCCAGAACTCTTCGACCGAAAGGCCGCGCAGCTCGTGGTAGAGGCCATAGAGCGAGAAGGTGATGGCCGCCAGCCCGATCGCCGGCCAGATCAGGGCCTTGAGCGTCTTCATGGGGCGCTCGGTCCGCGCCGTCGTCCGGAAATGCATGTCATGCGCGAATGAGACCATCTGGCACCGCCAGGGTCAAGGGCGAGCGGACCGGGCAATCGGTCACGAAAGGGTCAGAGGAAGGTCATCCAACCCTTTCGCAGGAGAGCACGGCCTCAGGGCTTGGCGGCACCGAGAGCAGCGAGGATGCGGATCCAGGAGCGAATGCCCTTGGCGAAGGATTGCAGCTCGTATTTCTCGTTCGGCGAATGGATCCGGTCATCGGAAAGACCAAAGCCGACGAGCAGCGATTCCATGCCGAGCAGCGACTGGAAGTCGCCGACGATCGGGATCGAACCACCCATGCCGATCACCACGGCCGGCTTCGGCCATTCGTCCGATAGCGCCGTCTTGGCGGTGGTCAGCACAGGCGAATCATAGGGCAGCTGGATGGCCGGCGATCCGCCATGTTCGTGGAACTCGACCGAGCAATCGGCCGGCAGCTGAGAGCGCACATAGTCGCGGAAGGCCGAGCGGATGGCATCGGGATCCTGCTTGCCGACCAGGCGGAAGGAGATCTTGGCCGAGGCCTTGGCGGCGATGACCGTCTTGAATCCCTCGCCCGTATAGCCGCCGGTAATGCCGTTCACCTCGGCGGTGGGGCGGGCCCAGGTCAGCTCCAGCACCGAGCGGCCCTTTTCGCCCGAGGGGATCGAGAGGCCAATCTCGCCGAGGAAGCTTTCCGCCGTCTTGCCGAGGCTTTCCCAAGACGCCTTGATCTGGCTCGGCGTCTCCTCCACTCCGTCGTAAAAGCCGGGCAGCGTCACGCGGCCCGTCTCGTCATGCAGGCCGGCCAGGATCTTCGCCAGGATATGAACCGGATTGGCGGCCGCGCCCCCGAACATGCCGGAGTGGAGATCGCGATCGGCGGCGATGATCGTCACCTCCTCGCCCACCAGCCCGCGCAGGCCGGCGGAGATCGCCGGCGTTTCCCGGTCCCACATGCCGGTGTCGCAAACCAGCGCATAATCGGCCTTCAGTTCCTCGGCATGGGCATCGAGGAAGGGCTTGAGCGACGGCGAGCCGGACTCCTCCTCGCCTTCGAACAGAATGGTGACGCGGCAGGGCAGGCTGCCCGCAACAGCCTTATAGGCTCGGCAAGCCTCGACGAAGGTCATCAGCTGGCCCTTGTCGTCGGAGGTGCCGCGGCCGGTGATGACCGTGCGGCCGGGGGAAAGCTCCTTGATCGACGGCTCGAAGGGATCGCTTTCCCACAGCGCCAGCGGATCGACCGGCTGCACGTCGTAATGGCCGTAGAACAGCACATGCGGCGCATCCGGACGCGCCCCATCATGATGCGCCACCACCATGGGATGGCCGGGCGTGTCGTGCAGGCGCGCGGTGAAGCCGAGGCCGGAGAGATCGTCCACCAGCCACTGGCCGGCCTTGCGGCAGGCCTCCTTATAGGCCGGGTCGGTCGAAATCGAGGGAATGCGCACGAGCGCGAACAGCCGCTCCAGGGCTGCATCGAGTGTCTGATCCGCCTTGGCGAGTACGCCGTTAAGTTCCGTCATTGCCTGCTCCTTCGCATGAGGCGCCACGCGTGAAAGGCCCGTTGAGACCGGGCGGCGCGTCGCCGGCGCGGACCCTATCGCATCTTCCCCAGCAGAGACAGGGAGAAGACGCGGCGAAAGCCGCTCAGTCGCGCAGGCCGTTCAGGATCGCCATCCGCATGTATTCCTTCATCAGCTCGCGCTCGAAACGGCGAAAGCCGGACAGCAGCGCCTCGTCGGCCGACATGGCGGCGGCGATCGCTTCGCCCTGCATGGCGCGGGCCTTGTCGGAGAGGAAGATCTGCTGGGCCCGCCTATCGGTCGGGTGGCGGCGCCGTTCGATCAGCCCGTCGCGCTCCATGCGGGCGAGCGTGTTGGCGATCGTTGCCTGCTCTGCATCCAGCCGGTCGATCAGCTGGCGCTGCGTCAGCCCCTCCTCGCTCCACAATTCGAGCAGGATGGGAAACTGCCCCGGCGCGAAGCCGAGTTTCCGGCCCCTTTCCTGCAAGGCGCGGGAGAAGGTTCGGGCCAGCAGGCTGGCGAGATAGGTCGGCGACTCCATCCGGTCGAAAGCCATGATCTATCGGTACGCCGCACAAACGACGAAGACAAGACAGCCTGCAATGGAGGAGAAGATGTAAGCCAGTCCGGACAAAGAAAAACCGCCGTGGCGGAGGCGGAGCCACGACGGTTTTTGATGTTGGACAAAGGCCCGGAGAGGGGGATAGGCCTTTGTCCTCGCATCTGGTTTCGGCGGGGGACAGGCCTTGACCAGACGACGGCGCTTGTGCAGCGGCCGTTGGTCAGGATTTGTGGCTCCGAATATGGCTTTTCAAGGGAAGTCCGGCTTCCCCTTTATTACAAATTCGTAAGCTTCGTGTGAGGTTGGCGTGATCGCGAGACCGCAGGTCAGGTACGCATGCGCTTGCGTTCCCTGACACAGAAGACGGCGACTCTAACCACGGCCAGAGCGAATGTTGCAGCCACGAACTGGATGAGCGCCATGTCGAGGGCGTTCCCGCTCCAGCCACCGATGACAACGAAGAGCAAAGTCCCTGTCAGAACAGAGGAAAGCAGTAGCGATCCAAGCAGCCGAACCAGGTGACGCGGCGTGGTCTGCTCTCCACGCCTAAGGCGGCTTAGACCAAGCTCCGCGAACAGGAAGAGAACCGCGATCGTCATGTTTCTGATGATCTCGATACCGTTCTTTCCGAACCAGACGCTTGCAGCCCCGAAGACCAGCATGAAAACGATATTATCTGCCCAAACCCAAGCTCTGGCTTTCCACTCCATCCACGTGACCCTTCAGATGCGCCGGACTATGAGCACGTCAACGGCTGCGGTTGCGGCGAACGAGCACGAAAATGACCATGTATATCCCCGTCATGAAGACGACCGTCTTCACAAATTCCGGCAGCAGGCTGACAAGCGGATGATTGGAGTGTGGACCGACCACGATCATACACGCAGCGAACAAAGTAGAAAAAAGAATGACAAATTCGAGTTGAGTACCGATACTTCTGGTTGCGTCTTTCTCCGAGGGAAAGAACTGGCGCAGCCCTCTCAGAGCAAGGGGGAAGAGAACGGCGACCAGCATCTTTTTTAAAGATGCTCGTTCCATCGTCGCCATCGGACCAAGCAAGAAAGCCGATGAACAGTCCAAGGGCACTTGACCAAGCATAGGCGAGCAAAATTTCTTTCCGGTCCATAGATTCCCCGATCCAACCATTTCGGCGAATGCTGACGTTTCACCGTCTATCAACGCTAGATTTCAATCGGTCCACGTTGTCAGCAACCGCCGCGATACCCAAACCCAGGACGAAAAAGAACGCCGCCCAGCCGGGGATCGAGGCAAAACCGTCAATGCCAAAGCTAATGTAAATCACCGTCAGTGCCCCGGTCATTTCCAATGCGAAACTGAGGCCTGCCCGGCTGTAGGACAGGAGAGAAGCGAATTTCATTGCGGCAACCTCCAGATCAAGTCCGGACTTGCCTGAGACCCAAGCGCTCTTCAGGCAGAGGCAATTTGACAGGAATACCCAGCAGGCGGTGCCGACCGAGAATTATAAACATCTAAAATAAATAAGATCGGACTTTTCGTCAATCCTCATTGCGGCCGGATGCTCACGAGCCAGCCCCGAAATGATGGACCTTTGCCCCCACCCGCGCTATCCCTTGCCCCATGAAAAAAGGCGATCATCTTTTCCTCGTGGACGGCTCGGGTTTCATCTTCCGGGCGTTCCATGCCATCCCCCCGCTCAACCGCAAATCGGATGGCTTGCCGGTCAATGCCGTGTCCGGCTTCTGCAACATGCTGTGGAAGCTGCTGACGGATGCGCGCGACACGTCGGTGGGCGTGACGCCGACCCATTTCGCGGTCATCTTCGACTATTCCTCGAAGACCTTCCGCAATGCGCTTTATGACAAGTACAAGGCCAACCGCACGGCGCCGCCGGAGGATCTCATCCCGCAATTCGGGCTGATCCGCCATGCGACGCGCGCCTTCAACCTGCCCTGCATCGAGATGGAGGGCTTCGAGGCGGACGACCTGATCGCCACCTATTCCCGCATGGCGGAGGCCGTCGGTGCGGATGTGACGATCGTCTCCTCCGACAAGGACCTGATGCAGCTCGTGACCCCTGCCGTCTCCATGTATGACAGCATGAAAGACAAGCAGATCGGCATTCCCGAGGTCGTCGAGAAATGGGGCGTGCCGCCGGAGAAGATGATCGACCTGCAGGCGCTGACCGGCGATTCGACCGACAATGTGCCCGGCATTCCCGGCATCGGCCCCAAGACCGCCGCCCAGCTGCTCGAGGAATTCGGCGATCTCGACACGCTGCTGGCGCGGGCCGGCGAGATCAAGCAGGTCAAGCGCCGCGAGAATATCATCGCCAATGCCGAACTGGCGCGCCTCTCCCGTGAACTCGTGACGCTGAAGACCGATGTGCCGGTGGAAATGCCGCTCGACGCGCTCGATCTCCACCCGCAGGACGGGCCGCGGCTGGTGGCCTTCCTCAAGGCCATGGAGTTCACGACGCTGACGCGCCGCGTGGCGATCCTGACCGATACGGATGCCGAAGCCGTGGAGCCGGCCAGCGTGCCGGTGGAATGGGGCGCTGCCGCCCATGGGCCGGACCTCGACAAGGGCGAGGCGGCCGGAGCGGCCGCCAAGGCCGACGCTGCCGAAACGGGCGAGGAAACGGCGGCTGACGCGGCCGAGGTGCTGCGCGATGCCCCGCCCCTGCCCGACACCGGCCCTTCGCCGCAGATGCTGGCCGATGCCCGCGCCCAGGCCTTCGCCTCCGCCCCGATCGATCGCTCGACCTATGCAACGATCCGCGATCTCGCGACGCTGGAAAGCTGGATCGCCGCGGCGCGCGAGGCGGGGCTGGTCGCCTTCGATACGGAGACCAATTCGCTCGATGCGATGCAGGCCGATCTCGTCGGATTCTCGCTCGCCATTGCGGACAATGCCAAGGATCCGTCCGGGCTTGCGGTTCGCGCCGCCTATGTGCCGCTGCTCCACCGCCAGGGGGCCGGAGACCTGCTCGGCGGCGGTCTCGTCGAAGGGCAGATCCCGGTCGGGCAGGCGCTGGAGCGGCTGAAGAGCCTGCTTGAGGATCCCGCTGTTCTCGTCGTCGCCCAGAACCTCAAATATGACTATCTCGTCATGAAGCGCCATGGCGTCACCATTGCCCGCTTCGACGATACGATGCTGATGTCCTATGTCAGCGATGCGGGTGCCGGCACGCATGGCATGGATACGCTCTCGGAGAAGTGGCTCGGCCACCAGCCGATCGCCTTCAAGGATGTGGCCGGCAGCGGCAAGTCGATGGTGACCTTCGACCATGTGCCGATCGACAAGGCCACGGCCTATGCGGCGGAAGATGCCGATGTCACGCTGCGCCTCTGGCATGTGCTGAAACCCCGCCTTGCCGCCAAGAAGCTGGTCCGCGTCTATGAGCGGCTGGAGCGGCCGCTGGTGCCCGTTCTGGCACGGATGGAAGAGCGCGGTATTTCGATCGACCGGCAGATCCTCTCCCGCCTTTCCGGCGAGCTCGCCCAGGGCGCAGCGCGGCTTGAGGACGAGATCTACCAGCTTGCCGGCGAGCGCTTCACCATCGGCTCGCCCAAGCAGCTGGGCGATATCCTGTTCGGCAAGATGGGCCTGCCCGGCGCCTCCAAGACCAAGACCGGCCAATGGTCCACCTCCGCACAGGTGCTGGAAGATCTGGCGGCCGCCGGCCACGACCTGCCGCGCCGCATCGTCGACTGGCGCCAGCTCACCAAGCTCAAATCCACCTATACCGATGCGCTGCCGGGCTTTGTGCATCCCGAGACCCACCGGGTCCACACCTCCTTCGCGCTCGCCGCCACCACCACCGGCCGGCTTTCCTCCTCCGAGCCGAACCTGCAGAACATTCCGATCCGCACCAGCGAAGGCCGCAAGATCCGCACGGCCTTCGTCTCCACGCCCGGCCACAAGCTGATCTCGGCGGATTACAGCCAGATCGAGCTGCGCGTGCTTGCCCATGTGGCCGACATTCCGCAGCTGCGCCAGGCCTTCGCCGAAGGGATCGACATCCATGCCATGACGGCATCCGAAATGTTCGGCGTTCCCGTCGACGGCATGCCGAGCGAGATCCGGCGGCGCGCCAAGGCCATCAATTTCGGCATCATCTACGGGATTTCGGCCTTCGGGCTCGCCAATCAGCTGTCGATCGAGCGATCGGAAGCGGGCGATTACATCAAGCGCTATTTCGAACGCTTCCCCGGCATTCGCGACTATATGGACGCCACCAAGGCCTTTGCCCGTGCGAACGGCTATGTGGAAACGATCTTCGGGCGGCGGGCGCATTATCCGGATATCCGCTCCTCCAATCCCTCGATGCGCGCCTTCAACGAGCGGGCGGCGATCAATGCCCCGATCCAGGGCTCGGCCGCCGACATCATCCGCCGTGCCATGGTCAAGATGGAGCCCGCGCTCGCCGAGGCCGGCCTTGCCGAGCGGTGCCGCATGCTGCTGCAGGTGCATGACGAGCTGATCTTCGAGGTGGAGGACGAGGATATCGACCGGGCGATCCCGGTCATCGTCGCGACGATGGAGAACGCCGCCATGCCGGCGCTCGACATGCGGGTGCCCCTGAAGGTGGACGCCCGCGCCGCACAGAACTGGGACGAAGCGCACTGATTGACGCCGCACAGGAGACAGCCATGGCCGACGCATCCTTCCCCATCTTCGACCTCAGCGCCTTCGAGCGTGCCACGCCGGAGGCGCAGCGGGCCCTTGGCCGGGAGGTGGATGCGATCTGCCGCAGCACCGGCTTTCTGGCGATCGCGAACCATGGCGTTCCCCAGGCGGTGATCGACGGGGTCTGGGACAAGGCGAAAGCCTTTTTCGACCTGCCGGCCGAGCAGAAGCAGAGGGCGCGAGCGCCCTACAAGGGCTATCCCTACGGCTATCTCGGCCCGGAGCTCGAGGCCCTTGCCAAATCCCGCAATGTCGAGACGCCGCCCGATCTGAAGGAGAGCTTCAACGGTGGCCCGCTCTCCCGCCCGGAGTCGATGACCGATCCGGAGGCGCTTGCCTTCTGCTATGCCGAGACGATCTGGCCGGACGCGCCGGACGGATTCCGGGAGGCCTGGACGGCTTACTATAAGGCCATGGAGGACCTCGCCGCACGGATCATGCGGCTCTTCGCAGTCGCGCTGGATCTGCCGGCGGACTATTTCGCTCCCTATCTCGACGCCCCGATCAGCGCGCTGCGGGCGCTCAACTATCCGCAGCAGACGGTGGCGCCAAAGCCGGGGCAGCTGCGCGCCGGCGCGCATACCGATTATGGCAGCCTGACGATCCTGCTGCCGCAGACGGGCTCGCGCGGGCTGGAGATCGTGACGCCGGATGGCGCCTGGACGCCGGTGCCGCCGGTGCCCGGCGCCTTCGTGATCAATATCGGCGACCTGATGGCGCGCTGGACCAATGACCGCTGGGTTTCGACGCTGCACCGTGTCGTCAATCCGCCGCCGGAAGATGGCGGGCTCGACCGGCGCCAGTCGCTCGCCTTCTTCCACCAGCCGAACTGGGATGCGGAGATCGTGACGCTGCCCGCCTGCCGGCCAGCCGAGGGAGAAAGCCCCTATCCGCCGGTGCGCTCCGGCCCCTATCTGATGAGCAAGTTCAAGGCGACTGCGGCCTGATCCTCAAGGCCGGGTGCGAAAACAGGAGAAGAGCTGTTCGAGCCCTTCGCCGCCCTGTGCCGCCAGTCCGAAGCGGTGGCCGAAGAGCAACCATTCGCTGCAGAGCCCCTTCATCATCCAGCGCAGGGCGCGTGCCGCGCTTTGCGGTGTCCATTCGGTGCTCAGACGCCCCTTCTCGGCGGCGGCCTGAAACGCCTGTTCGAGCAGGGATGTATGAAAATCATCGATTTCCTGCTGGCGCGCGAGCACCGGCAGCAGCTCGGAATCATAATTGCAGCGCAGCAGGATCGTGAGGATGCGCTGGCGCTGCGGATCGTTTTCCATCACCGCCAGCCAGTCGGCCGCCGCCTTCTGGATCAGCGCCAGCGTATCGGCCCCCGGATCGGCGGCATCCTGCAGGATCATGTCTTCCTGCGGCATGGGCACGGAATTGTGGAGTGCCAGAAACAGATCGCTCTTATTGGCGAAATGCCAGTAGATCGCCCCTCGCGTCACCCCGGCGGCCTTCGCCACATCCTCGAGCGTCGCGTTGGAGACGCCCTTGTCGAAGAACACCTGTTCGGCCGCGCGCAGGATGCTGGCGCGGGTTTCCTCGGCATCAGCCTTGGTGCGCCGCATGGGACCCTCGTTTGCTGATGCACCACCGCACCGGTGCGCCGGGCAGGCCGCGCCTGCCCGGATGGGAAAAGACCCTGCTCACTCGCCCGGAGCCGCCACACCGGGACCGGTCGCCTCCGTCTTCTTCTTGCCACGCGTGAAGAGCCGCATGATGAAGACGAAGAAGACCGGCACGAAGAAGATCGCGAAGATCGTCGCCGTGATCATGCCGCCGAGCACGCCGGTGCCGATCGCGTTCTGGCTGGCCGCCGAAGCCCCGGTGGCGATCGCCATCGGCACCACGCCGAGCGTGAAGGCGAGCGAGGTCATGAGGATCGGCCGGAAGCGCAGATGCGCCGCCTCGATCGTGGCATCCAGCAGCGACTTGCCCGCCTCCATCTGCTCCTTGGCGAATTCGATGATCAGGATCGCATTCTTGGCCGAAAGACCGATGATCGTGATCAGGCCCACCTTGAAGTAGACGTCGTTGGACATGTCGCGCAGCATGACCGCCAGCACCGCGCCGATGACTCCGAGCGGCACGACCAGCATGACCGAGATCGGGATCGACCAGCTTTCGTAAAGGGCTGCCAGGCACAGGAAGATCAGCAGGCAGGAGAGCCCGATTAGCAGCGGCGCCTGCGAGCCCGACTGGATTTCCTCGCGCGACTGGCCGGTCCATTCATAGGCGAAGCCGTTGGGCAGCTGGCCGGCCAGACGTTCCATCTCGGTGATCGCATCGCCCGAGGAGAAACCCGGATTGGCCTGGCCCGAGATGCGGATCGACGGATAGCCGTTATAGCCGACCGTCTGTGCCGGGCCCGTCTGCCACTCGAAGCTCGCAAAGGCCGAGAGCGGCACCATGCCCCCATTCGAATTGCGGACATTGAGCTTCAGAAGGTCGGCCGGCTGCATACGCTTCGTCTGGTCCGCCTGCACGGTCACACGCTGCAGGCGGCCGGCATTCGGGAAGTCGTTGACATAGGTCGAGCCGAGATTGGTCGAAATCGTCGAATTGATGTCTGCGAAGGCGACGCCGAAGCTGTTGGCCTTCTCGCGGTCGATGACGACGTTGAGCTGGGCCACATCCGGCAGACCATCGACACGCACGCCGGAGACGACCTGACTCTGCGCGGCAAGGCCGAGCAGCTGATCGCGGGCGGCCGCAAGCGCGGTATCGCCCTGCCCGCCGCGATCCTGCAGGCGGAACTCGAAGCCGTTGGTGGTGCCGAGACCCTGGATCGGCGGCGGGGAGAGCGCGAAGCTGATCGCATCCTTGATCCGGCTCATGGCGATGGTGGCGCGCATGGCGATGGCCGAAGCCGCATCCTGCGGCCCACGCTCGCTCCAGTCCTTCAGCGTCACGAAGGCGAGCGCGGCATTCTGGCCGGAGCCCGAGAAGGAGAAGCCGTTGACCGCGATGATGCGATCGACCGCCTTCTCGCCGGAGAAGATGCCTTCCACCTGCTTGATGACATCCGTGGTGCGATTGGCGGTCGCTTCGGCCGGCAGCTGCATGGAGACGATGGCAAAGCCCTGGTCCTCGTTCGGCAGGAAGCCGGAGGGAAGACGCATGAACAGATAGCCCATGGCCGCCACGATCACGAGATAGATCAGCATGAAGCGGCCGGTGCGGCGCACGAGCCAGGAGACCCAGCCGCTATAGCCATGCGAGGTGCGGTCGAAGCCGCGGTTGAAGAGCCCGAAGAAGCCGCGCTTCGTGCCGTGATGCCCCTTCGGCACCTGCTTCAGGAACGAGCCGCAGAGCGCCGGGGTCAGGGACAAGGCAAGGAAGGCCGAGAACAGGATCGACACGACCATGGTCAGCGAAAACTGCTGGTAGATGACGCCGACCGCACCGGGGAAGAAGGCCATGGGAATGAACACGGCCGACAGCACCACGGTGATGCCGATGACGGCGCCGGTGATCTGGCCCATCGCCTTGCGCGTCGCCTCCTTCGGCGTCAGCCCTTCCTCCGACATGATGCGCTCGACGTTTTCGACGACGATGATCGCGTCGTCGACGAGAATGCCGATCGCCAGCACCATCGCGAACATGGTCAGCACGTTGATCGAGAACCCCACCGCATACATGACCGCACAGGTGCCGAGCAGCGCAACCGGCACGACGATCGTCGGGATGAGCGTGTAGCGGATGTTCTGCAGGAAGAGGAACATCACGAAGAACACCAGCGCCATCGCCTCGAGCAGGGTGTGGATGACCTTCTCGATCGACACCTCTACGAAGGGGGCCGTGTTGTAGGGGATCGAATATTCGAGACCGGCCGGGAAGAAGCGGGCGAGTTCGTCCATCCGCTGTTCGATCAGCGTCGCGGTCTGGAGCGCGTTGCCGGTCGGGGTGAGCTGCACCGCGATGGCGGCCGAGGGCTGGCCGTTGAGGCGCGTCGAGGTATCGTAGCTCTGGCCACCGACCTCGATCCGCGCCACATCGCGCAGGCGCACGGCCGAGCCGTCCTGATTGGCGCGCAGCACGATGGCGCCGAACTCTTCCGGCGTCGTCAGCTGACCCTTGACCAGCACGGGGGCGCTGATCTGCTGTGTGATCGGGTTCGGCTGGGCACCGATCGACCCGGCGGCGATCTGGGCGTTCTGCGCCTGGATTGCGGAGGTGATATCACCCGTCGTCAGGTTCAGGCCGACCATCTTGTCCGGATCGAGCCAGACGCGCATCGAGCGTTCGGAGGAGAAGAGCTGCGCCTGGCCGACGCCCTGGATGCGCTGCACCTCGTTGAGCACGTTGCGGCTCAGATAGTCGCCGAGGCCGATCGCGTCCATGGCGCCGTCGGTGGAGGTGAGCGAGATGATCAGCAGGAAGCCGGAACCGGCTTCGTCCACCTGGATACCCTGCTGGGTCACCGCATCCGGCAGACGCGGCTCGACACGGCGCACGCGGTTCTGCACGTCGACCGCCGCATCACCGGAATCCGTGCCGGGTGCGAAGGTGACGGTGATCTGGGCCGAGCCGGCGGCATTCGAGGTCGACTCGAAATATTGCATGCCCTCGATGCCGTTCAGCTCATTTTCGATGAGCTGGGTGACGCCCTGATAGGTCTCGGTCGAGGACGCACCGGGATAGGTCGCCGAAATGGTGATCTGCGGCGGGGCGACGCTCGGATATTGCGAAATGGGCAGGAACGGGATCGCGATGATCCCGGTAATCATGATGAACAGGGCGACGACCCAGGCGAAGATCGGCCTGTCGATGAAGAAACTGGGCATGGGCCGTCCTCACTCTGCCTGGGTTGCCGGAGCGGCACCGCCGCCGCCCTGACCGGCGGGTGCCGCAGCCCCGCCTTCCGCTTTCGGCGCTGCGGATCCGCCCTCGGCGGCTGCAGCCGGCTCGGCGCCGGCCGCCGCGCCGGTGGCGCCCTCGGCATTGGCCGGCGCACCTTCCGGCTTGGTCGGCGTGTCGTCGTTGGCGCCCTGGGGCTTCGGCGGCTGCCAGTCGGTCGGCTGCACCGGCGCACCGGGCGCGATCTTCTGGAAGCCTTCGACGATGACCTTCTCGCCGGCCTTCAGGCCACTTGAAACAACCCAGCGGCTATCGACGACACGGCTGGTGGTGACCGGGCGCATCTCGACCTTGTTCTCCGCGCCGACGACGTAAACCAGCGCCTTGCCGGCCGTATCGCGCTGGATGGCCTGTTGCGGCACGGCGATCGCCTCACGCTCGATCCCCTGCGTCACCAGTCCGCGGACATACATGCCGGGCAGGAGATCACCCTTGGTGTTGGGAAATTCGCCGCGCAGCGTCACCTGGCCGGTGGTTTCATCCACCGCCGCTTCGGAGAACAGCAGCTTGCCCTTGTCCGCATAAGGCGTCCCGTCATCGAGCAGCAGCTGAACGGCGGCCTCGTTCGGGCCGGTCATCAGCTGGCCATCCTGCAGCGCATTGCGCAGGCGGATCAGGTCGGTCGCCGTCTGGGTGAAGTCGGCATAGACCGGATCGAGCTGCTGGATGGTCGCCAGGTTCTCCGTGCCGTTCTGCGTGACCAGCGCGCCCTCGGTGATCAGCGCCCGGCCGATCCGCCCGGCGATCGGCGCCGTCACATTCGTATATTCGAGGTTCAGCCGCGCGGAGGCGACGCCGGCCTCGGCCGAGGCGACGTCGGCATCCGCCTGGGCGAGCTGGGCCACCGCATTGTCGAGATCCTGCTGGGCGGCGACATTGGAGCGGCTGAGCTGGCGCTGGCGGTCGGCGGTAACGCGTGCCTGATCCTGCACGGCCTTGGCGCGGGCAAGCGTCGCCTCTGCGCTCTTCATCTGCACCTCGAAAGGCTTCGGATCGATGCGATAAAGCACATCGCCTTCCTTCACCGTCGTGCCCTGTTCGAAAACCCGCTCGACGATGATGCCGGACACGCGCGGCCGCACTTCCGCGGTGCGGGTGGCCGCCACGCGGCCCGGGAGCTCGTTGGTGATGGGCAAGGCTTCCGCCTTCGTGGTGATCACGGCCACTTCGGACGGTGGGCGCTGCTGCTCCTGGCCACCCTGCGCCTTCTGCTCTTCCTGCTGGCAGGAGGAAAGGACAGCGGCGGAAAGAAGCACGGCGAGCGTAAGACGGTGGATCCGCATGGAACTCTCATGAGAAAGTCCGGCGTTGGACAGAGGGAGCTGACCAATGGCCGGATGTGGCGAAAGGGGGCCCACGGGACGGGGACAACCGTGGGATCAGGCCTATACAAACAGGAATGTATGTTTGTAAGTCAATACGGTCTTATCATGGTGCAATGCACAAAGATGTGAAAGCGTGATCTTACTGCAACGCCCGAACATCCGGGGCGGCATCCGCAAACCCGGACTCCGGCTTTTCCCGTAAAGAGCTAGGCGGCTTGATGCGATCGGCAATGTTGGAAGCGGACAGAGCCGAGAGGCTCAGACGCCGGTAGAGCCGAAGCCGCCGGCGCCGCGTGCGGTGTCGCTGACCGCAATCGCCTCGATGCACCGCGCCTGGACGACCGGAGCCAGAACGAACTGCGCGATGCGCATGCCGCGGGTGACAAGAAACGCTTCGTCTCCGTGGTTGATGAGCAGAACCTTCAGCTCGCCGCGGTAGTCGCTGTCGATCGTGCCGGGCGTGTTGAGGCAGGTCACCCCGTGGCGGGCGGCAAGTCCCGAGCGCGGCCGCACCTGGCCTTCATACCCCGCAGGGATCTCGAAAACGAAGCCGGTCGGGAGTAGCGCGCGCGACCCTGGCGCGAGCGTCAGCGGCGCATCCTCCGGCAAGGCGGCGCGCAGATCCATGCCGGCGGCGCCTTCCGTCTCATAGGCCGGCAGCGGCAGGCCGGCGCCATGCGGCAGCCGAAGGAGGGGCAGAGAGGGACCGAGAACATCGCGCATGAGAAACTCCGAGCGGAAGACGTGTGCATCAGCGCTGCCGGGCTCTGCGCCTTCGGGGACCAGAAGGGCGCACCGGTGGATCAGGCCGTCGCCGTTGCAGGGTCAATTGCATAAAGCGGGCGGGACCGCTAGATAGGCGGCAAAGACAGGACATCCCCCATGGTTGAAACTTTGGCAGAGGCGGTTTCCCGCCGCCGCACCTTCGCGATCATCGCCCACCCGGACGCCGGCAAGACCACGCTGACCGAAAAGCTGCTGCTGTTCGGCGGCGCGATCCAGCTCGCCGGCGAAGTCAAGGCAAAGAAGGACCGCATCCAGACGCGCTCCGACTGGATGAAGATCGAGCGGGAGCGCGGCATTTCGGTCGTCACCTCGGTCATGACCTTCGAATATGACGGCAATGTCTTCAACATCCTCGACACGCCGGGCCACGAGGATTTTGCCGACGACACCTATCGCACCCTGACGGCGGTGGATGCGGCGGTCATGGTCATCGACGCCGCCAAGGGCATCGAGCCGCGGACGCTGAAGCTGTTCGAAGTCTGCCGCATGCGCGACATCCCGATCATCACCTTCGTCAACAAGATGGACCGCGAAAGCCGCGATCCCTTCGAGATTCTCGATGAAGTGGAAGAGAAGCTGGCGCTCGACACCGCCCCGGTCACCTGGCCGATCGGCCGGTCCAAGACCTTCTGCGGCTCCTATAACCTTGCCGACAGCACGGTGCGCGGCTCCGACACGGACGTGGTGCCGACCGAGGTCAATGGTCCCGAGACAGTGGCCGACCGGCTTCCCGAGAACGAGCGCAGCGCCTTCATCGACGAGGTGCTGCTGGCCGCCGAGGCCTGCCGCCCCTTCGACCGCCAGTCCTTCCTCGAAGGCCATATGACGCCGGTCTTCTTCGGCTCGGCGCTGCGCAATTTCGGGGTGCGCGACCTCATCAATGCGCTCGGCGATTTCGCGCCGCCGCCGCGTGACCAGGTGGCGGACACCCGCACCGTTCATGCGGCCGAAGACAAGATGACGGCCTTCGTCTTCAAGATCCAGGCGAACATGGACCCGAACCATCGCGACCGCATCGCCTTCGCCCGCATCTGCTCCGGCAAGCTGGAGCGCGGCATGAAGGCGCGGCTGGCACGAACCGGCAAGCAGCTCGGCCTTACCGCCCCGCAATTCTTTTTCGCCTCGCAGCGCCAGCTGGCGGATACGGCCTATGCCGGCGACGTGGTCGGCATTCCCAACCACGGCACGCTGCGCATTGGCGATACGTTGACGGAAGGCGAAGCGCTGGTCTTCCAGGGCGTGCCCAACTTTTCGCCGGAAATCCTGCGCCGCGTGCGGCTTGAGGATGCGATGAAGGCCAAGAAGCTGAAGGAGGCCCTGCAGCAGATGGCGGAAGAGGGCGTCGTCCAGCTCTTTTCGCCGGAGGACGGCTCGCCGGCGATCGTCGGCGTGGTCGGCGCGCTTCAGCTCGATGTTCTCAAGGAACGTCTCTCGGCCGAATATGGGCTGCCGGTGTCGTTCGAGATGGCACGCTTCTCGGTCTGCCGCTGGATTTCGGCAGACAATCCCGCCGATCTGGACAAGTTCATCACCACCAAGCGCGGCGATATCGCCCGCGATCTCGATGGCGATCCGGTGTTCCTGGCCCAGGACAGCTTCTCACTGCGTTACGAATCCGAGCGCGCGCCGGCCATCCGCATGGTCGCGATCAAGGAGTATCACGTCGCCAAGGCGGCGTGATCGCGCGCCGTGGCGCCGGCCTGCTTCATCAGCCTGGCCCGGTGAGCATAGACATCGTCCTCGTTATAGAGGCGGCCGCTTGCGGCTGCCTCGTCGACCAGCCTCGCCAGCGCCTGCCGGTCTGCATGGAGATCGCGGACGCAGGCGGTCAGCGCCGCCACATCGTCCTGGGGGACGAAAAGACCGCCGCCCCGCGCATCGACCAGGCCCTTCGGATAGGCTGTTTCATAGCCGACCAGCGGGCAGCCCGACACGAGCGCCTCGATCAGGCAACGGGGGGATTCCGGGGTCTTGTGGCAGAAAAGCAGAAGATCGCTCTCGCGCATCGCCCGCAGCAGAACTGCGCGATTTCCTTCGAACCCGTGAAGGACGACCTGATCCGTCAAGCCCGACCGCGCGACCCGCTCCTGCATCCGGGCCAGGTCCGGCCCGTCTCCGATCCAGGTCGCGCGGAAGGGAATGGACTGGAGGTCCAGCGCCTCGAGAACCGAGAGCCAGTCTCCCGGCCCCTTCATGGGTGCGGCGCGACCGACATAGAGAATGGTCAGCGGGCTCTTCTCCAGAATGCGCGCACGCTTGGCGGCCAGAGCCGCATCGTCGATCTCGTCGGCCACGCTCGTGTGGGTGTCGTAGGTGCAATGCGGAGAGGGGGCGAAGCGGGCATAGTAATCATAGGTGTCCCGTCCCTGCAGCAGCGCCACCGTGCTGCGCGACAACAGAGAGCGGATCCGCCGGTCGAAGAGCGGCAGTGCCACACGCCAGAAGAGGCGGGATTTGAACGACGCCTCCTTCATCTCCCGCGCCACGATCAATGGCTCGACACGGTCCAGCCAGGCGCTGTAGGCCCGGTCTTGGCGGATGGCCTCCTTTGCGGCAAGCGCAGGCCAGTCGCCGTTGAGCCCGCCAAGCGTGAAGCAGAGATGGCTGTGGGCCGCGATCTCGCGCCGGATCAGGTCCATGACAGGGCGGCGATGGCGAGCCATCTCCTGCATCCGATAGGCGCGCGGCAGCGCCAGAACCCGGCAGTTCTGCGCGCCGGGAAACGTGGAGAGATCAACCCACTGGGACGAACTCGCTTTCGCAGACCCGGCCTCTTCCTCCATGCCGATATAGGTGACTCTCTCGAAAGCCTTGCACCATTGAACGATGCCGGCAGCCGTCTGGTCGTCGATCTGCGGCCCGGCGGGCCCTTTC
Source organism: Rhizobium sp. CC-YZS058 (assembly GCF_034720595.1). NCBI lineage: Bacteria > Pseudomonadati > Pseudomonadota > Alphaproteobacteria > Hyphomicrobiales > Rhizobiaceae > Rhizobium > Rhizobium sp. CC-YZS058. The sequence continues at coordinate 205,543 of NZ_JAYESJ010000001.1, read as the reverse complement.
CGAATGGGGACATGGGTGACGAGCAGAAGAGACGATGTAAGTGCGTGCAAACCCTGCTCCTCGGATTTTGGAAAAAAGATCCATACACAAGAGCATCTTAAACTCCAGCCTGTTCTCGTGCTGCGCCGCCGGCAGCCGCGCCGGGCTGGGGACTAGTCGGTCAGGTCCTTCAGAAAATCTGTGCACCAGCGCGAGACATCATGCTCGAGCAGGAAGTCCATCATAATCTGCCAGCGCTCACGCCGCTCGGAGGCGGGCATGGACAGCGCCCGGGCCAGCGCATTGGCCGTGCCCTCGATATCGTAGGGATTGACGAGCAGCGCCCCCTTGAGCTCGCGCGCGGCCCCGGCAAAGCGGGAGAGCACGAGGACGCCTGGATCCTCGGGATCCTGGGCGGCGATATATTCCTTGGCGACAAGATTCATGCCATCGCGCAGCGGCGTGACCAGGCCGACACGGGCCAGCCGATAGAGACCCGCCAGGATGGGGCGGGAGATCGAGCGGTTGATGTAGCGGATCGGCACCCAGTCGACCGTGCCGAGCGCGCCGTTGACCCGGCCGGCCTGCTCGGCCACCGTGCGCTGCATCGCCTCGTATTCCGGCACTTCGGAGCGTGACTTCGGCGTGACCTGCAGATAGGTGACGCGGCCCTGCTGGCCCGGATTGGCGTCGATGAAGCGCTCGAAGGCGTCGATGCGCTGGGTGATGCCCTTCGAATAATCCAGCCGATCGACGCCGATGATCAGGTCGCGCCCCTCGATGCTGGCGCGCGCCTTCTTGACCATCGTGTTCTGCGCGCTCTTACGGGCGAATTCGGCGAAGTTCTTCGTCTCGATGCCGATCCCATAAGCGCCGCCCTTGAAGATGCGGCCATGGGCGGAATAGCGGCCGGGATTGATTTCATTGCCGATCCCCTCGCGCCGCAGACCGCCGGCAAAGTTTTCCAGATCGTGATCCGTCTGGAAGCCGATCAGATCGTAATGCGAAAGCCCGCGCATGATCTCCTCATGCACCGGCATGGCGAAGAGCACGTCGGCGGGTGGCCAGGGAATGTGCAGGAAGAAGCCGATCCGGTTGGTCACGCCCATCTGGCGAAGCTCGGCCGCCAACGGGATCAGATGATAGTCGTGAATCCAGATAACGTCGTCGTCCTTCAACAAAGGTGCGAGACGCTGGGCGAAGAAGCGGTTGACGCGGAAATAGCCGGCCATTTCCTTGCGGCCATATTCGGCGAGATCCAGCCGATAGTGGCAGATCGGCCAGAGCACCCGGTTGGCGAAGCCGAAATAATATTCGTCGACATCCTTCTTGGTGAGGTCGGTCAAGGCATAGGTGATCTTGCCGCGCTCCTGGAGATCGAGCGCCTCGGGCTCTTTGGTGCCGCTCGACTTGCCGGACCAGCCCATCCAGATCCCGCCGCGTTCTTCGAGCGCCGCCTGCAGCGCAACGGCCAACCCCCCGGCCGGCGCCGTGCCTGCCTTTTCGGGCACGGGCACACGGTTGGAAACGACGATCAGACGACTCACGGGTCTTTCTCCTTTCTTGAAGAAGACCGGCACGCATCACACGTGCCGGCCTCTCATCCTGTCTTGCCCTAATCCCTGCCCGGCCGTCCCCCGACCTGCACAGGATCCTAAGCTGGCTAAATCTCCGCCACGCTCTCAAGCGCCGCGCGCAGCGCCGATACGCTCTCGATCGTCGCCCGTGCCGCCGTCGGCGCGTCGGCTGGGCCGATGCGGATCGAATGGCCGCCGAGCCTATTCGCCACCGCGAACATGGCTTCGTCGGTCACGTCGTCACCGATCGCGACCGGCAGGCGCCCGGCAAAAGGCGGCTCAGCCAGGAAGGCGCGCAGCGCTTCCCCCTTACTGGCGCTGGCCGGCCGCAGTTCCACGACCATCTTGCCGAACTGCAGGACAAAGTCCGGTCCTGCCTCTCGCGCCGCCTCCTGCATCAGAGCCTCCACCGCCCCTCGGTGCTCGGGCGCCAGGCGGTAATGCGCGCCGAGAGCCGCGCCCTTGTCCTCGATCAGAACGCCGTCGAGAGAGGACGCGCGCTTCTGCACATCCCGCTTCAGCTGGGCGAAGGCCGGAGGAATGTCCGGTCGACAAATGGAACCGTCCGGCGTCCGCCGCTCTGCGCCGTGCAAGCCTGCGATCGGCAGGGAGAGCGGCGCGAAGAGCTGGTCGGCAAAAGGTAAGGCCCGACCGGTGACGAGCGCCAGCGCGCCGCCCAGGCGGGCAGAGAGCGCCGCCAAAAGCTGCGGCAGATCCGGGGGAACGACGATCGCCTCCGGGGTTGGCGCAAGCTCCAGCAGCGTGCCGTCAATATCGAGGAACAGCGCGTAGCGGGCGGGCGCCTCCGCCACCGGGGCGAGCGGACCAGCGTGGTCGGATCGTGAAGACAAGGGGTTCGCCATGCCCGGATAGCTAGGACTCCGGGCAGGCACGGCAACCCTTGGCCTGCGCCGCCGGCGGCAGCGCGGGCCGATGCGGCTCAAAGCGTGCGGCGGATCGACAGGCGGCCATCCGCCCCGACGACGGCTTCCACACCCTCATAGCCGGGGATCTGCAGATGGGTGGTTTCAAAAGGGTGCTCATGCGTGGCGGTGATGACGACGACATCGGCGCCTGCCGATTCGCCCGCCATGACGCCCGCGGCCACATCTTCGAACACCAGGCAATCAGCCGGATCGAAACCGAGACGCTCCGCGCCGAGCTTGTAGCAGTCCGGCGCAGGCTTGCCCTGTGCGACATCTTCCGAGGTCACCAGGAATTTCGGCGGCGTCAGGCCGGCCTTGGCCATGCGCGCCTTGGCAAGCGCAAGCGGCGAGGAGGTAACGATGGCCCAGCGATCGGCCGGCAGGTTGCGCACGAAATCGAGCGCGCCCGGGATCGGCACGACACCCTCGACATCGACGATTTCGGCAGCCGTGACCTTGGCAGCCTCGACCGCCGGATCGACACCCGGCAGGTTGAGCTGGCTGATCGTGTCGATGCCACGCTTGCCATGCATGAAGGGCAGGAAGGTCGCGACATCGAGCCCATGGTCGATCGCCCACTGGCTCCAGACCCGCTCGGCTGCCGCGATCGAATTGAGCAGGGTGCCGTCCATGTCGAAGAGGAAGCCGGAAAAGCTCTTCTCGAACGTCGGATGGGTTTCGACAGGCAGGGCGGAGGCAGGGGAGGACACGTCAATCTTCCTTTCGGATGGCGGGGCAGACCGATGCGCGGGAGAAGCAGCGGCCGGCAGGGAGGGTTCCCCCGCTTACGAAAGTCAGGCGAGGAAAGCAAATGACGATCCTGCGCCATCGCCCATTCCGCAGCCCCGCAACGCACTCACCGCCCCTCGACCGCAAGCCGCAACCCCATCAGCGCAAAGGCAGCCGCAACGCTGCGCTGCAGCCACAGGAGAAGCCGCGGCCCGCGTTCTTGGATCTCTCACTCGCCAGCCGTCGCCGGCAAGGCGGCGATGCTGTCCAGCCAGTCGGCGGAGGAGCGGCACCATTTCTGCCGCTTCGGCGGCAGTGCGGCGCGCTGATGGATCGCGCCCCAGCGGATGCCGACCACCTCGGCCGCAGCTCCCTCACCGGTGGTGAAGAGCGGCGTGCCGCAGGTGCCGCAGAAGAGCTGCAGGCGCGGACGGCCGCTCTCGCTGCTTTTCACATAGGTCCGGGGCGTGCCGCGCGTCATGCTGAGGCGGCTGCGCGCCACCGGCACGGTGATACGAAAGGCGGTGCCGGTCAAAACCTGGCAGTCGCTGCAATGGCAGATGGAGACCTGATCCGGGTCGATCTCGGCCGAAAAGGCAATCTCGCCGCAATGGCAATTGCCGTCGATCTTCATCTCAGCCTCCCGATCTGGTTCAGACGGGAAGGATAGTGCGTTCAGACGCCGGTGAACAGCCAGGCATGCTCCGGCGCATTGTGAAACTTCCACACGCGCTGCGGACCGGCCATGACGTTGAGATAATAGGACTGATAGCCATGGATCGCCGCGACGGGATGATAGCCCTTCGGAACGAGGACGACATCGCCATCCTCGGCGGCGATGGTCTCGTCGAGCGAGCGGTCATCGGTGTAGACGCGCTGCATCACGAAGCCCTGCGCCGGATCGAGCCGATGGTAATAGGTTTCCTCGAGCAGGCTTTCGGCCGGCAGGGCGTCCTGATCGTGCTTGTGGGGCGGGTAGGAGGAGGTGTGGCCGCCGGGGGTGATCACTTCGACGACGAGAAGCGACTGCGCCGCGCCGTCATCCTCCGGCATGATGTTCGTCACGTAGCGGGTGTTGGTGTCCTTGCCGCGCGTCATCTGCGGGTGACGGCCGGGCGCGATCACCTGCGCCTTGAACCCCTCCCCGCCCGGCGCGGAACAGACGCCGAGCTCGAGCGCGGTCGTCGCCACCACGTGCCAGTGGCTGCCCTTCGGCACATAGACCGCATAGGGCGCTCCCTCGAAGGGCGACATGCGATCGCCGAGTTCACCGAACTCCACGCCATCGACCGTCACCCGCGCCTTGCCGGCGACAAGCACCAGGCAGACCTCGCGCTCGCCCGTTTCGCCCTCTGCCCCCTCTCCGGCAGAGAGCCGGTGCAGGGCAAAGCCGACATGGGTCCAGCCGGCGCTTGCCGGGGTGATGTCGTGGACAAGGCCGGTCCTGGCGCGTGGTTTGACGTGAAGGGGCGATCGGCTCATCAGACATCTCCAGTCCTCAATGCAGGCGCTGCGCCGCGAAGGGCGGCGAAGCGAGGTTCAGGCGGGGAAACCCTGGGTTTCCACCTCATAGCCCGCAGCAGTCATCACCCGCATCAGCTCGGCATGGCCGATCTCGGCCATCTTCTGCGGCGGCGCGTTGCGCGGGTCCTGCTCGGCTTCAACGACGAACCAGCCCTCATAGCCGTGATCGGCCAGGCGCTTGACGATGGCCGCGAAATCGAGCGAGCCGTCGCCCGGCACGGTGAAGGCGCCCAGTGCCACGGCATCGAGGAAGGACTGGCGGCTGCGGTCGAGCCCGTCGACGACCGAGCGACGGATATCCTTCACATGCACATGGTTGATGCGCGCATGGTGCTTGTCGATCGCCCGCAACGGATCGCCGCCGGCAAAGGCCAGATGGCCGGCATCGAGCAGCAACGGGATGCCGGCGCCGGAGGCCTTCATGAAGGCATCGAGCTCGGCTTCCGTCTCGACCACGGCGGCCATGTGGTGGTGATAGGAGAGCGGCATGCCCTGCTCGGCGCACCATTCCCCGAATTCGGTCAGCCGCCTGCCATAGGCGGCCATCTCGTCATCGGAGAGCCGCGGCTTGGTGGCGAGCGGCTTGGAGCGATCGCCCTGGATGGAGCGTCCGACTTCGCCATAGACGATGCAGGGCGCATTGACCGCCTTGAACAGCTCGATCATCGGCTGGATGCGGTCCTTGTTGGCGGAGAGCTCCTCGTCGACCAGCGTGCCGGAGAACCAGCCGCCGCACAGCGTCACGTCCGCGGCCTTGAGGATCGGCAGCATGACCGCCGGGTCATCGGGGAAGCGGCGGCCCTTTTCCATGCCGGTGAAGCCTGCACTGCGCGACTGGCGCAGGCACTCCTCCAGCGACACATCATCGCTCAACTCCGGAAGGTCGTCGTTCCACCAGGCGATGGGCGACATGCCGAGCTTTGCTTTCATCGATACACTCCTCAACCGGCGCGCTGGGCAGCGAGCGCCTTCACATAGGCATCCCGCGCGGCCTGGACCTGCGGGCGTTCGGACACTTCGGGCACGGCCACATCCCACCAGTGTCCGCCTTCATCGGTGGTGATCAGCGGATCAGTGTCGATGACGACGACGGTGGTGCGGCTTTCCCCGGCCAGCTCATGCAGCGCCGTTTCGAGCTCGGCGACGGAGGCCACCTTGCGGGTGACTGCCCCCATGGCCGCTGCGTGCGCGGCGAAATCGATTTCCGGCAGCGCGACGTGATGCGTGTCCTTCAGAAGATTGTTGAAGTTCGCACCGCCGGTCGCCATCTGTAGCCGGTTGATGCAGCCATAGCCCGCATTGTCGAGGAGGACGACCGTCAGCTTGGCGCCGAGCATGATCGACGAGGCGATCTCGGCATTGAGCATCATGTAGCTGCCGTCTCCGACCATGACGACGACATCGCTGTCCGGCTTGGCGAGCTTGACGCCGAGGCCGCCGGCGATCTCGTAGCCCATGGTCGAGAAGCCATATTCCATATGATAGCTGCCGGGCGCGCCGGCCCGCCACAGCTTGTGCAGTTCTCCCGGCAGGCCGCCGGCGGCGCAGACCAGGGTCGTGTTGTCCGGCCGGGCGCGCAGGATCGCGCCGATCACCTGCGCATCGGACGGCAGGACGGCATTGGTGGCGGCAAGGGCCTTGTCGGCAGCGACGAGCCATTCGGCCTTGCCGGCCTTGGCATCCGCGCTCCAGGCAGGCGGAGCCTGATGTCCGGCGAGGTCGGCCGAAAGCTCTTCGAGCCCGACCTTGGCATCGGCCACCAGCGGCAGGGCGCGGTGCTTGGCGGCATCGAAGGGCTGGATGTTGAGGCCGACGATCTTCAGGCTCTCGTTCTTGAACAGCGCCCAGGAGCCGGTGGTGAAATCCTGAAGGCGCGTGCCGACGGCAAGAACCAGATCGGCGGTTTCCGCCAGCCGGTTGGCGGCTGAGGTCCCGGTCACGCCGACCGAGCCCATGTTCAGCGGATGATTATGCGGAAGCGAAGACTTGCCGGCCTGCGTTTCGACCACCGGAATGCCGTGCGTCTCGGCAAAGCGGGCGAGCGCCGCGCTGGCCTGCGCATAGAGCACGCCGCCGCCGGCAATGATGACGGGCTTGGTGGCGCTCTTCAGCAGCGAGACGGCTGCCTTCAGTTCGTCCTGATCCGGGCGCAGCCGGCGGGGGATCCAGATCGTCTCCTCGAAGAAGCTTTCCGGATAATCATAGGCCTCGGCCTGCACATCCTGGCAGAGCGACAGCGTCACCGGCCCGCATTCGGCGGGATCGGTCAGCACCTGCATGGCGCGGCGCAAGGCGGGGATGATCTGCTCGGGCCTTGTGATGCGGTCGAAATAGCGGGAGACGGGGCGGAAGCAGTCGTTGACGGTGACCGTGCCATCGCCGAAATCCTCGGCCTGCTGCAGCACCGGATCGGGGCGGCGATTGGCGAAGACATCGCCCGGCAGCAGCAGCAGCGGCAGACGGTTGACATGGGCGAGCGCCGCCGAGGTGACCATGTTCAGCGCGCCGGGGCCGATCGAGCTCGTGCAGGCCATGAAGCGCCGGCGGAAGCTCGCCTTGGCATAGGCGATCGCGGCATTGGCCATGCCCTGCTCGTTCTGCGCGCGATAGGTCGGCAGGGTGTCGCGCACGCCATGGAGCGCCTCGCCAATGCCGGCGACATTGCCATGCCCGAAGATCGCGAAGACGCCGCCGAAGATCGGCAGGGTCTCTCCATCGATGATCGTCATCTGCCGCGTCATGAAGCGCGCCACGGCCTGGGCCGTGGTCAGGCGAACGGTGGTCTGGCTCATAGTCTCCTCCTGCGCGCCCTTGGCCGGCGCCTTCCCGATCCTGTCGCCTTTCCGGCGATCAGGCTGCCTGTTCCGTTGCAAGTCCCGACCAGAGATCGACCAGCGCGCCGAAGCGATTGGCCATATCGGCGACGGCCTCCTCGTCGCCGATCCGCCCGTCCAGCCAGGCGCGCCCGGCTTCGGCGAAGATCGTGCGGCCGACCGCAAAGCCCCGCACGGTGCGGGAGGTGCGGGCTGTCGCAAATCCTTCCTTCAGCGCATCGTAAGGCGCTTCCAGGCCGAGAAGAACCACCCCGCGGCAGAAGGGATCGCGCGTTTCGATGACGCTGTCGATCGCATCCCAGGCCGCACGGCTCGCCTGCGGCTCCAGCTTCCACCAGTCGGGCTTCAGCCCTTCGTCGTAAAGTTCGGTCAAGGCGCGGGCAATGGTCTGGTCGTCGACCGGACCGGCCTTGCTGGCGATGATCTCGATGAGAATATCCCGGCCGACCTTGCGGGCGGCTTCGAAGGCGGAGCGCAGCTTGGCGATCTGGGTCGCCTTCATCTCCGCCGGATCGTCCGGATGGTAGAAGCTCAAGACCTTGATGCAATGGTCCACGGGCCAATCGATAAGCCGGCTACCGAGGTCCTGGCTGAATTCGAACTGCAGCGGGCGGGAGCCGGGCAGCTCGATCGGCTTGCCGATCCAGAAGTCATGCTTGCCGGCGGCAAACAGCGCGTCACGGCCATATTTGTCGTCGATCAACATGCCGAAGCCGGGGCGGCCCTTGGCGATCCGCGCGGCAGCTTCGACGGCAAGAACCTTGAAGGCCGGAATCCGGGCAAGCTTTTCCGCATCGCCCGCCGCCATGTCTTCCAGCTGGCTGCGATGGTCGATGGCGAGCGCCATCAGGCTCGGGATCGCGCGGCGCCGCGTCGTCGCCCAATGCACATGGTTGATCGCCGCATCCTTGCGCAGCGCCCGCTCCGGGCTGCCATGCTGGAGGAAGAACTGCAGTTCGGTCCAGGTCGGAATTTCCGGCGCGCAGAGCAGGCGAGACACGGCAAAGGCGCCGCAGGCATTGGCCCAGGTGGCGGAGGTCGCATGCGGCTCGTCCCGCAGCCAGCCGCGCAGGAAGCCGGACATGAAGGCATCGCCGGCGCCAAGCACGTTGTAGACTTCGATCGGGAATCCCTTGCCGACGATCCCGTCCTCCAGATCGTCGGAGATCGGCCCGTCATAGACGATGCAGCCCATCGGCCCGCGCTTGAGAACGATGGTGGCGGCGGAATGGGCGCGGATGGTCTTCAGCGCGGCCAGCAGGTCGCTCTCGCCGGACGCGATCAGCACCTCTTCCTCGGTTCCGACGATCAGGTCGCAATCGGCAAGCACGGTGCGCAGATGCGCGGAGACGCGGTCGGAGGCGATATAGCGGTTGTCGCCGGCATCATGGCCCGCCAGACCCCAGAGATTGGGTCGGTAGTCGATATCGAACACGACCTTGGCGCCCGCTGCCTTGGCGATGCGGATCGCCGTGCGCTGGGCAGCATCGGTGTTCGGCCGCGAAAAATGGGTGCCGGAAACGAGAACGGCGCGGGCGGAGCGGATGAAGGCCTCGTCGACATCGGCCTCATCAAGCGCGTTGTCCGCACAATTGTCGCGGTAGAAGAGCAGCGGGAAGGAATGATCGTTCTCGACGGCCAGGATGGCAAGCGCCGTCAGGCGTTCAGGATCGGTGACGATCCCTTTGGTCTCCACCCCTTCGCGGGCCAGCTGCTCGATGATGAAGCGGCCCATCTGCTCCTTGCCGACGCGGGTCAGGAGTGCCGAGCGCAGGCCGAGCCGGGCGGTGCCGACGGCAATATTGGTGGGGCAGCCGCCGACCGATTTGGCGAAGCTCGCCACATCCTCGAGCCGCGTGCCGATCTGCTGACCATAGAGATCGACCGAGGCCCGGCCGATGGTGATGATGTCGAGCGACAGCTTCGACTCCGCATTGCTCCCCTGGCTCACGGTCGCTCCTCCTGCTTCTCCGCCCACCTATGCTTTTGTCCGATAAAACATAAATTCCTTTTCTCAGTCAAGATGGAATTTTCATTCCGTTTCTGGACGGGTTCCCAGTTGTCTCCGCTTCTCGGCGACGGCAACGGTCAGCGCCATGGCGAAGGCCATGCTGGCCGAAAGCGAGCGGAAGCCCGCATGATCGGCTTCGGCGATCTCGAACCAGACGCGGGAGGACTCTGCCAACGGCGAAAAGGCGGAATCGGTCAGCGACACCACCGGCACGTGGCGCGCAGCGAGCAGCCGCGCCTGGTGAATGCTTTCGGGTGCGTAAGGCGAAAAGCTCACGGCGAAGGCGGCATCCTTCCGTCCTGCCATGGCCAGCACGTCCTCGTCGATCCCTGCGGCCGTGCCCACCGTCTGATGGCGGATCTTCAGCTTGCCGAAGGCATAGGCCATGTAGCTGGAGATGGGATAGGAGCGGCGCTTGGCAACGAGATAGATGGTCTCCGCCCGGGCGAGAATGGTCACCGCCTCCTCGAAGGCCGCCGGATCGACGGCGCCGGCCAAATTGTCGAGCGAGCGGTGCCCGGCCGCCACGAAGCCATTGAGGATCGCCCCGCTTTCCAGCTGGCTATGGCCGTTCTCGCCCAAAGCCCGAAGACGCTCGTCATAGCCCGGCGTCCGCTCCCGCAGCCGGGCCCGAAAAATCTGCTGCAGGCTGGAGAAGCCGACGAAGCCGAAATGCTGGGCGAAGCGCACCAGTGTCGAGGGCTGCACCTCGGCGGAGGCCGCGATGCTGGCTGCCGTGCCGAAGGCGATCTCATCGGGATTGTCGAGCGCATAGGCGGCCACCTGCCGCAGCCTTTTCGGCAGCTGCGCCTTCCGCTCCAGGATCGCCGCCTTCAGCGTGTCGAAATCCTGGGGAAGCGGCGTATCGGTCTCCGGGGCGGGCATGCGAGGTCCTGAGTGGTGACGGGTACGCGAACACTAGCGTTGGTTTTGCGCGAAGAACAGAACATTCGTTCCATTCGGTGGATCGGAAAGAGGATGCGCCGCCGACGGCCGCATAGTTAACGCATTTTTACCATGTTGGGGCGGATGATGCCGGCCGGCGGGAGAGCGGACGTCCCGTGATTCGCGGATGAAGAGGACGATGCCATGTGCCGTTGGGCGGCCTATCGCGGAGAGGCGATCTATCTGGAGGAACTGGTCTCCTCGCCCGCCCATTCGCTGATCGAGCAATCCCATTGCGCCACCCGCGCCAAGACCGCCACCAATGGCGACGGCTTCGGCATTGCCTGGTATGGCGATCGCGAGGAGCCGGGCCGCTACCGCGATATCCTGCCTGCCTGGTCCGATTGCAATCTGAAAAGCCTGGCGCGGCAGATCCGCTCGCCGCTGTTTCTCGCCCATGTCCGCGCTGCCACCGGCGGCGGCACGCGGCGCGACAATTGCCACCCCTTCGTCCACGGGCGCTGGTCCTTCATGCACAACGGCCAGATCGGCAACTTCGAAGCGCTGCGCCGGCCGATGGAAGCCATGCTGGACGATGCGCTCTATGCCGCCCGCACCGGCACGACGGACAGCGAACTGCTGTTCCTGATGGCCTTGCAGTTCGGGCTCGACCGCGATCCCCTGGCTGCCATCGCCGAAACGCTCGGCTTCGTCACCCGCCTGGCGGAGCGTCTGGGCGAACCGCTGCTGCTGCGCTTCACCGCCGCCTTTTCCGACGGGCGCGATCTCTATGCGGTGCGCTATGCTTCGGATGCCTATGCCCCGACGCTCTATGCCGCGCCGATGGGTCCGCAGGGCGGCTACTGCCTCGTTTCCGAGCCGCTCGACGACGATGATACGGTCTGGGTGGAAATCCCGAGTGGAACGGCAGTCATCGTCGGCGAGAATGGCGTGGATGTTCAGCTGTTCGATCTGGAAGAGACCGTTGCTGCCCCTTCGATCGGCCCGATGACCCTGTCCCGCCGCGCCTGAGACTCACTCGGCCAGGAGCTTTGCGAGCCGCTCGGCCAGGCGATGGGCGACCTCGTCCTTGTCCATCTCCGGCCATGCCTCTGCACCGGCATCGGTCACCAGCGTCACGCTGTTGCGCGCGCCGCCCATGACCCCGGTTTCCGGCGAAACATCATTGGCAACGATCATGTCGGCGCCCTTGCGGGCGAGCTTCAAGCGGGCGTTGGCGAGAAGATCGTCCGTTTCCGCCGCAAAGCCCACCACCAGCCGAGGCCGTTGCCCATGGTGGCCGATGGTCCTGAGGATATCCGGATTTTCCGTCAGTTGCAGCGGCGGCGGAGCTTCGCCCGGCGTCTTCTTGATCTTGCCATGTGCGGCATCCGCCACCCGCCAGTCGGCAACGGCGGCGACGAAGACCGCGAGATCGGCCGGCAGCGCCGCCTCCACCGCCGCCAGCATGTCGCGCGCCTGCTCGACATGGACGACGCGGACCCCTGCCGGGTCCGGGATCGTCACCGGGCCGGAAACGAGCGTCACCTCGGCCCCGAGGCGGGCCAAAGCGGCGGCAATGGCATGGCCCTGCTTTCCGGAGGAGCGATTGGCGATGTAGCGCACCGGGTCGATCGGCTCGTGCGTCGGCCCCGAGGTGACGACCGCCTTGCGCCCCTTGAGAGGCTGCGGTGCGGACGGAGCCGTGCCCGTCACGAGCGCCTCGGCGGCGGCGACGATCTCCAGCACCTCGACCATTCGCCCCTCGCCCGCCTCGCCGCGTTCGGCCATTTCGCCGCGGCCGGGCCCCACGAAGCGGATGCCGTCTTCCACCATCCGCGCCACATTGCGCCGGGTTGCCGGATGCGCCCACATATGCGGGTTCATGGCCGGCGCGGCCAGGACCGGGCGATCCGTGGCCAGCAGCACGGTGGAGGCAAGATCGTCGGCCAGCCCCTGCGCCATCTTGGCGAGCAGATTGGCGGTTGCCGGCGCGATCAGCACGAGATCGCAGCCGCGCGCCAGGCGGATATGCCCGACATCCTGCTCATCCTCGCGCGAGAAGAGCTCGGTGAACACCTTGTCCGCCGCCAGGGCGCCGACGGCGAGCGGAGTGACGAAAGCCTGCGCCCCTTCCGTCATGATCGGGCGAACCTGCGCGCCGCGTTCGCGCAGCCGGCGAATGAGATCGAGGCTCTTGTAGACGGCGATGCCGCCGGCGAGGATCAGCAGAATCCGCTTGCCGGCAAGGGGAGAAGCATGAGGCACGAACGGATCCCTCGAAAGACGGTCGGCCCGCCCGATCCCGCGGGCGCGACCTTTTGGCAAGGCTACCGCAAATCCGGCTGGCCGGGTACCACCCTGTCGCTTCAGCCTTCGACGGGAGCCAGGATGGTCGTCAACGCGCCGATCAGCTGGTCGCGGTCGTAAGGCTTACGGATGATTGGCGCGGCGGCGAGACCCTCCGGAATGGGGGCGCTGTTGCCATAGCCGGTGGCAAAAAGGAAGGGCACCGACCGGCGCGACAGTTCCTTGGCAACGGCGATCGAGGTCCCATCCCCGAGGTTGACGTCGAGCACGGCCACATCCGGGTTGAAGCTCGAAAGCTTGATCAGCGCATCCTCGACGGAGGCCGCCGTCAACACGTTTTCCAGGCCGAGATCGGCCAGCATGCCTTCGACATCCATGGCGATCAGCATCTGGTCCTCGACCAGCAGGATGCGCAGCGCAGGATCGAGCGGATCGGCGATGACCGGAGCGCTGGCGATGACACCCTTGACCGCCTTGGCCCGCGGTTCGGCCAGTGCCACATGGCGGGCCGGAAGAAGGAAATCGCCTTCGACGCCGGTCGGCGCATAGGTCACCGTCGAGCGTCCGCCGAGATCATAGGGGATCGACCGGTCGATCAGCGCGCTGCCGAAGCCGACGCGGGTGGGCGGACGCACCGACGGACCACCCGCCTCGCGCCAGGCGATGCGGCACTCGCCGGCCTCCGTGATCTGCCATTCGACCGTCAGCCGGCCGCCTGCGGACGACAACGCACCATATTTGGCGGCATTGGTCGCAAGCTCGTGCAGCACCAGCGCCATGACCGAGAAAGCACGGGAATCGAGCGAGACGGCCGGACCGACCAGCTGGATCGTGTTGGCGGAATGGCCATAGGGGGTCAGCTCCGCCTCAAGCAGCTCGCGCAGCATGCCGCCGCCATCGCCGCGCACCACCTGGTCATGGGCGAAGGCCAGAGCCTGGATGCGGCCCTGAAGGGAGGCCACGTAATCCTGCAACGTGCGCCCGTCGCCAACTGGCTGGCCGACCAGCGACTTGATCAGCGCCAGAATGTTCTTGACGCGGTGGTTCAGCTCCTCGTTCAGCATGCGCTGGCGCACATCGGCGCGGCTGCGCTCCTCGGCCATCAGCTCGCTGTGATGCAGGCCGATTTCCACCAGCGCCGTGCGGGTCACTTCGGCGATCTCGCGGTCGGCATCGTTCCAGGGCTGGGCCTGGAGGTCGACCGTTTCCTTCCAGATCGCAAAGCTCTTGCGCGGCGTCAGCCGGTCCCCGAGCGGACCTGTCTCGTAGGACTTGTCGGGATTGCCTGCCCAGTTCAGCGTGCGCACCAGTTCCTTGCGGAAGAAAAACAGATAGTCGCGGTGTGTCTGCGTCAGCGGTACGGCCAGGACGCCGGCTGCCTTGTCGCGGAAGGCAACGGCCTGCGGCATGCGCTGGGTCAGCGAATGGGTCGCGAAGATCTGGTTGCCGGCCAGACCGTCCATCAGGGCAGCAAGCGCCGGAATGGCGGATGCCGGAGGGACAGAGCCGAGCGCCGTGAAACTGCCATCCATCCAGAGCCCGATGCCGTCGCACTCGATCAGCTTGCCGAAATCGGCCAGATGATCGCGCATCACGTCGCGCATGTCGGAATGATGCGAGGCCAAGCGCAGGAAGCGGTCGATCGAGGCCCGCGCGCGGCCGGCCGTTTCCAGCCGGCGCTTCTGCATCAGCGAATTGAGATGCAGGGAGAAGAACTCCCCGAACATTTCCGCCGCCACGCGCTGCGGCATCGGCAGGACATGCGGGGAATAATGATGGCAGGCGATCAGTCCCCAGAGCTTGCCGTCCAGAATGATCGACACGGACATGGAGGCGCCGACGCCCATGTTGCGCAGATATTCGCAGTGGATCGGGGAGACCGAGCGCAGATGGGCGAAAGAGAGATCGAGCGCCTCGCCCGACCCGTCGAATTGCGGATGGATCGGAACGCGAAAGCCGTTCGAATCGCCAACGATGCGGATCGTGTTCTGCAGGTAGAGGATGCGGGCCTGCTGGGGAATGTCGCTTGCCGGGAAATACTGGCCGAGAAAGCTCTCGAGATCACCCCGCTTCGCCTCGGCAATCACCTTGCCGGAGCCGTCATGCTCGAACTGGTAGATCATCACCCGGTCATAGCCGAGCATGCCGCGCACCAGCCGGGCGGACTGGCGCATCAGCAGGTCGATTTCCGCAAGCTCGGCAATCCGGCCGATCAGCGTGCGGGCGAGCTGGAGCGGCTGGGCGGTGGCCGCCGGCTCGAACTCGATGATGACGGTGGCCTTGTAGATGTGGATCGCGATATCGAACCGGCCGGTCGGCAGCGTGAAACCGGTGAGGAGCGCCGGCCGCCCGCCATCCTTCAGCGAAGCGACCGCATTGCGCAGCGTATGGGTTGCCTCGTAGCCGATCAGGGATTCGAGCGGGACGCCGTTGATTTCGCCGCTCAGCCCCAGCATTTCGGCCGTGTTGCGCGAATGGCGCAGCACCTGGCCGGCGCGTGCATCGCAGGCGATCAGGCAGCCGTGCGGCTGCACGCTGCCCGGAATGTGGATCGGCTCGCGATCGCAATTGGTCAGATCGACCGTCTGGTCAGGCTGCATGAAACGCTCTCTTGAAGGCCTTTTCGGCAACGGTGAAAGCTGCCGTCGAGGCCTCGGCGACGCGATCGATCTCGATGGCCTCGGTCGCTTCGAGAAGCGCGAGAAAGCGAGGCCACCGATCGGTGACGGCGGCCTGCGCCGCCAGATGCCGCGCGCCGAAGCTTTCGGTCAGACCGAGAGCCTTGGCGCGGCGGTAGAGAAGACGGGCGCCGAGCGCCGAGCCTTCCAGCACATAGAGCATGCCCAGCATGGCCTCCGGCGTTTCGGCAATCGTCGGCGCCGCCACCGGCGTGGCGGGGGCCATGCCGAGATCCGCGCAATCTCTCAGGATCAGGGCGCCGATACTGTCGGAACCGAAAGGCGCAAGCCGCGCGGGCCAGGGCGCAGCAGCCATGGCCTGCTCGACCGGCAAGCGGAAGGCGCTCATGCCGAAGAGATAGGTCTTGTAGGCTTGAAGGTCGTCGAAACCGCCGATCGTCCCGTCGAGCGAGGCATGCGCCGCGGCGGTGCGATCGCGCAAAATGGCCCTCCGGGACCGATCGTTCATACCTGTATCCACTGCCGTAAAATCTTAGAAGGCGCCCCAAACAGCACCAAATGCAAAGGAAGGCAAGTTGTTCCGTCAGCCAAAGGTGTCATTTCCGGTCATGCGGCCGACAATGCAACGGCCGGCTGGAGGCGGGAAGCGTTGCGCGCCGGCAGGTAGCCGAAGACGAGGCCGGTGAGGAAGGCGCTGGCAAAGGCCAGCGCCACCGGCCCGACGGCAAAGGTCACCGGAACGCCGAAGGCCTTGGCGATGCCCCCAATTGCCAGTCCCAAGCCGACGCCGATGAGACCGCCCAGCGCGGAAACCACCAGAGCCTCGACGATGAACTGGGTCAGGATGTCGCGGCTGCGCGCGCCCGTCGCCATGCGGATGCCGATCTCGCGCGTCCGCTCGGTGACGCTGACCAGCATGATGTTCATGACCCCGATCCCGCCGACGATGAGGGAGATGGCGGCGATCGAACCCAGGAAGATCTTCAGGATGTTCGAGGTCTCCGTGAAGGTCTCGCGGATGACGGCGAGATTGGCGATTTGCGTGTCCTGGCGGCGATGGCGCTCGTCGAGCAGGGCCTGGATCTGGTCCTGGGTGATGTTGATGGCGCTGTCGTCCTTCACCTGCACGGTGATGGAGCGGACGTTGCGCGCGCCGAAAAGCCGCAGATTGCCGGTCGGCAGCGGCACCAGCACCGTATCGTCCTGGTCGTTGCCGCCCGCCGTCGCCCCTTTCGCAGCCATGACGCCGATCACCTGAAAGGGGATGTTCTTGATGAGGATATATTGTCCCAGAGGGTCGCTGTCGGGAAAAAGCGTCTCCGCCACGGTCTTGCCGAGCACGGCCACGGTCGCGAAACTGTCCATGTCTGCCGGCGCGATGAAGCTGCCCTCGGCGAGATTCCAGCTCTTGGCGGCGGGAAACTGCGGCACCGTTCCGTTGACGGTCGTCTGCGTATCGAGATTGCCAGTGCGCACCGTCAGCGAGCTCGACATTTCCGGCACGGCAAAGGCAATGTTCGGCAGCTCCAGGATCGCATCGGCATCGGCCGGCACGAGCGAAACCACGCTGCCGCCGTCGCCGCCGCGAAAGCCGGCCATGTTCGGTCGGATGACCAGCAGATCGGAGCCCATGGCCGCAATTCGGCTCAGCACCTGATCCTGCGCACCCGTGCCGATCGCCAGCATGGCGACCACGGAGGATACGCCGATGACAATGCCGAGAAGGGTCAGCACCGTGCGGAAGAAATTGGCCTGAAGCGCCCGCAGAGACATGCGCACCGCTTCCGCAATGTCGGTCACCAGCGCCGCACGGCCGACCTCGGTGGCGAAGGGCTTCGGCAGGGGACGCGCGGTTCGCACCAGGCGCCGCGGCAGCCGGTCGGCGACGATTAGCCCATCCTTGATCTCGATGACGCGATCGGCGGATTCGGCGAGTTCCGGCGCATGGGTGATGATGATGACCGTGTGGCCCTCCTCGTTCATGCGCCTCAGCGTCGCCATCACGTCGCGCCCGCTCTGGCTGTCGAGCGCGCCGGTCGGCTCGTCGGCGAGAATGATCTGCCCGCCGTTCATCAGCGCCCGGGCAATCGAGACCCGCTGCTGCTGGCCGCCGGAAAGCTGGTTTGGGAGATGATCCAGCCGGTCGCCGAGCCGGAGTTCCGTCAAAAGCGCGCGGGCCCGCTCCTCCCGCAGCCTCGCCGGAACGCCGGCATAGATGGCCGGGATCTCGACATTCTCCTGCGCGGTCGAGGTCGGAACCAGATTGTAGCTCTGGAACACGAAGCCAAACATCTGCCGGCGTTTCTCCGCCAGCTGATCGGCATCGAAGCGCGACACGTCCTCGCCGTTCAGCAGGTATCGTCCGCCGCTCGGCTGATCGAGGCAGCCGAGAATGTTCATCAGCGTCGATTTGCCCGAGCCCGACGCGCCGACGATCGCCACGAATTCGCCCGGCGCGATATCGAGCGAGACACCGCGCAGCGCCTCGACCGGCACATCGCCGGTCATGAAGGTCTTGCGGATCGACTGGAGGGAGATGATGGGGGTCATGGCGCGGCCTTAGAACATCGGCGGCATGCCGCGCATGCGGTTGCCGTTGCGGCCGCTGCCGCGGGACGAGCCGGAAGCCTGATCGTCGGCGCCGGAGGCAACCACGACGCGGTCGCCTTCGGAAAGACCGGAGCGGATTTCGGCGCGCACGCGGTTGCGGATACCGGTCTCGACGCTGCGGCTCTCGCGCCGGCCATCCGCAGTCAGAACGGTCACCTCGGCCTTGCCGGCCTCACCGCTGCCCTTGAGGGCTGCTACCGGCACGGTCAACACATCGCGCGCCGCGCCGCGCACGAAGAAGACCTGCGCCGTCATGTTCATCATCAGCCGCCCATCCGGGTTGGGCACATCGAAGAGGGCATAATAGAGAACGACATTGTTCTCGGTCGACGGCGTCGGCTTGATCTGCCGCAGCGTGCCCTCATAGCGCTCGCCCGGCTGACCGAGCAGCGTAAAATAGGCCTCCATGCCGAGCTTCAGCTTGCCGATATCGGCCTCCGACACCTCCGCTTCCACCGTCATGGTGGAGAGATCGGCAATGGTGACGATGGTGGGGGCGGATTGATTGGCGTTGAGCGTCTGGCCTTCCTTCGCCACCACATCGACGATCGTGCCGGCCATGGGCGCATAGATCTTCGTGTAGCCGAGCGAGATGCGCGCGTCTTTCAGTGTTGCCTGCTGCTTGCGGATCTGTGCCTCCAGCCCCGCGACGCTGGCATCCGCCGTAGCGCGGGCCGCCACCGCTTCGTCGAGCGCCGAGCGCGCGGCGCTGTTGCCGGCCACCAGGTTCTGCTGGCGCTGGAGATTGGCCTCCGCCAGCACGACCTGCGCCTTCTTGTCGATCATCTGCGCGTCGAGATTGGCAAGTTCGGCCTCGGCGATCTCGATCTGCGTCTCGATCGAGGCGGAATCGATCTCGGCGACGAGGTCGCCGGCCTTCACCCTGTCGCCGATCTCGACCTTCACGCTTTTCAACTGGCCGGACACCTGCGCGCCGACATCGACATCCTGGATCGGGCTCAACAGACCGGAGGCGGTGACGCTGTTTTCGATATCGCCGCGGATCACCGCGTCCGTCACCACGGCCTCAGCCGCCGGTGTCGCGCCGTAGCGCTGCCAGGCAAGCACACCGCCCCCTGCAACAAGCAGAAGAAGAACCAGAAGGCCGATCCACCGACCACGCCCGCGCCGCCGCCGGCGGGCCGGCACGGGCGGCGCCGGCTCCGGCCGAGGGGGCTCTGGCCGGGCGGGCTCTGCAGGCTCCGCTGGTTCAACGATCTTGGGATAGGCGTCCGCCATCAGCGCTCCCTTGCTTGCCATCGAGGGTCTCGTCTGCCTCGAAAGCTAAGGGCCAACTGCGGTCAATTGAAGTCGCGCGGCATTACATCTTTGTCATCTTGCCGCTTTTTCGTTTCCCGATGTTTCCGCCGGCTTCTAGAGAAGGTGCCAGGTGATCACCACCAGGCAGAGCGCGATGACCCAGAGCGCCAGACGACCGGAGCGGCTGTGGCGGGCTTCCGCCCGGCCGATCGCCTCGGCCGTCGCCGAATCGAACTTCAACCCGTGTTCGGCCATATCCGTCAGATCGCGCGAGAAGCGCTCGGACTTGGCGACGATATCGGGCGCCGCCTCGGCAAAGCGCAGCGCCGCGTGCAACCCGTCGCGCAGATCGACCGCGATCCGCTTCGGACCGAGATTGTCGCGGATCCAGGCGCCGACGACAGGCTCGGACGCCTTCCACATGTTGAAGCGCGGATTGAGCGACCGGGACACGCCCTCCACCACCACCATGGTCTTTTGCAGCATGACCAGCTCGGGGCGGGTTTCCATGTCGAAGAGCTCGGTCACCTCGAAGAGCAGCGTCAGGAGCTTCGCCATGGAGATGGTTTCGGCGGGCTGGCCATGGATCGGTTCACCGATGGCGCGGATCGCCTGAGCAAAGCTCGCCACATCATGATGCGCGGGAACATAGCCGGCTTCGAAATGCACATCCGCCACCCGGCGATAATCGCGCGTGATGAAGCCGAACAGGATTTCGGCCAGGAAGCGACGCTCCTTCTTGCCGAGCCGCCCGACAATGCCGAAATCGACCGCAACGATCATGCCCTGGCGATCGACCAGCAGATTGCCCTGGTGCATGTCGGCATGGAAGAACCCGTCGCGCAGCGTGTGGCGCAGAAAGGACTGGATCAGCGTTTCGGCGAGCCGGTTCAAATCATGGCCTGCCGCCCGCAGCGCCTCGATATCGGCCATGCGGGTGCCGTCGATCCACTCCATGGTCACGACATCGCGCCCGGTGCGCTCCCAGTCGACCTTCGGCACGCGAAAGCCTTCGTCCTGCGCGGTGTTCTCGGCGATCTCGGAAAGCGCCGCGGCCTCGAGCCTGAGGTCCATCTCGACCTTGGTGGTCTGCTCGAGCGTCTTCGTCACCTCGACAGGGCGAAGCCGGCGCGTATGGGGCAGGAACCGCTCCTGCATGCGGGCGACGAGATACATGGCCTGAAGGTCATGGGCGAAGCGCTGGCGCACGCCGGGCCGCACCACTTTCACCGCCACCTTTTCCAGCTGGCCGTTGCGCTCCACCATGGCCGGGTGGACCTGGGCGATCGAGGCCGCTGCGATCGGATCCTCGAAGCGCACGAAGAGCGCGTCCATCGGCCGGCCGAGCGATCCTTCGATCGAGGCGCGCGCCTCGCTGATCGGGAAGGTGGACATGCGGTCCTGAAGGAAGGCGAGATCGGCGGCGAACTCCGCGCCCACCACATCCGGCCGCGTGGCGAGGAACTGGCCGATCTTCACATAGGACGGACCAAGCCGCCCGATCGCGCGCGACAGGCGGTCGGCCCGCACCTCGAACTGTGCATGGCGACGTTCCAGAAGTCCGGCCGCACGCTGGAAGAGCCGCGCCATGGGGGGCAGGTTTTCCGGCGGAATGGCGGTGATGACGCCTTCGCGCGCCAACACCCAGCCGATGCGCAGGAGCCGGAGATAGGTGGCGGGCGAATTCATCGCGCGGCACCCCCGCAAGGTGTCTGTCGTGTCGAAGGCATCCGCTCAGATCTTCCAGCCGGAGTGCAGCGCCGCGATGCCGCCGGTATAATTGGTGTAGGTCACGCGGGAAAAACCGGCCGCCTCGATCATCCGGGCGAACTCGGCCTGCGCCGGGAACTTGCGGATGGATTCCACGAGATATTGATAGGGCTCGGCCTCGCCGGTGATCATCTGGCCGAAGCGGGGAATGGCGTTGAAAGACCAGGCATCATAGACCTGGTCCAGCACCGGCATGTCGACCGCGGCGAATTCCAGCACCAGCAACCGACCGCCACGCTTGAGCACCCGATAGGCTTCGCCCAGCGCGACGTCGATGCGGGGCACGTTTCGGATGCCAAACGCGATCGTATAGGCATCGAAATGCCGGTCGGGGAACGGCAGGGCTTCGGCATTGGCTTCCACGAAATCGAGATGGGAGGAAAGCCCGCGCTTTTCCGCCCGCTCGGCACCGACGGCCAGCATGGAGCCATTGATATCGAGCACGGTCGCATGCGCCTTGCGATCCGAGGCCTCGATGATGCGGAAGGCGATATCGCCGGTGCCGCCCGCCACATCCAGCACGCGGTAGGTCTCGCTGCGGCGCGGATTGAGCGCGGCCACCATGGAATCCTTCCAGACACGGTGCAGGCCGACAGACATGACGTCGTTCATCACGTCATAGCGCTTGGCGACCTTGTGGAAGACGGTGTTGACGAGACCCTGTTTCTCGCCGACTCCCACATCGCGAAAGCCGTACGAGGTCTCCATGCCGCCATCCGCCGAGGTCCGCTCGTCCGCCATTCACCGTCTCCTTGCCTTCATGCCGGCGCCCCGCTCTCATTCAGAACGAAGGCTGCATCGGTCTTGCCGGGGGGACCATAGCGAATCCCGCCTTCGGACACTATCTCTGGTGCATCGCCCGCCGATGCAAGAGGCATGCGAGGGAGATAGGGCGGCGGCCGCCCGCTCCCAGCACCACCCCGATCTATTCCACCGTTCAGTCAGGATCGCACTCATGCCCGAACTGCCCGAGGTCGAAACCGTTCGCCGCGGCCTCGCCCCCACCATGGAGGGCGCCACGATCGAGGAGGCGGAGCTGCGGCGGGGCGACCTGCGCTTTCCGTTTCCGCCGGATTTCGCGGCGGCGCTCAGAGGCGGGCATATTGTCGCGCTGTCGCGCCGGGCGAAATATCTGCTGATCGAGCTCGAGGATGGGGCGGTCATCATCGCCCATCTCGGCATGTCGGGCTCCTTCCGGATCGAGACCGACGAGGAGCCGGCGGAAACGCCGGGCGACTTCCACCATCCCCGTTCCAAGGACAGCCGCCACGACCATGTGATCTTCCATCTTCGAAAGCCGCAGGGGCGATACCGCATCGTCTATAATGACCCGCGCCGCTTCGGCTTCATGGATCTTGCCCGTCGCGAGACGCTTGCCGACCACCCCTTCTTCAAGGGGCTTGGAGAAGAGCCGACCGGCAACGGGCTCGACGCCCATCGTCTGGCTTCCCGGTTCAGGGGCCGGGCCCAGCCCTTGAAGTCGGCGCTGCTCGACCAGCGCGTCATTGCCGGGCTCGGCAATATCTATGTGTGCGAGGCGCTCTGGCGATCGCGGCTCTCGCCCATGCGCGCGGCCGGCACGCTGACAGACGAGGCGGGAGGCCCGCAGCCGCAGCTCGTGGTGCTGACCGAGGCGATCCGCGCGGTGATCGCCGACGCGATCGAGGCCGGCGGCTCGTCGCTGCGCGACCATATCCAGACGGATGGCTCGCTCGGCTATTTCCAGCACAGTTTCGCCGTCTACGACCGGGAGGGCGTCCCCTGCCCGCGGCCGGGCTGCGACGGCACGGTCGAGCGCTCGGTCCAGGCCGGCCGCTCCACCTTTCATTGCCGCCGCTGCCAGCTTTGACAACCGCCGCCGCCCCAGCCCCCGCAGAGCCGCAGCATGACAGGGCCGTGAAATAGCGCGTTGACGAAAAGCCCGATCGAGGCTATACGGGCGCCCACAGTTTGGCGGGCCGCTTGATCGGACCTGTCAATTGCCCCCGATGAGCTTGGATGACAGGTCTTAGCGACCCGACACGGCGCAGCGGGGGTGTTTTGTCAGTTTGAACAGAGAGACACCCGATGGCCAATACAACTTCTGCGAAGAAGGCGACCCGCAAGATCGCCCGCCGCACGGAAATCAACAAGTCCCGCCGGTCGCGCGTTCGCAGCTTCATCCGCAAGGTCGAGGAAGCGATTGCTTCCGGCGATCAGGCTGCTGCTCAGGCCGCTCTGAAGGCCGCCCAGCCGGAACTGGCACGTGCTGCCACCAAGGGCGTCATGCACGCCAACACGGCATCGCGGAAGGTTTCCCGCCTGGCAAGCCGCGTGAAGTCGATCTCCGCCTGATCAGGGCGCGACGCTTCATCCCGCATCGCTTCTTTTCGAAAGCCCGGCCTTTAGCCGGGCTTTTTGATTCCGGGGCGTGAGACCTAGGCGAGTCGCACGCGACGACAAGACCATGTCAGCAAAGTGACAGAATTTTTTACATATAATCAGCGCCTTAAGCAGGGGTTGCCATTTCTTGCCGAGCCCTAGGTCGGCGGAAGATGACAATTCAGAGTCAAGCGAATTTTTATTTTTTTGGCATTTCGCAGCCCGCTTTCAATCGCTAAAAACAAAGTGATTGATTCGACTGCGATTCTCAAATCACCCCTCTCGGTCCATACAAAAGGCGGCCATTGAGTCAACGCCCGAGCGCCTGCGAGCGCGAAAAATGGCGATTGATCTTGGGGACTGATCCTGCCTAAATGCCCTCCACGACAGGCCCGGGTGACGACCCTTCGTCCCTCGGGGAGCGCGCTGCTTCCAGCAGGGCATTCCTCGTCCGGGCATGTCGACAGGTGGATGTCGAACGGCTTCATCCTCTCAGTTTCAGCGTTTTCGCCCGTGCCACCCTTGGTGCGCGGACGATTTTTCGCGCTCTGAGGTTGAATTGCGGGAGACGATCCACCGACACGGCTGCAACTGGGCTGAACCGACCGACAGGGGAGGCAGCCGGGCAAGGCACCGATGGCCGGAGGAAAACGGGGTTCCTCCGCCGACGGCCGAATGACAGGCGGCCGGCGATCCTCAGAGGTCGCCGGAGGCAGGCAACGCAGAGCCGCTGGCCGATAAGGCGGCGGCGAAGCGAGGCTGATGACCGGGGCGCCGACCAGAGAGGGCGACGCTTCGGGAAAACCGTCCCATGGACAGGACGGAGCAAGGACTGCCGCCGGAAACGGCGGTGACAGGGGACGCGAGTGATGGAAGGCGGCACATGCTGATGAATTCGGGGACACGGGAAACCGCATTCGCAAAGGGCGAACTGACGGCGTCCATGGATGACGAACGCCAGAGCGAGACAGCAGGAGATCGGGTCATCATGAAGCAGGGCGCTCTGTTCGAACGGGTGAGCGCGCTTCTGAAAGCCCAGGTTGGTCCGGACGTCTATGCCAGCTGGTTCGGTCGGCTGAAGCTGCATTCGATCTCCAAGAGCGTCGTGCGCCTCTCCGTGCCCACGACCTTCCTGAAGTCCTGGATCAACAACCGCTATCTCGATCTGATCACCACGCTCTTCCAGCAGGAAGATGCCGATATCTTGAAGGTCGAGATCGTCGTGCGCAGCGCCACCCGCGGCGCGCGTCCGGGCAGCGAGGCCGATGCCGTCGTCGCCGCCGAGACCCCGGCGCCCGCACCGCAGACCCGCCGGGCCGGTGCCCAGGCGATCGGCCAGCAGAGTGCGGCCATCGCTGCCGCGCAGCAGCCCGCCCGCCCGCAGCAGCCGGCCGCAGCGCCGCTGTTCGGCTCGCCGCTCGATCCGCGCTACACCTTCGCAAGCTTCGTGGAAGGCTCGTCCAACCGCGTGGCGCTTGCTGCCGGCCGCACGATCGCCGAGGCCGGTGCCGGCGCCGTGCGCTTCAACCCGCTCTTCGTCCACTCTTCGGTCGGGCTCGGCAAGACCCATCTGCTGCAGGCGATCGCCACGGCGGCCATTCGCAGCCCGCGCAATCCGCGCGTCGTCTATCTGACGGCCGAATATTTCATGTGGCGCTTCGCCACCGCCATCCGCGACAACGATGCCCTGTCGTTGAAGGAAACGCTGCGCAACATCGATCTCCTGATCATCGACGACATGCAGTTCCTGCAAGGCAAGTCGATCCAGCATGAATTCTGTCACCTGCTCAACATGCTGCTCGACAGCGCCAAGCAGGTCGTCGTTGCCGCCGACCGCGCGCCGTGGGAACTGGAATCGCTCGATCCCCGCGTCCGCTCGCGCCTACAGGGCGGCGTGGCAATCGAGATGGAAGGCCCGGATTACGAGATGCGCCTCGAAATCCTCAAGCGCCGCCTTGATGTCGTGCGCGAGGAAGATCCGAGCATCGACATTCCCGCCGAAATCCTCACCCATGTTGCCCGCGCCATCACGGCCAGCGGCCGCGAACTGGAAGGCGCGTTCAACCAGCTCCTGTTCCGCCGCTCCTTCGAGCCCGACCTGACGCTGGAACGGGTCGACGAGCTGCTGGGTCACCTCGTCAATGCCGGCGAGCCGCGCCGCGTGCGCATCGAGGATATCCAGCGTGTCGTGGCTAAGCATTACAATGTCTCGCGCCAGGAGCTCGTCTCCAACCGGCGGACGCGGGTCATCGTCAAGCCGCGCCAGATCGCCATGTATCTGGCGAAGACGCTCACGCCCCGCTCCTTCCCGGAAATCGGCCGTCGCTTCGGCGGCCGCGACCACACGACCGTTCTGCATGCCGTGCGCAAGATCGAGGATCTGATCGCCGGCGACACCAAGCTCAGCCACGAAATCGAGCTTCTGAAGCGGCTGATCAACGAATAGGCGGCCAAGCCGCTGACTGCGCAAGGGCGTCGGAGCGATCCGGCGCCCTTTTTTGCGTGTCCGCAGCTCAGAGGCCGTTACGGATCAGCTGGTAGAGCGCGCGGATTCCCTGCCCCTCGCCGCCGACGACAGGCGCATGCGCGCGCTCGGAGGGCGACCAGCCGAAGATGTCGAGATGCACCCAGCGCGGCGCCCGCTCGACGAAGCGCTTGAGGAACAGCGCCGCGGTGATCGCGCCCGCCATGCCGCCTGCCGGCGCATTGGTGAGATCGGCCACCTTGGCGGTGACATCCTTCTCATATCCCTTGAAGAGCGGCAGCCGCCAGAGCGGATCGGCGACGCTGAGGCTCGCCTCCGTCAGGCGGACAGCGAGCGCCTCGTCATCGGTGAAGAAGGGCGGAAGATCCGGCCCCAGCGCCACGCGCGCCGCCCCGGTCAGGGTCGCCATGTCAACGATGAGATCGGTCTCCTCTTCATCGGCCAGCGCCAGCGCATCGGCCAGGATGAGACGCCCTTCCGCATCCGTATTGTCGATCTGCACCGTCAGGCCCTTGCGCGACCGGTAGATATCGCCCGGGCGGAAGGCATTGCCGGCAATGGAGTTTTCAACGATCGGCAGCAGCACGCGGAGATCCACATCAAGCCCGGCATCCATGATCATCAGGGCCAGCCCCATGACATTGGCAGCACCGCCCATGTCCTTCTTCATCAGCAGCATGGAGGCCGCGGGCTTGATGTCGAGCCCGCCGGTATCGAAGCAGACGCCTTTGCCGACCAGGGTGATGCGCCGCCCGCCGCCCAGCCCGCCGCTGCGCCCACCGCGCCAGCGCAGATCGAGCAGGCGCGGCGCCTCGGCCGCCGCCCGGCCGACCGTGTGGATCAGCGGAAAGTTCTGCGACAGCAGATCGTCGCCTGCAATCGTGGTGACGGTGGCGCCATAGTGATGGGCAAGGCCCCGGACCACGGCTTCGAGCGCCTCAGGCCCCATATCGTTCGTGGGCGTGTTGATCAGGTCGCGGGCCAGGGTGACGCCGGCCAGCCGCCGGGCGAGATCGGCCTCGTCCACGCCTTCGGGAAGCGCCAGGACCGGCTGTTCGGCCCCGTTTGCCTTGTAGCGATCGAAGCGATAGCTGCCGAGACCGAAGCCAAGCGCAGCGGCATCGGCCGGCACGGCCTCTCCCACCAGCCGCCAGCGACCCTTCGGCAGGCTGCGGGCGAGCTTGCCCGTGGCAAACGGCGCCGGGTCGGCACCAAGGCCGAAGAGTGCGCCCTTGAGGGCTCCGTCCACGCCGGGCAGCAGCAGCAGGCCGCCGCTTTCGGCCTTGAAGCCGGCCGCTTGGGCAAAGGCTGCGACCTGCGGTTCGAGACCGCCCGCCTCGAGGAGATCCGGCGTCAGGACATGAACGGGCAAGCCCTCCCCTCCACGCGCGAAGGGAGAAGGGCGATCGATGGTGGCAAAGGGCGCCATGGCGGAACACTTTCGGAAAGGTCTGACGGAAGGAGGAATTAACACTCTGTTAGGGTTAACAGATTATTCATGGCGAGACGATGCGCCGTTTTCCAGTCTCTCGTGCCGGTGCTGCCCATTCCTTCCCGGAGCCCTGGCCATGGCGGCATGCAAACCTTCCCTTTCCTTGAGATCCGGCCTCCTCGCCGCCTCCGTGGCGCTGGCATTGACGGGGTGCGCCGGGCCGAAGAAGGAGCTGACGACCGGATCGGTCCCCGCGGGCTCCGCCGCCGTTTCGCCGGATCGCATGGCCGGGCTGAATGCCACCGAGTTGCACGCCGCGGCCGAGCGCTACGGAAAGGCTTATGAGGCAAATCCGAAGGACCGCAATGCCGGACTGAACTATGCCAATGTCCTGCGCATGAACGGGCGCAACGACCAGGCGCTGGCGGTGATGCAGCAGGTGGCGATCAACTACCCGACGGACCGGGACGTTCTGGCCGCCTATGGCAAGGCGCAGGC
Organism: Rhizobium sp. CC-YZS058; assembly: GCF_034720595.1. NCBI lineage: Bacteria > Pseudomonadati > Pseudomonadota > Alphaproteobacteria > Hyphomicrobiales > Rhizobiaceae > Rhizobium > Rhizobium sp. CC-YZS058. Next base: position 177,713 of record NZ_JAYESJ010000001.1, on the reverse strand, counting down.
GGCGGCGGGTCAGTTGGAGCAGGCGCTGACCACGATCGGCCGCGCCCAGACACCGGACCGGCCCGACTGGCGGCTGAAATCGGCGGAAGGCGCGATCCTCGACCAGCTGGGGCGCTCGGGCGAAGCCCGTCTTCGCTATCGCGATGCGCTCGATATCGCCCCGAACGAACCGTCGGTGCTCTCCAACCTCGGCATGTCCTATCTGCTCGCCAAGGATTTGAAGACGGCGGAATCCTACCTGCGCACCGCCGCGCGCCAGCCGGGTGCCGATAGTGGTGTCCGGCAGAACCTGGCGCTCGCCGTCGGCTTGCAGGGTCGGTTCCAGGAGGCGGAGGCGATCGCTAAGGCCGAGCTGTCCGAAGTGCAGGCCACGGCCAATGTCGCCTATCTCCGCTCGGTTCTCTCCCAGCAGAACGCCTGGCAGAAGCTCGCCAAGACCGACAAGCCCGCCGGCAACGACGCCAACACCAACTGACAGCCCCTGCCGAGGATCAAAGGAAAGCCGCGACGGAACTCCGCCGCGGCTTTTTCCATGGGAGCGCCGAGGATCGCAGAGCCGTTTCAACCGAGGCCGATCGCTCCGATGTTAGACCGACCCTAGAATCGATCGGCCACCTGGATGCCGGCGGGGCCGAGAATGACCAGGATCAGCACCGGCAGGAAGAAGATGATCATCGGCACGGTCAGCTTCGGCGGCAGGGCGGCGGCCTTCTTCTCCGCGGCATTCATCCGCTGGTCGCGGCTTTCCTGCGCAAGCACGCGCAACGCCTGGCCGATCGGCGTGCCGTAGCGGTCGGCCTGGATGAGAGCCTGGCAGACGGCGCGCACATCTTCGATGCCGATGCGGATGCCGAGATTTTCGATCGCCTGGCGCCGATCGGGCAGATAGGAGAGCTCGGCGGTGGTCAGCACCAGTTCTTCCGCCAAAGCCGGCGAGGAGACGGCGATTTCATCCGCCACGCGGCGCATGCCGAGCTCCATGGAGATGCCCGATTCGACGCAGATCAGCAGCAGGTCGAGCGCATCGGGCCAGGCGCGGCGGATCGAGGCCTGGCGCTTCTTCATCTGGTTGGTGACGAGAATATTCGGCAGGTAGAAGCCGAAATAGCCGGCCAGCACCACGCCGAACAGCCGCACGCCGAAGGGGCGATCGGCGAAATTGCCGAGCACGAAGACATAGACGACAGCGAGCGCCAGAAACAGGAAGGGCAGGCAGAAGCGGGCGAAAAGAAACAGGTTCAACGCGTTCTGCGACCGATAGCCGGCACGTTTGAGCTTGTTGACCGTGTTCTCGTCCACCAGCGCCTGACGCAGGTTCAGCCGTTCGACCACCTGGCGGACGGAGGAGTTGTTCTGCGTGCGCAGGCTCGCCTTGCTGGAGGTTTCGCTGTGCAGCCGGGCGCGCTCGCGAGCGCGGATGACCTCGCGCTCGGTGGCGACCGCCTTCATGCGCTTGTCGAGATCGCCCCGTTCCAGAAAGGGCGCCGCGATCGTGTAGAAGGTCGCCAGCACCGCAAGGGCGACGAGGCAGGCGAAGATGACCTGCGGATGGACAAGAGCCTGCACGCTGCGCTTCCTCCTCAGATATCGAAATTGATCATCTGGCGCATGACGAAGACGCCGACGGCCATGACGACGGCGGAGATGGCCATGATCATGTGCCCACGCGGATCGGTGAACAGCACCATCATGTAATCGGGCGAGGTGAGATAGACGAGCGTGGCGACGATGAAGGGCAAGGCGCCGATGATCCAGGCGGAGGCCTTGGCTTCCATCGACAGGGCCTTGATCTTGGCCTTCATCTTGCGCCGGTCGCGCAGCACCTTGGAGAGGTTGCCGATCGCTTCCGACAGGTTGCCGCCGGATTGCGACTGGATGGCGATGACGATGGCGAAGAAGTTCACCTCGGGCCGCGGCACGGTGGCGATCATGCGGCCGCAGGCCTCGGCAATGCTGAGCCCGACCCCTTGGGAATCGATGACCCGGCGGAACTCGGACTTGACCGGCTCCTGGCCATCGGACGCGATCAGCCGCATGGCGTCCGCCAGCGGCAGGCCGGACTTGATCGAGCGGACCATCGTATCCAGCGCGTTCGGGAATTCCTCCAGAAATTTCTCGCAGCGCCGCTTGGTGAGGAAGGACACGACCCAGCGCGGAAGACCCAGCGCGCAAACGATGATGACGCCCACCATGGCGAAGAGATTGGCGGTCAGGATGAAGACGACCGTGCCGGCGAGGATTGCAAAGAGCGTCGAATAGATATGGAGCTGGGTTGGCGAGATACGCAGGCCCGCCTGCGTCAACCGCACCTTCATCGATGGCTTGGTGTTGCGCTCTTCCTGCTTCTTCTCGAAATCCTTCAGCGAATCCTGCACGGATTTGCGCCGCTTCGACATTTCCGCCATGCGGTCGCGCGCCGCCTTGACCTTGGTGCGGTCGCTTTCGGAAGCTTTGACCTTGCGGAAACGGGTCTCTGCCTTCTTCTCGGCCTCGATCTTGGGAAAGAGGATGACATAGGCAAGGCCGGCGGCGGAAATGCCGGCCAGCAGGATGACGGCGAGAATGCTCACATCGATGCCGAACATGGGCGCCGCCTCACATCTTTTCCATCGCGTCGAGCGTGGCCGCCAGGCGCTTGTCCTCGTTGAAGTAGCGGGCGCGATCCCAGAAATGCGGGCGGCCGATACCGGTTGGCTTGTGCTTGCCGATGATGCGGCCGTTGGCGTCCTCGCCCTCGATCTCGAAGCGCATCAGATCCTGGGTGATGATGACATCGCCTTCCATGCCGATCACTTCGGTGATGTGTGTGATGCGGCGCGAGCCGTCGCGCAGGCGGGCCGCCTGGATGATGACGTCGATCGAGCCGGCGATGATCTCGCGCACGGTCTTGGCCGGCAGGGTATAGCCGCCCATCGCGATCATCGATTCCATACGCGCCAGGCATTCGCGCGGCGTGTTGGCGTGGATCGTGCCCATGGAGCCGTCATGGCCGGTGTTCATGGCCTGGAGGAGGTCGAACACCTCCGGGCCGCGCACTTCGCCGACGATGATGCGTTCGGGCCGCATACGCAGGCAGTTCTTGATGAGATCGCGCATGGTGATCTCGCCCTCGCCCTCGATGTTCGGCGGGCGGGTTTCAAGCCGCACCACATGCGGCTGCTGCAGCTGCAGTTCGGCCGTGTCCTCGCAGGTGATGACCCGCTCGTCCGTGTCGATATAGCCGGTCAGGCAGTTGAGCAGCGTCGTCTTGCCCGAGCCGGTACCGCCCGAGATGACCAGGTTGCAGCGCACGCGGCCGATGATCTGCAGGAGGACCGCGCCCTCCGGCGTGATCGCCCCGAACTTGACGAGCTGGTCGAGCTTCAGCTTGTCCTTCTTGAACTTGCGGATGGTGAGCGCGGTGCCATCGATGGCGAGCGGCGGCGCGATGACGTTGACGCGCGATCCGTCGGGCAGGCGCGCATCGCAGATCGGCGAGCTTTCATCCACCCGCCGGCCAACCTGGCTGACGATGCGCTGGCAGATGGAGAGGAGCTGGGCATTGTCGCGGAAGCGGACCTCGGATTCGATCGTCTTGCCGCCGACTTCGATATAGGTGCGGCCGGCGCCGTTGACCATGATGTCGGCGATATCGTCGCGCGCCAGCAACGGCTCGAGCGGCCCATAGCCGAGCACGTCGTTGCAAATGTCCTCGAGCAGTTCCTCCTGCTCGGCGATCGACATCGCAAAGTTCTTGATGGTGATGATGTCGTTGACGATGTCGCGGATTTCCTCGCGCGCGCTCTCATTGTCGAGCTTGGCGAGCTGCGAGAGATCGATCGTGTCGATCAACGCCGAGAAGACCTGGGATTTCGTGTCGTAATAGCCCTCGTCACGCGCCGCACGCTTCTTCGGCGCGACGGGGGCGACACGCGGGGGAACCGCGGTCGATCGCACCGGCTCGGGCAAGACGGGCGTAGACGGACGCTCGGCCACGGCAAGGTCCGGCTGCGGTGCGGGGACGAGCGAGGCCGGCGGCGGCGCGGCAATCCCGCCGCCCGCCTTGCCGAAGCCTTCATTTCCACGTTTCCCAAACATGCTGATCCACCTGCTTTGCTGGCTTGAAAGACGCGTTTACTTGCGGCCGAGCTTGCCGAGCACCTTGGCCAGACCGGCGCGCTTGGCCTTCTTGGCAGTCACTCGGCCGGTCAGGAGATGGGCAAGCTGGGCGATGATTTCGGCGGTCGGCGCCTTCTTGTCGGTTTCCGCGATCATGCGGCCGCTGTTGGCAGCGGTACCGAACAGCACCGCATCGAAAGGAATGATGGCGGCGGGCTCGATTTCGAGCGATTCGCAGAAGTCGGTCGTGGCGATCTCGGGCCGCTTCGGCAGGCCGACCTGGTTGAGGATCAGATGCGGCGGCTTGTCGTTCGGCCGCAGCTTCTTCAGGACGTCGAGCATGTTCTTGGCATTGCGCAGATTGGCGAGGTCCGGCACGGCGGTGATCACCAGCTCGTCGGCATCGGCCAGCACCCGACGGGTCCAGTCGTTCCAGGCATGGGGAACATCGAGCACCGAAATCGGCGCATTGCGCTGCAGGATATCGAGCAGCGGCTGGAAGGCGCCGGCGTCGAAATCGAAGGCACGGTCGAGCATGGAAGGCGCGGCCAGAAGCGAAAGGTGCTCGGAGCATTTGGCAAGCAAGCGGTCGAGGAAGACCTCGTCCAGACGCTCCGGAGAGAACACCGCCTCGGACATGCCCTGCGGCGGATCCTGGTCGAAATTGATGTTGGCCGTGCCATAGGGCAGGTCGAGATCGGCCAGCACGGTCTCCGTCGAGAAAAGATGGGAGATGCCCCAGGCGCAATTATGCGCGAGCGTCGAGGAGCCGACCCCGCCCTTGGCACCGATGAAGGCGATGCTGCGGCCGAGCGGCGCGGCTTCGGGATCGACGAAGATCGCCGCGATGGCCGAGAGAATGTCCGGCATGGCGACGGGCGCCACCATATATTCGGAAATGCCGTTGCGGATCAGCTCGCGATAAAGGCCGATATCGTTGTAGCGGCCGATGATGATGACCTTGGTGCTCGGATCGCAGACGGCGGCGAGCGGCGCCAGCTCGTCCATCATCGCCTTCGGTTCGACGGCGGTTTCCAGGATGATCAGGTTCGGCGTCGGCGTGGTCGCAAACATATTGGCGGCAGCAGCGATCGTGCCGCTGTTGATCCTGAGATTGACCTTGCCCATCCGCCGGTCCTGGCCGCAGCGTTCCAAGGTGCGTAGCACGCTTTCGGATTCGCAGAAGGCATGGATCGAGATGCGCGGCAGCGGGCGCAGATGCTCGACATCCTGCGAGCCGACCGGCTCCGCCAGGCGCGCCGGCTCGCTGCCCATCCCGTCGATCTTATAGTCAATCGCGCTCATTGCCTTTGTCCCCCGAAGCCCTTCCGCCCGCCGGAAGGCTGTCGTCAGTTCGTGCCGATGGTGATCGTCGTCCCGCTCTTCACGCCGCGATAGTCGTCGATGACCTTGCCGCGCTGGAAGGCATCGATCGGCGTTTCCGCGCGCGGCCCGAGCAGGTCGGTCGGATTTGCGATCTGTGCGGCGAGGTTCGACTGCGTCGCGCAGCCGAAATTCTCGTAGTTCTTGTTGTCGATCGTGTTCTTGGCGAGGTCCGAAGGCCAGTTGCCGCAGGGCGCCGTGCTGGCGGCGATCGCCGTGAAGGAGAGACGCACCGGCGCCGCATCGCCGCTGCTGTCGGCCTGGTAATGGGTCTCGAGGATGCGGTTGGCCGGCACGCCGCCTTCGACGAGCGCCCGACGGATTTCAGGCCGCACGCCGTTGGCCGCTGCCGCATTCGGTGAGCCGGAGGGCAGCATGATCTGGACGACGCCGGTCGAGGCGCTGGCATATTTCTGGCCGAAACCCCGCACCACCTCGCGCGTTGGTGTGGTCAGCCGCCGCTCACCGACAGCGATCGGCAGGTCGATCGCCTTTTCGGTCTCGCCCACCACCACCGGATGGCGGGTGCGGTAATCATCCGGCAGGGCACCGGTCTGTGTCGCGTCGCGCGCACATCCGCTTGCCGTCGCCGCGATGACGAGGCTGAGTGCCGCGAGACGCAGACCGCCGAGCGAAGCGGCGAATTTCGATGTCGACATGGCGACGGGCCTTTCGGTGCGACGGATCGGGAGGGTCATGGTTTGGCCGTCCTCACTTGTAGATGAAGCCGACATTGCCGTGATATTGCCCGGTGGGCGCGGCAGCGCGGTTGCCATAGATGCGGTTGACCTCGCCGAGGAAGAAACCGGACAGGTCGTCGGCGGGATTGAAATTGTCGTCGGGTCGCGACAGCTCGCTGCGCGAGACGGGCCGCACCAGATAGGGTGTCGCGATGATCACCAGCTCGGTCTCGTTGCGCTGGAAATCGCGCGAGCGGAACAGCGTGCCGATGACCGGGATCTTCGAAGCGCCGGGCACGCCCGACATGGCCTGGCGAATATTGTCCTGCACGAGACCGGCAATGACGATCGAGCCGCCGGAGGGCAGTTCGACGCTGGTGGATGCCTCGCGCTTGCGGATCGACATATAGGTCTGGCCGGGAATGCCGATGGGCGTGCTGCGGCTGCGCGGCGCCTTGCGGGTGGCAAGGTTGCCGCTGACATCATTGCCTTCATAGGTCGGCTCGGAGACCTTGGTGGCGATCTCGAGGCTGATGCGGCCGGGGCTGAGCACGACGGGGGTGAAATCGAGGCCGATGCCATATTCGACCGTCTCGGTCTCGCGCGTGACCACGCCGTCCTCGATCTGCTGGTTGGAGGGAAGGCGATACTCGCCGCCGACGAAGAACTCGGCCTTCTTGCCGGAAATGGCGGTCAGGCTCGGCTCGGCCAGCGTGCGCATGACGCCGGCCTGCTCCATGGCGTTGATATAGTTCGCAATGCCGATCGAGCCGTCGGAAATGGACGAGGTGATGACCGAGGAGAAGGGGTTGACCGCGTTGCCGAGATTGGCGGGATTGGAGAAGAGGATCTGATCCGTGCCCTTGGAGATGGCGCCGGAGAAGCCGAGCTGCTTGAGGATCTGGCGTGAGACCTCCGCCACCGTCACCTTCAGCATCACCTGGTCTTCGCCCTCGATCTTCAACAGATTGACGATCTGCGAACGCTGGCGGGTTTCGGCGAAGATATCGGCATCGCCATTGTTGCCCTGGGCGGTGATGTTGCGGGTGGTCGCTTCACCGCCTTTGAGGAAGGCCTGGGCCAGTTCGACCACGCGGGTGGAATCGAGCGGCGTGCGCACCGTCCCGGTCAGCACGATGTTGTCCGAAACGATCTCCACCTTGATGTTTGAATCGGGCAGGAACCGGCGCAGATTGGCTTCGAGGTTCGAGATATCGCGCTCGATCTCGAGATCGAGGCTGACGATCTCGCGTCCGCCTTCGCCGAAGATGAAGATGTTGGTCTGCCCGACGGTCTTGCCGAACAGATAGATACGCCGGGAGGTGCGGGTCACGGCATCCGCGACGCTCGGATCGGCGACCAGAATGTCGCGTGCATCGTCCGGCAGGTCGACGACCACGGCCTTGTTCAGCCCGAGCTTGACCACCTTCTTGGCGCCCGGCCCGATATCGGCGATGCGGACGATCGTGTCGGCGGCCCGCGCCGGAGTCGGAACCATCGGCAGGCCGGAGATGGCGATGACGAGCCCCATGCTGCTGGCCAGCAGGCTCCGGATTGTCTTGCGAATACGGTTCACCGTCTGCTCCCGTTCGTGCATCACTGAGCCGCACCGCTCATGGAGGTGGATGTCCCGCTGTCCCTGACGATCGAGCCGGACTTGATGACCTGGATCTGGCCGCGCCCATCACCCTTCAGCAGATAGTCCGCGGCATTCGTATCGGGCTCCTGGGCATCGGCGACGCTGCGCAGCGCGAGCGACAGCCGCGCCGCCATCTGCTGGGCCACGGTGATGACCTGGGCCTGATCGGGTGTCAGTTCGAGCGTCGCCGTGGCGCCGACCACCGTCTTGCCGCCCTCGGGGCTTTCCTCGATCTGCTGGTCGATCGCCAGCACCCGCACGTTGGAGAGCACGGTTTCGGTCAGATACTGATCTTCTGCACCCCGGCGGACCATGATGACGTCGACACGGTCATTGGGCAGAACGAAGCCGCCGGCGCTGGTAGCCACGGTGATTTCGGTCGCGACGGCGCGCTTGCCGGAGGGCAGCAGCGAGGAGAGGATCTTGCTGGACGCATCGGCGATCTTTTCAGGCCGGATCGGTTCGCCGTCGAGCAGCGGCAGGCGGACGACGGCATTGGCAAGCTCGGTCATCGCCTCGGGCCGGGCCTCGTCGGTGATGAAGCCGTCGACGATGCCGTCCTTCGGCCAGGCCATCCAGCGCAGAGCATCGGCGGTGATCCGCGATCCGACCGAGAGGCTCTTGGCGGCGACGAGAACGTTCAGCGTCGGCTCACGCTCGACCACCGGCCGATCCGCCTGAACCACGGTCGTGCCGGTCAGGTTGAGTGCCAGGAGGCCCGCGAGCCCGGCCGAGACCACGGCCACCGTCAGAATGAGAACGCGCGCCGGCTTCATCGTCTTTCCCGCATCCTTGCCTTGCTGTTGTTGAGGCGAGAATGAGGCGCAAAGGTATAATTAAGGTTAACGAGGCACTAACGGACGACCTTAAAAATCAATAAATTTACGGATTGCGGAGGATGCGTCCTGTAACGCAGCCGTGCCGAAACCTGCACAGAGCCCGAGCAGGTGGGTTGGATCGACGGTTGCGCGGCGTCTGTCAGCCGAGCGCCAGATGCATGAGCGGCGACTCGGGGAAAGCCAGGAAGCCGCCGGAGGCGATGGCCAGCGCATAGGGCACCTTGCGTGTCTGCAGGAGCACGAAGGGAACGGGCAGGCGATAGGCGACGATCAGATCGCTTTTCGAGCGCAGAAACAGGATGGCGAAGACCAGGATCCCGCCGAAGAACGACACGGCAACCAGAAACAGAAGAAGCGAGGTGTTGAGGCCGAACCAGACGGCGCTTGCGGTCAAGAGCTTCGCATCGCCGCCGCCCATCGTGTTCGTGGCGAACAGCACGAAGCAGACGGCAAAGACAGCGAGCCCCGCCGCCAGGTGCTCCCCGATGGTGATCCAGTCCATGCCCGCCAGCGGCGCGATGACGAGGAAGCTCGCGATCAAGATCGCCGAGACGCGGTTCGGGATCGTCATCGTCAGGAAATCCGTGCAGGCGGCCAGCGCCATGCAGAGCGGAAAGATGACGAAGATGGCAGCCTGGATCATCGCGAAACTCCCTTGGACTCCGGCAAGCCTAACGCAGGCCTGTTAAGGAAAGGCGAAGCCGGTGTCGCCAGCGACGGTGCGGTTCACATCAAAAGAGCCGCCTCCCGTCGGGAAGCGGCTCCTTTATTGGTCGAACGAAGCGAAGGGGTTCAGGGCTTCGGCGTGCTGTTCGAGAGCTTGGTGGAGATGGCGTTGAAGGTGTTGCCGATCTGGTTGCCGAGGGCAGATGCGCCGCCGATGATGGCAACGGCGATCAGCGAGGCGATCAGACCGTATTCGATGGCGGTCGCGCCGGACTCATCCTTCATGAAGCGAGCGAGGATCGTAGTCATGGTGTCTCTCCTAGTTAAAGACCTGTGAGGTGTTCAGCATCACCGCGGCGTGTTCCCGTCCATCGGTTGACGCGAAACTAAACGGCCCTCCATTTCAATCCGCTTAAAGGTTTGAGTTACCGCGAACTTAATGACCGTCCGCTTCTGGGATGGTGATCAGTGACTTAAAGCATTGGCTAGATTCGACTCTACTCCGGCTTGCCAGGACGGATTTAACGCTTCATTCACCAAAACCGTGCACTGTCGGCCATCGGCTTACGAGGTCCTGTCATCATGTCGCTATCGAAACTCCCGAGCATGGCTCTCAAGCCCGCCTTGCTGGTGCTTTCGGCTTCGTGCCTCCTTACGGTCTTCGGCCTGGCTGCGCCGGCCGCAGCGCAGGAGGAGGAAGACCTGATGCATGTCTATCTCAACCACGCGCGGGTGCTGAGGCTCGACCGGCCGATCAGCAAGGTCATCGTCGGCAGCGCCGAAGTGGCGGACGCCACCGTGGCGGACCAGAAGACGATCGTGCTCACTGGCCGTAAGCTCGGAACGACCAATCTTGTCATTCTGGATAGCCAGGACAATCCGATCCTCGACCAGCGCATTCTCGTCTCCACCGATGAAGGCCGGACGCTCAGGGTCTTCCGCTCGACCTCCCGCGCCATCCTGACCTGCACGCCGGACTGCGAAACCCATGCCGACTGAGGCTTGGGCCGACTGAGGCTTGGGCCGACTGAGGCTTGAGGCCAACTGAGGCTTGAGGCCGAAGACGGCGAAGCACACTCACGAAATCTAAACCGTTGCCAGCATAGGCTTACGCATCGACAATCACTCGGTGCCATGATGGCTGACGACCTTCCCCGCTCTTCCCCTTCGCCCGTCCTGCCAGACCGGGGCGAGACGCGTACCCGTCGTCCGCAGCTGCTGCTGCGGCGGTTCCTCCGCGCGCGCCAGGGCGGAACGGCGATCGAGTTCGCGCTGCTCGTCCTGCCCTTCCTCACCGTCATCTTCGCCTCGATCGAAACCTTCGTGGCCTTTACCGGCGAGCAGCTGCTCGCCAATGCCACGGAAACCATGGCACGGCGGATCCGCACCGGCGAGGTGATGACCAAGGCGCAGTTCCGCCAGCAGTTCTGCAACGAGATCTCGGTGATGATGCCCTGCTCGGCGGCCGAACTCTCGACACCGAGCAAGCTCTATCTCGATGTCCGCTCCTTCACGAGTTTCGCCGATATTCCGGTCGCCGTCCCACGCAAGACCTCGGCCTCGAGTTCGGATCTCGACACTAGCGGATTTGCCTATGCACCGGGCGGCGCGGGCACCATCAATGTGGTGCGTGCCTATTACCGCTGGACGGTGATTACCGATCTGGTGCGGCCCTATGTCACCAATCTCCGTCCCGCCGGTTCGTCCATGCCGTCGGACTTCCTGATGGTCTCGACGACCACCTTCCGCAACGAGCAGTTCTAGGATCCGCATGATGGAGAGGACAGGGATCGCTTTCACGCGGCACTGGCGCCGGTTACGGGCCGACACGAAGGGCGTTGCCGCCATCGAATTCGCCATGCTGGCGCCGATCCTGTTGATGATCTATCTCGGCGCCTTCAATCTTTCGATCGGCTTCGATCTCGATCGGCGCACGGCACGGGCCGCGAGCACGGTGGCCGATCTGCTGACCCAGCGCGACCAGACCGACAAGGCGACGCTGGACAGCATGAAGACGGTGACCGAGAGCATCCTGGCGCCCTTCACCGTTACCAACTACACGCTGAAGATGACCGCCATCAAGGTGACGGCGGCCGGCGTCGGCACCGTGCTCTGGTCGCGCGACCAGGCGGGCAACAAGCCCTATGCCAAGGGCGCGATCGTGGTGGTGCCGACCGACCTGTCCACCATCAACAGTGTCCTCGTTCATTCCGAGCTGACTGTCCCCTACCAGCTGTCCCTGTTCACCCCCATGCCCTCGGCTGCCAATTCGGTCAGCATCATCAATCTGTCCAAGGACTACTACTTCCGCCAGCGTGTCGGCGACGACATCAAATGCCCGGATTGCTGACGCGGTGCTGAAACGGCGCGATTGCCGATTTGCAAAAAGCCCGCGTCGGCCATAATCAGAGCAGACAACCAGCCTCCGGGAGTGCACCGTCCATCGTGAGAGCCATTCTCTTCGTTCTCGACTCCTTCGGCATCGGCGGCGCGCCGGATGCGCAGGCCTATCAGGATCTGGGCGCGGATACGCTCGGTCACATCGCCGAGTTCTGCGCGGCCGGCGCGGCGGAGCGGGAGGGTGTGCGGTCCGGCCCCCTTCATCTGCCGAATATGAGCATGCTGGGGCTTCTGGAAGCCGCGCGCCTTGCCAGCGGCCGCCTGCCGCCGGGCATGGCGCAGCCGGATCGCCTGACCGGCCTCTATGGCGCCGCGACCGAGATTTCGGCAGGCAAGGACACGCCTTCCGGCCACTGGGAACTGGCCGGCACGCCGGTTCTGTTCGATTGGGGTTACTTCCCCGCTGAGGGCGACGCCTTCCCGCCTGCGTTGGTCGAGGCCATCTGCCGGGAGGGCGCGGTGCCGGGCATTCTCGGCAATTGCCATGCCTCGGGCACCGAGATCATCGCCCGCCTCGGCGAGGAGCATATGCGCAGCGGCAAGCCGATCTGCTACACCTCCACCGACTCCGTCTTCCAGATCGCGGCGCATGAGGAGACCTTCGGCCTCGAGCGCCTGCTGGAGCTCTGCCGCACCGTCCGCCGCCTGCTCGACGAGGCCAATATCGGCCGCGTCATCGCCAGGCCCTTCCTCGGAACCTCCCCTTCGACCTTTGCCCGCACCGGCAACCGCCGCGACTTTTCCGTGCTGCCTCCGGAGCCGACCTTGCTCGACCGGCTGAGCGAAGCCGGCGGGCAGGTGCATGCGGTCGGCAAGATTGCCGACATCTTCGCCCACCAGGGCATCGGTCGCATGATCAAGGCCAATGGCAATGAAGCGCTGTTCGACGCCAGCCTCACCGCCATCCGCGAGGCGGAGGATGGCGACCTCGTCTTCACGAACTTCGTCGATTTCGACCAGCTCTACGGTCATCGCCGCGATGTGGCGGGCTATGCCGCCGCGCTGGAGGCCTTCGACCGACGCCTGCCGGAGCTCGATCCCCTGTTGCGGCCGGGCGACCTCGTCATCCTCACCGCCGATCATGGCTGCGACCCCACCTGGCGGGGAACGGACCATACGCGCGAGCGCGTACCGGTTCTGGCCTTCGGCCCTCGTCTGTCGCCGCGGCCGCTCGGCCACCTGCAGGGCTTTGCCGCGGTCGGCGAGACGATTGCGGCGCATCTCGGCCTCAGGCCGGGTCCGCATGGACGGAGCTTCCTATGACCCGCCACCTGAAGAAGGCCGAACTGCACTGCCATATCGAAGGCGCGGCGCCTCCGGCGCTCGCCCTCGCCCAGGCGCGGAAATACAATGTCGATGTCGGCGGCCTGATCGAAGACGGCGCCTATGTCTGGACGGCCTTCTCCGATTTCCTCCTCTGCTACGACCGCATTGCCGGCCTGTTTCGCAGCGAAGAGGATTACGCCGCCTTGGCCGAGGCCTATCTGGTCGCGCTTGCCGAGGCCGGAACGATCTATAGCGAGATCATCGTCTCGCCCGATCATGGAAACACGATCGGTCTTGGCGCGGATGCCTATCTGCGCGGGCTCGGCGCCGGCATCGAGGCAGCCAGGGCGCGCACCGGCATCGAAGGGCGGATGATCATCACCCTCATCCGGCACCTTGGTCCCGAACAGGCCGAACGCACGGCGCTCTATGCCGCCACCCGACCGCACCCGCTGGTCACCGGCATCAACCTTGCCGGCGAGGAGCGCATGCACCGTGTCGCGGATTTTGCCCGCGCCTATGACATTGCGCGTGACGCCGCTCTCGGCATCACCATTCATGCCGGTGAGATGGCCGGTGCGGACAGCGTGCGCGATGCGCTGACCATCGTCCGGCCGAGCCGCATCAGCCATGGCGTGCGCGCAATCGAGGATCCTGGGCTGGTGGCCCAGCTGGCCGAGGCCGGGGTCGTGCTCGAGACCTGCCCAGGCTCCAACATCGCGCTTGGCGTCTTTCCGAGCTTCGACGCCCATCCGCTGCGGGCGCTGCGCGATGCCGGCTGCCGCGTGACGCTGAATTCCGACGATCCGCCCTTCTTTAACACCTCGCTCGCCCAGGAATATGAGATCGCCAGCGCGGTCATGGGCTTTGCCGATGCGGAGATCGACGCCATGACCCGAACGGCGATCGACGCCGCCTTCGTGGACGAGACGACACGCGCCCGTCTGTTCGCCGCACTCGACGCCTGAGATGGGGACCGGGCCCTGCCCGGCCTTGCGGGACGTGACGGAACTGTGAAACAAGGAGGTCTCACTTTCCTTACGCGCAAGGAGCCCCGCATGGACGGCGTCACTGTCATCAACCACCCGCTCGTTCAGCACAAGCTGACGATCATGCGCAAGAAGGACACCTCGACTGCCGGCTTCCGGCGGTTGCTGCGCGAGATCTCCGTCCTGCTCTGTTACGAGGTGACGCGTGATCTGGAGCTGACCAAGGAACGGATCGAAACGCCGCTGGAAGAGATCGAGGCGCCGGTGCTGGAAGGCAAGAAGCTGGTCTTCGCCTCGATCCTGCGCGCTGGCAACGGCCTTCTGGAAGGCATGCTGGAGCTCGTGCCCTCCGCCCGCGTCTCGCATGTCGGTGTCTACCGCGATCATGACACGCTGGAAGCGGTCGAATATTTCTTCAAGGCGCCGGAAAACATGGCCGAGCGCCTGGTGATCGTCGTCGATCCCATGCTCGCCACCGGCAATTCCGCCATTGCCGCCATCGACAAGCTGAAGGAACGCGGCGCCAAGTCGCTGCGCTTCCTCTGCCTGCTCGCCGCGCCCGAAGGCATCCGCAATTTCCAGCATGCCCATCCGGATGTGCCGATCTTTACGGCCTCGATCGACCGGCATCTGAACGAGAAAGGCTATATCGTGCCCGGACTTGGGGACGCCGGCGACCGGATGTACGGCACCAAGTAAGAGGGACTCTCGCTGACAGGAACCGACAGGTCTCGACCAGCGAGGTACCGTATCAGCGCACCGACCATTAACCGAACCTCGAGAAAGCGCGCCCTGTCGGCGCGCTTTTTGCTGTTCCTTCAGCCCTTCTGCGGCATGTCTTGGGCAACGCCGACCAAGACCGGAGCCGATCGGGTGCACCGCTTTCTGTTTCTCGCCGCCGTGCTCGGCCTGCTTGCCATGGCCATGCCCTCGCTGACGCAGACCATGCTCACCCGGGTTGACCAATCATCCACGCCATCCGCGCCGCGTCCGGCCAAAGCCTCCGGCCGTGAAGTGGTCGTTCCCGCCGCGGCCGACGGTCATTTCTACGCACGGTTCGAAATGAACGGCCGGCCGGTCGAAGGGCTGGTCGATACCGGCGCCTCGACGGTGGCACTCAATGACAGCACCGCCCGGCGCCTCGGCATCCTGCCCGGCAGCCTGACCTACAGCCAGAGCGTGACGACCGCGAACGGCGTGGTGATGGCGGCCCCGGTGACGCTGGAGCGCGTCAAGCTCGGCAGCATCGCGGTCGACAGCGTCGAGGCGCTGATCCTGCCGGATACGGCGCTCTCCGGCGCCCTGATCGGCATGAGCTTTCTCTCCAAATTGAAGAGCTATGGCGTGGAGCAGGGCGCGCTGCGGCTCAGGCGGTAAGCCGCGAGACGATGACAGGCGCGGGCGCAAGGCTCTCGGGGCCGATCCGGTAGCAGGCCTGGAAAGCGCTGATCCCCGCCTCCGCCTGCGCCTCGTCCGCCGCGTGGATCCTTGCCATGGGCGTCCCCTCCTCCACCCGGCTTCCGAGCGGCAGGATCGCGGAAAAACCGACGCGGGGATCGACCGCATCCGTTGCGCGCAGGCGCCCGCCCCCGAGCGCGATCACGGCAAGGCCGATACCGCGGGCATCGCAGGCGACAAGCTTCCCTCCGACCAGTGCCGGAACATCGCGGATGACTGGTGCCTGCGGCAGGCTGTCTTTCGCCCATGCGGTAATGTCGGCCGGTCCGCCGAGGCCGGCGACCATGCGCGCAAAGCGCTCCAGTGCCGCGCCGCTTTCCAGTGCACGACGCGCCTTGTCCTGCGATTCCATCGGCCCGGAGGTGAGTCCTGCCACCAGCAGGTTCTCTGCCGCCAGGGCCATGACCACCTGTTCGAGCCGCGACCCGGCCTTTTCCCCGCGCAGGAAAGCAAGGCAGGCTGCAACCTCGACGGCATTGCCGACCGCATCGGCGAGCGGCTCGTTCATATCCGTCACCAGCGCCGTCGTCTTCAGCCCGGCGCCGTTGGCGACATCGACGAGGGTGCGCGCCAGACCCTCGGCTTCCGTCTGGCTCTGCATGAAGGCGCCGCTGCCGAACTTGACGTCGAGCACCAGCGACTGCAGCCCGGCGGCCAGCTTCTTGGAAAGGATCGAGGCCGTGATCAGCGGGACGCTGTCGACCGTCGCGGTGATATCGCGAATGGCGTAGAGGCGCCGATCGGCGGGCGCGAGATCATCCGTCTGACCGATGATGGCGCAGCCTGCTTCGGCGATGGTTCGGCGAAGTCTCTCCGCCGACGGAGCGATCTGATAGCCGGCAATCGATTCCAGCTTGTCCAGCGTGCCGCCGGTGTGACCGAGGCCGCGACCGGAGATCATCGGCACTGCCAGGCCGCAGGCGGCAAGTATCGGTGCGAGCATCAGCGAGACATTGTCCCCGATACCCCCGGTGGAATGCTTGTCGGCCACGGGGCGGCCGAGCGACCTCCAGTCGAGCACGGTGCCGCTGTCGCGCATGGCCAGCGTCAGGGCCACGGTCTCCTCGCGGCTCATGCCGGAAAACCAGGTGGCCATGGCGAAGGCGGCGACCTGCGCCTCGGCCAGGCTGCCGTCGGCGATGCCGGACACGATCGCGCGGATCTCCGCCGAAGACAGCGCCTCGCCATCCCGTTTGCGGCGGATGATCTCCTGCGGCAGCATGCTCAATAGGCCGCGGCAGGGGTGGCGGATTCGCGCCCGTCCAGCGTCGCGAGAATATCGCCGAGCAGGCCGGAGGCACCGAACCGGAAGGTCGAGGGCATGGGCCAGTCCGGCCCGAGAATGGTGGCGGCAAGGTTCAGATAGAGCCTCGCTTCGGGCACGGTCCGCACGCCGCCGGCCGGCTTGAACCCGACCCGCTTGCCGCTGCCGCGGATCGTGGTCAGCATGACGTCGGCCGCCTCGAGCGTGGCATTGACGGTCACCTTGCCGGTCGAGGTCTTGATGAAATCGGCGCCTTCCTCGATGGCGATTTCGCAGGCGCGGCGGATCAGCGCCTTGTCCTGCAACTGCCCGGTTTCGAGAATGGTTTTCAAAAGCGCCGGCGCCGGGCAGGCGGCGCGCACGGCGCGGATCATGCTGCGCACCGCGGCCTCATCCCCCGCCTTGAAGGCCTTGTAGGGAATGACAAGGTCGATCTCGTCGGCGCCATCGGCAAGAGCTGCCTGCGTTTCCCCGACCACTTGCTCCACAGGCAGATCGCCGGAGGGGAAATTGACGACGGTGGCGATGCGAACCGGGCTCTGGGTCCCCAGGATTCCGCGCGCCTGGCGCACGAAGCGCGGCCAGATGCAGATGGCGGCGACAGGGCCATGGCTCGTTCGCGCCTTGGCGCACAGCGCCTCGATCGCTTCCGGCGTGCAATCGTCTGTCAGGTCGGTGAGGTCGAGCAGCGACAGGGCAAGAGAGGCGATCTGTCGGTTGTTGGCTTCCAGCGTCATGAGCGTCCCTCTTGCAGCTTCCGGCGGCGGTCTTTGCCTTTGCCCCTTGGCCTTGGGTGTAGCGGTTTGCGCGGCCTCTGCAAAGGCGAACCTAATCGGGCAGTCCGCTGCGGATCAACTCGGTCAGGATGGCGGCCAGGCGCTTGCCGCCAATCGGCGCCATGTCCTTGGTTTCCGCGTGGCTGAGCTCGCCCCCTGTCATGCCCGCACCGAAATTGGTGATCACCGAAGCGGCCGCCACCCTCAGCCCGGCATGGCGGGCCAGGATGACCTCCGGCACGGTGGACATGCCGACCGCATCGGCGCCGAGGATCCGGGCCATGCGGATTTCGGCCGGCGTTTCGAAATTGGGGCCGGAGAACCACATGTAGACCCCTGCGCCGAGGGGCACCCCTGCACGCCCGGCCGCGGCTGTCATGGCCGCGCGCAGGCCAGCATCATAAGCAGTGGTCAGGCCGACGAAGCGGCTGTCGCTGTCAACGCCGATCAGCGGGCTGGTGCCGGCATAGTTGATATGGTCGGTGATCAACATCACCGAGCCGGGCGGCAGATCCTCGCGCAGCGATCCGGCGGAGTTGGTCAGGAAGAGGTCCGTAATGCCGAGCGCCTTCAGGGTTTCGATCGGCGCCTGCATCGCCTTTGCATCGCCCCGCTCGTAATAATGCACGCGGCCGGACAGCATGACGACCGGTACGCCGGCGAGCCTTCCGGCCACCAGCTCTCCCGCATGGCCGGAGACGGCGCTGACGGGGAAGCCGGGGATATCGGCATAGGACCGCCGGAACACCGGCTCGACGGCATCGACCAGCGTGCCGAGCCCGGAGCCGAGCACGATGGCGAGCCTCGGCGCGAGCGTGCCGAGCCCCTCGCGCAGCATGGCCTGCGCCGCGCTCATCCGATCACATCCGTCGCAAAACTGTGCGGCAGGATCTCGGCGATCGTCATGGTCTTCTTCACGCCCGTTTCGTCACAGAGATAGAGCTTCGTGCCCGCATCGGAAAATTCCGCGAGCCGCTGACGGCAGCCGCCGCAGGGCGGGCAGAGCGCCAGCTTCTCGGCAATGACGGCGACCTCGACGATCCTTTTCGCGCCGCCCATGATCATATGGCTGATCGCCGTCGTCTCGGCGCACCAGCCCTCGGGGAAAGAGAGGTTCTCGATGTTGGCGCCGGCATAGATCGCCCCATCCTCGGCGCGGATCGCCGCGCCGACCGGGAACTTCGAATAGGGCGCATGCGCCCTGGCCATGGCGCCGCGGGCGGCTTCGAACAGATCCTGCATGGGATCAGCGCTCCTTCACATAAGGGATGCCGCCGGCCTTGGGCGGGATGGCCTTGCCGATGAAGCCGGCAAGCAGGATGACGGTGAGGATATAGGGCAGCGCCTGCATGAGCTGCACCGGCACCTGGCCGATCAGCGGCAGGGGATTGCCCTGCAGGCGGATGGCGAGCGCATCGAGAAAGCCGAACAGCAGGCAGGCCAGCATGACATTGACCGGCTTCCACTTGGCGAAGATCAGCGCGGCGAGCGCGATATAGCCCTTGCCTGCCGTCATGCCCTTCACGAAGCCGGCGGTCATGGCGAGCGACAGATAGGCGCCGGCCAGCCCCGTGAGGATGCCGCAGCAGATGACGGCGCGATAGCGCAGCCAGATCACCGAGATGCCGGCCGTATCCACGGCACCCGGATTCTCCCCGACAGCGCGCAGGCGCAGGCCAAAACGGGTGCGGTACAGGATCCACCAGCTGAAGGGCACCATGGCGAAGGCCAGGTAGGTCAGCAGGAAGTGGCCGGAGAGAATGTCGGCATAGATCGGCCCGATGATCGGGATCGGCCGGATCTCGGCGGCGAAGGGGAACTCGATGACCTGAAAGCGCGCGCCCGCGCTCAAGGCCGGCGTCCGCCCGCCCTGGCGGAACCAGGCTTCCCCCAGGATGACCGTGGCACCGGCCACGATGAAGTTGATCGCAACACCCGAAACGATCTGGCTGCCGCGCTGGGTGATCGAGGCATAGCCGTGGACGAGCGAGAGAGCGACCGAGATGAGGATGGCGGCCAAAAGCCCCATCCAGACCGAACCGGTGACGGCTGCGACTGCGCCGGCTGCGAAGGCGCCGGCCAGCATCTTGCCTTCAAGCCCGATATCGAAGACGCCCGCGCGCTCGGTGAAGAGCCCTGCCAGTGCCGCGAAAATGAGCGGCACGGAGACGCGGATGGTCGATTCCAGAAGCGCGATCAGCGTTTGGAACAGGTCCATGGCTCAGGCTCCCTTGGTTTGGGCAGAGGCCGCGCCATCGCGGCGGGAAAAACGGGCAAAGGCCTGGCCGATCGCCGGGCGGAACATGTTTTCCAGCGCGCCGGCAAACAGGATGACGAGGCCTTGGATGATGACGATCATGTCGCGCGAGATCGTCGGCATTTCGAAGGCGATTTCCGCCCCGCCCTGGTAGAGCATGCCGAACAGGATGGCGGCCGGAATGATGCCGGCCGGATGCGAACGCCCCATCAGCGCCACGGCGATGCCGACGAAGCCTGCACCCTGAACGAAGTCGAGCTGCATGCGGAACTGCTCGCCCATGATCGGGTTCAGCGCCATCATGCCGGCCAGCGCGCCCGAAATCATCATGGCGATCACGGTGATGCGCTGGTCGCGGATGCCGGCATAGCGCGCCGCGGAGGGGCTGTGGCCCATGACGCGCATCTCGTAGCCGAGCCGGGTTCGCCAGATCAGCAGCCAGCAGCCGAAGGCGGCGACGAGCGCCAGCAGGAAGGAAATGTTGAACGGCGCGTTGCCGACATCGAGACCGAAAAGGGCGAGCAGCCAGTCGAGCTTCGGCAGTTGCCCGCCGGCCTCGAAGGTCCGCGTCTGCGGCGCCATGGAGCCGAGCGGCTTCAAGACCCGGGTCAGGAGATAGACCATCAGGCTCGAGGCGATGAAATTGAACATGATGGTGGTGATGACGATGTGGCTGCCGCGCTTGGCCTGCAGCCAGCCGGGCAGGAAGGCCCAGAGCGCGCCGAACAGCGCCGAGCCGAGAATCGCCAGCGGAAAGACCACGAACCAGGGCAGCGTGCGGTCGAACCAGAGACAGACGAGCGCCACGCCGATGCCCCCGATATAGGCCTGCCCCTCGCCGCCGATGTTGAACAGGCCGGCATGGAAGGCAACGGCAACGGCAAGCCCGGTGAAGATGAAGGTCGTCGCGTAATAGAGCGTGAAGCCGATATATTCGCCGCGACCGAACGCGCCGTTGACCATGTGATAGGCGGCGTTCAGCGGATTTTCACCGACGAGCAGCACCACGAGGCCGGCAACAAGGAAAGCGACCACCAGATTGATGAAGGGGATGAGCCCATATTCGGCCCATCCCGGCAGCTTGGCATAAGGGTTGCTCACTCGGCCGCCTCCATGCGGTTTTCGATGCCGGCCATCAACAGGCCGAGGTCGCCTTCACCGGCATCCGCGCCGCGCTCGCCGACGATCCGGCCGGCGAACATGACGAGGATCCGGTCGGACAGGGCGCGGATCTCGTCGAGCTCGACGGAGACGAGCAGCACGGCCTTGCCCTGGTCGCGCATTTCGATGATGCGCTTGTGAATGAACTCGATGGCGCCGACATCGACGCCGCGCGTCGGCTGGCCGATGATGAGCACCTCCGGCCCGCGCTCCATTTCCCGCGCCAGAACGATCTTCTGCTGGTTGCCGCCGGAGAAATTGGCGGTCTTCAGCCGCGGGTTTGGCGGGCGGATATCGTAGCGGCCAATCTTCTCTTCGGCATCGCGGCGAATGGCGCCGACATCCAAGAGCGCCCCCTTGGAAAAGCGCGGATCCCGGTGATAGCCGAGGATCGCGTTCTCGCTTTCCTCGAATTTCAGCACGAGGCCCACATGGTGGCGGTCTTCCGGCACGTGGGCGAGCCCGCGCTGGCGCAGCTCGGCCGGATCGGCATGGCCGGTGACATCGACCGCACTGCCGTTCAGCGTCACGGTTCCGGCGCTCGCCCGGCGGATGCCGGCAATGGTTTCGAGCAGCTCCGACTGTCCGTTGCCCGCCACGCCGGCAATGCCGACGATCTCGCCGGCACGGATCTCGAAGGAGACGTTGTCGACCATCGTCACCCCACGCGCATCCTTGACGGTCAGTCCATCCACCTTCAGCTTGACGGCGCCGGGATGCGCCTCGCCCTTTTCCACCCGCAGGAGAACACGGCGGCCGACCATGAGCTCGGCCAGTTCCTCGACGGAGGTTTCCTTCGTCACCCGCGTCGCCACCATCTCGCCACGGCGCATGACGGACACGTCGTCGGTGATCGCCATGATCTCGCGCAGCTTGTGGGTGATGAGAATGATGGTTTTGCCCTGCGCCTTCAGCTGCTCGAGAATGCGGAACAGGTGGTCGGCCTCGGGTGGGGTCAAGACGCCGGTCGGTTCGTCCAGGATGAGGATATCGGCGCGGCGGTAGAGCGCCTTGAGGATCTCCACACGCTGCTGCAGGCCGACCGGCAGATCCTCGATCAACGCATCGGGATTGACCTCCAGCGCATATTCGCGCTCCAGCCGCTTGAGCTCGACACGCGCCTTCGAGATGGAAGCAGTGAGGATCTGGCTGTCCTCGGCGCCGAGCATGACATTCTCAAGCACGGTAAAGTTCTCGACCAGCATGAAGTGCTGGTGGACCATGCCGATGCCGGCGGCAATGGCCGCGTTCGGATCCTTGATCGTCTGGACCTTGCCGTCGATCAGAATCTCGCCTCGGTCTGCCTGGTAGAAGCCGTAGAGGATCGACATCAGGGTCGATTTTCCGGCTCCGTTCTCGCCGATAATGCCGTGAATGGTGCCCTTTCGGACCTTCAAGTTGATGGCCTTGTTGGCGTGGACAAGGCCGAAGCTCTTGTCGATGCCGCGAAGCTCGATGGCAAAATCGCTCATGACGGCGCGTCCTGCTCCCTTCGCCCTGCCGGACCAGTCCGCAGGGCCTGCCTCTTTCCTGTTCGGGCAATCACCCGAACGGCCTTGTCATTTCAGCTCGGCAATCTGCGACCGGGCCAAGCATTCCTTCAAGGAACCACAGACGGATCCGTCGCCATGCCCTTAACTTTCGCCTCTCTTTGCCTCTATAGCAGGGAAATGAGCGAGCAGAAGGGCAAAGACATGACCAGCAGCGAGGCCGAGCGCATTATCCGGCTGGAGGAAACGGTGGCCCATCAGGCGCGCATCATCGAGGATCTGTCCGCTGAACTTGCCAAGCAGTGGACGAGCGTGGCGCAGATGCGCGCCAAGCTCGACCGCCTCACCGAACGATTCCTGACGCTCGAGGAACAGACGCTCGACGCGCCGGCCATCACGCGACCACCGCATTACTGATCGAGGACCCGGCGCTTTTCGCATCGGGCCCTCGAACGCGGGAGCCGGCAAGGGCCCCCGCGTTGCGCGATCAGTAGGGGCAGGCTTCGTCGGCCATGTAATCATGCACCTGGAGGGTCCCGGCGATGATATCGGCCTTCGCCTTATCGACGGCGGCCTGCATGTCCGGCGTGATCAGCGCCTTGTTGTTGTCGTCCAAGGCGAAGCCGACGCCGTCTTCCTTCAAGCCCAGATTGGAGACGCCGAAGGCGAACGTGTCGTTCTTGGCGCTCATGAAGCTTTCGTAGACGGCCACATCCACGCGCTTGAGCATCGAGGTCAGCACCTTGCCCGGCTGCAGGCCGTTCTGGTTGCTGTCGACGCCGATGCCGAGCTTGCCTGCATCGGCCGCCGCCTGCAGAACGCCGACACCCGTGCCGCCGGCTGCGTGGTAGACGACATCCGAGCCCTGGTCGAACTGCGACTTGGCGATTTCGCCGCCCTTGACCGGATCGTTCCAGGCTTCCGGCGTGGTGCCGGTGAAGGCTTCGAGAACCTTCACATCCGCCCCGGTGGACTTGGCGCCACCGGCGTATCCACAGGCAAACTTATGGATGAGCGGGATATCCATGCCGCCGATGAAGGAGACGGTCTTGGACTTGGACGCCATGCCGGCCAGGACGCCGACCAGGTAGGAGCCTTCCTGTTCCTTGAAGACGATCGACTTCACATTCGGCTTTTCGACGACCATGTCGATGATGGCGAACTTGGTGTCCGGATACTCCGCGGAGACCTTTTCCAGCGCCGCCGCCCAGTTGAAGCCGGCCATGACGATCGGGTTGTTGCCATCGCCAGCGAAACGGCGGAGCGCCTGCTCGCGCTGGGAATCATTGGCGATTTCGAAATCGCGGTAGGCAATGCCAGTCTCTGACTTGAACTTTTCCGCCCCGTTGAAGGCGGCTTCGTTGAACGACTTATCGAATTTGCCGCCCAGATCGTAGATGAGTGCCGGCTTGACATCGGCCGCCAGCGCCGTCGCCGACATCATCGAAAAGGCCAGGAGACCAAGGAGAGTTTTCTTCATTGTGCAGCCCTATTTGTTGCCACGGATTGTTCTAGGTCCTCCCGCACGCTCCGTTCTTCGGGAGCATGTCTGCGGGCCCGGCCGTCCGCACAGGCGTGGCCGGGCTGGGCCGCATCCTTGCACGCCAATTTGAAAAGTACACCCGAAATTTTTCTCAACTGGTAAATTTTTGAGGGGGCGAAGGTCGGCCAAGCCCTTGGATCGTAAGGCTTTGCCGACACAAAGCCTAGAATGTCTTGCTCAGCTTCAGCGTCACGGTTCGCCCTGCGCCGTAGCCGCAGGTAAATTCTCCTTGGCAACCTTGAACATAGTCCTTGTCGAACAGGTTGGCGACATTGAGCGCCGCACCCCAGCCGTCCTTCTCATAGCGGATAGCGGCGTCGGCGAGCACCGCGTCCGGAACCTTCAGCGTGTTGAGAGTGTCGGCATAGGACGAACCCTGATAGCGCACACCGCCGCCGATGCTCATGCCCTCGAGGCGGCCTTCCGTCAGCGTGTAGTCCACCCAGAGCGCTGCCTGGCTCTTCGGAATGAGGTAGGGCCGCTTGCCGATCAGCGCGGAATTGAGATCCTCGGTGATTTCGAGGTCGGTATAGGAGTAGGAGGCAAGGAGCTTCCAGTTTTCCGTCAGATTGACCTTGCCCTCGAGCTCGAAGCCGGTCGAGGTCACCTCACCCAGTTGCTCCTGCAGAAAGTCCGGCCGCGTCAGCGCCACGTTCTGCTTGACGATCCGGAAGACCGAGGCGGTGAGGAGGGCATCGAAACCGGTGGGGGCATATTTGACGCCGCCTTCCAGCTGGTGGCCTTCTTCCGGCTCCAGCGCCCCGCCATTGGCGGCAGTGCCGATCAGCGGGTTGAAGAACGTCGCAACGCTGACATAGGGCGTCACCCCATTGTCGAATTCATAGCCAAGCCCCGCACGGCCGCTGGCCGCGCCATCGCTGTCCGAATAGCTGGTGCCGATCCTTGCATCGCTGTCGGTATGCACCCAGTCGTACCGGCCGTTCAGCGTCACCAGCCAGCCTTCCCCGAAGCGCAGTTGATCCTGTGCATAAAGGCCGAGCTGCTGCAGGGTCAGGACCTGGTCGCTGTAGACGCCGTCGATCGGCGGTTGCGGCAGGCCATAGAGAGGATCGGTCGGCGAGATGGGCGTTGCCGTGGCCGGAAAGCGCGGCACCGCCTGCACCTGGTCCAGCCTGTAGTGCTTGTAGTCCAGGCCGACCAGCGCCTGATGGGCGACCGGCCCCGTGTCGAACGTGGCCTCGGCCCGGTTGTCGACCGCAAAGCTGTTGACGGCCGTGGTGTGCTCGAAGCCGATCCGGTTCAGCGCATAATAATTCGGCGCGGCAGGATCGGTCGTGTTGACATAGCCATAGGGGTAGAAGAGCACCTCGTGCTTGTCGAGATGGCTGTAGCGCAGCGTCTGAGAGAGCTTGATGCCGCTGTCGAGGCGATGCTCCAGCTCGTAGCCCACCATCTGCTGATCGGAGCGGCCGGTGTCGAGATCCGGCTCGGAAAAGAAGCCGTCGCGATCGATCTTGCCGTAGGGTGCATCGACGACCGTGCCGACATAGGGCAGGAACCCATTGCCCGTATGCCGCTGGTCGAGCCCCGAAGCGATGGCATAGACTGTCAGGCTGGTGGCGTCATCGGGCTTGAAGCGCACCTGCGGCATGAGGAAGCCGCGGAAATCATTGGTATAGTCGGTCTCGGCCTCGCCACCGGCGATCTTGCCGGTGATCCGTGTTGTCACTGCCTCGCTGAGCGGCGTGTTGACGTCGAAACCGGCAAAGGCATTGCCGAAGCTGTTGATGCCGATCTCCACCGTGCGCGACGCGTCGTCCTGCGGGCGCTTGCGGATCAGGTCCACGATGCCGCCGGGATTGGCGCCGCCATAGAGCACCGAAGCCGGGCCTTTCAGCACCTCGACCCGCTCCAGCATGAAGGCATCCGCCTGAAATCCGCCGAAGCCGTAGGAGTAGAGGTTGAGCCCATCCAGAAAGACACCGTTCTGGGTGGCGTCGAAGCCGCGAATATAGAACCAGTCCGTATCCGGATCGGCACCGAAGGGTTCGGTGGAGACACCCGCCGTATAGCGCAACGCCTCGTCGATCTTGCTCACCACGCCCCGATCGTCGAGCTCGGCACGGCCAAGGACCGAGACGGATTGGGGGACGGCTGTCACCGGCAAGGCTGCCTTGGAGCCGGTGGCCGTGTCGCGCGCGACATAGCCTTCGACAGGGCCGGTTGCCGACTGGCTGTCGCCGCCGCCATCCACCGTCAAGGCTTCGAGCTGGGTGGGAGATGCGGCATCCTGGGCCGAAGCGAGGCCCGCCATGCCGGATAGCACGGCCGTGCCGGCCAACCACGCCATCATCCGCGCCGTGCAAACTCTCTTCATCCCGATCCCCTGTCTCTCATAGGCCGTCGCTATAAGATGACCCGATAAATCAAGTTTAACGCCGAGGCTTGTCTCTTCCTGCGCTTTTTGAAGATTTTTCCGCTCCCGCCATGAAAGCAGGTCCGGTGCGGCACTCCGGCAACGCCTGCCCCATCGCCGCGCAGGATCAACCGCGCTCCTGACGCAGCCACTGCCCGGGTGCCAGACCGACCCGCTGGCGGAAGACACGGGTGAAATGCGGTTGATCGGCAAAGCCACATTCGGTCGCGACATCCGACAGGCTGAACCTGCCGGTGGCGAGCAGGCGCTTGGCGCGCTCGATACGCGCAACCAGTTGATAGCGATGCGGCGGCAGCCCGGTGGCGCTCTTGAACGCCTGACTGAAGTGCGAGGGCGAAAGCCCCACAAGCGCCGCCAGCTCGTCCAGGCGAATGGCTCGCTGGCATTCCGCCTCCAGAAACGCGGTCACCCGCCGCACTTGCCACGGCGCCAGCGCGCCGGCCTTGGGCGGCTCGACCCTCGGCAGTTCGAGCACGGCGGCAAGCAGGGCATGGGCCAGCCCCTCAGCGTAGAGATCATGCAATGGCGCCGGGCCCGCGCAGTCGGCGGCGAGCAGGTCCGCAAGCTGCAGCAGACGCGGCTCCATTCGGCAGAAGCGCGGCACTTCGAGTTCCGCCGGATCGAGTGCGGAGCCGAGACGGCGCGAGAGTGCGGCTGCATCGATATGCAGATCGAGATGGCGAAGCGCGCGCACGCCGTTCAGCTCGAGATCGAGCGTCATGCCGGCGGGAATGAAGGACATATGGCGAAGCACGGCCTGGGGTGGCGACCGCCGCCGACCGTGCGGGCTGAGCGCCATATGCCGCCCGCTCTCGCCGGCACTTTCGAGAACGATGAACAGGCGGGGGTCGGAGGCGACATACTGCCCGCCAGCGAGCGGCGAACAGGAGACATCCCACAAATCCGCCACCACCCCACCGAGCGCGCGCCGCGTCCAATGGCCGATCCGCTCGAAGCCGGAAATGCTGTTCGTCATGCGTGGTTGGAAGGTCATGGCCGGCCCGGCGCCAAGCGGCGCAAGAGAAACTTGTATCTAAGAGTTATGTTTCATAGAGGCGGACCGCCGACACGGCAAGGGCCGCCGACGGCACACCATCGACGGCCCAAAAAGTTCTGTACCGGAGGGGATCGCTCAGGAGGCGATGCGGTTCGGCACAGGGCAGGAAACGCCGGTGCCACGCAGCCCGCAATAGCCGCCGGGGTTCTTTTCCAGATATTGCTGGTGCTCGGCCTCCGCAAAGTAGAAGGGTCCGGCAGGTGCGATCTCGGTGGTGATCGGCGCAGCATGGCCGGCCCGCTTCAGCGCGGTCTGGAACGCATCGCGCGCAGCCTCGACCTCGGCAAGATCGGCCTCGTCGGTCACATAGATCGCAGAGCGATAGGTCGTGCCGACATCATTGCCCTGGCGCATGCCCTGGGTCGGGTCGTGCTCTTCGAAGAACACCTTGAGCAGCGTTGCGAGACTGACGACCTTCGGATCATAGACGACCAGTACCACCTCGGTATGGCCGGTCAGCCCCGTGGTGGTTTCGCGATAGGTGGGATTGGGCGTGAAGCCGCCGGAATAGCCGACGGCCGTGACATAGACCCCATCCATCTGCCAGAACAGCCGCTCGGCACCCCAGAAACAGCCCATGCCGAAGAGCACGGTCTTCATGCCTTCAGGATAAGGTCCTTTGAGGGCATGGCCGTTGACGGCGTGGTGGGTGGACGTGGCGAGCGGCGTCTCACGGCCGGGCAGCGCATCGGCCGGCGACGGCATCGTGGTCTTCTTGCCGAAAAGCTCGGTCAGGAACATGGGCAATCTCCTTAAAGGACGGCGAGATGCAAGGACGAAAGGTCCGCCCGGCTTGCCGCTGGATGGGCCAATGCGACTGTCTCGCCTCTCTCCTGTCCAAAGATGGTTGCTCCAGGCCGCAACGCCAAGGGGCATGCCATGCCAGGGCCTCACAATTGCGCGAGCGCCGCGCAAAAGAGCGACCCTTGCCGGCGGCGATGCCGCACCAACTCAGGCAAAACGGTTGGTGGAGCCGCGGCGATAGCCGATCATCCAGAACAGCAGGGCCATCATCAGAAAGATCGCAAAGGCCGGCTGGGAGAGAACCCAGCGTGCCACCGGGGCAAAGGCGGCCCAGCTACCATCCGGGCTCTCCAGCTTTTCCATCGCCTCGAAAGCCGAAACGCTGAAGGACGCGACCGCCGTGCCGAGCGGGGTCAGCACCGGCGTCGATTCCGAAATCGAGCGAATACTATCGACCGTACCAGCCACGATGGCCGCCACGAGCGCAATGAAGCTGGCAAAACGCACCAGGAATCCCATGCTCCGACCCTCCCTGCAACAGCCGGTCGAGGCCCTGGTTCCCAAGGCCGCTCGCCGGGCTTTTCTTATCGAGAAAGGTAGGCCTCAGCTGACCGAAACTCAAGGACAGCGGCCGGTCGTCCCGGTGAATCTTTCGCGGTTCGGTAAACCGCGGAAGGAGCCTCTGTCGGCGCGGCTGCAGCCCACACACCTGCCTGGTTTGAACGACCAAACGAGCGCCTCTGCGAAAAAATGCGCCAGCCCAGTTGATCCGGCAAAGCGCATCGGTATATATCGCGCCGTCCGACCGATCGCGCCGGACGCGGCTCGCGCCGCCTCACCGCTTCAAACCATCGGTGAAGACTTTTTAGGACAGGTGGCCGAGTGGTTTAAGGCGCACGCCTGGAACGCGTGTGTACGTGAAAGCGTACCGAGGGTTCGAATCCCTCCCTGTCCGCCATTAAATTGGCTTAACGCTTTGTTTACGCATCAAAATTCGAAGTCAATTCCCTCGTCTCCCCATTTTCTTCCCCACTTCATATTCTGGTGACGTGCGAATTTGTGCGAACAGCAGTGAATTTCGACCGGACGAAAACCTATCAAGGACCATCCTAGGCTGCAGGGACTAGTGTTGGGGAAAACGTGGTTCTTGCTGAGGCTGATCCCCACTCATTCCTCTAGCTTCAGCAATGGCTTGCAGAGCTGACTTGTCCACTCGGGCGTGCGTACTGCTATGATAACCCTACCTCTTGAGCGCCGAGTCAAAAGATGCGGACACCGCACTCAGCTCTCATGATCAGCGCGCTCTACAGAAGCCAAGCTATCAAAGCCCGACGGATCGTCAGGATTGGTGCGGTACCGGTCACGAATCCTCGCGATTGCCGCCCGAACACACGTGCGGCATTCCTCAACCCATCGCAAATCAGCAGCAGTGTCGTGCGTCCTGCGTCGGTCGAATGGGTCTATCGGAATGCGCAAATTCTTCTTCGACTTCGAGGTTGGTAACGTACTCTTTCGGGATTGGCACGGGGTCGTGTTGCCGGGAGATGCTGAAGCGTCGGCGGCGGCAGCCACTTCCCTCCGCAACCTTGCCAGCGCCTACGCAGATGAGGGGAAGTCCTTTGCCATTACCTCCGTTCGCATCAGGGATAACACTCGGCAGCATGTTGGCGAGGTGTGCTTTCAAAGAGCAGTAAGTCGATAAAGCCGAGCAGATGGACTGCCTACAGTGCCGAAATATTATTTCGATCTTATTTCAGATAATGACCATTTGCTGGACGTCGAAGGCACCGAGTGTGTTGATGACGACGCGGCCCATGCGAAGGCGAAAATTGACCTTCGTTGCATGGTAGGGGAAATCCTGAAATCTGGAGAGGTTGTCGACATAGTCGGCGTGAGATTACACTCCGAGGATAAGCGCGACATAGGCTCCGTTGATGTGGAGGCGGCAATCTCCCCGTATTTTGCCCAAGCATTTTTCGCGGTAAGGAAGAAGGACTGGTAACCAAGTGCTGGTTGTTTGATTGCCGAAATAGCTACGGCTTCATCCGCCGATCGAGCCCTGCCATTCGGGCGCTGAAGAGCCGGTCCACCGCGTCCCGATAGCAATTGACGCCCTTTTCGCAGGCTTTAGCACGCTGCTCCTGATCGTATGGTTGCGTTAGTGCTATTTGGAACAGGAAAGTCGCCGTTCGAAAGTCGGCAACTAGGCTCATTGCGATGGGCAATCTGAAGTCGTCGCCCTCAGCCACGGCGGTATCCGCAACAGACGACAGCCATTCGATCTGCAGCTCGGCACGTTGTTTGAAATCGCGCGCCAACTGCAACAGGGGATCGTCGGACATAAACTACTCACCCCTAAATTCGAAAACTCTGATATAGCATTGGGCGGTCGCTCGTGGCCGCAGTCGTTAACGAGGAACGCTGTCGTATACCTGTCAAATTTAGTTCTGATCATGATTCGAGTCTAATAATCTAATTGAGACTATGATTCGGAACTGTCGGGCTGGATGGATGGAAAGACGTGAAGTTTCACAGATGCTGATCGATGAGTACCTGATCGCGGCCAGGGCGCTGCTCGATGAAGTGCGACGGCAGCAGCGAAGTGCACTGGATGACCTCAGCACGAATTCATACGTCCACTTGCTGCGAGCACTAGCAGACCTGTCGAAGGCCGTCGGCGACTTCGAAGCCTTGGCAGCAAAGGGAGTGCCGGCTAATGAGGTTGCAGGTCGGTTTATCGCAGCGTGCCGTTGTTACGAAAAGGGGCGTGTCAGGCTGTTTGGGAGCGAAGGAGGTAGAGAGGGTGTCACGCTGCATTGAACGATACAACAGCGGAGCCGTTCATATTGGCAAAAGCCGCGCGGTGGCATCGATCGACACTCACCACACGGCAGGGGAATATTCACGGTCAACGTGAGGTTTTGTTAGGTCGACTCTGGCGATAGTGCCGCTCGTAGTCGTCCATCATCCTTTCTGCCTTGACGAAGATCCACTTGGACAGGAGGAGGAGCTGATGGGCGGTGTAGATTTGCAGCAGCCTCATGGGCGAACCTCCTGCATAATCCGATCCGTTCGGGCCTGATGGCGTTCTGCGACCGTGGCGACTGTCACTACGAAAGCAAAGGCGGTGAGGCTGGCGAGCGTAGCCAGGGCGATGCGTGACGCCCTGGCATGAGCTGCAGCGATGGCGGCAGCGTTGCGCATCATTCGCCCCCCTCGCTGATAGTCTGCGAGATCAAGAGCCTCTTTCATCAAGTCCGCGTCGATTTCGAATGCATCGGCCGTTGTGCTAACGATGACTTTCATCGCGAAGTCACGCGCCGTGACGGCAGGCATCTTTAGGAGGCGTTGCCCAACCTCGTAGGCCGCATCGGAGGCCGTGTTCACCGCCGCCTCGTCGGCAGCATCTGCCATGGCGACGGCAGCGCGGTGCTGCTTCCAAATCCCGAATAGTTCAGCAATCGAAGGGGCGGGCTCGGCCGCATCATCAGAGCCGCCGTTGACCAGACGAGCGCCAAGCATCGCGTGTTCGTTCACAGCGCGAAGGAAGCCAAGCATAAGCCCGTTTTTCGGTGCGCCCATGTCCTGAACGATGCAGCCCAGCAACGTTGCATTGAAGGTCGTGGAATGCCGGCCAATGTAGGCGAGGTATTCGGAGCCGAGCCGAGCGCCGCGTTTCCAGTCCTCGACATAATCGCCGGCCGTGGTCACGTCCCAATGGTCGATCCCCTGCCCCCTGCCTTTGCGGCGCATGAAAGACAGGTCGAGTGCGGGATGAGGTGCCTTGATCATCGTACTTCCTCCAAAGCAATGCCGGCGTGGGAAAGGCGCTCGTCAGCGGAGAGCCAGGGATTGAGGTGCTGGTATTCGAAGCCGATAGCTTCCGGCTGGAAGGCGCAAACGCTGCGCAGGTAGTCGATGACGGAGAACGCCAGCCGGTTTGCGGCGCGAATGTCCTCATCGAATTGGCGCTGCTGGTCGCGGTCGTTGCCGTACTCGCCAAGGCGAATGAAGCTATCAATCAATAGGCAGGCTTGGACCAAAGCCCCTTCCGCGGTGCAGGCCTTGTGCTGAGACAATGCGGTCTCAAGCGCTGCGTGCTTGTCGCCAGCTTGCTCCATTCCTTCCGCATAGTAGCGGCCGGCTGCATTCTTCTCGTGCTTGGCCGCGAGGTGGCAGAGGCGGTCATATTCGGACACCGCTTTTCTCATGTCCTGAGCGAGGCGCACAACGGTGTCAGTCTCCGCGAGGCGGGCGATAGCGGCCATAGCTTCGACATTGGCCGGAACGGTATCGTTCGACATGGGTCATTCTCCAGTGGTGTTGCGAGGTGTGAAAGGGGCGGTCAGCCCCCGGAGTGTCAGGCTGTTGCGGGGCCGAGACTGCGAAGATTGGCAATGTCGGTCAGGATCGCGTGAGGCTCCTGCAATGCCAGATGCGCGCGGGCCTTCACGGCAAGGTCGTCGATCGACGCGACCGGATGGCGGGCAATCTCCAGCGCCAGCTCTTCAAGGTCCATCTTCAGGCTATCGGCCGTGCGGATCGCAGCGCCGCAGGTGGCAAAGCGTCTGCAGCTCCAGGCCGTCGAGCCGTACGCGATGCCGGCCTGCTCAATCTCCTTTTCGCTCTGAGCAATGAGAGCGGAGCAATGGGCGGAGGCGTGGTCATACTCTGCCGAGAGCTGGTCGAACTGCTGTCCGAGGCTGGCGAGCGACGGAAGGACCGTCGAGGCGTGCAGTGCCATGTTCATGCTGCTTCTCCGATGAGTTGATTGATTGCCTGTTCGATGCGGGCGCGCTCGTCACCCTGGCTGAAGCGGAAGGAGAGGTAATTGCTGGACTCCAGAGCGTTGAGGAGGCCGTGGAGGCGTTCGCCGTTGGCAGTGGTCAGCATCGCGTCAATGCGAGCCTGACGGGCCTTTGCGGCTGCCTGCTTTTTGGCAACGCGCCAGGCGATGACGAGGCAGGCCGAGAACGAACCATCCACAAAGCCGCGCTCAATCTGCTTAGCCGAGTACCGCACGCGAATGTCACGGTAGCGCGCCCATGCGTCCTTCATGATTTCAGAGCGGTTGAACATCTCAAATGTCCCTTGGCATTAACCACGTTGTACGTTAGGTATAATGGCCGTATTGCTAGGTGTCAACCGCCAGGATACGGAGGATGTACAAAAAGTGACATGAAGGATATGATCAGGTGATCGACGCAAACCAAATGAAGGCCGCAAGGGCGCTCGTCGGTATGACGCAGGAGGATCTGGCGAAGGCTACTGGCCTCTCCGCTCAGACAATCAAGCGCATGGAGAGCATTGGAACGGAGCGCAGCGCGGCCGGCAATGTGGACGCAATCAAACGAGCGTTGGAAGCCGCAGGGGTTGTCTTCATTCCAGAGAATGGGGGCGGTGCTGGGGTGCGACTGGCGAAGCCGAAGGCCAAGGGTGATTAATGGCGAAACACAACGCGACCGGGCGAACTGTTGGCGACGGTCACTATATCCAGATGCATGAATGGTTCTTCAAATGCGCCGCTTGGCAGGCTGCGTCTGTCTATGAGCAGGCGCTCTATATCGCCATCAAGCGCCGATACAACGGCCGGAACAATGGCGACATTCCCGTGTCACATCGCTAGGCCGAGCGGCTCCTGAACTGCAGCAACAAGCCCGTTGCGGCTGCCTTCACTGGCCTGCAGGAGAAAGGCTTTATAAAGCCAGGGGTCAAAGGCTCTTTCGATTGGAAGGTCGCGAAGCAGGGCAGCAACTACGGTCGCTCGACACGTTGGGAGCTGACCGATCTGCCGCGCGATTTGCCGCTCCGAGTGCTGACCGGAGGCACGAAAGAGTTCATGAACTGGAGGCCTGAAGAAGAAAACCCGGCATGCCCAGAGCATACCAATGGTGTGCCTAGGGCATACGATAAACAGAGCATGGTACGCCCAGAGCATACCATAGACCGCCAAGTGTATGTCCAGGGCATACGATAGAGCCTGTTTTTAGACTCTGAGTGTATGCTCTAGGCATACAGTTATAGTTACCATGTATATGGCTACCGGAGGCCCCGCCGTGCCCCATGCTAATCTAAACCACTGCCTCAGTCACTTCGAGTGTTCTTTCATCGCGTCCTCGCTCGCAAAAAAGGACCGCCGGTGACCGTCACCCCATTCCCAGCTAGTCGCCGCCATGGTCATGCCCTGCGGATCGCCTTGCGCCTCAAGGCAGCCAGGACGCAGCGAGAGGCCGAACACATCATTAGGCAGACCGGCCAGACCGCACGAAAGCAATTGACCGCGGCCGGCTTATCGGAGGAGATCATCAGCCGCGAAGAAAAGGCCTTTCTCGTCCTCGTCCGCATGGCTTGCTATGCCTGTGGCTCTCGATGGGCTCCGGAGCCGTCGACCGCTCGTCAGGAAGGCTGACAGCAGCTTCAATAGAGGAACGAGTTTTGCTGCTCCACCACATGGTCACGCAGGGATTTTTCCGCAACCAGGTAGGAGTTAACCGCTCTCACCAGCGGCTTGGCATCAAGAGGACCGGTTACCTTATCGGACTCATGCTTGAGTTCAACGGTAGCCAATCGATAGCCGGCAATCACTCTCTCGTCCGCCTTCAGGCGGCGCTGCAGATCCTCTGCGGCACTCACGGCAGCAATTAAGCGATTCTGAATAGTGTTCACGTCCTCGTCAGACTTCTTCGTTTCACCACTGGCGATGTCTGCAAATCGGATCAGGGATTCCTGGACCGCCGATGCAGCGGTATCGAAGCGCTCATAATTCTCGCCAAGGCTTTCCTTGTATGCTGTGCGATAATCCATCCACTGACTACCCAGCCAGCCACCAACACTGCCCACCAGCACCAGGATGCCGTTGCGCAACCATTCAGGTAGACTTGAAAACCATCTAAACATTAGTTTTCGACACCGACTGAAGTTGATATCCCGGTTCGTTCCGAGGCAGCACGGGCGACTTCGCAGGCTTCGGCCCACCGATCGTACCCGAGAAGTTGTAGTTGAGTAATGACTTGCTGGCTGACTTCCAATGTGCACGCATCATTAGCTGGTGCTTGCGAGTTGCCGAAAAGGATCATGCCAGCTTCAGCTTGGGCATATGCCTCGGGTCCCACAACTATCGCCAGGGTGAGCATCACCGAGATTACAATAGGCGTGATTATGCTGGATTTCAACGAGAGACCGCCGGGAGAGTTAACGTTCGTATAGAGCTCAGGGGGAATGCGGGAGCTTGCAAACGCGGCATCCTTCAGCGGAAGGACCCGGCCTGCACCGTCAGCGACCAGCTCTGTGTTCTTCGTAACGAAGCTAAAGAACGCTTGTATTCTGAAGTCATCGACTGTTTGGAAGCCGTCCGAGGTGATTTCGAACCGGGCGGCATACTCGTTCGGCATCGAGTACGAGCCGTATGCACGCCGGAAAATTGACGGCCAAGCCTCTCTCGTTACCAAGAAAAGTGGTGAGGGTTTCTGCAGCGCGTCGAGGGTTTGGGCCGGCAGCTTATTTTTCTCAATATCAGCCCGCCATACCACATTCCGCCCATCGAGCGGCTTACCGTCATACTCGACCGGTCTGACGCTGGCGACTTCGTTTGGCAGGCCGGTAAGTTCTCCAATCATCGCGCGGCCACGAAAAGCTGCCGGCGGGACAATAACTAGGTCGCCGGCTTTCATTGTCCGGAAGTACGCTCGAACGACGCCTAGTAGCTGAGATATAGCGCGGTTGTTCGGGCGGTCACGATAATATTCAAGTTCTTCTACCGGCGGATCGATGTCCCGCTCGCCACGGAAGATGTACTTTCTCGTATCGTAGGATCGTTTAACTCGCTCCTCCAAGTCTTCAACCTCTGAGAGGTCAGCGAAGTGCGGGAGCGCAAGCCCGGGCAAGTCCGGTCCAACAAAATTTCGTTCCACGAATAATTCGAAGAATCGATACTTTCCACCGGGCCGAGCTACGAAAACTTTCGTTTCTGGCGATATCTGACGAGTGTGAATGTCAATCCGAATCATATGGCCTCCCTAGGTTATGTTTGGACACCATGTTCTAGCTTTTGGCGAGTCAGACTTAGATGCAAACATCAATCCGCAGGATTGAAAGACTTGTGCTCTTCAGGTGCTAAGGGTGACCCTACGGTCTGTATGAGCAGAAAGGCGAAGTGGTATGAACGACGCGCCGGAAACCCGACAAAATTGGCAGTTTCCAGAACTGATCACGCCGGAAGCACTTGTGGAGAGATTCGCCGCGAACGGCATCATTATCTCGGAGCGGACCCTTCGTGACATAGCCAGACGTCTCGGAGCATTCCGAGTCATCGGGAAGTCGATGTTCTTCATGCCAGAGGATCTGGAGGCCATTCTAGAAGATGCCCGCCCCAAGCCGAGAGGCCAACAAAAAAGCCAAGCTTCAGACCTTCACTCCGATCTATCTAGCAAGCGTGCAAACATGGGCTCTGAAGCGAGACCGCTAAAACCGGTCTATGACGAGGCCAGGAAGGTATTCACGCCCGCCATGGTCGCGAAGCGCTGGGGGTGCTCTGAGCGCCACGTTCGCAATCTTATAGAAAGTGGCAAACTTCCCTCCTTTCGGCTTGGCGGTAAGCTCATTCGCATCAGGGCAGTAGACGTTGAAACTGTCGAGAAGCTGCTTGAAGACTCGCATTTGGCAGAAGCCGATGCTGATGCCTCAACGACGGGCCAGGCTGCAATCTCAACTGTCCAGACTGCAGCGAAGAGGCCTAGAGCTAAGAGGCTCGATCGATGACAGCACAGGCACGGGTGCGATGCGCGCGGGTGTTCCCAGGGTAGCAGGCGCAGTAAACGCGGCATTGTATCTTCATCGACGAACACGACTGCTTCGGCAGGGCAAAGGCTAACTTCGGAGATTTCTTATGCGCAACCTTAAAGTTGCAGCACTGGTTATAGCGCAGGCGCTTCTATATGGGTGCCAAGGGGCAATGCCGCCGAGTGCCCAGGTACAGAAGCTTACAGCGGCCGACTACAGAAATGCTAAGCCGGCCACGGCGGAGGAAGAAGCAAGGTTTCTGGCGGCGGGCGAACGCCAGAGCAAGATGGCTCCAGCTTACGTGGCGTCATCGCTTGATCCAACAGGTCTGTCTCAGAACGCAGTTCAGGCCGCCTCCCAGCCCGATATGCAGGAAATGCAGCGACTTATGCCTGCTGTGATGGCGAAGAACAGGCAAAGGACTGCTGAGTTCTGCAGCAAGCGCCCCGAAATGACTGAGTGCAAGGATTATGCGCGGCTGATGAATGACGCGAGACAGAAGGGACTCGTAGACTAACAGCTAGCGGCAAGCTTTGTTTTGCTTCGAGGCACCATCCTGCCGATTACTCTCCTAAGAAAAGCTCGCGACGGAGCTTGTGAGGAGAGTGCAAAGGTGTAGGCTGCCAAAAGTTCGGTGGGAGGGGAGAAACCATGCCGAGTCGTTTAGCCGTAACGCTTCTGACCGCTATGACACTACTTGCTGGTCCGGCAGCGCTCGCACAAGACGCACCTAAGATAGTTGAGCTGCAGCCTGGCGTAAGTGCCCGGGTCATAGACCTCAAGCGTGTCCCGGGACAGGAAATCGTCCAGCTCGACTACGAGGTAACGAACAACAGCAGCGCGGCGGTCAATCTGGCGGAAATTGGCATCGGTCGCGCTGCCTACGGCCTAAACGAAATCACGCTCTACGACTTTCCCAACAAAATCAGCTTCAGGATTGGTGTGGCAAGTGAATGCTTGTGCACTCAGCCGCCAGAAGCGCCGCTCAATCCAGGCGAGACGTTCAAGGCTTGGGCTTGGTTTGCTCCACCCGTCACCAACCCTGGACCGTTCGCTGTCAGGTTCGGTTCTACACTGCCCGTAATGGACGTACCTGTCGAATGATTGGCCGTCTCGTACTTGGGAGTGCACTTGCGATGTCAATGGCGGTCGGCGCTATCGCACAAGAAGCGCCGTCAGCCGTTCCGCCAGGTTTCTCGGCGTCGTCGCCAAGCATCAGTTTCTCATCGCCGTCGATCGGCTTCGTGTCGCCGCGGATTGAGTTTACGTCTCCAGCGATGACGGAGGAGGAATTAGCGTTAGGGCCGAAGACGGCTCCGCCGCCACCACCTGCAGTGAAAGGTCTTGATGTTCAGGAGGTCGAAGGTGGCGTGCGATATACGCTTTCAGCCGATATCCTCTTCGACTTCGATAAGGCGATTCTCCGCCCCAAGGCGACACAGGCCCTCGAAGCCATGTCCAAGGATGTTCGAGAGCGGTTCGACAAGGCTCGCTTCTTGGTTGATGGATATACCGACAGCAAAGGCAGTGACGGCTACAATCTCAAGCTCTCCTTTCGTCGCGCCGATGCGGTGAAGGACTTTCTGACAAAGAAAGAGAGTTTCGAAGCCGCGTTAATTGATACCGAAGGACGCGGCGAAGGTAATCCGGTCGCACCAAACGAAACGCCAGAGGGAAAAGACGATCCAGATGGCAGGCAAAAAAACCGTCGTGTTGAGATCCTTGTTCGGCCAGCGGAATGAGCGAAAGAACACGAAGCGTCATGATCAAAGACTGCCGGCACAATTTAATTGTGTTCGCTAGAATGGTAAGTGACTCGGCGTCTCACGAGGCCTCAGCGAGAGAGCGTGGGCTTCTGCCTCCTCTAGTGTTTCAAAGTCACCGCCGACTGGATGGTCGTAGTCGTAGACCTGCCACAACATAGCTTTTTCGGTTCCGAAGATGTCGTAACCATTTACCCTATAGCTCTGAAGTTCCTGCGTCATCTCACACTTGCTCCTACTTAAGGTGTAAAGAAGCTAGCGGCTTCACTGGTGCTTTCAAGAAGCACGTGACGATATAGATGACGCCAGAGGGTTGCGAGGCTGTTCGGAGCGGCGCATATGTGACGCTAGCAAGAAAACCGAAATTGCTCAATTACCATCTTCTTCCTCAACATAATGGTCAGGTATGCCCGGTACAGCTGCGACAGGCATACTAAAGGCAGCACTTATGATCATTTCAGGCATCTCTATCGCAGGCACTCCCCAATCGACGGCACCCTCCTCTTCGGGATCGAGCGCGGCCTCTTCGCCCAGCTCTTCTACCACTCAGACCACCTCTTCGGAGCAGCCAGCACAGTCAGCGCCGCCACCATCTGCTGTGTCCGCTGAAGAGCAATCTCCGGCTGGGCCAGAGCGGACGTACGAGCCAAGCGGTCAGCCAACACCCTCCAACTCTTCGACCGTGAACGGAAGTTCAGGTTCGACGTCCCAGTCGAATGCCGCAGTCGAGCCACAGCAATCCACGCCGGTTGAGAACTCAACCGACCAACCAGCCGCCAAACAAGAGCAGCAAAGACCTGAGCCTGCTAGCAGCGCAATGCCAGCCAGCTCGCAAAAGGCGGAGACCGCGCAGAAAGGGCCCAGCCAAGAATCAACTCAGATTGCGGGCCATAGCGAGCAATCGTCCCTTTCTAACGAGGACGACTTATCCGACCTAGATCGTTCTCGGGCCACCGCCAAGGCAATGCGATACGAGTATGTTTCCAGGAGGTCGAAGGCGGAAAAGAGTACAAGTGATGGACTAAGTTCGGCCGCCGGACCGAAGGACGCGGCTGCACTGGAGCGAGACCGCGCTTTCGCAACCTCACGCGAGACCCGGTCACTTGCTCTCCTGTCGGCTCTATTTAAATCGCCGACCCCCGACATTTTCGGTGCATCAGGCCTTGTCGAAGCGGAAGAACCGAAGAACCTGGTTTCGATCTTATACAAACAGTTCTAGCGCCTTGAACTAGAGGAGAGCCAGTTTCCGATCACCAAAGCTGGCTCTTCATTCATTGCACTAGGGGGGGGGGCCGGGGAGCCCTTGAGCAAGCGCGTCTTTAGACTGGTACAAAAGAAGAGTGGTCCAGTCAGGTTGCCGAGTTCGCAGCTATGACTCCT
The DNA here is from genome assembly GCF_034720595.1 of Rhizobium sp. CC-YZS058. Classification (NCBI taxonomy): domain Bacteria; kingdom Pseudomonadati; phylum Pseudomonadota; class Alphaproteobacteria; order Hyphomicrobiales; family Rhizobiaceae; genus Rhizobium; species Rhizobium sp. CC-YZS058. The sequence continues at coordinate 137,684 of NZ_JAYESJ010000001.1, read as the reverse complement.
ACTGAAACCATCTCGCCACTGGTCGGGATGCCCCCAATTCTTACTTGATCACGCCCTCCTGCCTTCGCGCGATAGAGCTCGCGGTCAGCATCTTCGATCAGGTCAGTGATGCGGCGGCCTTGTCGGCGGCTCATCATCGCGACGCCAACGCTTGCCGTGACGATGCCTTTTTCGCTTGTCTCATGCACGAGACCAGCCGACCGGATGGCAGTGCAGATCCGTTCACCTGCGCGCAATGCGCCGTCCGCATCCAAATTCGGCAAAATGACAGCGATTTCCTCGCCACCGTAGCGCGCAACATGCGCTTTCGGAAAGGCCGCCGCGACGTTCTTCACGCATGATGCAACGCTCTGCAGGCACACGTCGCCGGCTTGATGCCCATAGGTGTCGTTATAGGCTTTGAAGCAATCCACGTCGATGAGGAGCAAGGCGACATCGTGCCCTCCTCTGCCCGACTCAAGAGTATTCTCAATGAGAGCCTCGTCAAATGCACGACGATTGGCCAAGCCTGTTAATGCGTCGGTTGCGGCTAGCCTCGTGAGAATTGAGTTCTGCAACTGCAGCTTTGTCTCGGCATCCTTGATGTGGGTGATGTCGGTGAACACGACCAGCGCACCGTTCTCAGCTGTTTGACGCGTCCTGGTCTCGATCCATCGACCATCCGCCAATTGCATCTCGCGAACACCTACCGTGAGAAGTGCGGCGAACGTTCGCTCGATCATCGTGTCTTCACAGCCATGAACCATCGGGTCCTCACCGCGAACGATTGCAGCCTTGATTATAGTTCTAAGCGATACGCCCACTTGCCTGACATCGGCTGTGAGGGGAAACATCTCCAGATACTGACGGTTACAGAACGCGAGTTTGCCTTCAGCATCGAACATTGCAAGGCCGTTCGCCATCGTGGAAACGGCTTCCTTTAGCCGCTGCTGAGCAAGGGCCAACTGTGCTTCAACCTGCTTCTGAGCTGTAATCTCGCGGTTGTGGGTGACAATGCCGACGACGGCGCCTGCTTCGTCCCGAATGGGTGCTTTCAGTGTCGACAACCAGGTTTCGTTTCCGCTCGGAAGAGTGAATCTCTGCTCGATCGTTATCGGCTCAGCGCGTTTCAGAAACTCAAGCTCCACATTTCGAAATTCACGCGCGGTGTCCGGCGGGTAGAAATCAACGTCGGTCTTACCGAGTAAGTGCGTGATAGTGTCAGCGTGCATAAGCTCTGCAGTTGCTGGGTTTGCTGCTATAAAACGACCGTTCAGGTCCTTCGCGTTGAGGCAGTCCGGGAGCGCTTCAATAATTGCACGATAGATCAGATTCTCATTCGTGACCGCGCGGCGCCGACGCTCCTGCACGATGGCAAGGGACGAGATAAGGGTCGAGACCATCAGGGCTACGGCGACCGGGGCGACCACTGATTCGAAGACGACTGGCCAACGCTGTGGAGCGATCATGTATGCAAAACCGACAGTGCCGCTGAAAGGCACGGTGATGGTGAGAGCAAACAACCCATGTTCAAGCGAACGCCGTTTGCTGAACAGGGAGCGGATCGTCAGGACGCTGACGGCAGTCAGCAGGATATGGAAAACCCCGATCCACAGACCTGTTCCACCGATGTAGTAGCGAGTAACGAGCGCAGCCACTACAGGCATCGCAATTGCGAGCGGCCCTCCAAAATACCCCGCTACTGCAATGAACGTGTAGCGCAGATCGAGATAGACGCCAGGCTGCAGCTCAAACGGCATCAGCATGACGGCAACAGAACCGAGAGCCATGAAAAGGCTTAGCAGCACTGTCGATAATGATGACGACCGCCGAGCTGCCCATTGGTTGCAGAACGTCCACAAGGACGTCCCAATAGCGACTACAGCAAGGTTGCCGAGGAGATCATTCCAGAGATTCATCGCACGTGTCCAAAAGCAGAAGGCTTCTTTTAGCGCACAAAGGATCAAGGAATCCTTGAAGGCATCTAGGTGTCAGCGACAAGTCTCCAACGACGATCCAAGGCCGAAAACTAAATCCGTCCGATTGCCGGCTGAGCTAATTGTCCCTACGCTCCAGTCATGTCTGTTCGGGAGATTTAGATGGCCCAAACCCGCCTTAACGGCTTCATCGTCGTGCTCATCGCAACTGTGCTTTGGAGTACAGCGGGCTTGTTCGTGCGGTTAGCAGCTCTTGATACATGGTCAATCGTCGCGTGGCGTTCTTTGTTCGCGTTCATCACGCTCGGGCTTTTTTGGTTGGTCGTGGAGAGAGACAAGCCCGCCGCCATCAAAGCTACATTTTCGCCTCCAGGCTTCCTTGCAGTCGCGATTGGCGTTGTGTCCGGTATCAGCTACGTCGTGTCGCTACAGCTGACCACTGTCGCAAACGTCATGACGGTATACGCTGCGCTACCGTTCATCGCGGCGATTATAGCATTCTTCGCTTTCAACGAACGCGCTACCTATCGCTTTGTCATCTGCGGTTTGGTGGCTTCAGTCGGGGTGGCCGTCATGATGATGGGCGTTATGACCACTCAGGATTCTATCGGAATATTGGCTGCCTTCGTGATGACTGCTGGTTTCGCAGCGTCCCTCGTGCAAGCCAAGCGATACCCGGAACTGGATATGACGCTCGTGACGGTGGCAGCCGCCGGCGTTAGCGCAATGATAGCGTTTCCGCTCACATCGTCGGCAGCGCCACCAAATGCATCTCAGCTTCTCGCCTGCGCACTATTGGGCGCGCTAACCACCGGGGTGGCAAACGTGATGTCGATGGTTGGTGGACGCATGATCCGCTCTGGTGAAGCTGGCTTGATCTCCCTGCTCGATGTTCCCCTTGGTCCGTTGTGGGTGTGGCTCTTCTTCTCAGAAAGCGTTGAGACGAACACGATCATCGGCGGCAGTATCGTGCTAGCTGCGGTCGTATCGTACCTGGCACGAGCACGTCGTGACTATCAGTTGCTCGGGGCGGACCCTAGAGCCTGACCGCCACATCATCATTCGATGTGGTCATCTACTAGATGCCGTCGTCTGGAACGGTTGTCCACACTTGTCAGAGAGCGAGCGTCTCGGCACATACCCGTTTCTCGTGCGAATTGGATTGCATGCCCATGAGAAACTCCGAAATCGTTTCCCTGCTCGCGACGCATGTACCCTTCGTTCAAGTCGAGCTTGGCTCCGAAAGTGAGCCGTACCTTCCGTTCGAAGACGCCGCAGCCGACGAGCGGATCGTGGCATCCTTGCTTGGTCACCCTGACCGCTTCGAGGAGAGTCTCACTCCTAAAGCCAGAGGTGCTCATGCTGTGGCTATCCTTAGTTTTCAACTCGCAAAGGTTCTTGCAATCCTGGCTTTGGCGAACAAATGCGAACCGCCTTTGGACACCTACGTAGCATCGATCGAATGGCGTAACTGCAACAGCGCTGACGGGCCGCATATCAAACTTCATTTAGCCATGCTCATCCCAATCGTCGAACCCAGCAACGCTGCTCTGATACTGAACGGATGGATGCAACCGTTCGTATTCTCCATAGCGGAGACAACCGGCCTAGAACCGACCATGCAGTGGCGGCTTGTTGCGGACAGCGTCGCTTTGGCGTTTCAGCAGATGGGTGATGCCGTGGGGCGTGGGTATGAAGGTCGGAAGGCGGGGTTGGCCATCGTAAGGGACGAGCGGGCCCTGTTTCACTCGCTTGACACGGACTTCATCTGTATGAGCAGGTCAGGCAGCGAGCAAGACCGCTATTTTCTTCGGAGGGCAGGATGTTGTCTCGCTTACCAGGCTCCCGGCGGCACCGTATGCGATAACTGCGGGTTGTTTCCGACTGCCGTTCAGAGGAAAAGACTGGCGGCTTTCGTCGATGCGCTGCCGCCAGCGTAGTCGTTGCCCTAGGCTGCTTTGCCGTAGCGGACGTTAATCCAACCACTGACAAGGCCGAGCACCAGCCAGAAAGCCAGAGTCGTTCCGAGGGCTGCTACTGCGAACTCCGCCCCAAGAACAGCCGGCACTGGGCTAGCAATATCACTTGGCTGGGGCGCGCCCCAAAGGTGTGGTAGAACGATAAGCAGTAGACCACCAACCTGCAGGCCTGACTCTCGCCGAAGCGCCAACATGCCTAAACCTACGGCTGAGATGAACACAGTTGCGATCCACCAAATTTGGCGGGCCGTCAGATCCGCTGCAGGGAAGCCCGGCAGTTCGGGTGGTAGTCCTAGGGACGGCAGAAGATGGACTGCCAACCAGCCAAGCGATCCCCAGATCAAGCCGTTGGCAGCTGTCAAAGGGTGACCAATAACGACGCTAACGCCCGCCATCAGCAAGCCAAACCCAGCCCCAGCCACAAGGTTGGCAAGAAGGGTGCCAGAGAACCGATCAAGGCCAAACAGCGTTCCGCCGGCTTCTTCCTCAGCATTGTCACTGTGGGCGTGAGCCGGCGTCACGAGCAGATACTGCGCAAGGGCTTCGACAGGGTGTTGGAAGACAGCTGCATGGTCTTCATGAGGACCGGAAGCGCCTTCGTAAGTCTCAGCTTCCAGGATGAGCGGGACGAGCCGCAGTTGTTGCAGGCCAGTCATAAAGACGCCTGCTATAAGCCCGGCCACGAGTGCGACCAGTAGAGTTCTTACAATCATATTTTGATCCTCTGCCCTCTGCAGCGCAAGCCAAAGCGCGTCCGCCACTGCTGAGGTGGCGGGCTGGGTTATCGCTGAAGAGGGACGCTGTCGTTAGTGGCAGGGAAACCCGAAGGAATGGCGAACATCATGCGCTGTGTCGTGCAGCGTCGATGAATTGGCCAATCCTGCCGCGAAGATGAGGGCAGCGCCGAGAAATAGGGAGAATACGCCGGCGATAAGACGGTCGCTCAGCGGCAAAGCCGCAGCGTTGGAACGAGAATGAGCCATAACAACCTCCGTGATGGCGCGTACGGGGATGAACCCCGGTCGGAGCACGACGCTCCTATCGCTCGGCAGGTTTCCTGGCTCATGGCGTCGGGCGATATGCATTCGCCTTCGGAATACTCTCGTCTTCCCGCGTATCTGAGGCCTTCGCCGTTCCAACGCAGTGACTTTAGCCGGGGTGCCGGCTCGATAATTCCTCGCCACTCTACAGTCGCGGGGTCGGCCGTGATATGGGCGCCGAATATTGGTCCGCCCGTCACGTTCCCATTTACACCTCGAAGGCGTCTGCCTCTCTCGGTACCGATCGATGCCTAGACGTAGGCTCGCCCAGGACGTGTTGTCAATCCACAAGGCCTACTGATGCAGGATGCAACGCGGACGCTAGACTTGTTCGTGCTCTGACGTGCACCCAATCTCCCCACAATGATCTGATAGGGCCACGCGCGGTGCTGGCGGCCTACGCCAGTAATGCTTTGAGCATGGGGAATAGGACGATCCCATACACCAAGATGCTGACAATCGCGCCGAGGATGTAGCCAGCGCGATCAGCGGTTCTGTAGCTTGCGTCATTGGTCATGATGGTCTCCGGGTCGTGTCTGACAGGCTCTTCCAAGCGCCATCGGTAGTCAAGATGTGGGGCCGCTGCGTTTCGCGGTTGAGCTATGTAACGCTGTTCATCCTGGACAAATGCGACGCTGCTCCTACCAAAGCGGCATCTACGTATCTTTGAGCAGCTAGGGTTGGCAGCGGGAGCACCTGGCGGAGGGCAACACTTGAAGCTGCAAAACGACGACGGAAGGCGTCTAGCTCGCTCGTCGTGGTGAGGGAGTGAACTTCCCCAGCAAGAGCGCGGAACGCCTCAGCATGCGTCACCTTCAACGCTTGGAGCTCTTCGATCGATTTGGCGGGCCGGATCACATGATAGCCCTGAACCATGCCAAGTGCGGACGTTTCTTCCACCAGCTGGATCTCGATCGCAAACGCGTTCACAGCCTGCTTGAGTTCGTCCAGCATATCGAGAATCCTTGACACGAGGAGCTGCAGTTCGCATCCACGACTGTGGGTGTATGTCCCATACCGCGCAAAAGCTAGTGGCGGCCACGACTGAATCTATTGTGGTCAACCCTGCTGGATGAGGCCGCGTCGTCCCGTTCTTGTATTTCGGTCCTATATCGACAAAGCCGAGCCGCGGAAGGAGTAGGGCAAATCGCCATCGTCTTGTGCAACGAAAAGCGCGTGGCGCGCACTGGCCATTCTCATCTGCGCTGCCTGCCATACAGCGTTTTCGTTCACATCAGCCTGACCAAGCGAGCGTAGTTTTGCGAGAAGGATAAGGGCAGATGCCAGCTCGAAAGATATGGGAGTAACCACCGCGACAGTCTTGCGACGTGTCTCAAGGGTAGCCTCGTCCACGAGCTGATGGACCGCTTCCAGAGCTTGCGTGCATTGTGAGATACGATGATAGAGCTGGCTCGGGAAATCTGCACATCGGGGATGAGTGGAGTTTCTGCCTGACTTCGGCTTAGATGCCGGGAACAGGAGAGACCATGACGAGACGACTGCGCCGGAACCATAGCCCGGCTTTCAAGGCGAAGGTGGCACTTGCCGCCATCCGAGGTGAGCAGACGCTGGTGGAGTTGTCCCAGCAGTTCGATGTGCACGCCAACCAGATCAAGCAATGGAAAGACCAGCTCCTTGAGGGGGCGACGGGTGTGTTCGGCGATGAAACGAAGGCGGAGCCGTCGGGTCCGACCATCGATGTCAAAACGCTGCACGCGAAAATCGGCGAACTGACACTGGAGAACGATTTTTTATCCGGTGCGCTCGGCAAGGCGGGATTGCTGGGCGGAAAGAAATGATCGACCGCGAGCACAAGCTATCCGTCGTGCGCCAGGCGAAGCTTCTCGGCTTCAGCCGTGGCAGCGTCTACTATTCTCCACGTCCGGTGTCTGACGGCGATCTGGCCCTTATGCGCCGGATTGACGAACTGCATCTCGACTACCCCTTTGCCGGAAGTCGGATGTTGCAGGGGCTCTTGAGAGGAGAAGGTCTGGAGACCGGGCGACTACACGTCGCCACGCTGATGAAGAAGATGGGCATCGAGGCGATCTACCGCCGCCCGAACACCTCGAAACCGGCGCCAGGGCACAAGATTTATCCCTACCTCCTACGAAAGCTGGCAGTCACCCGGCCCAATCAGGTCTGGGCAATGGACCTGACCTACATCCCCATGGCGCGGGGATTTGTCTATCTGTGCGCCGTCGTGGACTGGTTCAGCCGGAAGGTCTTGTCATGGCGCTTGTCGATCACGATGGAAGCAGCCTTCTGCATCGAGGCGGTGGAGGAGGCACTTGCCCGTCATGGCAAGCCGGAAATCTTCAATACCGACCAGGGATCGCAGTTCACCTCCATCGACTTCACCGCCGTGCTGAAGAGGTCGCAGATCGCCGTCTCGATGGATGGCAAGGGTGCCTGGCGAGACAATGTCTTCGTCGAGCGGCTCTGGCGTTCGATCAAATACGAGGAAGTCTACCTCCATGCCTACAAGACTGTGTCCGAGGCACGCGCTGGCATCGGCCGATATCTGAACTTCTACAACACCAGACGCCCACATTCATCCCTTGGCCGGCAGACGCCGGATCAGGCCTACTTTAACGCGCTGGCACCGATGATGGTGGCGGCATAATCGAGGCGGAAATCCACTTAGCAAAACGCCCGAAACTGTTCAGACAAACCGAACCACCTCTTTCGGAACGCATTCTGTTACGGCTAAGGCTCCAACGAACTATAGCTCGCTGATGGTCCCGAAGGCATTGTGAAGATTAGTTGCTTAGGCTGTCGCCAACTCGAATGACGCAACTCCCTTGCGTCATCAGTCGCTGATTGAAGGGCTCGCACTTCACTGAGTTGGAATCTTCAGGCGACTATCTCGAAATCTAGCGCCGACAACGTCAGATTCTTACTCATCTGCGCAATCTGAACGGCGCTCGCTGCTCCGTTGCCGTCTTGATCGTACCATAGCGTACCAGACTTTTTGTCATAGACGATGCGGTCGTTCGCATCATGCGCTTTTGCGCCTGTCCAGAATGCTGAGGAAGCGAGGTCGCCAATTTTGCCGACTTTTTTGAATATGTCGTCGTCAAGCTGGATAGAGTCGCTACGGACAGTGAAATCCGTTATCTTATCAATGTTCGTTGAACCCAGCTTCGCATTGAAGACAAACGTGTCCTTTCCGCTGCCGCCGGTTAGAACATCAGAATTAAGACCACCAATCAGTCTGTCATTCCCCGCCCCTCCCAAAAGTTTATCGTTCCCCTTACCACCGGACAGCACGTCACTTTCAGAAGTGCCCCTGAGGACATCATTCTTTGATGAACCGCTAAGCGTCAGACCCGATTTGTCTTTCACAAGCACACTCAGGTCCTGCTGATCACTCTTCGCCCCATTGCTAGCGATGACCGTCACGTTGTAAATGTTATCTCGTCCGCCGTCGCGTGGCGTCTCGAAATCAGTTGTCCTTTTAAATGCGAGCACTCCAGTTACAGAATCGATTGTAAACAATGCCGCATCGTCACTGCTGGAAAGGGAAAAGCTAAGCTTACCTTGCTCTGCTCTAGCTTGAACCTTCGTCACGGAAGTTCCACCCTCCACTAGTCTGATGAGTGCAGTGGCACCGCCACCATTCGAGGTAATCACGGGTGCCACGTTGACGAACGTGTTCAGGTCGATTGTGCCATCAGAAAACGCGAGCTTTTCGATCGAAGAAAGGGTGTCGGTGCCATCTTCGGCGCGTTCGCCTATGCCGCGGACTGTCACACTACCATTCGCGTCCTGCGTCACGACGTAGTTAGCTTGGTTACCTAAATAGACCGCTGTGTCGATGCCGGCGCCACCTATCAATGTATCCGCTCCACCCGCCCCCTCTAGCCGGTCGTTGCCATCTGCGCCGTCCAGGAAATCCTTTCCCTCGCTACCGTACAGTGCGTTATCGAGACTGTTGCCGCGCGCCTTTCCTGCAGAAACACCCATAAGTATCAGATCTTCTACGTTTTCGAATATCTGAAATACGCCGGTCAAATCGTTTATGAAATCCTCGGTAAGGATTACCGTATCGACCCCCTCACCTGCGTACTCGATTGCGTTGTAGAGGCCTGTCAGCGGACCTCCGATCCCGCGGACCGTGCCTCGATCCAGAATGAAGGTGTCGTCGCCAGCTCCCCCGAAAACAAGACCACCCATGTATCCGCCATTGTTGCGGAAAATATCGTTGCCCGCGCCGAAGCGGACGTCGTCGGCGATAATGTGGTTGTTGATAATTATCTCTGCTGCACTGCTCCCTTCAAACGCATTGAGTTTGGTTGAAGAACCCGAGTTATTAAAACCTCCCCATTCCCCATCGTTCACCACAGTAGTCAGATTGCTGGTTCGGAACGTCCCATCCATCACCGTGACCTGGCCTAGTTGGCCGTTGTTAGCTATGCTCATTTCAACACTCATCTCGATTTTCGACATGAGGCCGAAATTTGAAACTAGATTCCCTGGGCCGCTAATGCGGATATCCTCGCGGTAATCAAGATTGGCGTAATTGCTTATGAAGTTATTGGAGCCGTTGACGAATATCGCTCCGGTCTCAACGTTTGGGTTGTCTTCGGAGAACCCAAAGCTAGTTCCGACATTGAGTGCGTTTCCATTCCCACTCACTTGGACACCGTACGAGCGTGCATAGGTGTCGCTAATTGCAACAAATCCGTCGAGATTTAATGTTAGGTTCGTGACCGAACTCGCAAGAATGCCTGCACCGCGGCTCGCATTTATGACCGCTCCACTGAGAAAGTTCACTGTCTCGTTCGATATGTTGCGAAGCTGATATGTGCCTGATCGGGTGCCGGAAATATCAACAGCCATTTTGAAACCAATCTATATTATAACATGTTAAATCTGAAGGGCGCTAGGATGAAGCACTCTTTCTTGTCTCTCTAGCATGAGCACCCCAAACGGCGAATCACGTGTCAATCTGCCTGCTCCACGGGCGAACTTTCGGCTACTCGGAAGCGAGCAGGTTTCGGACTCAAACCTTTGAGAGCATTGCACGGGTTATTTCGCCCGTTGGCCCCCAAGTAAAGACATACGAGCCGTTCTGCGACAGGGTAAATGTACTGCCGTTCGTACCTACGGTCGCGGAAACCCGGGAGCTCGTGATCATCACGTTCTGGAGCGTCTGTATTCGGCCTTTGAAATAGTAGCTCACTCCCCCTGCATCAGTGACCACGACGCGAACGGGCGTCCCACTTGGAAGCTTGCCGTCCCAAGTACCTGCGAAGGAGCGTTCAGAGGTAGATAGCGCAGCGCCGCCATTTGCCGGAGTGCCCCCACCTGGCACACATGCGGAAAGAGACGCGATAGTCAGGAATAATACGATCAGCTTTTTCAAGTTTGCCCCCTGTAATGAATTAGGGATCATTGGCATACGGCGAAAGCTACAAGTCTTCCCCAATGTTGGGGAGGAGGAGGGTTTATGCGCCTGCCGTACCTGCTCGTACTACCAAAGGTGGGCTTGAAAATTGCGGTTCGCTTAGGGGCGATCCATTCAGGGAGCTGCTGAACGCAGTCCTATTCTGGTCTAAGTGAGTAGGTGAGGTTTTGCACCTTCTGAATTTATTGCGAATCGATCAGCATGTGGCATGCTGCGCTTTTTTTCAAATTTAAGTGACCAGTATGCTTGAACACGACGCTGATCTCGTAAATCGCATCTATACCGCCGCGCTCATTCCAGATGAGTGGAGCGGTGTTATCGACAGGTTCTCGGATCACATGAACGCGCGCGGGGGGTCGCTTTTCATTTTAGCAGACGGCGAGCTGTTCTGGGACGCACCGTTTGCAACGCGCGAAATAATGGAGGAGTACACTGCAGGGGGATGGAATAAACGGAATCCGCGGCTAGAGGATCTTATTAGACGTGCTCACCCTGGATTCATACAAGACAGCGATGTGTATGCCGGCGATTACGATAGTTTACCAATTGTCACGGACTTTTTGCGCCCCCGTAATATCTTCTATACAGCAGCTACGGTGATTAACGGCGCCCGAGAGGACCTTGCCGTCTTTTCAGTAGATCGCGGCCAAATGGCAGGCAGCTTTACGCCGCATGAGATTGCTTGGTTAGACTACTACCGACCACACCTCGCGCGTTCGATTGCACTCTCTAGCCGATTGAAAATGAAGCAGGCGTCAACTGCGACGGCAGCACTTGGTATGGTGGGCATTCCCGCTGCAGTGATTGCTAGGAACCACTCCGTTGTCGCAACCAACGGGCTCTTCGACAGACTTTCCGGATCAGTTTTCCTACCTTCAGCCTTTGGAGGGGTTGTGCTCGCGGATCCGCGTGCGAATCGTTTTTTGAAGGAAGCATTATCACCCGTGGCGAGGACTAGTCCGAAGGTTCGTTCGATACCGTTGTCTGGTGCAGATGGCATCGTAGGTGTCCTCCACGCGATTCCAGCCTGCTTCCATGCGCGCGATATCTTGGGCGACGGCGGCACGCTTTTGGCTCTGGCACAACCAAAAGAGAGTGCAGTAATAGAACCGGAATGGCTTCGTTGGCTGTACGACCTTTCCCCCGTGGAAGCTCACGTCGCAGTTCTGCTCGCAAAGGGAGATACGGTTGAGGATATCGCGATACGACGTCGCACTTCAATTTCAAGTGTTCGTAGCCATGTCAAAAGCTTGCTAAGAAAGACCGGGCTGAATCGTCAAGTTGATTTCGTCCGGTCGGTTGCCAGCATCGCCGCTATAAGGCCGGCTATTTAGGTGCCTAAACAAAGCTGGAATAGGGTCCCGATAGTGCGAGCTATTCAGCTCTGAACCTGGAAGCCTCCGAAAGTCGGCTTCGGTAGGTCCTCCAAACCATCACGTAGAAGCATGCGAACCCAGCAGACATTCCCCAAAAACACCACGTCACTAGAGGCACTAACTGAAATTGCCATTTCCTGACTCACAGGAGGCCGTGGACGGGGTTCCTGACTTTGCCGCTGTCTTGTTGCTCAACGCCGTAGATCCTTCTCCTTGGCCTTCCCTGAGTCATCCTGAGCCCGCTTAGCTCTTCAACAAGCTGGTGACTGCGGCGAGTGCTTGGGTCTCCGTGAAGTCCTCAATCCTCATCACCACGCCAGCGGACCTCAAAATCGCCACCGAGGGCGACAACTGCCCGCCGGATGGCTTTGAAATTCGGATACCGACCATCGCTTCCACGCGTCTGAAAGTAGCGCTTGGTGCGGGCTTCCTCGTCTAGATCCCGCATGATCCATCTCATTTCAAAGCATCGCGAACGGACCTGATCCAACGCCGCTACGCCGGTAATCTTATATGGCTTCCGGTCGCGCCTGTACCCGTATCGTTGCGCTGCAGAGCAGATGCTGAGCCAAGAGACACCGGGGAAAGCCGCGCATAGCTCTTCTCTTGTAGAGGAAGGATAGAGCCGCCGCAGCTTCTGCCTCTCGACAGCGGGCCATGATGCATACTTGCGCACGAGACCCAGCTTTGCACACCTGTGTCTGACAGCCACCCGGGAACGGTGCGGCAGAAGCCTGCCGAGAGCGAAATAGTCGGGATAGAAGAGCCGGCAGGCAAGATCCTCTTCCTCGGACCAGACCTTATGCCCGCTGGGGGTAATCCCCTCACGCAACATCCTTGCACGTGCACGTGCAGCAGACTGCGCGTTTTTAGTTAGCGTCCTGAGGTCCATCGCTGACAAGACGAGCGATGTTTAGCCTTCGGCTTTTCGAACTCTCATAACCCGATAGGCATTGAAAGTTCCAGCCTTGTCAGTGAACAGGTCCACCAGTGGCCGAGGAAGTGCATCGACAGCACGCAGCTTCGTTGCCAGTTCAGCGAACTGGACTTTCAGACCCTCTAAAGCCTCGGCTTTGACCTGCACAATTTTCGCGTCGAGTTCGGCTCTTTGACGAAGCAACTCATCCAGTTCAGTCATTCTCGCCTCCTTGTGATCGAACGCATTGATATGACTCACAAATGACAGGCCGGTGACAAGTCGCTTCGCAGGGGACTGCTGCAGCCCACCTGGGGCTTTCTCAGCCACCCTTTTTCGCGCACAATGCGCTGCCTAATGGGAGCACCTCACGGCATGAATGAGCATCAGCTGAAGCTAGACATTGCCCGGGCACAACTCGGCACAGCGACCGAGCTATTCATCAGAGACAGAGACCCGATTTCGGTTCAAGTGCTGGCCTGCGGCGCCTGCGAGCTCCTAGAGAGTGTCGGCCAAATGCGAAACGCAGACATTCTTTCAGCGCTCATCAAGAGGCTGCATCCGGATCTCAAACCGTCAGGTATCCCCCATCTGAGAAACAAGTTTTGGAACGCGATGAAGCATTTCTACAATGCTGACAAAAAAACCGTGAGGGAGGATACGGAACTGCTGGCAGCGTTTTCAGACGCCCAGAACGACGTGGTTCTTTGGGAGGGCTGGCACGACTATATGGCGCTTGGAATGCCGCTACCGATCGAAGCGCAGGTTCTGCAGGTTTGGTATTTTACGGTGAACGAGGACAAGCTGGCTCCTGACGTTGATCGCGAGTCATATCGTAAGTTCTTCCCCAATATCCGAGCAGCTGAACGTACTGAGCAGAAGCGTCGCTTACGTCGCGCAGTCGAGAAGTTCCGGAAGGATCGCGTCCTGATGGCCGACCCCAAGACAGAAGCGCGGCCATTGATGAACAGGCGGCCCTGACTAGCGTCACAGCCTCTAGCTCGCTCCCGGCACCTTGTCCTGCTCCGAAGCGCCTACTGGCTGTCTCCGCTTCATTACGCGGTGAAAAGAACCACGGGCCATTCGGCAGAGAATGGCGAACACGACCGTCATCACACAAAATGCGGCCCACCGCTCAGATGGCGTCATCTCTTCTCGTTCGCCTCTTCATCTTGCCGAATGGCCAATGTCTGCACACCGAACCTCATGCAAGCGTTCGTTCTAGCCCATCGCGCTTTGAAGCTCTCGAAACAGCTTGATCAACGACCGGGTCTCTGCGGCGCTTTCCTTCGCTTCGACGGTTGATCCGCCGTGTCGGTAATTGCCATTCCTCTGCCCCTTCGGTGCCCCGCCTCGGGCCCCGTGCATTCGGCAGACGGCGAAGCCGGTCACGGCCGGAGACTGGCACTTGAGCCCACTCCTCTTCGAACGAGCGGTGCAGCGTGGCGACTTGTGCATTGCCAGCGATCCGTTGCATGAGGTTGAACCGGTCAATTCACTCACCCCCCTTACCCCTCCCCTGGACATTACCGACGATGGCCTGGCCGCCCTCGTGCACATGGACGTGCTTCACCTTGACCGTTTGCTTGCCTCCCGTCCGATAGCGCTTCAGCGCCTCGGTCTGCGCTGCGAACGTCCTCATGAGCTGGTTCGTCTGCCGGTGGTAGACCTCGGACTTCGGGATGTTCTCGGAGCGCTTCGCACGCATCGCAACAGTCATGGTCAGCTGATGAACTGCTGCCATTTGGGTGGCGAGGAGCATCTCGATGTGGTCGCGAGGAGCAACCGCCATCACCGTTTGTGTGAGGAAGTCGAGCTCCTTCTCGCTCACGATGTTGCCCGAGTTTCCAGCAAATGTTGCCAGTTGCACCGCGATGTATTCTGCGGCCTCCACCTTGTCGGTGCCAATCGACTCCATCCAGGCCGGATGGGAAATCTGCAGCCCACCGTCAGCCGAGCAATGCACTGGCTTCTCCTTAGAGACCTTCGCCCGTTCGCTCGTTTGGAGCTTCAAGGTCGTGACCTTCTCTGCGTTTGAGGCAAGTGCTGTCACAGGCGCCTCCTACTTTTCGGACGATTGGTCAGTGGTTGTCACGGCTGCACCGGCCACCACAGCGTTTCGGTAGTTCCGGGCCATGATTTCCGAGATTGCGCCTTGATTGGCAGGCGTGGCTTTCTGCAGGAGGATGCGGGCTCGTGCTGGATTGAGTAGAGCGTCCGCAACAATATCGTTCACCGTTTCCAGCCCATATTCCCGCATGGCTGATGCCGCCTTTGCCCCGACGATCCCTAAGAATCCTCCCGTTGCTCCATTCGCTGCAAAGCCTCCTGTGGCAGCTGCACCCATGGCGATGCGGCCGAGCATGGTCGCAGGAGCGTCACCCGCCTGGATCTTGTAGACATCCTGAGCGGTGTTCGATTGGCCGGGAAAACGAACTGCCGTCAGGGAGCGGTTTGCCCGCTGCAGGTCTTCGGCAACCGCGGTCATGTTCTTCACCTCATCGGCGGAGAAACCGGCTACGCGGAGCGCGTTGGCATTGTCACGGATGAAGGTTTGGAACTGGTTTGACTTGATGGCTCCTTGCCCGCTCGTGCCTACTTCCGTGTTCGAGACGAGACGGCCGGCGATATGATCGACGATTGCCTTGCGCAGCCCCTGCTTCGCCTCCGGGTCTTTGCCGGCGACAGAGGCGAGCTTTGCCATTTGCTGCATGCGGTCCTGGCGCTGGAATATCGAGCCCACGACGCGCGTCACGTCTGAGGGGTCGCTCAGCTCTAACAAAGCACCCAAACGGCTCTGCCTGGCCTCGTCTGTGGCAAAGCGGCGCTCCTTCGAAACTTCAGCAAGGGTACGCGATGCGACGGAGGCATTCTGCAAACGGGCATCAAGTTCGGGCAGAGCCTTGAGGGCGTCGGAGTGACTGCGCCTCCAGCTTTCCAGCTTGGCTGGATCGAATGTGCCGTCAGGATTGAGCGCCGTCTTGCGCAGGCGATCGACCGCATAGTCCTCGATCTGCCGAAGCGCCGTCCGATCCCCGACCGCCTGCCTTAAGGCAGCGATAGCTTCGACGCTGTCCGGACGTGCCGAGAAGATGCGGGCCGGGATGGAAGCTGCCGGCATGTCATAGGGCGCCACCGTAGAGGGGCGCTTGCTGATCGGAGCGAGCGTCTTGTTGTCGAAGACATCTGCACGGCTTCGCGTTGCGGCCTGCGCTGCTGCTAGGCGCTCTGCGGCGGCTCTGTCGAAGTTCGGGAGGAGGCTCTGTCCGCTCGATAGTCCTTGATAGCCCTGAGCTGGTCCAAATCCCCGGTCAGCTTTGCCCGCTGCTCCAGATATGCCAGGAACGGCAGATGTTCGCCCGGGTCCATACCGTCCAGCACCCGCGCCACCGCTCGAATCCCTTGCGACCGTTTGTCGTCCACTTTTCCAGTTTTCCAGTTCTCGCTGAAAACTCGCGGCAAGAGTCTCTTCGAAACTCAATTCGCCGCGGGCAACCGCCTGGGCTTGCTGCTGCATCTTGCCGGCAACCGCCTGCTCAATGTCAGCCTGCAACGCCCCGTTCAGTTGCGAGAGCCGACGATAAGCGGGGCTCTCGCCATTGGCAAGGCGCTCGGCCCTGAGCTCCGTCTTCACGCGGCTCTGAAGTGCAGTCACCTCGGAGAACGGCATCACGTCGCCGTAACTGTTCACGGCGCTGTAGATCGCAGCCTCTTCCCCCTGCGGTGGCTTCGCAGACTTCGGGAAGGTGCTCAGTGTGGTCGCCACCTGTTGCCGTGTCTTGCCGGTTCCGAGCGCCAGGCTGCCATCAGGATCGACCGTTGACCATAGGTTCCGCTCAAGAGCCTTGGCAGATGCCCTCCCTTCTTCCAGAGCAGCTCGCAGGCGCTCGCCTGCGATTTCCGGAGCGACACCTTGGCCAACTGCATCGGCGCTGTCTCGTGCCCGCTGTAGGCCTAAATCATAGGCTTGTTGCGTCATATCCTCGATAGAACGGACGTACCCCCTTGCGGCTTCAGCGACTTTTTCAGGGGCTCCGAATGGTTGAAGGCTTTCGAGGGATGCCAAGCGTGCGCTGTTCTGATCGGCACGACGCTGGTTGAAGGCTTCAGGCTTACGAGTCTGTGCGGCCCGCTCCAGTCCGCCCAACCCCATATCTCCCGTAAGCTGGAACGTGGTCGGCTGAGAGCCTGGCACCAACTCCGGCGGGATATCGGCAATCGCTGCCCGAACTGCAGCCGGATCGGTAGCAGCATTCGCTAGTTGATCAGCCGCAAGCCGTTCCCTGCCGCCTGCCGTAAAGGGGGCGGCAAAATCGGCAACGCTCCGACCCGCTGCTTTTGCGATTTGCGGTGAGGTGGAAGCCAAAGCCCCTGCAAAACCGCCTCCCATGCCTCCAGCAAGGCCGGCCAGCGGCTTCCATTGATCTGGGGCGGCTTCCATGGCCCCGGTCGCTCCAGCGCCTGCAGCGCCGCCTGAGACAGCATTCGCCACCGTACTACCGGCGCTAGAGCCGGAACCAAACATCCGAGCCGCAGCCTCGCCAAGCTGGCCTGTGAGTGTGCCGGTTCGCATAAGCCCACCGATCGCTGCTTCAGGAGCGACCGCGTAGCCAACCCCCTCGCCAGCGCCGCGAGCGATCCGCTCGCCCGTCGTCTCTGCCCGAACGTCCTTCGGCTCTGGAACACCGATGGCCCCGAACATGCTGGAGATGCTTTCCGAGCCGCCGAACGAGTCTGAGGGCACTTGAGCAAGGTCACTGCCCAAGGCGTAATTCGTACCCCTGATCCCCATGTTGATTGCTCCTCGGGCAAGATCCACTGGAGCCCCAAGGGTCGTGTAGAGCGCGCTATTGAGGCCGGCCCCTGCATTGAGCGCAACTCCGTCACCCTGGGGAATGAGGTCGTCGAAGCTCAAGTCCTGAGGGCTAGCGGTCTGGCGCTTGTCTTGCGGAATGAGGTCGTTGAATGTGATATCGGCCATCACAGACCCTCCGGGTTGATGCCGTTTTGGCGAAGTCGCTGGATGACTGCATCGCGCGGTGCTCCCCTTGCAATGGCAGCCTTGGCCGCTGCGAGCGGGTCGCTGCTCGATGCAGGAGCGGCACCAAGGCCGCTTGTGCGAGCGCCAATCGCGCCTTCACGGGTCGCCCTTAGGTCGCGTTCAAGATTGTTGAGTTTCGAGAGCATGGTTTCGGCTCTGTCGGTCGGCTCAATCTGGTAGCGCGCCGCCTGATTTTCGGCTTCCGATTGCGACATGCCCGCGCCAGTCAGGTTGCGCACAAGTGCATCCCGGCCGGTCTCGATATTGCGCCAGATATCCGCGGGCTTTCCGACGCCCATCTTCAGCATAAGGCCGTCTATCGGGCCCGAAGCATCGCCGCGTGTAATTTGCTCGCGAAGGTTCGGAAGCTCCTTGAGGAAGGCATCCCCCAAGCCGATCCGAGCTCCCATTTCCGCAGGCAACTGCCCCGCGGTGTTCTTCGGAGCAGTGAGCGGAATGAGGCCGGCGTTCCGGCCAAGCGCTGGAGCGATGCCGCCCGGAGCCGCAGGGGGAGTGGCTGGCGCGGGCGTTGTCGTGCCGCTCATCGGGACCGGAGATCCGCTCGCCTGACCTTGCGACGGCTGGCTGAAGACGCCGTTGGGGGTCATGAAGATGATCTCCCCATTTGTGCCCGTGATGGTCTTTCCTGCGCCAAGCTGCTGTGCCTGCTCAGGAGTAAGCCGTCCGCTTTCCATCAAGCCGTTAAGCGACTGCGCCTCTACGGAGTTACCGCCATATCGGAACGGTCGAGCACCATTCGGGCCGGTTGCCGCAAGGTCACGTGTGTCGCCGGTCGAGGGGTTGAACAGGGTGTCATCATCCAGTTTCTGCCACTGCACTTGCGGTTTGGCCCTGAGCGCATCGATTTGCGCGCGCTTGTATTCATTCTCAAGCGCTGCGTTCGGGTTGTTCATCTGCTGGAGATAGTCGCCAAGCGCCTTCGGATTGCTGGCCATCATCTTTGCGCCTTCGGCATCCATGCCACGCTTCTGCAGCCAACTGACGGTTTCGTTGGTCTGCCTGCGTTCGCGCTGGTTAGCCCCGGCCAACTTCGCACCCATGGCCAAACTTTCGCTTGGACTAGAGCCCATCGCCCAACCTGCGAACATGTCGTTGAGGTACTGACCACGGTCGCTGTTCGAAAAGTCGTTGAAGGCCTGGAAGATTGATTTCTTCGGCTCAACTGCGCCTGGAGAGGATGCCCGACCGGCTCCGTCAGAACCGATGATAGGCATTCCCGCTGTATGAGCCTGGGTCGGCCCCACCTGGCCACCGAGCAGCATGTTCTGTGGCTTAGGCGTGGGGACAGGAATGCCACCCGTCTGCGTGAGCATGTTTCCGTCAACCACCTGAGGAGCAAGGCCGAGGAACTGGAGCATGTTGAAGGCCATGACGTGCCCTTTCTATTGATAGCCCTGAAGGCCGGCCTGCAGTGATGTGACGAAGGTTTCGAGCGCGAGGCGGTAATGAGCTTCGGAGCCGCCGTGCATCGCGACATGCTTCTCGATCGAGTGCATCGCGTTCGAGACCACATCTTGGAAAATCTGTCGCCCGCGCTCCTCATCCACCTCATGCGTGACAGGATCACGGAGAGACAGGGCGAGAGGTGTCAAAGCCTCATGCACGTCGGCTGGTGTCACGATGAAATTGAGGGCGTCGAGCGGGTCCACTAGGCGAGCTCCATTTCGATACCGATGCGGTCGTAAAAGACGCCTAGAAAGCCGTCTTCGTAAACCCCGACTGCTTCGGGCATGACCGCAAGCACATCTTGCGCCATCACGCCGCGGTATCGCAGGCCGTCTCCGATGTAGTTCCATTCGTAGATCGGCAGGCCATTCTTGGAGCCCACGGGGCTGATGTTCTCTTTCAGGCGGTAGTCGGAACGCTTCATC
The DNA here is from genome assembly GCF_034720595.1 of Rhizobium sp. CC-YZS058. NCBI lineage: Bacteria > Pseudomonadati > Pseudomonadota > Alphaproteobacteria > Hyphomicrobiales > Rhizobiaceae > Rhizobium > Rhizobium sp. CC-YZS058. The sequence continues at coordinate 118,111 of NZ_JAYESJ010000001.1, read as the reverse complement.
CCGCCGATACCCGAACCAACTGCGCCGACGTCCTGCAAAAAGTTTCCGCTCGTCCGTTGCGTCGTCGTATTGAGGCCGTAGTTGCCGGCCGAACCAGCCGCTGCTGACTGAAGCAGCCCAAGGCGGTTCCAGCCCTCGTTGTCCTTGGCGATAAAGCGGTTCTGCGCCGCGTCGAGCTCAGCTTGCCGGGCAGCGTCCTGAAGCTTGCCTGCGTCGATCTGCGCTTGACCACCGAGAATCCTGTTCTGGAACAGGTTGGAATTGGCGGCGTCAATCTGACCGTTAGCCGCGAGCATGTTGTTCATCAGACCCGCCCGCGTCGAGTCGATCTGACTGTTGGCACTCAGCATGTCTCCGCGCAGTCCAGCACGTGCCGCATCGATCTGACCATTCGCGGTCAGCATGTTCTGCATATCGCGATTGTACTGGTCGGACATCGCGCTTGCACGGATGTTGCCGAGTTGGCTGGTCAGAACACCTGTATTGGCTCCTGAGCCATACCGCCCACTTCCGGCGAAGGACGACTGCACCTGATCAGCGGTGTCGTTCAGTTGAGCCTGCAGGGCGTCCTTGAAGTACGGGTTGCCGCTCGCCAGGTACTTGCCCGACGCCACGTCGGACAGGTTCTTCTGTGCGAACGAACTATCCAGCATGTTACCGGAAGCCATACCGGCCAGATTGTCCTGCGAGAAGGAGTCGTTGAGGTACTTGCCCTTCGCCATCCCGCGGAGGTTCGACGCAGACATGGTTTTGTCTGGCAGGTAATTGTTTGCAGCTTGGATGTCACGAATGCCTCCGATGGTCGTGCCGCCAAGACCGGCCGTGGTGTCGCCAAGGTACGGGTTTGCGCCCTTGCCGGCATTGTAAAGCTTCTGAGCCTCCATAGCGGACTGCTCGAAAAGCGGCTTGGACCATGCTGGCGGCTTGGACTCTGTCTGCTGCGTTGAGGTTTGACCGCCCATTTAGAGATCCTTCCGATAAACGACCCGATCGATCCGATACCCAAGAGGAGCAAGCGGCTTTTTCCAGCCAACCCGCCCGATTGGAAGGACGCAGTTAGCTCCCTCTTCAGCAGCCCAGGCTTCGATAGTTGCGATGTGCGGGGCGAGCTCGATGCCGTCTTCACCGGCAAGACCCGTAACCATGACCGACTTGTGCCCCGTGGCCTCTACGGTCTTCATCTCGGTGAGCACGATGCCCTTGAAGTCGTCGCCGTCCAGCATCAGCCAGAGCTGCAGAGCGCCAGAGAAAATCTCATCCGCAATGCTCTTGAGCGTGGCTCCTTCGGGATACATGCCGATGAGCTTCCGCAGCGCCGCTGTGATCAGCGGGCCGTAGATGTAGATTTCGTCGATGCTCCAGTTTGTCGTCAGGTGGAGGCGCGGGCCGGTCTGTGCGTCGCTCAAGCGCCGAGCCCTCCGTTGAGTTGGGAAAGGTCGCCTTTACGGAACACGCCTGAGAACCTGCGGCCGGAGCGCATGAGCTTTTCCGCTGCCGCCTCGATGACAAACTCGTTGGGGGTGATGCCGGCACGGTTGGCAGCGTCGAACAGGCTCTCGCGAAAGCTCTCCATGACATTCGCGCCCCGTAGCATGACGGGAACGCGAAGCTCGCGTGCCTTCTGCTCCATTACATCGCTCATGATCGTTCCTCGACTAATGAGGCCCGATCATCTCACGGCTAAGAATCGCTGTGAATCCGGCATGTTAAGCACTGTGCAGCATCCGTTGGCATTCAGGCGGGACGAAATGCTAGAACGCGCGCGACATGATCCAAGGCGCGGCGAACACGCGGGTTATCCCTGTCGCCTTCTCGCAAGGCTTCCAACCCTTCAAGGTCGCCATGGTGCGCCAACACAAGCCCGGGAGCGGATATATCCCAAGGGGCATTCGGTAGAGCCTGATGGCCGATACCGTGCTTTCGACACAAGGCCCGGATGGTCCGCGGATCTTTGCCGCATAGGACGCCGGCTTGCTTCATCCCGATCACCTCCTCCGGCAGCATCAGAATAGGCAGGATGGTGGCTCGATGAGCGATTACAGGTTGCTCTTGCAGCGGTCTAATCATGCGCGGCTAGCCTCCAGGGCGGCGATAGCGTCTGAAGCGAGACGATCGGCGCGCTCGTTGCCGACGATGCCGGAATGACCGCGAACCCAAATCAAGCTGACCGGCTGCGCTTCAAGCCTTCCGTCCAGCTCTCGCCAGAGATCCGCGTTCGGCATATCCGCGGAACCCTTCTTCCAGCCCTTGGCCATCCACCGACGCCGCCATTCATTGCAGCCTCGCACGACGTACTGAGAATCCGAGTGCAAGAGGGCTTTGGAGGGCGCGTTTACGGAGATCCAATCCAGAGCCCTCAGGACCGCCGTCAGTTCCATGCGGTTGTTTGTGGTGTGAAGCTCCGCCCCTGCTTCGGAATACTGCTCTATGCCGTTCCTGTAGACGACAAAGGCCCATGCTCCGGTTCCTGGGTTTGGCTCACACGCTCCATCCGCATAGACGCTGAAGGTCGGCTCTTCCTCCAAAGCCAAACCACGTTCAATCTTAGCGATCGGTTGGCTTTTGAATTTAAGCGATTCCGCGGATGATCCTCTTTTGTCTGAGTTCCTCTCTGAGTACCTCTTTCCCTCTCTCGTCTCCCTCTCAGTCTCCCTCTCTTCTCTCTTGTATATCGATACGGTTTCCATACCCTTCCGATACGGTATCATGAGCGCCCCCTGGTCATATAGTTAGACGAGGCTAATCTGTCCATCATCTCCAACACGTTGCCACCGCCTGACTTCGACGCGCGGGCCTCTTTCAGTTCCTCAGAGCGCTGAAAACCTTCTTCAGCAGCCTCGCGGACAACGCCGCTGTCAATTTTGGCAATCGCAGCCTCGATCGAGCGTGCGTGCTTCGGATTCATGGACGGGTTTTTGCTGAACCAGCCGCTGATAAAAAGCTCGTCAGTGTCCTCGTCGAAGACGATAAGGCCGGCCTGTACGACAAGATTACGGGCCTCGACATACCGGGTGATGGTCCAGTTCAGATCCGCGGCAGCGTATCCGTCAGGCACACAATAAGAGCCGGCGCTGTTCTGATGGTCGCAGGTGAGAAAATACAGAAAGACGAGCTGAGCATCGTTCGTCGGCAAGGCGCGGAACTGCTTATTCCGCCATACCTTCGGAGAGACCTTGGAAAACTCACGCATTGTCGCGCCTCCCATGCTGGCGATAGTGGCGGGCCAGAGCGCAGGCGTTGCAGGCCTCGATAGCGGTGAGGTGAAAGCGCTCGCGGATGCTCGGAACCACCCTTGCGGGTGGCTCCTCTTGGGCGGCGAGCCACTTCGCAGCGGCCACGGTTTGAGGGTCGAGGTCGACTGTCATGCGGCAGCCCTCCCGCTCTCGTCGACAACTTCGACCTGTGTACGCAGGACGTAACGAGCATGGGTGCCGGCATAGGGCCCGCCGTGTTTCTCTTCGATAGTTTCGATGATGAGGCCGGATCGACGCAACTTAAAGACATAGTGCGCCCAACGAGGGCCAGGCTGATCTATGGGCGTGCAGCCGACCGGACCAGCGCTAACAAGATTGCGAAGCGCCCAAGCATCTCTGCCTTTGACGGTCACGATCCGGCTATCAGGGAGAATGCGTGCGGTAAGGGTGTCAATGGTACGGGGCATCAAAAGCCCTCCTTTTGCAGGTGGCCTCTGAGCGCAGTGAGAGCGGGCTTCCTGGCCGGAGTGGAGATGGGGGAGAGTAGGGAGAGGGCAGCGGTCATGCGGCACCCCCGATCCCGGCAAGCTCGCAAACCGTGCGAGCGTGGCTGAGCGACAGATGAAATCGCTGAGCGATGCGGCGAACCGCTAGACTTTCGGAGGGTGAGGCTTTAAGTTCCTGAGCATCTACTCCGCCAAGAGTTTTGATGACTTCAGGAGCCCTGTCCCGCACCCGCGCGACGGGGTTCTTCGTTTTCATTGATCCGCCCCCTACGCTGCCGACTTCATGTCGGGCAGGGAGCGGATATACGCATCGAGCTCTTCGGTGATGATGAGGGTGCGGGTCCCGAGCTTCTTGGGCGTCAGCTGACCCAACTTCACCAGCTCATAAAGCTTGGTGCGGCCAATGCCGCTGTAGGCAACGGCATCGTTTATCGTCATGGAAATTTTTGGCATTTGCCTTGATCCGCCGGGGTGCCGCCCGGTACGCATTCAGGGCTGTCCGCCCTGAACGGTCCAACTATTCCGCGACCGGCCGCTTAGGTCTTGGGGAGTTTTTCAACGGGATTTGTCCGAGGTTTACTCCCCATCTGTTGGCTTTGCTCGGCGGCGCTTTCTGACTTCAAGGATACGGGCGCTGACGGATGCTACCTCGCTGGACTTGAGCGAGCGGACATCTTGAGGCGATAATTGGTCGATTAGCAAAACAAGTGCGGGGTAAGGCCATTTCGCACCAGATGCGCTGCCCTCGTTGCTGTTCTTGCTAACTCCGTGAGGAAGCTCGTGCTTCTTCGCCCATGCCTTCAGCTGGCTATCCAGGAACAGAAGTGCATCACCACTGCGAATGCTTGGTGAAGTTGCGAGACGGCCCCTCAGTCGCGAAATGGCTCCGTCTACAGATTGGCTAACGGCTCGCAGCAATTCGGCGTCCAAAAGGACGGCTATTGGCTCAAGATACTCATCGGAAAGGGCCCGAGTGTAGGCGTTCTCATCTGAAACCGCTAAAAGCTTCCGCGGGTTCATGTGAACTGGAAGCGATCGGTATTCCTGTGTCAGCGGCTGAGCAACACTTGCGCTCACGTCATCTGCTGCACCTCCGTAGCGGGAGAGGAAGCGTAGCCCCTTCGCAGCGTCCTCCACCAAGGCAATTTCTTGTTTAAGGGCGTCCTGATTGGCGCCTTTCTTTTCGGCATACTGCCAAACTAAATAATGGCCACGGATAGTTTCAAGCTCTGCACGGGCTTCCGATGCCAATGGCGTTCCCCGTCTATGGGCAGCGAAGAGCTCTTGCACTCGGCTCCAGTCGGCATCAGATACGGCCCCATTCAGGTTCGAAGGTGGGCTGAACCTCCCGAGCTTGAGTTTGGTCATGTGGAAGCGTTGCCTCGTCTAAGCGGCACTACGACGCCCTGCCTCGTTTGACCTGACCAAACGAAACTTGCCCATGCCTCCATAAGTTTACGCCGGCGCGCAAGAGCATCGGAGCGGCGATAAGCTCTCTCGGTCTGGTCTCCCACTGTGTGCGCCAGCGCAGCCTCTGCGACTTCGCGGGGGAATGTTGTCTTGTCTCCTGCCCAATCACGAAAGGCGCTGCGGAAGCCGTGGACAGTGACGCCGTCGTGCTTCATGCGGCGCAACAGCATAGCCATTGCCATGACAGAGAGCGGGCGGCCTTCCTTCTGACCTGAAAAAACGAGGCCGTCGTTCTTTCGAGCCCCATACAGGGGCAGGAGGATAGCCAGGGCCGGATCGGTCAAAGGAACGCGATGCACACGGCCGGCCTTCATCCGGTTCGCAGGAACGGTCCAGACCTTGGCTGCAAAGTCGATCTCGTTCCACTGCGCTCCAAGAGCCTCTCCGGAGCGAGCCGCGGTGAGGATAACAAATTCAAGGCAGCGTGCCGCCATTGCGTCGGATTCCTTGAGCTGCGCCATAAACGCCGGCACCGCATCGAACGGCATAGCCGCGTGATGGCCTCTGGATAGCTTCTGACGAGCTGGGAGAACGTTTTTGAGATGGCCGCGCCAAACAGCGGGATTTTCGCCCTCTCGCCAACCCTTGGCTTTTGCAAAGTCGAGGACGCGCTCAATGCGGCCTCTCACGCGGCTGGCGGTCTCGTTCTTCGTCGTCCAGATCGGCTGCAGAACTCCAAGCACATCGGTCGTCGTGATGGTCGAGACCTTCTTTGCGGCTATGCTCTGGCAGTAATCGTTTAGGGTGGATCGCCATTGCGCCCGGTGCTTCTCGTTTCGCCACTGCGTTTCCATCGACGAGAGGAACTGGTCGCAGCAGTCTCTGAAGCTTGGCTCCTCGATTTTCGCCTTCTCGGCTATCGGATCGCTGCCGGCCGCGACCATCTCTCGATAGGAGGAGGAGAGACTGCGCGCCTTTGACAGCGTGACGGCTGGGTAAGAGCCCATACCCATTTCACGCCGCTTTCCGTCCCGGCTCCACATGAATAGCCAGGATCGGGAGCCGGTAGGCGTGACGTTCAGGTAAAGGCCTCCACCGTCGCTGTGGCGACCCGCCTTGAGCTTGGTAGACTTGACGATGGCATCAGAAAGTTTTTGCAGCGAGCGCGCCATGCTTCCCCACTTCCTTCCCCACTTCGACAAGCGGGCATCTGAGAACAGATGCGAACGACATTGGACGACAGGAAAACGAATATCAAGCGGAACAGTGAGTTAGGGCACGACCGTGAACAGCTGCGTACAGGGGTTAGACGGACTCCCTGTCCGCCATCTGCCTTCGTCCGACTGTTGATCCAGAACCGCTCGTCCCGCACTCTGTCCACAACCGCCTCTCTGCGCAGACAGGCGGGAACCCGTGTCTCGTTGTTGAATTACCACGAGGGCATGCCATTTTGGTCATGCGCAGGCGCAAGGGGATCGGGTATGCAGGATGTGAACGCGCAGATCGCCATGCTGATCAAGACAGCCAATGGTGCGGGTGCGCCACCGCAGGTGGTGAAGGCGCTTCTGGAAGAAGCCGTGTCCTCCATTCGGGCCATGCGTGACGAGATCGAGCGCTGGCCGAGCCCGAATGTGAAAGACGCGGTCTTCGGGCTGGAAGAGGTGGCCGCCACGATCGAGGATGGAACGCTGGATCAGCCGACCATCGCCGCGACCCTGATCGACGCGGCCGACATGCTGCGCGATCTCCACATCGTCCTCGACTCCGGCACCGAGATCGAGGTGAAGGAAACAATCCCGCTCGAGCCGCCGAGCAACCGCTACCCTGCCTGAGCGCTCTTTATCCATGCGGACGATGCTTCCATCTTCAGGCCCGGCAGGATGCGGGCGGGAGCGGTCTAGCCGCCGGATCCCGAAGGCCCGGCCGGCGCAATGACGCTCTCCTTCGGATCGATCCGCCCCGCCTCGTCGCGCACGACGAGCGACAGCGCATAGACCGCGCCGACGCACAGAGCGCTGACGGCAAGGACGACGAGGAGAATGCGGGGACCGGTATGGATGTTCATGCCGGCAAAAGCGGCCGTGCGGCCGAATGTTCCGCGAGAGAGGGACGCCAACTGCGAAGGCCGTCCCATGACCCCGGCGGGCTCGCCAGCCTTTCATTGTCCGCGAGTGAGCCGTCTTGCATACCATCCGCTGAGCCCCACGAGCGGCAGGGAGAAGGCGACGAAGGTGAAGGATCCGAAGCTGTGGTATCCGAGGACACCCAGCATGCCGCCGAAGGCGAAGCTCGCAATGGTGAAAAGATGCAGTGTCAGCCGGAAACGCAGCTCCTCCCGCTCGCGTCCACGCACCGGCCCCAGCAGACGGGCAAGCTCGATGCCGAGATCGGTTGCCGCGCCGGAGACATGGGTGGTGCGGACCCGGTTTGCCGAAATACGCGAGGAGGCGGCATTCTGGATGCCCATGGCAAGGCTGAGCGCCCCGACGACGAGCACGGCATGGCTGGGTGGAACGCCGAGGGCTGAGACGAGCCCTGCCGCGGAGAGGATTGCCGCCTCCAGCAGAAGCGCCATTGCGTAGACGGCGCCCCAGCCGCGCCGCTTGCCATGGTCGATGAGCAGCGTGGCGAGCACGGCGCCGAGGATGAACAGGGCGACGACGGTCAGGAAGGCGAGCGCCAGGTCGAACGGGCCGGCCACCAGGAGCTCGGAGGCCATCGAGACGTTTCCGGTCATATTGGCCGAGAAGAACCGGAAGGCCATGAAGCCGGCGCTGTTCACCCCGCCGGCGACCAGAGCCAGCAAACAGGCCAGCATCAGATCCGCCCGCGGTGTCCGCCTGTCGCCCTCATTGATCAGCATCGCCGTCTCACCTGGTTGCGTGGACGCCAGCTGGGCGCCCGTATCCTGCACGAATGGATGAGCAAGGCAGCCTGCACTCTTTCTGGAGGCCGCATCAAGGCTTTTCGAAAAGGATCATCGTTGGTGTGGGTGAGGACGCGCTCCGGGCAGGCGAACCGGGAAGGGTGTGAAGACGACGGATCCGCCAGCCGGCTTGAGATGCCGGCCTCGAATGGCTATGTGCGTCCTTCACGCCGCGCTGCGGTTCTTATCTTCTTGCAAGGCAGTCTGCGCATGACCCCCTCTTTTCTCGTCACCCATTCGGGTGGCTTTCATGCCGACGAGGTGTTGTCGAGCGTGATCCTGACGCGGCTCTTTCCCGATGCCACGCTGGTGCGCAGCCGCGCGCCTGACTGGATCCGGCCTGGCCCGGACCGGATCGTCTATGATGTCGGCGGCGCCTATGATCCCGATGCTTGCATCTTCGATCACCACCAGCGCGGCGCACCCACCCGCGCGGATGGCGCGCCCTACAGTTCCTTCGGGCTCATCTGGAAAAGTTTCGGTCGCGATTATCTGGCCCTTTCCGGCATAAGGGATGCGGAGATCGATGGGGTTCACGCCGCTTTCGACCAGGGTTTCGTGCTGCCTGTGGATCTGGTGGACAATGGCGCGCTCGATCCGTCCTCGGCCGGGCCGCTGGCCGGACTGACCCTGCCGGCGCTGATCGAAACGCTGAAGCCGGTGTTCGACGATCCGGATCCGGAGGCAGACCGGCGCTGTTTTGACAGTGCCCTCGATCTGGCCCGCCGCTTCGTCGAAGCCGAAATCGGCCGGGCCGCCGCGAAGCTGCGCGCCGAGGCCCTGGTGACCGCAGCGATCACGGAGGCCGGCAAGAACCGGATCCTCGAACTGCCGCGGGGCATGCCCTTCCGCGCGGCGATCGTGAAGGCGGGTGCCGACCATTTGCTCTTCGTTGTTCATCCGCGCGACAGCGACTGGTGCGTGACCGGCATTCGCAAGAACGAAGACGGCTTCGAGCTGCGGGCAGACCTGCCGGCGCACTGGGCAGGGCTGACCGGCGCGGCGCTGGAAGCGGCCTGCGGCATCGAGGGAGCGAGCTTCTGCCACAAGGGTCTCTTCGTGGCCGCCGCCGGGACGCGAGACGCGGCGCTTGCACTTGCCGAACTCGCGGTTGCGGATGCGCAGGCGCGCGACGTGTCGCGCCCTGTCTGACCCCCTGCTCGGTTTTGCGGCTTGGCCGCCCTATCTGAGACGGGACGTCGCATGCCCATGAGGAGGACTGAGCTTTGAGCGTGGCGTTCATGAAAGAGGAGAGTGCGGAAACGGCTGCGGAAACCCTGCTGCCCGACCGTCCGATCTCCGCCGAACCGAACCTCGTGACCGAAAGCGGCCTCAAGGCGCTGGAACGCGCGCTGCAGGCGGCGCAGGCGGCTTACGCAACCGCCAATGCCATCGAGGATGTGAACGAGAAGCGCCGGCAGACGGCCGCGCCGCTGCGCGACATCCGCTATTTCTCCGAACGGGTCCGCACGGCCCAGCTTGTGCCGCCGCCCGCTGCGACCGACATCGTCTCCTTCGGCGGCACGGTTACCTTCGCACGCGAGGACGGGCGGGTGCAGACATACCGGATCGTCGGCGAGGACGAGGCGGATCCGAAGGCCGGTTCGATCTCCTTTGCCGCGCCGGTCGCGCGGCTTTTGATGGGGAAGGCGGTCGGCGACGTGGTCAGCCTGGGGGGGCAGGACCTCGAAGTGATTGCCATTGGCTGAACCTTCGCCACAAAGCCGGATGGAGACCGCGCTCTATCGGCCGGTCAAGGCCTTCCTCGAGCAGGCGGGCTATGCGGTCAAGGGCGAGATCGCCGGCTGCGACGTCGTGGGCCTGCGCGAAGGCGAGCCACCCGTGGTGGTGGTCTGCGAGCTGAAACTGACGTTCAACCTGGAGCTCATCCTGCAGGCGGTGGATCGGGCGAGCGTGGCAGACGAGGTCTGGATCGCGGCGCGGATCTCGGCGCGGGGTCGCGGACGCGAGGCGGACAAGCGCTACCGCGATCTCTGCCGGAGACTCGGGATCGGCATGCTCGGCATTTCGGAGGCAGGCCATGTCGATGTTCTGGTCAGCGCCGTTTCTCCCATGCCGCGCAGCAATCCCAAGCGGCGAACCCGGCTTCTGCGCGAACACCGCGGCCGCAGCGGCGATCCGGCTCTGGGCGGCTCGACCAAGGTGCCGATCCTCACCGCCTATCGCCAGCAGGCGCTGGCCTTGGCCGCGGCGCTCGCCACCGGCCCCTTGCGCCCCCGTGATCTGACGCCGCTTGCCGCCACCGCCGGCCAGATCCTGCGCAGCAACCATTATGGCTGGTTCGAGCGCATCGACCGCGGGCTCTACGGCCTGACGGCGGAGGGTCGACGGGCGCTGGAGCAATGGACGCAGGCCTAGAGAATCTCCACCCGAAGCCGGATCGCTTGCGCATGGACAATGCGACAAGAACGGATGCCGAGGGTCCGTCCGCACAGGGACGCGCTCAGCGCGCCGCCACAACCGCCACGCCGGCGCCGACCATGACTCCGCCTGCCGTCCGATTGACGCGGCGCACGATCCGGGGCGTGCGCAGCAGGCGGCGGGCCCGGCCGGCAAGCAGCACATGGCCGCCGACAACCACCGCCTCCACCATCAGAATGACGATCGCCAGCGCCAACACATCGTTCGGCGCCAGCCCGGTCCCGACGACGGTCGGCAGCAGGGCGACATAGAAGAGCGGCATCTTCGGATTGCCGAGGTTCAGCGCCACGCCCGTCGCGAAAACGGAGACGAGCCCGCGCCGGCTGCCGACAGGCTGCAGGACCGGGAGAACCGGCTCGGCCACCCAGAGCGCGACACCCATCCAGATCAGATAGGCCGCGCCGGCGCATCGCAGAATGGTCATGACCACACCCATCTCCTCGGCCAGCAACGAGAGCCCGAGCGCGGCGAGGATCAGGAAAATCAGGATACCGACCACCGTGCCCGCCCCATAGGCGAGGCCCGAGGCCGCGCCGTGCGAAAGGGTGCGGGCAACGATCGTCATATTGTCCGGCCCGGGGCTGGCAGCAAAGACGAAGAAGGCTGCGGCAAAGGCAAGAAGGGTCGATGCATCCATGGCTGAGGCTCCCGTGCATATCAGAGCCCGATCATACGCCGATTGCCGGTCAGCGGAAGCCGGCTTACCGCCTCAAGACGAGCGCGAACGCAAGCGATGACCGGACACGTCGGCGCCGGCACGCCGGTCGAGCGTCAGATAGCGCAGTGCCGAGACGAGACCGGTGGCACCGATGGTGAGAAAGGCCCAGCGAAAATCGAGGAGCGTCGGCGCCGGCGTGGCATGGATGAGGCGGGACAGGGTGAGCACGGCGGCAGCAAGCGCAACGCCGAGCACCATGGAGAGCTGCTGCAGCATGGAAGAAAGCGTGGAGGCGGAGGGGCGCTGCGCCGGGGTGATATCGGCAAAACCGAGCGTGTTCAGCGCGGTGAACTGCATGGACCGCGACAGCCCCGCCACGAACAGCAGGCCATAGACAAGGAGATCCGGCGTGGCCGGCGTCAGCCAGCCGAAGGCCATGATCGAAAGCGCGGTGAGGACACCGTTGACGGTGAGGACCGTGCGAAAGCCGAAGAGCCGCAGCATCGGGGTCGTCACGGTCTTCATGGCGAGATTGCCGGCGAAGTAGACGAGAAGATAGGGCCCGGTCTCGATGGTCTGCAGGCCGAAACCGAGCTGGAAGAGCAGCGGGATCAGAAAGGGCGTCGCATTGATGGCAAGGCGCGTCGCCGTTCCCGCCGAAAGCGTGGCAATGGCGAAGGTCGGAATGGCGAAGGCCGAAAGATCGAGCAGAGGGTTTGGCACTGTCCTGAAGTGCCGCACGGAAAGGGCGGAGAGAACGAGACCGGCGACAAGCAGCGCCGCGATCGGCAGGGCCGCACCGCTGCCATGGACCGAGCTTTCGAGACCGGCGAGGATCAGCGTCATGCCGAGGCCCGACAGCAGGAAACCCACCATGTCCAGCGGGCGCGCGCTCTCGCCCTTCTGCTCCGGCACGAAACGCCAGACAAGCAACAGGCCGAGCACGCCGATCGGCAGGTTGATGAAGAAGTTCCAGTGCCAGCTGGCATAGGTGGTGATGACGCTGCCGAGCACTGGGCCGATGACCGGGGCGATCAGCGCCGGCCAGGTGATGAGGGCCACCGCCCGCACCAGGTGCGATTTCGGCGCATTGCGCAGCACGATCATGCGGCCGATCGGGTTCATCAGCGCGCTGGCGAAACCCTGCAGGGCGCGGGCGGCAATGAAGGCCGACAAAGAGCCGGACAGCCCGCAGAACAGGGAGGCAAGCGTGAAGAGTGCAATGGCAGCGAGGAAGACCCGCCGCGCGCCATAGCGTTCGCCGAGCCAGCCGGAGAGCGGAATGAAGGCGGCCATCGTCAACAGATAGACCGTGAGACCAATGCTCATCGCCACGGGCGCAACGCCGAAGGACTGGGCCATCTGCGGCAGCGAGGTGATGACGATGGTGGAATCGAGCATCTGCATGAAGAAGGAGACGGCGACGACCAGCGCCACCAGTCGGGCCCGGCCGCTGTCCCTGTCTGCGGGCGTTGTCACGTCCATATCTCAATCCCTCTCTTCGATCATCCTCGACGTCGGTCGCCGAGCGATCGCTATCCGCACCCGTGCAGCGGACTGCAGCGCCCGGCCGTGACACCACCTTGTCCGGCGGCAGTCCCGCAGCAGATGGAGGAGATGAAGCCGCGATCCAGCCCCGGTCAGACCGTGTGTCGCGCAGCCAGAGGGAGGCTTAGGGCACCCCACCGGTGGAGACCAGGCGTCAACCCTTTCGTCGCTATCGGACGCACAGGCTTTTGCGGTGAACTATTTTCGATTCCGGAGGTTGAATTTCGAGAGAGCGGCGACGAGCGATGAAGGTCCAGCGTGCGATATTTCCTGAACATCATCCGGGGTGACGAAACGATCCGCGATGACGAGGGCGAGGAGTTCTCGACGCTCGATCTGGCGGTCGAAGCGGCACAGCAGAGCCTTCGCGACATCGCGGCCGAACATCTGCTCCAAGGCAGCCGGATGACGATGAAGGCGATCGAGATCTACGATGAGGACCGGCACTACCAGACGACGGTCGATGTGGTCACGGCGATTTCGGAATGTCTTCCGCCGTGGCAATGAGGCTTTGAAGTCAGCGGCTTAATGGCCTCGCCATTCGCGGCGAGGCCTGAAAAAGACAAAACATTTTTCCGTGCTGAAACGGCGCGCGATCGTCTGCGGCCGGCACATGAACGAATGCTGCCGACTTAAGTTTCACTCTGTTGAACACAGTTTTTTAGCTGCGGCAAAATTGCAACAGACTTACCTAGGGACGGATGGCAATCCGTGGGCCTGCACGGGAGAAAGATCCCCCTGCAGAAGCCGCTCAAAGGGCCGCGGCGCCAGCTTCCCCGGGTTCGAGTAGGGATTTCCGAAAGCGAAGATGAAGAACAGGATCACCCCTGAATAGGCCCCGAACAGGCTGAGCAGCAGGAGGTGGGTTCGGGTTGGACGGTAGACGTAGAAGGCGGCGGAGACGATGACCAGACCGATGATCGCGGGCCCCCAGAACAGGCCGGAGAAGCGGCTGACCGTCGGCGCTTCGCGCAGCTCGCGATAGCGGGCAATTGCCGTGACCCGGTCTTTCAGCCGTGTGCTCAGATAGCGTTCACGATCGGTGACCGGTGCCAGATCGAGGACGGCCTCATAGACCGACTCCCATTCCTGCCAGGCCTTGGGAGAAAGCCCATCGCCCTTCGCGAGCAAAGCCCACTCCTCATCGATGACGATCGAGACATAACGGGTCAGCCCGGTCTGGACTGGAAGCGTGATCGTGCCGCCGTAGCGCCGGGCGTCGTTGTAGACATCCGAAATCGCCACCGCCTCATCGATGACCGTCGACCGGACGCCCTTATAGTCGTCGAGTTCCTGCGCATAGACGAGGCCGAGGATGAGGCTGTGCAGCGTGGCCACCCGCACGGCGACGTTCCCCGCCACTTCGAAGGTTCGGTCACCCTCCCGGCCGGGCTGCAGCAGCGCACGGGCGAAGTAATAGCTCGAGAGAACGATGCCGACGGTCCCCAGCATGAAGGTGAGGCCGCCGGCGATCGACGTCAGGATATCCGTGGTCGTTTCCATCGGGCCAGCATCCGGCATCCGCCGGAAAGACGCAACGGCTGCGTTCGCCGCTGCGCACGCTGTTTTGCCTGCAGCGGGGCGCGGCAGTTCACATGCGTCAGGCTATTTCTCGAAGGCGCCGGTTGCAGACAGGGCATCGTCGCTGACCGCGCCGCCCTTCTTCAGATCCTGATGATGGGCTTCGGCCTTCTTGGCGAGGGCGTCGCGATCCTGATCGGCCGATGGGCCTGTTCGTGCAGCGTCGCTCGAGGTGTTGGCGCTCTTGTCGGACATGGTCGTCTCCTTGCTTATCGGACCCAACCGAGGCTGCGCCCCATTGTTCCGAAGACTGGAGAAGACGATACGGGCCTGAGCCGGCCAGCACCTCTTTTGCGTGTATGCCCGGCATCGAGCCCAGCATCTGTCTGCATTGAACTCGGCCGGCGTGCCGCAGGGGCAAGCCGGCCGAAGTTGAAGATTAGAAGCTCTTGCGGAAACCGACGAGCACGGCGTGGGACGAGAAATCCGTTTCCGAGCGGCTGCCGTCACGCGCGGTGAAGGAGAAGCCGTCGGCCGCGGTATAGCGATAGCCGATATCGAAGGTGGTGTTGTCGAACAGCGCCACCGAGTTGAACAGGCCGAGCTCCTGCAGCTTGATGCCGACGCCGGCATCGAGGTGGTAGGCGAAGCGGGTGTCGTCGTCATCCATGACCACGCCGGTGCCCGAAACGCCCTGGCGACGCAGCTCGAGATTCATGAGACCGACACCACCGCCGATATAGGGCGTGACGGCCGACATGCCGCCGAAAGGCATGTCGAGATAACCATTTACGTAACCGGCGATCTGCCGGGCGTCGCCGAAGCTGTCGACCGAATCGACCCGCACGCCGTTGACGCGATGCTGATCGACCGAGGCATTGCCATAGCCGACTTCCAGTTCGATGCGGGGGGAAATGAAACCCATGTCGCCGAAGCTGTAGCCCGCGCGCACGGCGCTGTAGTAGCCGACGTCGTAATCCGTATCGATATCGGCGCCAGCCGCGTCGAAGGAAGTGTCGTCGAGGAAGGTCAGCGTGTTGACCGAGCCGAGATAGAAGCCGCCGCTCGTTTCGACCACGACCGGGCCGACCGGTTCCGTCAGGTCCGCCGCACCGGCAAAGGAAGCGGGGGCAGCCAGCGCGATGCCGGCGAGGAGAAGCTTGGTAAACCGCGTCATGGCGATCTCCTTCAACAGAGAATCGACGCAAAGTTGCATGCGTCGGATGCCGGGGAGATAGATCGCTTCAGCCGGTTCAGACAGGGCAAGAGGATGGAAATCGGCGAGATCGCGTTCGGCAAGCCGCTCGCTGTTGCAACAATGACACCCTGCCGGGCGCCAACGCGTTGCGCCGCGCGACACAAATGAGCTGTGGGCCATGCGCTCCGAACCGGGATAACCCCCGGCCCGGAGCCGCAGCGGGACGGCCTAGATCATCACCTCGCCGCCGGTGACCGGAATGACAGCGCCGGTCATGTAGCTGCCATGCTCGGAGGCCAGCAGCACATAGGCGCCGGCGAGTTCCGCGGGTTGGCCGGCGCGGCCGATCAGCGTCTGCTTGCCGAAGCTTGCCGCTTTTTCGGCCGGCATGGTGGAAGGGATCAGCGGCGTCCAGATCGGGCCCGGCGCCACGGCATTCACGCGGATGCCTTTCTCCGCCAGCATCTCGGCGAGGCCTGCGGTGAAGTTGAGGATCGCACCCTTGGTCGAGGCATAGGCCAGCAGCTGCGGCGAAGGCTGGCGCGACTGGATGGAGGTCGTGTTGATGATGGAGCTGCCCGGCCGCAGATGCGGCGTCGCTGCCTTGGCGAGGAAGAAGGAGGCATAGATATTGGTGCGGAAGGTCGTATCCCATTCCTCCGCCGTGATATCGGCAATGTCGCCATAGGTCCGCTGGAAGGCGGCATTGTTGACGAGAATATCGAGGCGGCCGAGTTCGCTGACGGCGCGCTCCACCAGCGCCTTGCAATGGTCCTCGGACTGGATGTCGCCCGGCGCCACGATCGCCTTGCGGCCGGCCTCGCGCACCCAGCGCGCCGTTTCCTCCGCGTCCTCGTCTTCGTTGAGATAGGAGATCAGCACATCCGCGCCTTCGCGGGCATAGGCGATGGCCACAGCCCGGCCGATGCCGGAGTCCGCACCGGTGATCAGCGCCACCTTGCCCGTCAGCAGCCCGCTGCCGCGATAGGTCTGTTCACCATGATCGGGAATGGGATCCATCTTCGCGGTCAAGCCAGGCGGAGCCTGCTGCTGCTCGGGCTGGGGCGGGGACGGACGGCGGGCATCGGACATGGGTCTCTCCTTCAGTGATTGCGTTGGCTAACGGAATGCGACCCGGAGGGTTCCCTGATCCTGCTTTTCGATCTGCGCATGCCGCACCCCTGGGAGAGGGCGCGGCATGGAAGGGCGCGAACGGTCAGCACGCTCAATCGTCGAAAACCGGGAGTTTCTCGGCGGCAGCAGCATCGAGATCGACACTCAGGCGCAGGCCATCCTGCTTGAGGTCGCGTAAGGCCACGACACGGGTTTCCCGCCCGAGGCCGGACGCGCGATCGAACTCGATGGCGACCCCGGTCGCCGCTGTTCGGTCCGTGCCGACGACATCTTCGACCTCGCCGATCTTCTTGCCGGCTGCATCATGGATCGCCATGCCTTCGAGCGCGTCGGCCGTGATGTTTAGCCCGGTCACCATGGTGTCGTCCGCCACTTTGACCATGGCTGGCGCCTGAGCTGCCACAGGACCGGCCAGCACAAGGGCTGTCAGGCCCGCGGCGGTGACGAAAGAAGGAATCCGCATCTTGTAGTCTCTCCTGAAAAGCGGCTTTGGAAGCCGCGTGAGGGAAGGCCGCCCGCACGGGGTGCAGGAGTGGTGCGAAGCGTTGGTTCGCTCAAACGAACAGGAAATCGGAGGCTTTGAGGTCGGCGAGGCGCGTATCATCAAGGCGCAGCTCGTGGCGGCCGAAATCGATGATCAGGTCCTCGCCGCCATCTGCTGTGCGCGCGAGTTCGCGAATGTCGCCGAAATCCGAAGCGCCGAGGGAAGTCGAGATCTGCAGCGTATCGACGCCGGAGCGGAAGTCCTCGATTTCGGTGAGGCCGGATTTAAAGACGAAGGTGTCGGCGCCAGCGCCGCCTGTCAACTCGTTGCGGCCGGTGCCGCCATCGAGAATGTCGTTGCCCGTGCCGCCTTCCAGCTCGTCATCGCCCGATCCGCCATAGAGCTTGTCATGGCCGCTCCCGCCTTCCAGCTCATCGTTGCCGGCATCGCCATAAAGCCGGTCGTTGCCCGCGCCACCATAGATCTCGTCATGGCCGCCGTTTCCCTTCAGCGCATCATTGCCGGTACCGCCGTAAAGATCGTCATTGCCGTTTTTGCCGAACAGACGGTCATTGCCGTCAAGGCCATAGAGGCGGTCGGCAAGACCGGTTCCATTGAGAACATCGGCGCGGTTGGTGCCCTTGAGAACTGCCACAGTCATCTCCTTTGCTTTTCTCGGTTCGTCACTCTGGCCAGCGCAAAAGCTTACGGTCAGAGCGTTCGCCGGCTACAATGCGCGGGACTGCAGGTCGGGTGCGGATGGACGCTGTCAACTCTTCGTCAGATCGGCCGTGATCGCGGGCGCCCTTGGCCTGCCCACAAGCCGCCATCGCCCAGCCGCCCAGGAACTTTCCTGCTCGGAGTCAATTCGATGGCCTCTTCATCAAGATGCAGGAAAGAGGCAGGACGTGCGGGCAGGACAGAGCGGGAACAGCCAGGACGGGCCGGCGAGCCGCGTCGTCGTCATCACCGGCGCATCGAGCGGGATCGCCCGGGCGGCGGCGCGGCTCTTTGCCGAGGAAGGCTATTCGGTGGTGCTTGCCGCACGCGATGCGACGGCGCTGGACCATGCCGCGGAAGAATGCCGCGCCCGAGGCGCGCGTGCGCTGGCCGTGCCCACTGACGTGGCGGACGAACAGGCCGTCAAGGCGCTGGCGGCAACCGCGATCGAGAGCTTCGGGCGGATCGATGTCTGGGTCAATTGCGCCGCGGTGCTGATGTATGGGCGGGCAGCGACCCAGCCGACGGCTGACTTCCGTCAGGTGATCGACACCAATCTCTTCGGCTATGTCCATGGCACGCAGGCAGCCCTGCGGGCCTTCAAGGCCCAGGGGGGATGGGGTTGCCTGATCAATGTCGCCTCGATGCTCAGCCTGGTCGGCGATCCCTATCTCAGCGCCTATGTGACCAGCAAGTTCGCAATCCGCGGCTTCACCCAATGCGTGCGCCAGGAGATGCGCGCCCAGCCGGGCATCCATGTCTGCACCATTCTGCCGACGGCCATCGATACGCCGATCTATCAGAAGGGCGCCAACCGCATGGGCCGGAAGATCCGTTCGATCGCGCCGCTCTATGCGGTGGAGCGTGCGGCACGCGCGATCACCACCGCTGCCCGCCATCCGCGGCCGGAAATCATCGTTGGCACCTACGGCCATCTGATGGCGCTCGGTTTGAGGATTTCGCCGTCCCTGATGGAGGCGGTGGTGGGATGGGTGGCGCCGAAGATCCAGTTCTCGCGCCGCCGGCAGGCTGCCAGCCGCGGCAACCTGTTCACGAGCACGGGCCCGCATCAGATCAATGGCGGCTGGCGCGACTTCTGGCTGCGCCGCCTCTGGCGCCGGTGAGGCCTTGCCTCTTGCGCAGATGGGTCACGTCGCGACCAGCACGAGCGTGACGATGACTGCGGCACCCACAAGGAACAGGCCAACGAGCCGCAGGATGAAGCCGGGGCTGGTGCCGCCCTGGGCCTTCGTGTCGAGCGATGCCGGCTTGCGCATGGCCGTATCGTAATTGTGCTGATCCTCCTGGCGGCCCGGCCGGCGCTGCGTGTCGAGCGCGATCTGCGCCTGCTCGGGCGACATGGGGGAGCCCGCCGCTTCGCCATCCGTCTCCATCGGAGCGGCGGCGGGGTCGAAGCCTTCGCGGATATCGCCGGTCTCGCCGGCCTGGATCGCCCCGCGCACCTGCGCGGCGGTCGGTTCGTTCTCGTTGCGCATTCAAGTCCCTCCTGGCGTTCAGCCCATGGCGACGCAATCGGGCAAACCGGCGGCAGAACCGATCGTTCCAGACGATACCGCGGCCAAGCGGCGCCAGTGTCCGATAGCGAACAAATGCGTCGGCGGCCCGGAACCCCGCCAGATAGCCCCGGTTGCAAGCTCCATGCAGCTTTTCCGCCTCTCCAACCTTCCCCCCTCCTCTCACCTCTCCTCTCCGCCCCAGCGCGGCCGGATGATCGCGTTCGCAGGCCACAAGACCCATCTGCTCGAGCAAGGCTCAGGCGAGGCCGGTGCGCCGGTGCTCCTGCTGCATGGATGCGGCAGCCTGGCGGAAGAGGTGCTCCGACCCTTCGCAGGTCTTCACCACCGCCTGATCGCCCCGGACCGGCCTGGCTATGGCTTCAGCGCGGCACCCGCCGCGCCGGAGGCAGGACCTGCCGGACAATCGATCTGGCTGGAACAATTGATCGCCGCGCTCAGCCTTGGCCGGATCGTGCTGGCTGCCCATTCGATCGCGGCCGGCCCCGCGCTTCTGCTGGCCGCGCGCCGACCGGATCTCGTTGCCGGACTTTTGCTCATGGCTCCGTTCTGTCGGCCGACACCGCATCAGGCGATGCCGCTCCTGCGTGCAGCCGTGGCGCCGCTGATCGGGCCGCTGCTTCGCCGGCATCTGGCGGAACCCCTGGCACCGGTGCTCGGGCGGCGCGCCTTGCAGGCCTGCTTCCATCCTGAGGCGGTTCCTCGCGATCTTGAGCTCCCCTTCCGCCACATGGTGGCGGCGACCGCGCTGCCGAGCATGGCGGGCGAGCTGCTGGCCTTCAACGATGACATGGAGCGGTTCGACAGCCTTGCACCGCACGTCCCGGTCACCGTCCTTCAGGGGCAGGCGGACGCAACGGCCGACCCAGGCTGGCACTGGCCCTGGCTGGCCGAGCGGGCAGCGCAGGCGCGCCTGGTCTTGGTCCCGGGCCTCGGCCATATGCCCCATCATAGCCGGCCCGCCCTCGCACGGCATCTCATGACGGGCCTGGTGGCCGGCGAAGGACGCCGGGCCCCGGCACGACAGCTGGCCCGGCAGGCAGAGCTGGTTGAGGAGCCGGCCTGAGGTCTAGGTCAATCGTCGGGGTCGATCCGCTGGCGGCTCAAAAGCGTCAGCGAGCGATCGGCTTCGACCCGGTAGATCTCTTGGGAACGGCGACCGTACGCGTCCCGCATCTCATGGGTGAAGGTGCTGCCGGCCGGAGCGCGCTGCAGCTTGGAGCGCGGCTGACCGCCGTAGGTAATGCTGCCTGGAATGGGATCGATACCGCCGCCGCTCGTGCAGCCGGCAAGCAGGACGATGGTGGCGAGCGCCATAAAGGCGGGGCCGGCAGGGCGCTTGGTCAAGATGATCCCCAATTGAAACAAGCAGACGCGACGACAACCAGCCAGTGGCCGGCACGCGGTCCTGAGGGTGGTTGAAGGCCGGAAACGCGCGGCCGCGCGTCACGGTGTGGTGGATGACAGCGGCGTCGGAGGCGCAGGGTCCGCGCGGTTGAACTTGGACCAGCTGACGCCGCCGGCAATGATGGCGCAGGCAACGATGCCGATCAGCGTGAGATAGACCGCCATGTGCCGGCGGTTGCTCGGTTGATCCATCGTGGTCCCCTTTGTTGCGCATGCGCTTGACTGAGGTCAGCCCCAGCGTTCCTCCGTCCAACCGGCTGGTGCAGCCGGGGTTCCTTCCCGCCCCGCATCTTGACCTTCCTTTCTGCCGTTCGTGCGCAAGCGGACATAAGCGGAACCGAAATTACGCCGTCCGGTTTGCCAGGCCTGAAAGGGAGGTGCTGCAATGAATGGCGAGATTATCGAGATGACGGGCGAAGTGCGCTGGGGCGAACCAGTGTGGGTTCGGGTCGGCTATGGCATTCCCGATGCCGTGCGCGGACCGAGCCAGGCGCTCGCCTACCTCGATACGCGCTGGCCGGCCGCACGCGGCGCTGCGTTCCACCGGGCGCGCACCGGCTGCGTGGCGGCGCTCAACAGGCGAGCGAGCTGCGAGGCCGCGCGGGAGGCGTTTCTGCATGCCGCCGGCGAGGCCAGGATGCTGGCACTGTAGAGGCTGGAGGGAAAGTTTGCGCCGTGCCGGGAACCGTCTTCAGGTTTCCGGGTTCGGGCGCCGCATGCGACCATTGATTGCCGCTGTGCGGCAGAGCGGGACGCGAGGGGGATGCGATGAACGGCGACGACACATGGACGAGCCTGATCTTCGGGCGCTTGAGCTGGGCGGCGCTGCCGCTGCATGAGCCGATCCTGGTCGCCACCTTCTGCGCCGTGGCGCTGGGTGGCGTCGCGGTGATCGCGGCACTGACCTATTTCCGGCTTTGGGGCTATCTCTTCCGCGAATGGCTGACGAGCGTCGATCACAAGAAGATCGGCATCATGTATCTCTGTTTTGCGCTGGTGATGATGCTGCGCGGCTTTGCCGATGCGATCATGATGCGCTCGCAGCAGGCGATCGCGGTCGGCGCCAACGAGGGCTTTCTGCCGCCGCATCATTACGACCAGGTGTTCACCGCCCATGGCGTGATCATGATCTTCTTCATGGCCATGCCCTTCGTCACCGGTCTCATGAACTTCGCCGTCCCGCTGCAGATCGGCGCGCGGGACGTCTCCTTTCCCTTCCTCAACAATCTCTCGCTTTGGCTGAGCGTGGCGGGCGCGGCGATCATCATGATCTCGCTCTTCGTCGGCGAGTTCGCCCGCACGGGGTGGCTCGCCTATCCGCCTCTGTCCGGCGCGGATTACAGCCCGGGCGTCGGGGTGGACTATTACATCTGGGGCCTGCAGGTGGCGGGGGTCGGCACGACTCTCTCCGGCATCAATCTCATCGCCACGATTCTCAAGATGCGGGCGCCGGGCATGACCATGATGAAGATGCCGATCTTCACCTGGACCTCGCTCTGCACCAACATCCTGATCGTCGCCACCTTTCCGATCCTCACCGCCACGCTCGCGCTCCTCTCGCTCGATCGTTACGTGGGTACGCACTTCTTCACCAACGACCTTGGCGGCAATCCGATGATGTATGTGAACCTCATCTGGATCTGGGGTCACCCGGAAGTCTACATTCTCATCCTGCCGGCTTTCGGCATCTTCTCGGAGATCGTGGCAACCTTCTCCGGCAAACGGCTCTTCGGCTATGCCTCGATGGTCTATGCCACCGTCGTCATCACCATTCTGTCCTATCTGGTCTGGCTGCACCACTTCTTCACCATGGGGTCGGGCGCCAGCGTCAATGCCTTCTTCGGCATCACGACGATGATCATCTCCATCCCGACCGGCGCCAAGGTTTTCAACTGGCTCTTCACCATGTATCGCGGCCGCATCCGCTTCGAGCTGCCCATGTTGTGGGTCGTCGGTTTCATGGTCACCTTTGTGATCGGCGGCATGACCGGCGTCCTGCTCGCCGTTCCGCCAGCGGATTTCGTGCTCCACAATTCGCTGTTCCTCGTCGCGCATTTTCACAATGTCATCGTTGGCGGCGTCGTCTTTGGCGTCATCGCCGGCACGATCTACTGGTTTCCAAAGGCGTTCGGCTTCGCGCTCGACCGGTTCTGGGGGCTCGTCTCCTTCTGGTGCGCGCTCATTGGCTTCTGGGTCACCTTCATTCCGCTCTATGCCATGGGCCTGATGGGCGTCACCCGCCGCGTGAACCAGCTCGCCGACACCTCGCTCCATGTCTGGACCATCATGGCCGCCATCGGCGTGGCGATCAGCGCCATCGGCATCGGCGCCACCATCATCCAGCTGGTCGTCTCCTTCCTGCGCCGCGAAGAGTTGCGGGACGTGACGGGCGATCCCTGGGACGGGCGGACGCTCGAATGGTCGACGGCCTCGCCGCCGGCCGACTACAACTTCGCCTTCACCCCGGTCATCCACGACCGCGACGCCTGGTACGACATGAAGCAGCGCGGGGCCGCCTTTCCGACGGATGGCTTCCGGCCGATCCATATGCCGAAGAACACGGCCACCGGGCTGATCATCGCCGGGCTCAGCGTGCCGCTCGCCTTCGGCCTCGTCTGGTACATCTGGTGGATGGCGGCCTTGAGCACGCTGGCGATCCTCGTCGTCGCGATCGGCCACACCTTCAATTACAAGCGCGATTTCCACATTCCTGCCGAGGAGGTGGAGAGAGCGGAGCGCCGCCGGATGGAAAGCCTGCCCCAGCCGGCCGAATGACGACGAAACATTCCGTCGCAGGCCGGGTTCGTCTCTCGCAACAAGGAGTAGACCCATGATTACCGGAACGCAGATGATCTCCGAGGTCCGCGGTGCGGGCATCACCGTGGAATATATCGACGATGCAGACAATGTCGTGTCCGTGCGTCTTGCGGCCCGCAACGGCGCCGTCAACCGCAGCAATGCCGTGGCCGAGGCGCGTGCCCTGCTCGAACGCCTGGTGTCCAGCGGCGCCCTGCCGGACCGGCTCGAAAACCCGCAGAACCAGGATGGCCGCGCGGCGACGCTCGCCTCTTCCGAACCGCGTGCCGGGCAAGGCGAGAATGCGGACCGGACGGCGGAAGACGATGTGGCCCATGGCCGCCGGCCGGGGAGCGAACGTCCTGCCTCTTCCGGCGGGGGCGACGCGCCGCTCAACAGCGAGCGGAGCGAAACCGACCCGCGCCGCAACAATGCCGACAGCACGCCCGGCACGGGCATGCTGCCCGAGCTCGGCAGCGAGGATTCCAACGCGCAGCCGTCCGGCTAATGCCGGCTTAAGCTCTTGAAGCTCGATCAGGCCGCGAGCGGCTCGGCATGAAGCGGAATACGGGCGCCATCCGGCCCGAAGAGATGAAGACGCTCCGGTGGGAAACCCACCGTCAGCCTTTCGCCTGGCACAAGCATCGCACGATCCGCAGTGAAGACCTTGAAGGCGACGCCGTGGACGGTGAGGTGCAGGATGATGCCGAGCCCCGTCGGCTCGACCAGTTCCACCGTCGCCTCGACCCCGCCCGTCGCAGGGCGGATCGCCACATGTTCCGGCCGGATGCCGAGCGTCACCGGCGCGCCATCGGCAAGCCCCGGATTGCGGCCGAGCGGCACCAGCGTGCCATTGGTCAGCCGCACGGCGCTCTGCATCTCCTGGCCGGACATGCGGCCTTCGAGGAAATTCATGCCCGGCGAGCCGATGAAGCCGGCGACGAAGAGATTGGCCGGACGGTCGTAGAGATCCAGCGGCGCACCGATCTGCTGCACTTCGCCGGCATTCATGGCGACGATGCGGGTGGCGAGCGTCATCGCCTCGATCTGGTCGTGGGTGACATAGACGGAGGTTGCGCCGAACTCGCCATGCATGCGCTTGATCTCGGCCCGCATCTGCTCGCGCAGCCTCGCATCAAGGTTGGAAAGCGGCTCGTCGAACAGGAAGGCCTTGGGCTGGCGCACGATGGCGCGGCCCATGGCGACGCGCTGGCGCTGGCCGCCGGAAAGCGCCTTGGGCCGACGGGCCAGATAGGGGTCGAGGCCGAGCTTCGCAGAGGCGGCCGCCACCGCAGCGGCGATCTTCTCCTTCGGGCTGCGGCGCAAGCGCAGGCTGTAGCTCATATTGTCCGCCACGCTCATATGCGGATAGAGCGCATAGGACTGGAACACCATGGCGATGTCGCGGTCCTTGGGCTTCAGGTCGTTGACCGCGCGGCCGTCGATCTTCAGCGTGCCGGACGAGATCGATTCCAGCCCGGCGATCATGCGCAGCAGCGTGGACTTGCCACAGCCGGACGGGCCGACGAGCACGATGAACTCGCCATCGGCGATCGACAGATCGACGCCGTGCAGGACAGGGTGATCGCCATAGGTCTTGACGATGCGGCTGAGCTCGATGGAGGCCATGGTTTATCCTTTCACCGCGCCGGCCGTCAGGCCCTGCACGAGATACCGCTGGATGAGGAGGAAGAAGAGGCAGGCCGGAATGAGCGCCAGGACGCCCGCCGCCATCATCTGCCCGAAATCGACCGAGAACTTGGACACGAAGGTGAGCAGCCCGACGGGGAAGGTGGCGCTGTCATTGCCGGAGATCAGCATCAGCGCGAAGAGCAGCTCGCTCCAGGCGGCCGTGAAGACGAAGCCGAGCGTGGCGGCGATGCCGGGCAGCGTCAGGGGCAGGATGATCTGGCGAAAGGCGGTGAAGCGGCTCGCCCCGTCGATCATCGCCGCATCCTCCAGATCCTTCGGAATGCCGTCGAAGAAGGACTGCATGAGGAAGGTGGCGAAGGGCACGTTGAAGGCGGTGTAGACGATGACGAGCCCGGTCAGGCTGTTGGTGAGCCCAAGCGGCGAGAGCATCTTGAAGATCGGCGCAACCAGCATGACCAGCGGAAACATCTGGGTGATCAGCATCAGCGCCACCACCGCATATTTGCCGCGGAAGGTGAAGCGCGACAGCGCATAGCCCGACAGCGAGGCAATCAGCGTCACCGCCACCGCGGTCGAGCCGGAGACGATCAGGCTGTTCTTGAAGAAGGTCGGAAAGGCGCTGTTCTGCAGCACGAAGCGATAATGCTCGAGCGTCGCCTCCGAGGGCCAGAGCCGCACACCCTCGCTATAGAGCAGCGAATTGGGCGTGACCGAGACCTTCAGAAGCCAATAGAGCGGGAAGAGCGCGAAGACGACATAGGCGAGGATGGCGAGGCGGTGGGCGATGATGAGGAGAAGGCGCATGGTCAGTCCTTCTCGATCAGCTTCTGGCGGATGACGACGATCACCATGGAATAGGCGAGCAGCAGGGCGAGCAGAACGAGGGCAATCGCCGAGGCATAGCCGAAATCGAGCCGCTTGAAGGCCTGAGTGAAGATGTAGCTGGCGACGATCTGCGTGCGATCCGCCGGGCCGCCATTGGTCATGACGATGATGAGGTCGGCGAAATTGGCGATCCAGACGGTGCGCAGCAACACGGTGATGGCGATGGTGGGCGCCAAAAAGGGCAGCGTGATCGAGGTGAAGCGCTGCAGCGGATTGGCGCCGTCGATCGCGGCCGCCTCGTAGAGGTCCCGTGGGATCGCCTGCAGGGCAGCAAGCAGAGTGATGGCGAAGAAGGGAATGCCCCACCAGACATTGGCGATGATCGGCCCCCACATGGCAAGCTGCGGATCGGCCAGGATGTTGTTCGGCGCCGAAAGCAGTCCGAGCGCCGCCATCCAGTGCGGCAGCGGGCCGATGACCGGATTGAAGAGCCAGGCCCAGTTGAGCCCGGCAAGGAAGGTCGGCACCGCCCAGGGCAGGAAGACCAGCGCCTGGGCAAGGCCGCGGCCGGCAAAGGGCTTGTCGAGCAGCAGGGCCAGGATGAGACCGAACAGGAACTGCAGGAAAACGGACGCACCGGTCCACCACAGCGTGTTGCGCAGCGCACGGTAGAAGGCCTGGTCTTGCGCAAGCTCGCGAAAATGATCGAGACCGACGAAGCCGCCGGAAAAGGGGTTGAGCAGCTGGATGTCCCGGAAGGCGTAGGAGAGGCCGAGGACAAGCGGCACCAGCATGACGGCGATGATCAGCACCAGCACCGGGGCGCTGTAGAGCCAGGGCTCTGCGGCATCCGCCAGCCGCTTGGCCAGAGGCTTGGGCCGGCGCCGCGCACCGGCCGGGTCGATCGCTGTCATTCTGAAGTCCTTGTTCGGGCCATGCGGGGTCCGGTCCATGCGAGCGCGCCAAGGCGCGGAGAAGGGCGGTTGCGCAGCCGGCGGAGAGGACCGGCTGCGCGGTTGCATTCGGCCAGGTCGGGGACGGGACAAGCCGCCGCCCTGGCCGGTCGTTCGCTTACTTGGAGGCCAGGAACTTCTGCTGGGCCTTGGTCATGTAGTCGGCCCACTGCTTGGCGAGTTCCTCGGGCGTGATGTCGCCGAGCAGGGCTTCCTGCGAGGTCTTGATGACCAGCGAATCCTTGAAGAAGGCGAATTCCTCAAGATAGGTCGGCATGGTCGTCGGCACGGCGTCCTTGTCGGCCAGCTCGTTAAACCAGCCCTTGAACTGCTCGCTGGCGTAGAAAGGATCCTTCTCGGCCGTCGTGTGCACGGGCAGCGCGCCGGTCTTCTTGTTCCACTCGATATTGCCTTCCGGCGCTTCCAGCGTCGAGATCAGCTTCCAGGAGAGGTCCTTGTTGGCGGAGGCGGCCATCATCGACCAGCCGGCGAAACCGATCGTCGGGAAGGTCTTGCCGTCCGGGCCCTTCGGCATGGTCATGATGCCGAAATCTTCTGCCTTCATGCGCTGGGCGATCGCGATCAGCGCATCCGGATCCTGGTCGAGGAAGGCGCAGGTGCCGGAATAGAAACCGGCGACGATCTCGTTGAAGCCCCAGTTGACGCTGTCCTTCGGCGCCAGGCCGTTCTTGTAGAGATCGACCACATAGGTCAGGCCCTTCACCCAGCCGGGGCTGTCGAAGGTCGAGGTGCCGTCCTCGTTGAAGAAGCTATTGGAGCCGGCCATGCTGGCGCCGAACATGACCCAGCCATTGAGACCGCCCGGGCCGCCGCGCAGGCAGTAGCCATATTTGCCGGGAATGGCGGCGACCTTCTTCGAGGCTTCGGCGAACTCATCCAGCGTCTTCGGCGGCGTGGTGACGCCAGCCTGTTCGAGCAGCTTCTTGTTGTAGAACATGGCGCGCAGATAGAAGCCATAGGGCAGCATATAGGCGGTGTTCTTGACGTCACGGCCGAGTTCGAGCGCGCGGTCGCTCAGGCTCTTGGTGTGCTCCCAGTCCTTGAGGTAAGGCTCGAGGCTCTCCAGCATGCCGTTGTTGGCATAGAGCGACAGCCAGGTGTCCGGCATCTCCATCACGTCCGGCACGTCGCCGGCCGAAACCATGGTGGCGAATTTCTGGAAGGCGTCGCTCCAGGGCAGCGAGATGATCTCGACCTTGGTGCCCGGATTGGCGCTCTCGAACTTGGCGACGATTCCCTTCAGCGTTTCCGTGCGCTCGGGGCTGGTGATGACCTCGACGAGTTTCAGGGTCGTGTCGGCAAGAGCGGTCCCGGCCATCAGGGTGGCGAGGACGGTGGCTGCGATCAGGCGTTTCATGCTGTTCTCCCTTTTATCCTTGGATGCAGTCTGGTCTTCTCAGGCAGCGGCGGCCGGAGCCGCCGCTGCAATCGCGTGTTCGAGATCGCGCCAGAGCGCCTCGGTGCCTTCGAGCCCGACATGAAGGCGCACCGAGCGGGCGCTGATGCCGAAGCTCTTGGCAGAGTTGGGTTCGGCCTTCTGCTGCAGCACGACCTCGCCGGGCACGATCAGGCTTTCATGCCCGCCCCAGGAAACGCCGAGCTTGAAGAGCGACAGCCGGTCGGCAAAGGCGCGGACATCCACACCCTCGCGGAAGATGAAGGAAAAGAGGCCGGACGTGCCGGAAAGCCCAGGCGGCAGCCGGTTGGCAAGACCCGGATGGCAGACCGTTTCCACTACATCGAGGGCCTGCAGACGCGCGGCGACGGCGAGCGCTGATTCCTGATGCTGCTTCATGCGGATCGGCAGGGTGCGCAGGCCACGCAGGATCAGCCAGGCATCGAAGGGGGAAAGCTTGCCGCCCATATAGGGATAGGCCTCGGCGCGAAGCCGGTCGATCATCGGCTTGGAGCCGGCCACCACGCCAGCCACCACGTCTGAATGGCCGCCCAGATATTTGGAGGCGGAGTGGAGCACAAGATCGCAGCCGAGCGAGAGCGGCTTCTGGAAGATTGGCGTCGCCCAGGAATTGTCGATGACCGAAATCGCGCCATGGCGCCGGGCAATCGCAGCGAGCGCGCCGACATCATGGGCCTCCATCACCCAGCTGGTCGGGCTTTCCATGTAGAAGAGCTTCGCGCCCGGCATCGCCTTCTCGACAGCCGCCTCGTCGCGTCCGTCCACATAGGTCACCTCGACCTTCATGCGCTTGAGCAGCGTGCCGAACAGGCGGAAGGCATCGGGATAGACATGGCGCACGGCGACGATCCGATCGCCCGGCTCCACGAAGGTGAGGACCGTGGACGAGATGGCGGCCATGCCGCTTGCAAAGCCCAGCGCATCCTCCGCGCCCTCGAGCTTTGCGAGCATCTCCTCGAACAGCCGAACGGTGGGGTTCAGCCCGCGCGTATAGACCGGCCGGCTCTTCTCGCCGCGATAGGTCTCGACCATTTCATCATAGCTCGAGAAGGTGAAGAGCGAGGTCTGCACGATCGGCGGCACGACGGCATCGAAGGCGTGGCCGGCATCATGGGCGACGATCAGCTGGGCGAGATCGAAGGGATCCTGGCCTGAACTCATTGGGACATGTCCTTGATATCTTCCTCGACGATGGCGAGGATCTTCAGCGTTTCGCCACGCGCACCCTCGGCATCGCCGGCGGCGATGGCATCGAACAGGGTGCGGTGGAAGGGAAAGGAGCGGGCCGCGAAATCGGGCCGGTCGAAGGGTTTCGACCAGAACCTCTCGAATCCGCCGCGCATCTGCTCCAGAAGCTGGCGAAAGAGCGGATTGTGGGTCGCGTCGTAGATCGACAGGTGAAAGGCGAGATCGGCTTTGCCGGACGTGCCTTCGGCAAGATGCACGGCCTCCATCTCGTCGAGCCGCGCTTCGATGATCGTCAGATCCTCCGCCGTTCGCCGGCGCGCGGCCGCCATGGAAGCCTCCGCCTCTATGCCGCGGCGGACCTCCAGCGTCATCAGCAGCGCATCGCGCAGATTGGCCGCCTCGAAGGAGAGCGGCATGTGCACGGTGCCGGCGGAAATCGGCTTCAGGAGATAGTTGCCGCTGCCCTTGCGGCTTTCGACCACGCCCAGCGCCTGGAACTTGCCGATCGCCTCGCGGATCGTCGAGCGGCCGACATTGAGCGCGATCATCAGTTCGCGTTCGGCCGGCAGACGCTCGCCAGCCTTGAGGCCGGCTCGCTCCACATAATCCGCCAACGCCGCCTCCACCTGCTGCGCCCGGTTGATCGGGGGCAGGGGCGCAATCTGGGGCCTGTCTGCAGAAGAAGCGGGCATGAGGGCACGTGTTAGAATTGGTCTGACATCTTGCCAATTGAGGGGATCGTTCTCGTTCTGTCAAGCAGGAACACGCAGGCTCGGCTCCTCGCGACGTGTCGCCTGCAGGCGAACTCGCGCCGCGCGGCGTTGAAGCACCATCGTCCCCGACCTATATTGTGCAGCGCAACATGGATCGTGCCCGGAAGCCCCCGGGACGCAGGAGACCGCCATGCGAAGCCTCGCCGATACGATCCAGCGCCTCAGCCAGTTCCGGCTCGACCCCTTGGGTGACGAAGACGACGAGACGCGCCTGTCGCCGTTTCTCTTTCCGGGGCGCAACCCGGGCCAGCTGAAGGCCTGGACCTATGTGCCGGACATTGTCCGCCGCCCGCCGCTGGTCGTCGTGCTGCATGGCTGCAAGCAGACGGCCGCGCGCTACGATCGCGGCGCCGGCTGGTCCCAGCTTGCCGATCAGGCCGGCTTTGCCCTGCTCTTCCCCGAGCAGCAGCGTCAGAACAATCCGAGCCGCTGCTTCAACTGGTTCATGGAGGCCGATGCCACGCGCGGCGCCGGCGAGGTCGCCTCGATTCGCGAAATGATCGAGGAGATGATCCGCACGCAGGATATCGATCCGCGCCGCATCTATGTGACCGGGCTTTCCGCCGGCGGCGCCATAGCCTCGGCGCTGCTGGCCGCTTATCCCGAGCTCTTTGCCGGCGGGGCGATCATTGCCGGCCTGCCCTCCGGCGTCGCCTCCACAATCCCCCAGGCCTTCGATCGCATGCGCGGCCACGGCCTGCCTTCGGCGCCCGATCTGCAGGCGAAGCTCTCCGCCGCCTCGCCGCATCATGGCCCCTGGCCGGCCGTTTCGGTCTGGCAGGGAACGGCGGACCGGACGGTGGCGGAAAGCAATGCCATGGCGATCGTCGACCAATGGCGCGGCGTCCATGGCCTTGGCCCGCAACCCGACCGACGCGAGGAGGGCGCGCTGCGCACCCGCATGGTCTGGAAGGACCGGACGGGTCGGGACGCGATCACCCTGCACCTGATCGAGGGCATGGAGCACGGTACGCCGCTCGACGTCGCGAGCGGCTTCGGCGAGGCAGGGCCCTTTATGCTCGATGTCGGGATTTCCTCCACGCTGGAGATCGCCCGAAGCTTCGACCTGGTCAAGGGCCCGACCCGGCGCCAGACGACGCGTGACACGAGCGAGCGTGCCACCAAGACCGAAGCGCCGGTGCTCTCCCGCGTGCAAAGGACGATCGAAAGCGCGCTGCGCTCGGCCGGGCTGCTGCGCTAGGGCCGCGGCTCAGAACTGCTGGATATCGCCCGATTCCGATTGGGCGAGCGTCAGCGGATAGCGGTCGGGATGGTGGACGAGCGTGGTGAGATTGACCGCGCGGTTGCGGGTGTCGAAGGCGATCTGATCGACGGTCAGCACGGCGGCCGGCGGACGCATCTCCAGCCGCTCCGCCTCCTCCGTGGTGGCGAGCCTGGCGCTCAGCGTGTTCTGCCCGCGCACTGGACGGAGATGATAGCGCTCCCGCAGCTCGCCATAGAGCGAGCGGTTGCCGGTGCTCCAGTCGAGCTCCAGGAGACCCGGAACACGGGCCGCCGGCAGCCAGTCGGTCTGGATGACCACGGGGCGCCCGTCGAGCAGGCGCAGGCGGGAAAGCACGATGACCTCCGCGCCGATCGGCAGAAGCAGCGGCCGGCTGATCTCCAGCGGCGCCTCGGCGATCCGCGCGTCGATCAGCCGGTTTTCCGGCCGACGCCCGTTGGCGAGCGCCGTTGCGGTGAAGCTCTTCAGGATCTGCAGCTCGAAACCCCGCCAGGGATCGACCACATAGAGGCCCTTGCCCGGCTGGCTCTGCACCACGCCCTGCGCCACGAGATCGCGGATGGCGTGGCGCACGGTGATGCGGCTGACCCCGAAAATATCGACCAGCGTCCGCTCCGAGGGCAGCTTGCCGTTGCGCGGCAGCCGGCCGGCCTCGATCGCTTCGAGGATGGCCGCATGCAACTGACGATGCAGCGGACGCGGATCTTCCCGATTGAGAATCCCCTCGCCGCCGAAGGCCCCCATCGCATCCGCCATCATCGCGCAGTCCCCGGTTTGCCTGCTTTCGAGCAACCGTTGCACGAGAATTAGCAAGCGTCAATTTTCTCTCATAACCGATGTTGACATGACTGGATATATCCAGTCGTATGCAGAGGCAGACAAGAAGCCGAAGAGCTTTCTGCCGACCGGCGGGGCCAACCCCCGGCGACGCCAACCAGGGGAACTGACATGACAAAGACGATGACGCGCCTTGCGCTCGGCACCAGCCTGATTGCCGGCCTGCTGATGAGCGGTGCCGCCCGGGCAGAAACGATCTCCGCCTTCTGCGCCGCCACCGAATACGACTTCTGCGCCAAGGTGGCCGAGCAGTGGAAGGAAAAGACCGGCAACGAAGCCAAGATCAACAAGATGCCGGCGACGCTTGACGATGCGATCCCGCTTTACCAGCAGCTGCTCGCCGCCCAGTCCACCGATGTCGACGTGCTGTTCCTCGACGTCATCTGGCTTGGCATGTTCAAGGCGAACCTGCTCGACCTGAAGAGCGTCGTGCCGGATACCGACGTGAAGAAGCATTTCCAGTCCACGCTCGGCGCGGCTGAACTCGACGGCAAGCTGGTGGCGCTGCCCGCCTATATGGATGTCGGGCTGATGTTCTACCGCAAGGATCTGCTCGAGAAATACGGCATGGCCCCGCCCAAGACCTGGGACGAGCTCGCCACCCAGGCCAAGGAAATCCAGGACAAGGAACGCGCCGCCGGCAAGGCCGACATCTGGGGCTATGTCTGGCAGGGCAAGAGCTATGAGGGCCTGACCTGCGATGCGATCGAGCTGATCGCCTCGAATGGCGGCGGCACGATCATCGACCCGGACGGCAAGGTGACGATCGACAATCCGGCTGCCGCCGAGGCGATCGACAAGGCCCGCGGCTGGGTCGGCACGATCAGCCCGGAAGGCGTTCTGAATTATGACGAAGAGGCCGGCCGCAACATCTTCGAAGCCGGCAACGCCGTCTTCCACCGCAACTGGCCCTATGTCTGGGGTACCTCGCAGACGGACGGCGGCGCGATCAAGGATAAGGTCGGCATGATGCCGCTGCCGGTCGGCAAGGACGGCCAGAAATCCTCGGGCTGCCTGGGCCCGATGTATTACGGCGTATCGAAATTCTCGGCCCATGCGCAAGCTGCGGCCGATTTCGTCAACTTCATCACCTCCGAACAGAGCCAGAAGCTGCGCGCGGTCGACTACGCCTTCAACCCGTCCATTTCCAAGCTCTACGAAGATCCGGACGTGCTGGCAAAGCTCCCTTTCCTGAAAGACACGGTCCAGGCCTTTGCCGATGCCGCCGTCCGCCCGTCCGGCTATACGGGAACCAGCTACAACCGCGTTTCGCAGGCGTTCTATCGCTCCGTGCATGACGTGCTGTCCGGCGGCGAGGCCGGCCCGGCGTTCAAGACGCTTGCTGCCCGTCTGGAGAAGCTGAAGGAAAGCCGCTGAGCGAGGGCCCGGTTCGGTTGCGCGGCGGCCTCTGCCGCTGCCGCGCGCCGATCGGCTCTCTCCCCAGCCGGCCGCGCATCATCAAGGCGCGGCTGTTTTCGACCGTCTGACAGCCAAGAGGTCCGCATGGCTTCCGTCACGCTTGCTGCCGTCGCCAAGAGCTATGGCACCCATCCGGTCATCCAGGGCGTCGATCTTGAGATCCGCGATGGTGAATTCGTGGTCTTCGTCGGCCCCTCCGGCTGCGGCAAATCCACCCTGTTGCGACTGATCGCCGGCCTTGTGCCGGTGACGAGCGGCATCGTCTCGATCGGCGGCGACGATGTGACCGACGTGCCGGCCTCCAAGCGCGGCATCGCCTTCGTCTTCCAGTCCTACGCGCTCTATCCCCATATGACGGTGGCCCGCAATATCGGCTTTGCGCTGGAAACGTTGGGGCTGAAGCGGGATGCGATCGCCGCCAAGGTAGCGGGCGTCGCCCGCATGCTGAAGGTTGACCACCTGCTGGCCCGCCGCCCGCGCGAGCTCTCCGGCGGCCAGCGCCAGCGCGTGGCGATCGGCCGGGCGCTGGTTCGCCAGCCCGACGTCTTCCTCTTCGACGAACCGCTCTCCAACCTCGACAGCGACCTGCGCATGGAAATGCGCATGGAGATCGCCCGCCTGCATGGCGAGCTGGCCACGACGATGATCTATGTGACTCACGACCAGTCCGAGGCCATGACGCTCGCCGACCGGATCGTGGTCTTGAACCATGGCCGGATCGAGCAGGTGGGCACGCCGCAGGAGCTCTACCACGCGCCTGCCAACCGCTTCGTCGCCGGCTTCATCGGCAGTCCGCGCATGAACTTTCTGACGCTCTCTGGAGCCGAAACGCCTGGCCTGCTGCGGGGTCCGGGTGGCCTCGATCTTCAGGTCGGCTTTGCAGAAGGAACGGCCGCTCCCGCCTCGCTCGGGGTGCGACCGGAGGGCCTCAGCCTTGCGCCCGCCGGCACCGGCCGCCTGCGCGGCCGGCTCGAGCGGCTGGAGGATCTGGGCCATGAGCATTTCGCCTATGTCCGGATCGATGCGGACACGCTCTGGGTCACCCGCCTTTCCGGAACGCCGCCCTACCACCTGAAGGGGGAGATGGTGGATCTGGCCTTTGCCGATGACGACCTCTTCGTCTTCGACGCCGAGGGCCGCAGGCTCGATCATGGGGCGAGCGAGACGCGCAACGCGCTTGCCCGCTTCGTCGGGAGCCGGGCATGACAGCGCCCGTCGAGCTCGCTCCGTCCCCCAGCGCAAGGCGGCCCACGCGCCAAGGCCTGAGCCGGCTCATCATCGCCGACCGCCGCGCCGCCTGGGCCTTCCTCGCACCGATGATGCTGGTGATCGCCGCAGTCGCCCTCTGGCCGCTCGGGCGCACCTTCTTCTTCTCGATCACCGATGCCTTCCTCGACGATCCGCGCAATTACTCGATCGTCGGCATCGCCAACTTCCTCGAGATCCTCGACGACCGGTCCTGGTGGGTGGCGGTGCGCAACACGCTCACCTTCACCGTGATCTCCGTCAGTCTCGAGACCGGGCTCGGCCTGGCCATCGCGCTCCTCGTCAACCAGGCGATTCCCGGCCGCGGGCTGGTGCGGGCGGCGGTGCTGGTGCCCTGGTCCATCCCCGTGGTCGTCTCCGCCAAGATCTGGGAATGGATGCTGAACGACCAGTTCGGCATCATCAACACCCTGCTCGTTGGCATCGGCGTCCTCGACAAGGGTGTCGCCTGGACCGCCAATGACGGGCTGATCATGGGTGTCGTCATCTTCATCGATGTCTGGATGACCACGCCCTTCATGGTGCTGTTGATCCTGGCCGGCCTGCAGATGATCCCGGGCGAGCTCTTCGAAGCGGCCGAGGTGGACGGGATTCCGGCCTGGAAGCGCTTCTGGTCGATCACCCTGCCGCTGCTGCGCCCGGCGCTCGGCGTCGCCATCCTCTTCCGCGTGCTCGATGCGCTGCGCATGTTCGATCTCGCCTATGTGCTCTCCGCCAGCAACGAGAACATCATGACCGTCTCGATCTATGCCCGCGACCGGCTGATCTCCTTCCAGGAACTCGGCACCGGCTCGGCGGCCTCCAGCCTCGTCTTCCTGCTGGTGGCACTGATCGCCATTCTCCTGATGGGGCTGCTTCGCCTCGACCGGGCCGCGGGAGCCTGAGATGACCGACATCACCGCACCGTCTCTCAAGACCCGCCGTCGCTCCAGCCAGTATTACCGGACCATGCGCCGCGTCCGCCAGGTGCTGCTGGGTCTCGCGACCGTGCTCGTGCTTGTCTACATGCTGTTTCCCTATTACTGGGCGATCGTTTCCTCGACCAAGCCCGGCGCGGCCCTGCACAACGGCTCCATGCTGCCGCAATGGGACTTCACCTATTACCGACAGCTGGCGGACAACACCGTCTTCATGGGCTCGCTGCTCAACTCCGCCTTCGTGGCCGGCTGCACCACCGTGCTGTCGCTGGCGCTCGGCATCAGCGCTGCCTATGCGCTCGGCCGCATCGATTTTCCGCAGAAGCCGTGGATGCTGACAGCCGTGCTGATCGTCTCGATCTTCCCGCAGGTGGCGGTGCTCTCCGGCATGTTCGAGCTCATCTCCTTCCTCGGCCTCTACAACAGGCCGAGCGGTCTGGTGCTCACCTATCTGCTCTCCACCGTTCCCTTCACCACCTGGATTCTCACCGCCTTCATCCGCGAATTTCCGCGTGAGCTGGAGGAGGCCGCGCGCATCGATGGGTGCTCGCACTGGCGGATCCTGACGACGATCCTGCTGCCGCTGATGGGCCCCTCGCTCGCCTCGACCGGCATCCTCGCCTTCATCCTCGCTTGGAACGAGTTCCTCTTCGCGCTCACCTTCACGCTGACCGACGAGAACCGCACCGTGCCCGTGGCGATCAGCATGATCACCGGGGCAAGCCGCTATGAATATCCCTTCGGCCAGATCATGGCGGCGTCCGTCTCCGTCACCCTGCCGCTCGTCGTCCTCGTGCTCATCTTCCAGCGCCGCATCGTGGCTGGCCTCACCGCGGGCGCGGTGAAGGGCTGAGCGCGACGGCTCTTATTCGCATCTCGAACAAGGATCAAACCCATGGACATGCTGGTCAAGCTCTACGAGCTCTCGCCCGATCCCAAGGTCTCGGCGCGCATGGAGGCAGAAGGGGTTACCATCCGCCGGCTCCTTGCGCCGGAGCTGAAAAGCCTGACCGACTGGCTGGTGCCGCGCTTCGGCCATGGCTGGGCAAGCGAGGCGACCGTTGCCGCCACCCGCTCGCCGCCCACCTGCTTCATCGCCATCAAGGATGGCCAGCTGCTGGGCTTCGCCTGCCATGATGCCACCGCCAAGGGCTTCTTCGGGCCGACCGGCGTCGACGAGGCGGCGCGCGGCAAGGGCATCGGGCACGCGCTCCTGCTCGCCACCCTGCTCGACATGCGCGACCAGGGCTATGGCTACGGCGTGATCGGCGGCGCCGGCCCCATGGGCTTCTACCGCACGGCCGTCGGCGCCATCCCGATCGAAGGCTCGATCCCCGGTATCTACAAGGGCATGCTGCGCACCGCCGTGCCGGACGGCGTCGATCATTCGGACTGACCGCCGCCCCCGTGCGACGTCTGGCCGCCGGCTTTTCCGCCCTGCCGCCATGGCGTTGCAGGGCCCGGGCTGGTAAGCCCGGCCGATCACGGCAAGGAGCAGGCCCATGGCGAAACAACGCAAACCCGAGGACGAGGGACGGCAGCTTCCCAGGACGGCGATGATCTTCGCCGTCGCGCTCGTCGTGCTCGGCACGATCGGCAGCCTGTTCGTCTCAATCGTCCTCTACATGAAGAGCCCTTGAGCGGCAGGCGAAGCGAAGAGGACGTCTCGCTCGCTACGGCATGGTCCGCCACGCCGCCGCGATGCCGGCCATCGCGTCGGCAACCGCCTTGGCCTGGACGCGGATGTCGGGCACGGCAGTGATTTCCCAAAAGCGCCCGGCGGTGAGCGCGCCGACGGCGAAGAGGCCTGGTTGCGGCTGCCCTGCTCCATCCAGCACCTGAGAACGGTCATCGACGACAAGCCCGAGGCCGAGCGGATCGAGGCTGATCATGGTGCGCGCCGCCATGTCGCTCAGCAGCGGCGAGTGGCCGAGGCCGGCGCGCTCCATGCCGGTGCAATTGATCACCCAGTCGGCCGGAAGCCGCATCTCGCCCTGCCCGCCGCGCGGCCGGAAGCGCAGCGTCACGCCCTCATGCGCCGGCTCGATCACCCTGAGGAAACCGGCATGGACCGTCACCGTTCCATCCTCCATGAGCGCGGCGAAACGCCGGTGGACGGACGGGGCGATGCGGTGGCGGTGGATGTTCCACCAGGCGAGCGCATGGCGCAGGAAGCGCGCGCGCTCGGCTTCCGGCAGGCGCTGCCACAGTGCCTGCGTCTGCGGCCGAAGCCCATCCATCACCGCCCGCCACTCCACGCCGGCCCGCACCTGCGCACGCAGACCGGCAAGCAGGCGGGAGAGGGTCAGGCTTCCCTCGAGCAGCGCAGGCTCGACCGGCGGTACCGGGTCTGCCGCATGCGGATGCGGCACCAGCCCGCGTCGAGAGAGGACATGGATCCGCCCGCGATGGCCCTTGGCCTTAAGCGTCAGCACCTGATCGACCATGGTGAGGCCCGACCCCAGGATGCAGATTTCGTCCTCCCGCCCGATCTGCGACAGCCAGCCGAGCCGCCAGGGATTGGCGATGATGCGCGGCATGGCCGCCGTGCTGCAGCGCCCGGGCGGCAGCGGCAGGCCGGCATTGCCGAGCCCGAGGCAGAGCGCCACGGCGCGCGCCTGCAGCCGCTCCCCGGTATCGAGCGCGAAGGTGGGGCCACCGGAGGCACAGGTGATGCAATCGACCGCCTTGGCTTTGACGAAGTCGAGACGCGCACGCTGGCCGCGGCTGCGCAGGAGGCTCGCCAGCGTGTCGCGCAGATAGAGCCCGTAATCCCCCCGCGCGGCGAAGTCGCCGGCCTTGACGGCGCGGCCCTGGCGCGTCAGCCAGTCGAGAAAATGATCGGGCTCGTCCGCAAACAGGCTCATCCGCCCGGCCGGCACGTTCAGCCGGTGCAGGTGAAACTCGGTTCGATACGCCGTACCGCGGCCAAAGCCCGGATCATCGCTGATAACGGCGATGGAGGCCTCGGGCGGCAGGGTCCGCAGCAGGTGAACCGCGACGGCAATGGCGGAAAACCCCGCGCCGACGATGGCGACATCCGCTTCCATCCGTTTTGTCTCCGCTCCTGCACCGCATTCAATCTACTGTCTGAATAGACTAAATCCAGGGACGATCGCGGCAGAAGCGATCAGCGGAGCCGGTCCCGGACAAGGGAATAATAGCGGGAAAGGCCGGGCAGGCGCGCTGGCAGCTCAATGAAGGCCGGATCGTCGGCCGCAAGACCCTCGTCGTATTTCCGGGCCAGGAAAGCGGCATGCGCGTCCAGCGCCGAAGGATCGGCACCGGGCAGAACCGTGAAGACCGGCGAGAGGATCGTGCGGCCCTTGACCTTGATGCTGTCGAGCTCGGCCACCGGCAGCCTATCCCTGACAGCCTCGGCGGTGCTGGCGCCGATCAGCAGCGGCACGCCGTAATTCTTCGATTCCCCTTCCAGCCGCGAGGCGAGATTGACGGAATCGCCCAGCACGGAATAGTCGAAGCG
Organism: Rhizobium sp. CC-YZS058; assembly: GCF_034720595.1. Lineage (NCBI taxonomy): Bacteria > Pseudomonadati > Pseudomonadota > Alphaproteobacteria > Hyphomicrobiales > Rhizobiaceae > Rhizobium > Rhizobium sp. CC-YZS058. Next base: position 78,636 of record NZ_JAYESJ010000001.1, on the reverse strand, counting down.
GCGGGCCGAACCCATATTGCCGACCACGCATTCGCCGGTGTTGATGCCGATCCCGATCTTGAGCGCCGGCGGGGCTGCGCGGCCCGCCGCTTCCGCTTCGGCCAAGAGCTCCGCGTTCAGCACCTCGATCGCGTCCAGCATGGCGAGTGCGGCATTCACCGCGCGCCTGCCATGGTCCGGCACGTCGAGCGGGGCGTTCCAGAAGGCCATGATGCAATCGCCGATATATTTATCGATCGTGCCCCCGGAGGAGAGCACGATCTCGGACAGCGGCGTCAGCAGCCGGTTGATCAGGGTCGTCAGCTGCTCGGGATCATCCTTCAGCGTCTCGGAAATGGTGGTGAAGCCGCGCACGTCGCCAAAGAGGACGGAAAGGGTGCGCCGCTCGCCGCCGAGCTTCAGGCGCGTCGGATCGGCCGCCAGCTGGGCGACGACGGCGGGTGAAAGATAGCTGGCGAAGGCCGCGGTAATATCGCGCCGCCGCCGCCGCTCGGCCGCGAAATCGAGGCCGGACTGCGCGCCGACGACCAGCAGATAGGCGCCAACCGGCCCGGCCGGGGAAACGAATACCCCACCGAGCCGCATCAGCGCCAGGCACCCCGCCACCATCAGCGGCAGGAACAGGATGGTCAGCGCCGTGCTCTGCCAGCCTGTCGCGCGGAAGACGACGAGGGCTGCAAGCAGCGCCCCGAACAGGATCGACAGGATGACGGTTGCACGCGTACCTTCGGTGATGAACAGGCGATTGGCGAGATTGTCGTAGATCGTCGCCTGAACCTCGACGCCGGCCGTCAGGCGCCCGGTATGGATCGTGTCCGCGGTGACGAAGGTATCGGCGCCGCCCGCATCGATGGTGGGCGCGTTCTGCAGGCTGAGCCCGACCATGACCACCCGGTCCTTCAGGAAGCCGGGCGGCAGGAAGAGCGCGGGCTCCAGCGCCTGATAATAGGAAATCGTCTGGTAGGTTCGCGGCGGGCCGAAGGTCTGGATCAGCGCCGGACCATCGGGAACAGTCGGGGTCCGGCCAGCGACCTCGGCCAGACGGCGGGCGAAGCCATCTTCGAAGGACGGGATGTGGCGCAAGACGCCGTCGGCGCTGATCTGCACCGAGGCGATGCCGATCTTCGCCCCACTGGAAACGAGCGCCGGCAAGGGTTCGGTGCGGATGAACTGGTCGGCCTGGGGCGAGCGGATGGTCGTTTCGTCGCCGGCCAGCACCACGTCCGGCCCCAGCGCTGCGGCCAGTGCGGCATCATTGACGGGATCGGACGAGGGTTCGGCAAAGATGATGTCGAGCCCGATCGCCTTGGCGCCGGCCGCCCGCAAGGCCGTGACCAGCCGGGCATGGAGCGCCCGCGGCCAGGGCCATTGCGCTGCAACCTCGGACATGGAGGGCTCGTCGATCGCCACCACGACAGGCCCGTCGGCAGGCGGGTTCGGGGCGCTCAGCGTCGAGAGGAAATCATAGCTCCTCAGCTCGATCAGCCGCCATGGCGGCGTCAGCGCGGCAAGGGCGAGCAGAAGGACCGTGAGCGGGACCAGCAGAAGCAGGCCGAGCCGCCGGCGCCGCTGGTCACCGCCGGTCACATCCGGCGCGCGGGCGGCCTTGAGAACCTTCGCCTCCGTGACGGCCATCAGAACCGCACCTTGAGGAGCGCGCGAACCGAGCGCCCCGCGCCCGGCGCACCCGGCTGGATCGTAAAGTCGGGTCCGATGACCCCCGGCAGGCCGCGCGACAGCGTGATATCCTCATTCAGCAGGTTGAAGGCCGCGACCTCGAGCGAGACGCGCTTGTCGAGCGGCTCCCAGACGAAATTGGCATCGAGCGTCCAGGCGTCGCCCACCGACCGGGCCTGGCTGTCCTCGCGCGGGCCGAAATAATTGGCGGCGATCTGCGCACGATACTGCCAGTCGCTGACATAGGTCAGCGCCACCTGGCCGGCACTTTCCGCCACATAGGGAACGGCCCGGCCGTCCGAAGGGCTGGCGGGATCATCGACCTTCGAGAAGGTCCGCGCGATCGTGCCGGACAGGCCGAAGCCCCCGCCGAGCCACAGATTGGCGGTCAGCGCCGCCCGGTCGATGCGGCCCTGTGCGAGATCCGTGGTAACATGCGACGGCAGGCTGGCCGGATCGTCGATCGAGAGGCCCCGCGCCTCCTGATGCTGCAGATCGAGCGCCGTGAAGAACCGGTCGCTCCACTGCGCATCCCAGCGCGCCGCCAGCGTATCGAGCCTCCCGTCGAGACCCAGCCCCACCGCATTGGGCTGAATGCCGACCACCGTGGTCGGCGAGAGGGTAGGAACCTCGAAGCCATAGCTCTGGCGGAGAAAGGCCGCACGCAGCCACTGCCCGTCCGCCGGGCTGAAGGCCAGTCCGGCACGCGGCTCCAGGCGGCCCACGGCGGCGATATCGCCATCGAGACGCGTTCCGGAAAGACCATATTCCGCCTGCAGCGCCGGTGTGATCGCCTGCAGACCGTCCACGTAGAACCGGCCGATCGTCAGGCGGTCCTCGACACGGTCGGGCGCGAGCGGCGCGAACTGCGTTTCCGCCTCGACATCCAGTACCCCACCCTCGACCCCGTAGCGCCATGTGACATCGCCGGCCTCGACCATGTGGTTGAGGGCAAGGATGGTCGTCTGCTGTGTCGCGCGCTCCGTCGCGGAAAAATCCGAGCCGTCCTCAAGCGTGACCTCCAGCGCCTGGCGGCTGCGCAGTCCCGCATGGAAGAGGCCGAGATTGACCGCGTTGCGGTCGCCCAGACTATGGCTCCAGGCAAAACCCGCCTCCGTTGAAACCGCATGCGTATCGAGGGCCGTGCGGACCGAGAGCACATCGCCGAAGAGCAGGGAACTGAGGTCGGACTGCGACCGAACGGAGGACCCGTAGGCGACCAGCCTGTCATCTGCCGTTGGGCTGGCCGTCACATAGGCCGTGCCGCTGCGGATCCGGCCCGATTGATCGAAAAGGCCGCCGCCATCGCTGTAGAGCCCGCCGCCCGGCGTCTGTTCATACTCGAACGTCGCGTAGAGGCTGATCGGAATGGGCGCTATGCCGAAAGCCTGCACCTCGGCCGTGCCGATCGCTTCCGTCTCCCCATCGACATCCGACACGCCGATGCCGAGCGAGGTTTCGAGGAAGGGGGTCGGAATGATCTGCCGCCGCCGCTCGCTGCTGGCGAGCGCCTGCGGGTCGAGCAGCAGGCCCTGGATCAGCGAGGAGCTGCTGGTGGGCGAGGAGATCGCATCGATCGCATTGGCGCCGAGACCGGCGCCGGTGACGAAGGGATTGACCGTGCCGCGGATCGCCTGGTCGAAATAGCCGGTCGACTGGAAGGGGTCGAAAACGACGTCGCCATAATATTGTCCCCAGGCATCGAGCCCCTGGAAGCGGAAGGCATCGTTGAGCACCGAGCCGGCATCGCGATTGGCGCTGATCGTGCCGAAATCGCCGCCCTGCGCCCTGCCGCGCTTGAGGAACTCCTGCGCCTGACGGATTGCCGTATCGGACTTGTAGTCGTCGATGGCGGCGGCGGCGCGGATTTGCGGGACCAGCGGGTCGTTCGGGTCCAGCCGGTCGGCATTGTCCAAAGCCTGCTCGAAGGCCACGCGCTCGCCACGTTCCAGATGCGCAGCCGCCAGCAGCGATTGCCCGAAGCTGACGCCCGGATTGGCGGCGGAGGCCGCCAGCAGGTCTTCGAGCGCCGCATCCCTCTGGCCGGTCTGCAGATGGTAGCGCCCGCGCGCAAAGAGCACCATGTCGAAACCCGGATCGGCGGCCATGGCGAGGTCAAGCTCCGCCTTGGCATCCGGAAAGCGCATCTGCTCGAGATAGAAGAGAGCGAGGTTGGCGTGGTAGAGCGCGTCCTGCGGGTCGAGATCCCGCGCAGTCTGAAACGCGCGGAGCGCTGCATGGCTGTTGCCTCGCGCGCTCTCCAGGAGGCCCAGCGTGTTCCAGGCGTTGGAATCGCCCGGCTGGGCTGCCACGGCTGCCCGCAGATCGGCCACCGCATCCTCCAGCCGCCCCTCGACGCTGGCGCGATAATCGCCACGCGTGTCGAGCGCCAGCGACTGGGTGGGGTCGAGCGCCAGCGCGCGCTCGAATGCTTCGCGGCTCTGGGCGCGGTCGTTGATGACCAGCGCGATCTTGGCGCGGGCGGCGGGCAGCAGGGGATTGTCGGGATAGCGCGCCTCGGCGCGCTTGAGGGAGGCGGCGGCCTCGCGAATGCTGGAAAGGAAGCCAATCGTATAGGCTTCCCCGAGCGCGCCATAGGCGCCGCGCGGTCCCTTGGGCGCGGCCTCCACATGGGCTGGGTCGGCCAGGGCGCGGGTGTAATAGGCCGCATAGTCGGCAACCGACCGCCGCTCCGCATCGAGCCCCGGCCGAGCGCGGGCAAAGAGCGCGAGCGCGTGCTCGAAGCGGTTTTCGGCCGCGGCGATCATGCCGTCGAGAAAATCCGCCCGGGCAGCCTCCCCATGCCTGAGCCCTTTCGCCCGCGCAAAGGACAGGGCCGATGCGGCAGCGGCTCTCCCGGACAGGGTGAGCTCCACCTCCGCCAGCGTCAGCCAGTCCTCGGCCGTGCGGACGCTTTCGGGGCGGCCGAGGATCCGGCTTTTCGCGGCTTTCATGGCCTGGGTCGTCAACGTCGAGGCCGGTAGCAAGGAAAAGCCGTCGCGCAGCGGCAGGTAATAGAGCATCTGCTCGCGGTCGTCGGAATTGACGATGATGACCTTGCGCGGCGCCTGGCCGATGGCCGCGACCGCCGCTTCGCCGCGCCGCACCCGCACGCTGCCCTGCGCATTAGAGAGCTCGACCTCGCCATCGAGCACGGTGAGCGAGGTCTTGCCGCCCTCGCCGATCGACAGCGTCCAGTCCGTGCCGCGAATGGCGGCCGTGGCCGCGGGTGTAGCAACCGACAGCCCCTGCCCGCCGCGCTCGGCGCGGGCCCAGATCGTGCCGGATTCGAGGCTGAGGGCAGCATCGGCCGTTCCCGCCCGCATATCCTTGACGCGCAGCGCCGTGTTGCGTCCCAGCCGGATCTGGGTCCGATCGTCGAAGAGAAGCGCGAGTTGGCCGGTCGCGTTGGTCCGCAGCACGTCGCCTGCCACCACATCCTGGCGCAGATCGACAGACCGCCAGTCGCTGACGTCGACGAAGCGGATCTCCTCGCCATATTTGCGGGCGATCACCGCGCCGACGGTGCCTTCGCCGCGCTGGACAGGATCGGCCGCTGCCGGCCGAACCAGGACCGGCGCCGCCAGCACCATGCATGCAACCCGGATTTTCCAACCCATGACAGCCCCCGCTTGCCAAGATGCCAGTGGAGCGCCTCGGCTTGCAAAGTCAAGCTTGGCGCGTCGGAGCGCCTGTTTCAAACCGGACGTTTCGGGTCGGATGTTGCTTTCGGCTCGCGTTCGTGGTGAGAAAAGCCGTGGACGAGGGGAAGACGAATGGACGTGGACCTGATGGGCGAGCCGCGGATCGGGGCGGACATGCCGCCTTCTGCCGCAGGCCGTGAATATTTCGATCACATCAAGACCGTGAACGACATCTTCTACGACCAGATCAAGATTTCCGACCAGAAGGCCGCCTATATCTTCACCTTCATGCTCGCCTTCCTGATCTCCTCCAGCGAGGGGCGCGGGGTCTTCACGCTCTCGCGCTACTTTACCGCCGCCTGGCTGCCGGCCACCGTCTCCGGCATTCTGGCGGTCGCCTCGGTCTTCTCCATCATCTGCGCCATTCTGGTCATCCTGCCGCGCCACGCGGCCAAGACGACGACGCTCTTCTGGGGCGGCTGGCCGCGCCACCGCGATGCCTTTCGCGAGGCCGCGCTGCGCAGCGATCTCGATTATCTCTTCGAGCAATATATGGACAATGTCGACGTGCTATCGGGGATCGCGCGGCAGAAATATCGCTTCGTCGGCTTCGCCTTCCGCGGCCTGGTCGTCACCGTGCTCGCCTATGTCTCGCTGCTGATCGTGTCCTGATCAGGCCGGCTGCAGGCGCTGCCGGGTCTCGGCCGCGCCGAACTGCGGATCGCGCCGGGAAAGCTGCTTGTGCAGATGCACCATCAGCCCTGCGGCAAAGAGCGGCGTGGTCAGGTTGAGAAGCGGCACGGCCAGGTAGGCGGCGAGCAGCAGGCCGGCGAGGAACACCCGCCCCTTGTGCCTGGCGCGAAACTGCCGGGCCTCGGCGGGACTGCGATGGCGCATGGCGGCGAATTCGAAGAACTCCCGGCCGAGCAGATAGCCATTGACGAGGAAGAAGGCGACGAGATTGACGCCCGGCACCAGCAGCAGGAGGAGAGCCAGCAGGTTGCCGAGCAGCACGACGCCCAGGAACTTCAACCCCTCGATGAGCGCCGTGCCGAAAGGGAGCGCGCGGCCCGGCGGGTCGGCCGGAAAATCGCGCCGCTCGATCACCTCCGCCACATCGTCCAGGAAGAAGCCGGCGATCAGCGCCGTCACCGGCGCCAGCACGAGCGCCAGCGCCAAGGCAAGGCCGATGCTCGCCAGAAGCCCGATGAAGAAGGTGAGCCACCCCGCCCAGTCCGGCGCGCTCGGCATCATCTGCGTCACATAGGGCGTCAGGACGTAGAGCACTGTCTCGCGCAGCGCGAGCCAGAGAAGCAGGAGGGCCGCGAGCGTGAGGCCGAGCACCTTCCAGAAGGTGGAGCGCGTTTCCGGCGCAACGAGATTGGCAAGGCCGGCGCGTGCAGCATCGACGATCATCGGCAGCGTTTCCTCTTGCCCATCACCCACCACGCAAGGCCCGCCCGCTTTCGTTCGTGAAAGCTTGCGGGCTTGTTGCGGCACCGCCCAGCATGTATGTCGCCAGAGGCGGCGCCGCAAGAACGGCAGCGCCGCGGGCCTGAAATCAAGCCGACGAGCCACGCCATGCCGCATTCGATCACCGGCCGTTCCGCCGCCAGCCTGTCCGTCCTCCTGCAGTCCGGCCCTCTCGACCCGGTGACGCTTCTGGAGGCCGTGCTGGAAGCGGTGGAAGGGGCCGATCCGGCCATCTTCACCGCGCTTTGCCCCGAGCGCGCCCGCCGGGAAGCAGACGCCGCACGACGTCGCCTGGCCGAAGGACGCGCGCTCGGTCTTCTCGACGGGATCCCGCTCGCCTGGAAGGATCTGTTCGACATGGCCGGCATGGCGACGGCAGCCGGATCCGCCGTCCTGCGCAGCGCCCCCGTTGCAACGGCCGATGCCCCGGTCGTTGCCGCCCTTTGCGCGGCCGGCATGGTGGCCGTGGGACGCACCAATATGAGCGAGTTCGCCTTTTCCGGACTCGGCCTGAACCCGCATTACGGAACGCCGGAGAACCCGCGGGCCACGGGCGAGGCGCGGGTGACCGGCGGCTCCTCCTCCGGCGCGGCGGCCGCCGTGGCGGCAGGCCTCGTTCCTGTCGCGATCGGCAGCGATACCGGCGGCTCGGTGCGCATACCCGCCGCCTTCTGCGGGCTGGTGGGTTACAAGGCCAGCCGTTGCCGCTATCCGATGGAGGGCGTCTTCCCGCTGTCCACCAGCCTCGATACGCTGGGACCTCTGACCCGCAGCGTGCAGGATGCGATTTGGGTCGATGCCGCCATGCGTGGGATGACCGCACCGGCGGTGGAGCGGACGACGCTTTCCGGCAAGACCTTGGTCGTGCCGACGAGCGTGATCTTCGACGAGGCCGAGGCCGGCGTCGTCTCAGCCTTCGAGAGCGGCCTTGCCCGCCTGGCTGCCGCTGGCGCGCGGATCGAGCGGCGCACCTTCCCACTCTTCGACGAGGTTCTGGCGCTCGGTGCCCGCCATGGCGCGCTCGTGACCGCGGAGGCCTATGCCCTGCATCGGGCTCGGCTGGAAACCGACGCTGCGGCCATGGATCCGCGCGTGGCGAACCGCGTCGCGCTCGGCAGCCGCATCGCCATGGCCGATTACGTGGCCCTTCTCGCCGCCCGGCGGCGGATGGTCGCCGCCTTTGCCGAAGAGATCGGGCCCGACAGCCTGCTCGTTCATCCGACGGTCGCCCATGTCGCGCCGAAGATCGCCCCGCTGCTTGCCGATGACGCCCTGTTCGTCGCCACCAATATCCGCACGCTCCGCAATACGATGCTGACCAATTTTCTCGACGGCTGCGGTGTCTCCCTGCCCTGCGGCGCGGGCGAGGAGGGCATGCCGGTCGGGCTCCTGCTCTCCGCCCCGCATGGGCAGGACGACCGCCTGCTGTCCGCCGCGCTGGCGGCCGAACCCCTGTTGATGGAGCTCTGATGATCGTCTGTTTCGATATTGGCGGATCGGCGATCCGTGGCGCGGTGGCCGCCTCGCCCGAAGAGATCCGCCCCCTGTCTCGCCGGCCCACACCGCTGCATGATTTCGAGGCTTTCGTGGGCGTGCTCGCCGATCTCATCGCCGAATCCGGCACGCAGCCGGAGCGGATCGCGCTGTCGATCGCCGGCGTGGTCGATCCGGACAGCCAAGCCGGCAAGGTCGCCAATATTCCCTGCATCGACGGACGCATCCTCTCGGCCGACCTGCAGGCGCGCCTGGGCATGCCGGTGCTGGTGGCCAATGATGCCGATTGCTTCGCCCTTGCCGAAGCCGGGATCGGCGCGGGACGCGGCCATCGAATCGTCTTTGGCGCGATCTTCGGCAGCGGCGTCGGCGGCGGGGTCGTGGTCAATGGCCGATTGATCAACGAAGCGGGCGGCTTTGCCGGCGAATGGGGCCATGGCCCGGTCGCCGCCGCCTTTGCCGGCGATCCGCCGGTCGCCATTCCCGCCTTTGCCTGCGGCTGCGGCCAGAAGGGCTGTATCGACGCCGTGGGCAGCGCGCGCGGCATGGAGCGACTGCATGAGATGCTGCACGGCCAGAGGCTGGAAAGCCGCGCCATCACCCAAGCCTGGGAAGCCGGAGACGAGAAGGCGGCCCGCACGATCGAGATCCTGGTCGATCTCGTCGCGTCGCCCTTGGCGCTCGCCATCAACATCACCGGCGCGACCATCGTGCCGACGGGCGGCGGCCTGTCCTCCTCCGCGCGGCTGATGGCGGCGATCGATGTCGCCACCCGCGCCCGCACGCTGCGCCGCTTCGACCGGCCGCTGGTGGTCCAGGGTCTTTGCCCGACGCTCTATCCCGGCATCGAACCGGGCCTGATCGGCGCCGCCCTGCTGGCGCTCGGAGCCGGGCCGCAATGAGCGCCGTTCTCCTCGAAGTCTGTGTCGACGATGCCGAGGGGCTGGATGCGGCGATTGCCGGCGGGGCCGACCGGATCGAGCTGTGCGCGGCCCTGGCGCTCGGCGGCCTGACCCCGTCGATCGGCCTGATGAAGCGGGCAGCGGAGGCCCCGATCCCGGTCTTTGCCATGATCCGCCCGCGCGCCGGCGGCTTCGTCTTCAGCCAGGACGAGATTGGCCTGATGGAGACGGAGATCGACGCGGCTCGGGCGGCCGGCCTTTCCGGCGTCGTGCTCGGCGCCAGCCGGCCCGACCATGGCCTCGACCTGCCGACGCTGGCCAGGCTGATCGAACGCGCGGACGGGCTCGGTCGCACGCTGCACCGCGCCTTCGACCTCACCCCGGACAAGGAGGCGGCGCTGGAGCAGGCGATCACGCTCGGCTTCGACCGGGTGCTGACCTCCGGCGGCGCGATGAAGGCGATTGACGGGCTCGCGACGCTGAAAGCCCTTCATGCCCAGGCTGCAGGCCGCATCAGCCTGATGCCCGGCTCCGGCGTCACCGCCGCCAATGCCGCTGCGCTTCTGGAAAGCGGCGTGCGCGAACTGCACGCCTCCTGCGCCCGCCCGCTCGAAGAGGGCGACGCGACGCTTCTGCGTTTCGGCTTTGCCTCCGAGGCCATGCGCCGCACCGACCGGGAAACGGTGCGGACCTTGAAGGCCGTGCTGTCAGGCTGAGAAGACCGCCTCGCCGCCTATATAGGTGGCGATCATCTCCAACTCCGTCGTGAGCAGAAGGAAGTCGGCATCGAGCCCCGGCAGAAGCCGGCCCTTGCGCGCCGACAGGCCTATCGCATCCGCCGGATAGGCGGACGCCATGCGAAGCGCCTCTTCGAGCGGCAGATCCAGTGTCTGGTGTGCAAAGCGCACCGAGGAGATCATGTCGATATCCGCACCGGCCAGCGTGCCATCCGCCGCCGTCAGCCGGCCATCCTTGCGCAGGATGGTGCGGCCGTTCAGCGTGAAGGACTGCTGATCCGAGCCGATGGTCGACATGGCGTCGGTGACGATGAAGATCCGCCCGGGCCCTGCCTTGGCGCGCAGCGCCACCGACATCGACACGGGATCGACATGATAGCCATCGGCGATGATTCCCGCATGGAGCGTGCCGAGATCGAGCGCCGCACCGACCGTGCCCGGTTCGCGCGAGCCGAGCGGGCTCATGGCGTTGAAGAGATGCGTGACCATGCGCGCGCCGGCCAGCGCATAGGTGGCGATCGTCTCGTAATCGGCGTCGGTATGGCCGAGGCTGACGGTGATGCCGGCACGGGTGAGCGCGGCCACCTGTTCCAGCGTCACGTTTTCCGGCGCGACGGTCGCCAGCACCGCATCGAAGAACGAGGCGCAGGCGAGATGGGCATCGAGATCGTCGGCCTGCATCGGCCGGATCAGGGACGGATCATGCACACCCTTTCGGGCGAGCGAGAGATGCGGGCCTTCTAGATGCAGGCCGAGGAAGCCCGGAACGTCAGCCTGTCGCGCGGCGCGGCCGGCCGCGATCGCCGCCGTTCGGATCTCCGGCGTGTCGGTGATCAGCGTGACCAGCAAGGCCGTGGTGCCGAACCGGGCATGGGCAGCGCAGATGGCCTCGATCGCATCCGGCTCCGGGCGATCGTTGAAGAGCACGCCTCCGCCGCCATTGACCTGGAGATCGACGAAGCCCGGCACCAGCAGCGCGCCACCGGCGTCGATACGCTCGATGCCGTCCGGCAGATCGGTAGCCGGCACAAGGCCGGTGACAAGACCCTGATCGACAAGAAGCGCCCGGTTCTCGGTCCAATCCTGGCCGTCGAAGATGCGGGCGCCGGTGACAGCGAAGGAGCGGCTCATCGGGTTTCCGTCACTTTCTTCAGCGCGACAGGCTGATCCGGGTTGAGGCCGCGGGCCCGCGAAAACGCCTCCACGAAGCCGTAGAACGGCAGGACAAGCGCCAGGGCATCGGTGAGCGGGTGGCCGGTCTCGACGAAGGGAAGCGGCGCGGCCTTGCTGGCGTGGCTGGAAGTGACGAAGGCGCGCGCGCCCTTGCCTGCAAGATCATTGAGGATAGCGGCCACCGAGCTTTCCGCCTTGTCGCGGGCGGCAAGCCCCAGCACCGGGAAGGTGCGCTCGACCAGGGCCACCGGCCCGTGCAGCACTTCCGCCGCCGAATAGGCCTCGGCATGCAGGCCGGAGGTTTCCTTGAACTTCAGCGCCGCCTCGCTGGCAATGGCCAGGGCCGGGCCGCGACCGAGCACGAAGAGCGAATCCGCCTCGCCGATGCCATCGGCGAGCGGCTGCCAGTCGAGCCGGACGGCGCGGGAGAAATGCTCCGGCAGGGCGTTGACGGCTCGGCCGAGCGCCTCGTCCTTCGTCCAGGCGGCAAGGATGGCAAGGCCGGCGACGATTGAATTGACGAAGGATTTGGTTGCGGCCACCGCGATCTCCGGGCCGGCCGCAAAATCGATCGCGTGCCGGCTGGCAGCGGCGATCGGCGAGGGCAGCGTGTTGGTCAGCGCGATGGACACGGCGCCGGCATCGGTCGCAGCCTGCGCCATGGCCACGATGTCGGGGCTCTTGCCCGATTGGGAGATGGCGATCGAGGCCGCGCCCGAAAGCCGGATCGGCGCCGCGTAGATGGAGGCGAGCGAGGGTCCGAGCGAGGCGACCGGCCGGCCGGTCGTGAGCTCGATCGCATATTTCAGGAACAGGGCGGCATGGTCGGACGAGCCGCGCGCGATGGTGACGAGGAAGGCGGGGTCAGCCTCGCGCAGAGCGGTACCCGCCGCATCGAGGGCCCCGCCTGCAGCCTCAAGAAGCCGGGCGGCCGCCTGCGGGATCTCGTCGATCTCGCGACGCATATGGGTCGTGTCGGTCATGGTCTGTCCTTCCTGTCATGTCCTCTCGCCGAGGGTCAGCTCCGCGACGAAATCATAGGCATCGCCGCGAAACAGCGAATGGGTGAATTCCACCGCCCGGCCGGTGGCGAGATAGGCGACACGCTCGATCGACAGGCAGGCAGAACCCGGCGCGATGCCGAGCAGAGCCGCATCCGCAGGCCGCGCAGCCTGCGCCGACAGCCGCTGCACGGCGCGCACCGGCCGGGCGCCCGCCTGGGCAAGCGCGGTGTAGAGCGATCCCGTGACCTCAGCCGGATCCGGGAGAACGCTGGCGGAGACGCTGGCCCGCTCGACAGCTAAGGGCACATCGTCGGCGATCCGCAGCCGCCCGAGACGGGCCACCATGGCATCGGCCGAAAGCCCGAGCGCCATCATTTCGGCGGGCGCAGCGGGAAAGAGGCCGCGCTCCAGCCATTCGGCTCTCGTCGCAAGGCCCCGGCGGGCCATGTCTTCTGAGAAAGAGGTGAGCCGGGAAAGCGACTGCTCCATGCGTGTCGGCGGCGCGGCGACGAAGGTGCCGGACCCCTGCCGGCGCAGAAGCAGGCCATCGCGCACCAGATCCTCCACCGCCTTGCGCACGGTGACGCGGCTGATGCCGGCCTTGGCAGCCAGATCGCGCTCGGCCGGCAGCGCCTCGCCCGCCTTCAGTCGCCCGGCCCGGATCGCCTCCTCCAGCGCCTGGCGCAGCTGCAGATAAAGAGGCCCGGCGCTGGCGGGAAAGCCCTTCGCGGGCAAACAGTCTGCCGGGGTAACCGCCATGGGCGCCTCTTGTCCTGCTGCACGCGCCGAAGCGTGAGCCATCATCGACGCAGACGATACCAAAAAAAGACCATTGCGCCAATAGCCGGCATGCAGCCATTAATCAAACGATATTGGTAGATACCATTACCTGTGAGACTGCTCTTGGCAGAGGCGAGTGATTTCGCTAACGCTCCATCGTGGGAGGCACGTCATGACCATTTCGAATCTCATCGCCTACGCAGGCGCCCTGTTCGTCGCCGCGGCCATTCCCGGCCCTGGCATGACCGCCATCGTGGCGCGGGCCTTGGGCTCCGGCTTTCGCGAGACCTTCCTGATGGGACTCGGCCTGATCCTCGGCGATCTCGTCTATCTGACCGGCGCCGTGCTCGGCCTTTCCTTCCTGGCGCAGAGTTTTGCGACGGTGTTCTTCATCATCAAGATCATCGGCGCGCTCTATCTCCTCTTCATCGCCTGGAAACTGTGGACGGCAGGTCTCATCAGCGAGCGGATCGAGGCGCGGCCGCCCGCAGGCGCGGTCTCGGCCTTCCTGTCCGGCCTCTTCGTCACGCTCGGCAATCCGAAGACCATGCTCTTCTACCTGGCGCTGCTGCCGACGCTGATCGACCTCGAGGCCGTGACGCTGCAGGATTATGTGGCGCTGGTGGTCATCACCTTTCTCACGCTGCTCTCCGTCCTGCTGCCCTATATCCTGCTCGCTTCCCGCGCACGCCGCCTGCTCGGCCGCCCTTCGGCGCTGAAGGCGCTCAATCGCAGCGCGGCCGGCGTTCTCGGCGCCACGGCCGTCTATATCGCGCTGCGGCCCGCCTGATCGCCTCTTTGCCGCTCAGGCGACGGGGCGCGGGTGGAAACCGTCGAGCAGGATCAACAGGGAAATGCCGATGGCACCGGCCGCTCCGCCGATGATCGAGGCGAGGGAATAGGTGCCGACGGCGGTGCCGAGCGCGAAGAGCAGCGCGCCGAGCCCGGCACTCAGGAACATGTTGACCGAAATCAGCGCGCTGCCGAGGCCCGGGCGGTCGGCGATCAGATCCTGGAGATAGGTGATCGGTATGCTGATCAGCGCCGCTGCCCCTGCCCCGCTGATCAGCGTCAGCGCGTAGAGGTGCCAGGGCGCCGTGGAAAGACCCAGCAGGACCAGATAGAGCACGTAAAGCCCCGTGCCGGCGGCCAGCACCGGCATGGCGCCGAAGCGGCGCACGACCCGCCCGAGCACGAGGATGAAAGCAACCTCCAGGAGCGCGACGATGCCGACGAGCACGCCGATATCGCCGACCTTGCCTCCGGCCGGCCCGACGACGATCAAGGGCTGCACCACGCCGTTGACATGCAGCATGCCGGTGACGAGCGCGACGGCCAGGACCCGCACCGCAATCCGCGGCGACATGACATGGGCGAGCGCTGCCCAGTAGCTCATATGGTTGATGACCAGCATCTCGGTCGGTTTCACCTTGGGCATGGCGAAGGCGATCAAGCCGAGACAGGCCACCACGGCGAGTGCGGCGAAGAGATAGGCCGGCAGCATGGTCGATGATTGCGCCAGCAAGACGCCGGTCAGCCCCGGCACCAGAACCCAGGAGAGCGAGATCATGGCGCGAACGCCGGAATTGACCTCGGCGATCGTTTCACCCGGCATGTCCCGCGTAACAGCCCGGACATTGGCGAAAAGCAGCGAATTCAGCGCCCCATAGACCGGCAGGACGAGAAGCGCCGCGCCGACGAAGACGGCCTGGGTCGGCACCAGATAGATCGCGCCATAGCCGAGGATGCCGAACAGACAGACGACCAGCATCATGCGCCGATATTCGCCCAGCCGATCGGCAAAATTGCCGACGAGCAGGCTGACCAGCACATTGACCGCCGCGGCCGATGCCATGATTGCCGAATAGGCGCCATCGCCGAGCCCCAGCTCCTTGATGCCGACCACCGACTGGTAGGGCGAGGTCGTCGCGCCCGAAAAGCCAAAGGCGAAGATGGCGAGCATGCTGGTGCGCACGGTCGGGTGACGGTAGATGTCGGGAATGGGGAAAGCCATGGGACGCTGTCTGTTGCGGCCAAAGCCATCGCAGCGCCGCCCGTGCCTTCTGGGAAGGCCGGATCGGGTGTTCTGCAGGACGGGCCGAAGAACGGGAATCACGCGCAGCCCGTTCGGCTGCGCGCGACATTAAGCAGAAGCGCCTGCACCACACAATCGCCCGCCCGGCCCGCAAGCCCCGCGAAATCCAGCCCTTTCGCGTGAGATGCTCAAGACCAGCGCGCGGAAAAGCGGACCTCCGGCTCGAAGGTGAAATCGCGGTCGAAGGGGTAGGCGGGCCGGCTGCGGCGATGGCTGGCCAGCGCCGGGATATCCTGGTTCACCACGCCCTCGGTCAGGGCCATGAGGTTGGGATTGGCGATCGGCGCGAGATCGGGCGAGAGATAGCCGGACTTGACGACGAGGAGCCGCACCTGCTTCGGATCAAGGCCGAGCCGGGCGAAATCGGAGAGAGTGTGGTAGGGACGGCGCCGGGCCGAGAGCACGATCGTGATCCCGCCTGCCCGCACCACCGCCTGGCGCTCCGCCGCGCCGCCTGGATCATCGAGCCCCAGCACACGCGCCTTAATCACGGCCGGCCTACTTGATGGGTCGAGGCTGCCGCCGATGCGCAGGGACAAGCTTGCGCCTTCTCCCGCCGCAAAACAGGCCTCCACCGCGGGCCGGTCGCAAATGCCGGCCAGGAGCGCATCGTCGAACCCGCGGGAAAGCAGCGCATTCAGCACATCTGCCCGGTCCCCGACACCGCCGCCGGTCGGGTTGTCGGCGGAATCGGCCAGGATCACCGGCCGTGTCTCGGCTTTTTCCGCCGCATCCAGCATCGCCTCCAGCGGGCCGGTCACAGGGCCGAACGCGAAAGCATCGCGCGCCGCCCAGTATCCGGCGGCAATTTCCCGTGCGGCGTCGGCGGCGGCCTGCCTGTCCGTGCCCGTCACCACGGCACAGGCCGTCGCGCGCGGTTCGTCGGCCCAAACATAGCCGACCATCAGATTGGCATCACGGACGCCCGGCTGCCGGTCATAGGCGGGAAGAGCCTCGTAAAGCCCCTTGGCTGGTTCGTCCTCGGTCGACGTCCGCTCGCCCGGCAGAAGGACCGGCACCTTGGCCCAGGCGACACCTGGCCGCGGCCCGCCCTTCAACGCATCGACCAGCATGGACCAGGCGCGCAGCATGGTCTCGCGCACGTCGATATGCGGGGCCGTGCGATAGGCGGCGAAGATGTCGAGCTGATCGACGATGCGCTGGCTGACATTGCCGTGCAGATCATAGCTCGCGGCAACCAAACATGCCGGCCCGACCACGGCGCGGGCGGCGGCGATCCAATCGCCTTCGGCATCGTCCATGCCTTCGACATTCATCGCGCCATGCATGGCGAGATAGAGACCGTCGAGCGGCAGGCTGGCGGACAGTCGGGCGAGGAAGTCCGCCTTGAAGTGCTCATAAGCCACCCGCGAAACCGGCCCGCCCGGAACGGCACGGGCGTGCAGCAGCGGCAGGAGGGTGACCCCCTCTGTCGGCAGGAAGTCGAAATAGTCGAAGGAGAGCATGTCCTCTCCCGCGATCAGGCGAAAATCCTCGACCGCCATCAGCACCGGCGAATAGGTGCTGCATTCGGTATGGATACCGCCGAAAGCGATGCGCAGCATGGTCTCTCCTCAAAGCTTCGGGCAGAGGGGAACGATGGCGGCGAAGCGCTGCCAGTCCTTGTTCGCCCGCGGGGTCCAGGCGGCCTCGGCAATCGCCGGCAGGCGCGGGAAGACCAGGCGGTTGAAATAGCCGCGCGAGAGGAAATGCTCGCTCCAGATACAGGCCTGCACGCCCTTCAGCCTGTCCTGCAACGCGTCCGGAAAGTCGCCTGCTGCTTCATAAGCATAGGTATGGCCGGGCGGCACCGTGCCGGCCCAGCTGGCGCCGGGCTCCTGGAAGGCATCGTCCTGCACCATGTCGAGATAATAGGCCTGGCCAGGGGTCATCACCACCTCGTAGCCCTGTTCGGCGAGCTCGATGCCGACCTTCGGGTTCTCCCAGGCCATCAGCAGCGTGCCCTCCGCTCCGACGCCGCCGCCATGAGCGACCTCGTTCCAGCCGGCAAGCTTCTTGCCGCGCGCCGTCAGCATGGCCTTTACCCGCTTGAGGAAATAGGATTGCAGCGCGAAGGTGCCGTCGATCCCTTCACGCTCCATCAGCGCCTTGGCCTGCGGCGAGGCGAGCCAGGAGCCATGCGCCACCTCGTCGCCGCCGACATGCAGGTATTCGCTCGGAAACAGCGTCACCATCTCGTCGAACACGGTTTCGAGGAAGGTGTAGGTGAAGTCGACCGCCGGGTTCAGCGCATTGTTGGGGAAGCCCTGGACCGAGTGATAGCTGTCCGGCGCCTCCTGCCCATCGACCAGATCCGGCAGCGCCACCAGCGTCGCCGCATTGTGGCCGGGAATGTCGATCTCCGGCACGACCTCCACCGAAAGCCGCGCCGCATGGGCGACGATGGCGCGAATATCGTCCTGGGAATAGAAGCCGCCGACAGGATCTGCGCCATTGCCGAGCTGTGGCAGCAGCGGTCCCTGCGGCGCGCGCAGGACGCCGGTGGTGGTCAGCTGCGGAAAAGCCTTGATCTCCAGCCGCCAGGCTTCGTCATCGGTCAGGTGCCAGTGGAAGATGTTGAGCTTCAGCCAGGCGAGGATATCGATCAGCCGCATCACGTCCGCCACCGGATAGAACTGGCGCGACACGTCGAGATGGCAGCCGCGCCAGCCATAGCGCGGACGGTCGGCAATGGTGCCGGAGGCGGGGAAGCGGAAGGTCTCAGGCTTCGAGCGCGCCCCTTCCAGAAGCTGGGCGAGCGTGGTGAGGCCATATTGCCGGCCGGCGGCATCGCCGAAAGCGAGATCGACAGCGTCATCCGTGAAGCGGATCCGATAGGCCTCCTTCCCGAGATCGGCCTGATGGGTGAGCGAGAGCGCGCGCCCCTCCGGCGCCCTGATCAGCGAGAAGGGCGCATGCGCGCTTTCGAAAAGGCGCCGGATGAGGGCGGTGACGGCGGAGATCGCCTTCAGGGAGTCCGTCGAGGTGCCTTCCACCGGGTAGAGAACGACCGGGAACCCGTCGCCGGGGACGGCATCGATCTCGGCCGGCCAGGGCTGCAGCGCGAAGGGCAGGTCGAGCTTTCCCTTCGGCAACAGCACCGGCGGCGGCAGGCTCGGCGCATCGGCGAGCAGGAGATCGGACACCGCGACATCGACAAAGCTGCCGTCAGACAGGGTGAGATAGGCGGACTTGGCGCCTTCGGTGCAGTGCTTGGCCGGACGATGCAGGCCGGACACCGTGAAGGTCCAGCCCTCACCCGGCGACAGCGACAGGCCGTCCGGCGGCGCGAATTCATGAAAATTGGCGTTGCGGCGCAGGAAGCGGGCATTGGTGACGGCCTCTGCATCGATCACCCGCGTCAGCGACGTATAGGCAAGCGAGAAATCGGCGATCGGCTGGTCGGAGAGATTGAACAGCGTGAAGGTGAAGGCGCCATTCGCGCCGCCCTTG
This sequence comes from Rhizobium sp. CC-YZS058, assembly GCF_034720595.1. Classification (NCBI taxonomy): domain Bacteria; kingdom Pseudomonadati; phylum Pseudomonadota; class Alphaproteobacteria; order Hyphomicrobiales; family Rhizobiaceae; genus Rhizobium; species Rhizobium sp. CC-YZS058. The sequence goes on along the minus strand of NZ_JAYESJ010000001.1, from coordinate 60,204 downwards.
GGCGACCAGGTACCGTCCAGGCGGTAGAGAGCGGGGGCATAGGTCGGGGCCATGGTCTGTTCCTTGCTGCTGTGACTGTGCGTGGTCAGTAATCGTCGGATTGCGAGAAGGTGCGGGCGAGTTCGGCCGAACCGGCGGTCAGCCCGCAATCGACCGGCAGGCAGACGCCGGTGATGGCGGCGGCAAGCGGCGAGGCGAGAAAGCCGACGGCCTCCGCCACGTCCTTGGGATCGACGACGCGGCCGAGCGCATACCAGCGCTTGGCTTCCTCGAAGACATTAGGGTTGGCATCGGCCCGCGCATTCCAGGCCTGCGTGCGCACCGTGCCCGGCGCCACCGCGTTGGAGCGGATACCGAAGCGGCCATATTCCACCGCGGTCAGCCGGGTGAAATGCAGGAGAGCCGCCTTGGCCGCGCTGTAGGCCGGGTGGCCGAAGACCTGCAGGCCGTTGACCGAGGCGATGTTGACGACCGAGCCCCGGGTTTCCTTCAACATGTCTTCCACCGCCCGCAGGCAGAGGAAGGCTGCTTCCGAATTCAGCTGCGTATCGCGCCGCCAGCTTTCCGCGGTGGTCGACTGGAGGCTGACGGAAAAGGCGGCGCCGGCATTGTTGACGAGCGTGCGCACGCGCCCCAGCCCGCGCGCGCTCTCTGCCATGGCCGCGACATCGGCTTCGTCGGTCACGTCGCAGCGCAGGGCAACGAAGCGCTCGGCCGGCCCCAGGGCTTTCGCCGCAGCGTTCGCCGCCTCAAGGTCGAGATCGACCAGGAGCACCCTGTCATGATCGGCGGAAAGCCGGGCGGCGATGGCGCGGCCGATATCCCCGGCGCCGCCGGTTACGATGGCGAGTGTGTTCATCAGCGCTGCGAGGTCCTGTCTGGGGAAAGGGATGGCATGGCTCAGTCTCCGAGCGGCTGTCGATCGTCGCCGTCGCGGTGCTTGACGAGCTGCTCCTTGATGCGGCGCAGCGTGGTCGCGGCCTGGGCCTGGACGCCATAGGCGACGAGGCTTGCGAGGATATCGACCAGCGCCAGGTAGGCGATGCGGGTGGAGGTGGGACGGAAGATGTTGACGCCTTCGCTCAGATCCACGGCCAGCACCGTATCGGCGGCTTCGGCCACCGGACTGCCGGTCTGGGTGATCACGATGGTGGGAATGCCGAGCTCGGCAGCAAGCTTCAAGGAGCGGACCAGCTCGGCATTGCGGCCGGAGAGCGAGGAGCCGATGATGACATCGCCAGGCCGGGCGGCGGCCGTCAGCATCAATTGCATGCTATGATCTGCACTCGCCGTGACGCGGATGCCCAGGCGGAACAGCCGGTTCTGCAGCTCGGTCGCGACCATGGAGGAGTTGCCGCCGGAGCCGAAGGCGTAGACCATCTCGGCTGCGACGATCCGCTCCACCGCCTGTTCCACGGCCGCGATCTCGAGCTGGTCGTGCAGGAGGAACAGAGCGTTCTGCGCCTTGGTGATGATTTCCTGCGCCACGTCGCCGGCATTGGAGCTCTTCGGCTCGGGCTTGAGATAGCGCATGCCGACATAGGCGGTGCGGGCGAGCCGGATCTTGAAATCGGAGAAACTGTCGCAGCCGAGCCTTCGGCAAAACCGCGTCACGGTGGGCGGCGAGACGGCGGCGCGTTCCGCCAGCTCGATGATCGAGGCGCCGACGGCAAACTCGAAGTCGTTAAGGATGATGTCGGCGATCCGGCCCTCGGAAGGCGACAGCTTCGCCTTTTCCGCCTGCAGATTGGAAAAGAGATCCATGCCGTCCGCCAACCCCTGTCCGACCGCCGCCATGACCGACTGCTAGCCTTCCTTGGGTTTGTAGGCGATGCAGTCGATCTCGACCTTGCAATCGACCATCATGGCGGACTGGACGCAAGCACGCGCCGGCGGATGGGCACCGAAATAGCTTTGATAGACAGCGTTGAAGCTCCAGAAGTCGCGCGGATCATCCAGCCAGACCCCGCAGCGCACCACATGCTCCACGCCGTAGCCGGCCTCGTGCAGGATGGCGATCAGGTTCTGAATGGCCTTGTGGCTTTCGGCCACGATGCCGCCGCCGATGATTTCGCCCTTTTCCATGGCCACCTGGCCGGAGACATGCAGCCAGCCATCGGCCTCGACCGCGCGGGCGAAGGGCAGCGGCTTTCCGCCGGCGCCAGCCTGCACATCTCCATAGCGTTTGATGGACACCGCGCTCCCCTTGCAAATTATTTTCGTGATCCGTTGACAAGTGACCATACAAGACGGATTTTGACCAGAGAAAATCGGCGTTCATGAAAAGAATTTCAATATGACGGTGGATCGAGACCCGTTTGCCAACCCGTTCCCTGCTGCGGACACGGACCGCCGCGCGATCTGGGAGATGCTGGTCGAGCGCGACATCACGGCCTTCCTCGCCGCCGACTGGTCGATGGTCGCCGACGATTTCGTCGAGGACGCATTCCTCGGCATCGACGGCCGGAAATCGGTAAGCCCGGCCACATGGCGCCTCACCTTTCCGACGCTTGCCGACTACCGCGAGGAATGGCTGCGCCAGGCGCGCGACTTTGCCGCCACCGCCTTTGCCGAGGATCCCCGCCAGGCGATCTTCAGGACGACAACGCTGACCGACATCGAGATTTCCGGCAGCGCGGCGCTTGCCCGCAAGATGTTCGATGGAGCGATCACCAAGGCCGACGGCACGCGCGACGTCTTGAAATGGCAGACGCTCTATTACTGCCGCTTCCATGCGGGACGATGGAAGATCTGCGGCTTTACGGGCTACCTGCCCAATCCGATGGAAGAGAAATGACGGCTGACGCCGCGGGGGGACATGTGCGGATCTTTACGGCAGCGCTGGCGACGGAAACCAACACGTTTTCGCCGATCTGCATCGATCGCCGCGCCTTCCTTGCCTCGCTCTACGCGCCGCCGGGCGAACACCCCGAAACGCCCACGCTTTGTTCCGCCCCGATCACCGTCGGCCGGCGCGTCTGCCGGGACAAGGGCTGGACGCTGATCGAAGGCACTGCAGCCTGGGCCGATCCCGCCGGTCTTGTCGCAAAGGCGACCTATGAAGGCCTGCGCGACGAAATTCTCGGCCAGCTTCAGGCCGCCCTCCCCGTCGATGCCGTGGTGCTCGGCCTGCACGGCGCCATGGTGGCTGCCGGCTACGAGGACACGGAAGGCGACCTTCTTGCGCGCGTGCGCGCCATGGTCGGCCCAGACGTCCTGGTCTGCGCCGAGCTCGACCCGCATTCGCACCTGACGGAAAAGCGCCGGCAGGCGGCGGATTTCTTCGTCTACTTCAAGGAATTCCCCCATACCGACTTCGTCGACCGCGCCGAGGATCTCTGGCGCATTGCCGTCGACACGCTGGAAGGCCGCGTGCGACCGGTCATGTCGGTCTTCGATTGCCGGATGATCGATGTTTTCCCCACCTCGCGCGACCCGATGCGCAGCTTCGTCGACCGCATCGCGGCGCTGGAGCGCATGGAAGACAGCGTGCTGTCGATCTCGGTGATCCATGGTTTCATGGCCGGCGACGTGCCGGAAATGGGCACGAAGATGCTGGTGGTGACCGACAATGCCCCCGAGACCGGAGAGGCGCTGGCGCGACGGCTCGGCCTCGAACTCTTTGCCCGGCGCGGCACCTTCATCATGCCGCAGATCGACGAGCGCGAGGCGGTGTCGCGTGCCTTGGCTGCGCGTGCCCATCCGGTGGTGATCGCCGATATGTGGGACAATCCGGGCGGCGGGACGGCAGGGGATGCGACCGTCTTGCTGGCCGAGCTCCTCGCCCGCGGCGCGCGCGATGTGGCGATCGGCACCATCTGGGATCCGATGGCGGTGCAGATCTGCATGGCGGCCGGGGAAGGTGCGGAGATCCCCTTGCGCTTCGGCGCCAAATCCGCCCCCGGCACCGGCCAGCCGATCGACGGGCGCGTGACCGTGGTGCGGCTGGTCGAAAATGCGCAGATGCGCTTCGGCGAAAGCTATGCCCCGTTCGGCGATGCCGCGCATATCCGGCTGGATGGCATCGACATCATCCTCAATTCCACCCGCGCCCAGAGTTTTGACCCCAGCCTGTTCTCCGCCCTCGGCATCGACCCGACGGCGATGAAGATCCTGGTCATCAAATCGACCAACCACTTCTACGCTTCTTTCTCCAAGATCGCGGCGGAGATCCTTTATTGTTCGGCCGGCACGCCCTACCCGAACAATCCGGCCCGCACGCCCTATCGCCGCGCACCGCGCACCATCTGGCCGATGGTGGCCGATCCGCACGGCCTGGAAACGGCAGTGCCAAGCCGCGGCGTCGCCTGAGCGCAGGCGGGCCTTACATCGCCCGCAACCGGCTCTCGCTGAGCAGCCCGCTCGTATCCATGATCGGATGGGCCACCGAGACGATATGGGCGTTGATGCGCTTCAGGTCGCGCAGCATGTCCAGATGCAGCGAGCTCGTCTGCAGACTGGCCGGCTGGCCTTCGCGCAGGCGCTGGAAGTGGCGCTCGGCCGATTGCTTCTCGAGATTGCGCACCTCCACCTTCACCTCCATCAGGCGCCTTGCCAGGTGAATGTCACCGGTGACGAAAATGGTCTGGGCGATGCGCAGATTGTCGATCGTCAGGTCGAAGAAGCGTGACAGCTCCGCAAAGCCTGCTTCCGAAAAGGTCAGGCCCAGCGACACCTTCTTCGTGACCTGCTCGGACAGGCCCTTCTCGATGATGTCGCCGATATGTTCGAGGTTGATCGCATAGTCGATGATGGCGATCGAGCGGCGGGCGTTCTCTTCCGTCAGTTCGCTGCGCCCGAGGCGCGAGAGATAGAGCTTTACCTCCTGCTGCAGCCGGTCGACCCGCTGCTCCAAAGCCGGAATTTCGCGCAGCGTGGCCGGATCGCCGGTCCGGAATGCATCGGCCGCCTTCAGCAGCATCCGCTCGATGAGATCGCCGACCCCCAGCACTTCGCGCGTGGCGCTGGTCAGCGCCACCACCGGCGTCGAGAGCTCGTGGGCGTCGAGATAGCTCGGCCCCTGGTCGGAACCCGCTTCCTCCGGCACCAGCCGCACCATCAGCCGGGTGAGGCTGCGGGTGAGCGGCCAGGCAAGCAGGGCAAGGACGAGATTGAAGAGAAGATGCGCATCGACCGGCAGCTTGTCGCCCGGCAGGCGGGCGAGAAGTGCCGCAGCCTGTCCGGCGAACGGCAGGGCTGCGAGACAGCCGCAAGCCCGCACGATGAGATTGCCGAGCGTGATGCGCCGCGCCGCAGGCGCTGCCCGCAAGGTGGCGACATAAGGCGGGATTGCCCCGCCCAGATTGGCGCCGAGCACCAGGGCCACCAGCAGCCCGCCGGGCAGCACGCCGGTGGACGCCAGCGACAGGATCAGCACGACGATGGCGAGGCTGGAGGAGCAGGCAAAGGCAAGGCCGGCTGAAAAGGCGAAGGCCACCGGCCAGGCGCCATCGAGCAGGCGGATGAAGGTTGCAAGCGCCGCCGAATGGCGCATGGGCGCGCTGGCCTGGTCGAGGAGGTGCAGCGAGAGCAGCATGAGACCGATGCCGATCAGCGCGACGCCGCCGCCCTGGCGCGCCGTGGCGGCGCTGCGGGTCAGGGCGAAGCCGCACAGGATGAGGAGCGGCGAAAGCCACTCGATCCCGGTCGAGACGATCCAGGCCGTCAGCGCTGTGCCGAGATTGGCGCCGAGCAGCACGATCTGCGCCATGCGCGGCTTGACGAGACTGCGCTCGACGAAGGAGGAGACCATCAGCGCCGTTGCGGTGGAGCTCTGCAGCGCGAGCGTGGCGACGAGGCCGGAGACGAAGGCCCGCCAGGAGCGTCGCGTCGCCGTGGCGAGCCCGGTGCGCAGCCGCGCGCCGAAGGCCCGCGACACACCGTCCTTCACCTGTGCGAGCCCGACAAGCAGAAGAGCGACGGCCCCAAGCAGATTGATCATGACGATGGTGGACTGCATGGCCGTTCCTGACTGGCGCTCGGCTGAACCGGCCTCTCGATCAGGGCCGGCGCGAAGCGCATGCGCATGGGCTCAGACTGTCACGCTTCGCGTCATCGCGCAGGAGAAAAAGCGACATCGGCCCTTCGTTTTCGCAGACAAAATCATTCGCCGGCTTATCAAAAACACCGTCGGCGGCGACGGTTGGGTGCTGGAGGGCCAAGGGTCTACGATCGGTTTCAATCTTTGCGCGCTGCGCACAGGCAAATGATAGAAAATGACATATTCGAAAATAAGGTTGCAATGATGAGGTGCTGTGCAATGCTGATCGTGGGCGCGCCCTCAAAGCGGCAGCCTGTTGCAGCGCCCGCCGCTCGGGCCTTGAAGGCCGCTTCACTGTCCGGTCCCGTCCGGCCTCTGTCGACGACCGGACACACCCGACGGACAGACGTGCATGACAGTCCTGAAGGAGAGACGGCATGGTTCTTCCTTTCCGATCCAAGACGGATGTCGCCCTCGGCGGAGAAATTGCCGGCTTCCGCGATCTCTGCCGTCACTACGGACAAATGATCGGCCACCGCTATTCCGGCCTCGCAGCCGAGGATGAGGGACGGGTCTATCGCTTTGCCAATATCTCGCTGCCCGAGGCCTGCGCTACGGTCTTCGACCAGGGCCTGTCGCGCTTCGTCATGTCGCCCAACATGAACGGGCTCGATCTCGTGATGTTCTCGATTCCGTTCGGCGAGAGCATTCTGGTCTATGAGCAGCGCGGGCGCGTCGAGAAGGCGGAGGCGGGAGAGATCCTTGTTCACGCGACGGCCGAAACGCTTCGGTCGCATTCGCGGCAGGTCGGGCGCACGCTCGCCCTTGCCCTGCCGCGCGCCAAGATCCTGCCGCTGGTGACCAGCGAGGACCGGTTCGACATGGTGCGCCTCGGCCGCGACAACCCGGCCTGCAGCCTGCTGCGCAGCTATGCCGACACGCTGATCAACGAGGATATCCAGCCGGACTTCAAGCTGGCGGAAACGATCGGCGACCAATTATGCGATCTGGCCGCCCTGGCGCTCGGCGCCAGCGCGATGGGCAAGGAGCGCTGCCTTTCCGGCAAAGCCTTGAGCGATGCGCGCCTGCACCGGGCCAAGCTGTTCATCGCCCGCAATCTTTCCAATGGGCGTCTGAGCGAGGCGCATCTGTCCGCCCATCTCGGCTTGAGCGAAAGCGCGGTGCGCAAGCTTTTTGCGGAAAGCGGAACGCCGCTGGCGCGCTACATCCGCATGCAGCGCCTGGAGCGCGCCTGCCGTCTGCTCGCCCAAAGGCATGGCAGCACGCAGCGCATCGTCGATATCGCGCTCGATTGCGGCTTCGAAAGCCTCTCCGCCTTCTACCGCGCCTTCCGCCAAGCCTACGGCACAACCCCCTCGCAGCGCAGCGACCACGCCCAACAGGCCTAAGGCAACCATCGCTCTTTTCGCCGCGCCTGTCAGGAATGGCACATGAGCATGTCGAAATATGGACGCGCCGCGCTGATTGCCCATGCAAGAACCCTCTCCAACCAACCATTCGGAGGGAGACGGCCATGGGTGCCATCGGAACGATCGGGAACGACTTCATCTACAATGAATTCGCACTCTCCTATGAGGGCTGTGAAGGCGACGATGTGCTGGGCTCGGATTCAATGTCCTTCATCGGCTATGGCGGCGAAGGCAATGATGTCGTCGTCTGCGACTACGGACGCAACAACAACACCGCTTTTCATCTTCTCATCGCCCATGGCGGCGGCGGCAATGACTGGCTGGTCAATCGATCGCTGTCGTCTGGCGGCGACTCGCTGTCCGGCGATGGCGGGCGCGATGTGATCGAGGCCGGTCTCGGCAATGATAGGCTGGAGGGGGGCGACGACTGCGATTCGCTGTGGGGCAGGCTCGGCGACGATCACCTGAGTGGCGGCGACGGCGATGACAGCCAGATCACCACCGTGGTGGCAGGCTCCACCGCGCTTGGCCAAGGATACCAGACCTCCAAGCTCGGCGGCCTCTATGGCGGCGAGGGCAACGACGTGCTCGATGGCGGCGCCGGCAGCGATTCGCTCGACGGCGGTGTTGGCGATGACGAGCTGTTTGGCGGCACCGGCCTCGATTCTTTGTCCGGAGGCGACGGCAACGACACGCTGGACGGCGGCAGCGGCAGCGACTGGCTCTATGGCGGCAATGGCGACGACACGCTGACGGAAAGCCGCGGCAACGACGCGCTCTATGGCGAAAACGGCAACGATACTATTGCGACCGCCAGCTTTTTCGGCAAGGCCAGCAGCGGCAAGTCCACCGTCTATGGCGGAGACGGCGATGACTGGATCTATGCCAATGGCAAGGATCTCGTCTATGGCGGCGACGATAACGACCACATTTTCGGCAGCGCCGCCGCGCAGCTGCTGTACGGAAACAGCAACAATGATGTGATTGCCGGCGGGCGCGGCAATGACCGGATCTGGGGCGGCGACGGGCTGGACATCCTCACCGGCGATGCAGGCAAGGACATCTTCTTCTTCGACTGGACACTGTCGGCGAAGACGAATGTCGACACCATCACCGATTATCGCGTCAAGGATGATACGATCTCGCTGGAAAAGACGGTCTTCATCGCGCTCGGCTCAGGATCCAGGCTGACCAGCTCCCAGTTCGTGGCAGGCGCTGATGGCAAGGCCCATGATGCCTCCGACCGGATCATCTACGAAACAGAAACGGGCAAACTCTTCTACGATGCCGATGGGACGGGTAAGCTGGCCGCCATTCTCTTCGCACAGCTCGACGCGCACCTGGCCATGACGGCGAGCGAGTTCATTCTGGCCTGAGAGGCGAGCATGACCCGATACGGAACCGACAACGCCGATTATCTCTACAACGTCGCGGAAACCGACATTGACGGCCTGGAAGGGCCCGATGTCATCGGATCCAGCCTCAATGGCTTCACAGGCACCGGCGGTGGCGGCGACGATACGATCCTCCTTAATGAATCGACCACAACCTTCGGCAAACCGGGCGTTTCGCTGATCGCCTCGGGCGGATCGGGCAATGACTGGCTGGTCAATCGATCGGGATCCATGGGCGGCGACCGACTGTCCGGCGACGGCGGGACGGATGTGATCGAGGCGGGCCCCGGCCGCGACCGGCTGATGGGCGGGGCGAACGGCGACTCGCTCTGGGGCGGGCGCGGCAACGACCATCTCTTCGGCGGCAGCGGCGATGACAGCCAGTCCATTGTCGTGGTCGCCGGCTCGACCGTCTTCGGCGAGGAATTCCAGACCTCCATGCTGGGCGGCCTCTATGGCGGCGCAGGCAATGACGTGATCGACGGCGGAGCCGGCCGCGACTCCCTGATCGGCGGCACCGGCAAGGACCGGCTGACCGGTGGCAAAGGCACCGATGTTCTGGAGGGCGGCACGGGCAACGATACGCTGTCCGGCGGCAGCGGGAACGACTGGCTGTCCGGCGGGGCACGATCGGCTGCGCCGATGCAGTGGGTTCGAGGTGGGGTGACGGCTAGTGGCGCGCGCCGTTGGCGCCCTGGCGCATCAGCGCTTCGAGGATCGCCGCCATGTCGTCGGCCGTGTCGTTGAGCAGGAAGGGTTTCGGCTCGCCGCGCGCCATCTCGCCGATGACGGCGAAGAGAAAGGGCACCTCTGCGAGATCGAGGCGCTCGGAGAGATCGTAGATCTGGTCGATCTCCTCGGTCATATCGAGGACGACCCCGGCGGCCAGCCGCGCCTCTTCGATCCGCACCGTCGAAGCAGCAATGGGGCCGACCAGCGTGATGCCACGCTCGGCCCAGGCCTTGCGGGCGGGATCGGACAGAATGGTTTTCGCGCCAACGACAATGATCTTCAAAACAGGCACCCTGCGTCTTCCCTTATGGAGTGCCGTCGCGTTCAGCCCCCTTGGCCGCCTTGAGGCCGGTCCGTCGTCTGGCGAACAGGATTGCGGCCGCGCTGCCCCAACCCGTCGGCCCGGCATCACGCCAGGCCCTGTCTAGGCGCGTTTAATCCGCCGGGCATCATAAAGCAATGCGTGAGACGCCGTGTTTCTGCGCCTTGCGGAACACTCATGTGTTCTATTTGCCTAACCGCGCCTTCTTGGTGAGGTTCCCGGCACTCGCATTTGTAGGGTGACCACGGCAACCGGATCAGATTCAACTTACCGCACTCACTGGTATGTGTTCGGTTGTGCAGACCAAGCTGAACTGTCGCTATCCTCGCTCGACCGGCAATGAGCCTCCCTTTATGAAAATGAATTTCATACTTCAGAGAATTTCAGCATTGCCTGTTGACGAGAATGAAAAGTTAGACCAGTCTGAAGAAAATAAATTACGAAAAACGGGAACGTAAGCAATCATGAAAGTTGGGATCATCGGGCTCGGTTTCCGGCTCGGCTATCTGGGCTATGTCTTCAAGACGATCGACCCGTCCTTCGACATCGTCGGCTATGTGGATCCCGATCCGGCAGGTCTTCCCGGCCTTACCGAGAAGGGTATATCGGCAGGCAAGGCTTACGCAACGCCCGAAGCGCTGATTGCCGGCGAAACGCTCGATCTCCTGATGATCGGTTCTCCCAACCATTTCCATCTCGATCATATCCGCATCGGTCTCGAGGCCGGCCTGAAGGTGTTCTGCGAAAAGCCGGTGGTGACGACGATCGAGGATTCGATCGCGCTCGCCCATTTGATGGCCCGCTTCGGCCAGGAGCGGCTGATGGTCGGCCTCGTTCTGCGCTATTCCCCGCTTTACAAAGATCTGGTGGCGGAGAAGGCCAAGGGAACGCTTGGGCATGTCGTCTCGATCGAGGCCTCCGAGCATATCTATCCCTATCACGGCGCCTTCTTCATGCGCGACTGGCGTCGCTACGAGAAGTTCTCCGGCAGCTTCATGCTGGAGAAGTGCTGCCACGATCTCGATCTCTACAACGGCATCGTCGGGGCGCGGCCGGAGCGGGTCTCGAGCTTCGGCGGACGGCGGACCTTCATTCCGGCCAATGATCCGCGGCTCGACGGCGTCAACGACATGACGATGTTCCACTCCAAGCCGTCCGGCTGGATGGGCAGCGACAAGGTCTTCGAAAGCGATGCCGACATCATCGATTACCAGGTGGCGATCGTCGAATATGCCAATGGCGTCGGCATGACCTTCCACACCAATCTCAACGTGCCCGACCAGTTCCGCCGCTTCGCCATCATCGGCACGCGCGGCACGGCCGAGGGCGATTTCGTCCGCGGCTATATGGACGTGACCGAGGTGCTCTCGGGCGAAAAGGTGGTGGAGGCGCGCTATGCCGCCACCGAACTGTCCCAGCATTACGGCGCCGACGAACAGATGGCGGCCGATATCATGGCCCATGTGCGCGACGGCATTCACCTGCCCGTCTCGACGCTGAACGCGCTCGAGGCCGGCATCCTGGCGCTGGCCATGGACGAAGCGCGCATCAAGAAGACCATCGTCGACCTGCGTCCCGTCTGGGACCGTTTCGACGAGGCGCTCCTGGCCAAGGCGGCCTGATGCCATGGGCGGGATGAGCGTTCAACGCAGCGCCGTTCTCTTCGCCTGGATCCTGCTGACGCCCGCGCTTCTCTATGTCGCGGTCATCGTCGCCTATCCGCTGATCGACACCTTCATCCTGTCCTTCACCGATGCGTCCCTGAAGCGGACGACGAACTGGGTCGGCTGGGCGAACTATTCGAAGATCTTCAACGCCACCTTCGCGGAAGTCATCATCCGCACCTTCGTGTGGACCTTCTTCTCCGTGTCGATCAAGATGATCATCGGCACCTTCGGCGCATCGATGCTCAATGCCGCCGTGCCCGGCCGCGCGCTTTTCCGCGTGCTGACCATGCCGCCCTGGATCGTGCCGATGGCCATCGGCATCTTCATGTGGGGCTGGATGTACAACGGCCAGTTCGGCATGATTTCCGGCATGCTGCAGCGTGTCGGCCTGGTGGACAGTCCGGTCGCCTTCCTCGCGCAGGGCTCCACCGCCTTCTGGGCCACGATCATCACCGATGTGTGGATCGGCGTGCCGATGGTGACGCTGTATATGCTCGCCGCCATGCAGGCGATCCCGCAGGATCTCTACGAGGCCGCCTGGGTGGATGGCGCCGGCCGCTTCTATCGGTTCCGCCGCATCACCCTGCCGCTCATCGTTCCCTCGATGATCACCATGTCGATGCTGTCGCTGATCTCGACCTTCAATTCCTTCGACATCATCTGGATCCTTACCCGCGGCGGGCCGTCCGGCGAGACGACGACGATGATCATCGACACCTACAAGACCGCGATCGGCTCCAACAAATATGGCGAGGGTGCCGCCCGCGCGGTCTTCATCTGCATTTTCCTGTCGATCTTCTGCGTCTGCTATTTCCGCATCATCAGCCGCCTGTCCTCCGGAGTCGAAAAGCGATGAAAGAGCCGCCGCTTCTGATCAACCGCTATGCCTGGTACGAGCTCGTCGGCATCTATTTGGGCATCGCCGTCTTCCTGACCTTCGTGCTTGCCCCCTTCGTGGAAGGCTTCCTGGTTTCGCTGAAGCCGCTCAGCCAGCTTTTCTCCTCCCCCTATCGCTTCATTCCGGAAAACGGCTCCTTCGAGGCTTATCGGACGATGTGGGTGAGCGTGCCGGGCTTTGCGCGCTATATCTTCAATTCCTTCTTCATCTCCACCATCGTCACCGCGGTCGTGCTCGTGCTCGTGGTGCCGGCGGCCTATGCCTTCGCCCGCTTCGAGTTCAAGGGCGCCGGCCCGCTGCTCGGCGCCTTCCTGGCCGTCAACATGTTCTCGGGCGCGGTTCTGCTGATCCCGCTCTTCCGGCTGATGCGCTCGATGGGCGTGCTCAACACCTATTTCGCCATGATCGTCCCAGGCGTCGCCTTCCTCATCCCGTCCGCCATCTGGCTCCTGCGCACCTATATGATGCGCATCCCGCGCGAGCTGGACGAGGCCGCCTTCGTCGATGGCGCCAGCCACTTCTACACGCTGCGCCGCGTCATTCTGCCGATTGCCATGCCCGGCATCACGGTGGTGGCCATCACCACCTTCATCGGCTCCTATGCGCAACAGTTCATCTTCGCGCTCACCTTCAATTCCAAGACCGAATATGCGCCGCTGCCCGTGGGGCTGTTTGCCTATTTCGGTCGCCAGGAAGTCGTCTGGAACGAGCTCATGGCCGCAAGCTTCGTCGGCATCGCGCCCGCCATGATCGTGATCTTCTTCCTGCAACGCTATCTCGTCAGCGGCCTGACCGCCGGCGCGGTGAAACAATAAGAATGCAACCCCAGAGGACGGGAGTTAAGAGATGACCATCGCCTACAAGACCGGAGTTTTCGCGCTTGCCCTGCTCGGCTCGACCGTGCTCGGCGGGATGACGGCCCAGGCCGCAGACCAGGAGATCAGCTGGATCTATTGCGGCGACAAGATCGACCCGATCCACGAGAAGTACATCAAGGAATGGGAAGGCAAGAATGCCGGCTGGAAGATCGCGCCGGAAGTGGTCGGCTGGGAGCAGTGCCAGGACAAGGCGACCACGCTCGCTGCCGCCGGCACGCCGGTCGGCATGGCCTATGTCGGCTCGCGCACGCTGAAGGAGTTCGCCGAGAACGACCTGATCGTTCCCGTTCCGATGACGGACGAGGAAAAGAAGAGCTATTATCCGAACATCGTCGACACCGTGACCTTCGACGATACGCAGTGGGGCGTGCCGATCGCGTTTTCCACCAAGGCGCTCTACTGGAACAAGGACCTGTTCAAGCAGGCCGGTCTCGATCCCGAAACCCCGCCGAAGACCTGGGCCGAAGAGATCGCCTTTGCCAAGCAGATCAAGGAAAAGACCGGCACCCCCGGCTATGGCCTGCCTGCCAAGACCTTCGACAACACCATGCACCAGTTCATGCACTGGGTGTACACGAACAACGGCAAGGTGATCGACGGCGACAAGATCGTCATGGATAGCCCGGAAGTGCTGGCAGCCCTGCAGGCCTACAAGGATATCACGCCCTATTCCGTCGAAGGCGCCACCGCCTACGAGCAGAACGAAATCCGCGCCATCTTCCTCGACGGCAAGGTCGGCATGATCCAGGCAGGCTCGGGCGCGGCCGCGCGGCTGAAGGAAACCAAGATCAACTGGGGCGTTGCCGCTCTGCCGCTCGGCCCCTCGGCCAAGGGCGAAGGCACGCTGCTCATCACCGACAGCCTGGCGATCTTCAAGGGCACCGGGGTTGAAGACAAGGCGATCGAATTCGCCAAGTACATCACCTCGCCTGAGCCGCAGGGCGAATATGAGCTGCAGGGCGGCGCGGGCCTTACCCCCCTCCGCCCCTCGCCCAAGGTCGATGAATTCGTGAAGGCCGATCCGTCCTGGAAGCCGTTCATCGATGGCATCGCCTTCGGTGGTCCGGAGCCGCTCTTCAAGGATTACAAGGGCTTCCAGAACGTCATGATCGAGATGGTCCAGTCGGTCGTCACCGGCAAGGCCGAGCCGGAGGCTGCGCTGAAGACCGCAGCCGGCGAACTCGAACAGTACAAGTAAGATCGTCGGGCGGCCGCAAAGCCTGCGGCCGCCCCTCTCCTCCAAACGAATGCGGCCGCCCGCGCGGAGACGGAATTGGGACAGCTCTCTCTCAAACAGGTTCGGAAGTCCTATGGCGACTTCGAGGTGCTCAAGGGCGTCGAGCTCTCGGTCGGCAATGGCGAATTCGTCGTCTTCGTCGGTCCGTCGGGCTGTGGCAAATCCACGCTTCTGCGCATGATCGCCGGGCTCGACAGCACCACCGGCGGCGACATCGTCATCGATGGAACGCGCGTCAACGAGCTGCCGCCCGTCAAGCGTGGCATCGCCATGGTCTTCCAGTCCTACGCGCTCTATCCGCATATGAGCGTCTTCGAGAACATCGCGTTTCCGCTCCGCGTGGAAAAGATGGAGGAGGAGAAGCTCAAGGCCAAGGTGGAGCACGCCGCGCGCATTCTCCATCTCGACCAGCGCCTGCAGCAGAAGCCGGGCATGCTCTCCGGCGGCCAGCGCCAGCGTGTGGCGATCGGACGCGCCATCGTGCGCGAGCCGAAGATCTTTCTTTTCGACGAACCGCTGTCGAACCTCGATGCCGCGCTGCGCGCCGATATGCGGATCGAACTCGCCAAGCTGCACCGGCAGCTCAAAGCCACCATGATCTATGTGACGCATGACCAAGTGGAAGCCATGACCATGGCCGACCGCATCGTCGTGCTGAATGCCGGCACGATCGCCCAGGTCGGCCCGCCGCTCGAGCTTTATCACAAGCCCGCCAACCTTTTCGTCGCCGGCTTCATCGGCAATCCGAAGATGAACTTCCTGCCCGTGACCTGCGACGCTGTCAGCGAGGCGGGCGTCGCCGTCTCCTACAAGGGCCGGTCGATCACCGTTCCCGTTGATCCCGCCGGCGTGGAGCCCGGCATGCCCCTGACGCTTGGCATCCGCCCGGAACATATTGAGAGCGGGCCGGGCGATCTCGATCTGACGCTTATGCCGACCGTGATCGAGCGGCTGGGTGCCCAGACCGTCGCCTATGCGTCGCTGGAAGGAAAGGGCGAGGATTTCTGCGCCATGCTGCCCGGCGTCTCCCCGGTGCGGCTGGACCAGCCCATGCCGGTCGGCATCAAGGCGGCGGATTGCCACCTCTTTACGGCCGGCGGCGCAGCGCTCGAGCGCCGCGTGGCGCTGACCGAGATCGACATGAGCCTGCTCAGCCCGACGGCTGCCTGACCCGGCACGGCGGCCGTCGCCGCCTCAAGCCGTCACGTCCTCGGCCAGGCGATAGCCGACGCCCGTCTCGGTCAAAATATAGCGCGGCCGGTCGGGCGATGTCTCGATCTTCTGGCGCAGCTGGCGCACATAGACGCGCAAGTATTGCACGTCGCTGAGCTCGGTCCAGACATGCTCCAGGATATAGCGGTGCGTCAGCACCTTGCCGGCATGCTGGACGAGGATCTGCAGGATCTCGTATTCCTTCGGCGACAGCTTGACCTCCCTTCCCTCGACCTTGACGATCCGTTTGACGAGGTCGACGGAGAGGTCGCCGGTCTGGAAGAGCGGGCGCGTGCCCTGGACCTGCAGCCGATGGCGCAGGGCAACGCGCAGACGTGCCAGCAGCTCGTTCATGCCGAAGGGCTTGGTGACGTAGTCGTCCGCGCCAAGCTCGAGCGCGCGCACGATGCCTGCCTCGTCGGTGCGGCTTGAAAGAATGACGATCGGCACGTCGAGCCCCTCCGCCCGCCAGCGTTCGAGAAGCGTGTGACCGGGCATGTCGGGCAAGCCGAGATCGAGGATGATCAGGTCGGGTTTGTCGGTCTTGACCAGCTCCTGCGCCAGTTTCGCATTCATCGCCTCGCTGACCGCATAATCCTGGGTCGCGAGCCCGACGCGCAAGAGCTTGCGGATCGGCGGCTCGTCCTCGACGATGAGGATGCGAACGGCGGAAGTCGTCATGGCTCGTCTCCGAGAAGCGGTTGCGCCGCGGGCAGCGGCATGCGGATGGTGAAGACCGCGCCCCGCCCTTCCGCCCTGTTGGCGGCGGCGATGGTGCCGCCCATGGCCTCGATGAAGCCGCGGCAGATGGCAAGACCGAGGCCGGTGCCCGCCTGCACCGTATCGGCCTTGCGGACCCTGTAGAAGCTGTCGAAGATCTTTTCGAGATCGTCCGGCGGAATGCCGGGCCCCTCGTCTTCCACCGAGAGCAGCACGGCCTGTCCCTCGCGCCGGCCATGGATCTTGATCGCCGTCTGCGGCGGGGCGTATTTGGCGGCATTGTCGAGAAGATTGAAGAGCACCTGCTCGAACAGCACCGGGTCGAGCCGGACCATCGGCAGGCTGTCGGGCATGTCGAGGATCACGCGGTGGCCGCGCATGATTTGCTTCGCCCGCTGCAGCGCCGTTCCGACAAGATCGCCCGGGTAATGCAGGGCATAATTCGGCTCCATCGCGCCGGCGCCGATCCTGGTCATGTCGAGCAGGTTGGCGATGAAGCGCGAGAGCCGCTCGGATTCCTCGACGATGGTCGTCAGCAGGTCGCCGCGCGCCTCTTCGGGGATCTCGTCCTTCAGGTCGATGAGGGTTCCGGCCGAACCCATGATGGCGGCAAGCGGGGTCTTGAGATCGTGCGAGATCGAGGTGAGCAGCGCGGTGCGCAACCGGTCGGTCTCGGCCGCAAGGCGCGCCCGATCGACATCGGAGACCAGCTCCACCCGTTCGATCGCCAGCGCCGCCTGATCGGCCAGCGCATCGAAGAGCCGCTGCTGGTCGGGAGTGAGGAGCGGGCCCTGGCGGTCATTGTCGAGGCCGATGACCCCAACGGCGCCGCGAGCGGTGCGCAGCGGAAGGTAGAGCCTCTTGGCACCCGGCAGCGTATCGGCGGCGCGGCCGGCCGGGCGATTGTGCTCCCAGGCCCATTTGGCCGCGGCAATATCGGCATCGACCAGCGTATCATCCGGCGGGTAGCCCGCCTTGACGGCGATCGTGCCCTCCTCGGGCAGGAGGATGACGACGCGCAGCTTCAGCATGGAGGCGATCTGGAAGGCAGTGGCCCAGAGCACGTCATCCAGCGTGCCCGTGCCGGCCAGCTTTTTGGAGAAGGAATAGAGATCCTTGGTGGTGCGGGCGCGCTGGCGCGCCGCCACCGCCTGGCGCTGGACCGCAGCGGTGAGATTGGAGGCGATCAGCGCCACGCTCAGGAAGGAGACGAGCGCCACCACGCTTTCCGGATCGCGCACCGTGAAGGTGAAGCGCGGCTCGAGAAAGAAGAAGTTGAAGGCGAGCGCGCCGATGAGCGAGGAGAACAGCGCCGGGCCGAGCCCGCCGCGCACGGCCGAGACGAGAACCGCCATCAGGAACACCAGCGCCAGGTTCTGCACATCGAGCGCGCGGTCGAGGATCGAGCCGGCGCCGATCGCAAGCGCCACCCAGGCCAGGGTTTCGGCATAGGGTCTGAGGCGACGCGGCTCGGAGGCGGCCGCCACCTTGACCCCGCGCTGCGGCGGCTCCGCCTCACGCCCCTCGCCGGAAACGACGTGAACGGCGACATTGCCCGCTTCGCGGACGAGATCGGTGGTCACCGAGCCCTGCAGCATCTGGCGCCAGCGCGGCTTGCCCGGGCGGCCGACCACGATATGGGTCACGTTGTTTTCCGCCGCATAGGCGAGAATATCGCGGGCCGGGTGCAGTCCCGGCAGAACCGCCGTTTCGCCGCCCAGCTGCTCGGCCAGCCGCATGGCGGCCGCCAAGCGATCCTTCTCCTCTTCCGACGCCGCCGAAGAGCGCGGCGTCTCGAGATGCAGCACGGTCCATGGCGCCCGCAGCCTGTCGGCCTGCCGGCGGGCATAGCGCACCAGGCCCGCACCATTCCGGCCATGATCGAGGCAAACCAGCACCCGCTCGCCTGCCGCCCAGGGGCCGGAAATCGCATGGGCCTGCATGTGGTGCAGAAGCTGCTCGTCCACCCGCTGCGCCGTGCGCCGGAGCGCCAGCTCGCGCAGCGCCGTCAGATTGCCTGGGGAGAAATAGTTCTCCACGGCCCGGCGCGCGGTTGCCTCGCGGTAGACCTTGCCGGTGTTCAGCCGCTGGATGAGATCGGCCGGGGTGATGTCGATGATCTCGACCTCGTCCGCCTCGTCGATTACCCGATCCGGCACCGTCTCGCGCACCTGGATGCGGGTGATCTGCGCCACGATATCGTTCAGGCTTTCGACATGCTGGATGTTGAGCGTCGAATAGACGTCGATGCCGCGGGCAAGCAGCTCCTCGACATCCATGTAGCGCTTGGGATGCCGGCTGCCGATCGCATTGCTGTGGGCAAGTTCGTCGACCAGAACGAGACCGGGACGCCGGGCAAGGATGGCATCGAGGTCCATTTCGCCGAGCACCTGCCCGCGATAGTCGATCTGGCGGCGGGCAACGATCTCGAAACCATCGACCAGGGCTTCCGTCTCCGCCCGGCCGTGGGTCTCCACCACGCCGATCACCACGTCCACGCCGTCGCTGCGCCGTGCCCGGCCGGACATCAGCATCTCATAGGTCTTGCCGACGCCGGGTGCTGCGCCGAGGAAGATCTTCAGCCGGCCACGCTCCTCCCGCCGCGCCGCGGCAAGCAGCGCTTCGGGGGAGGGACGGGCAAGGCTGTCGCGAAGGTCATCCGCCATGGGCACGTGTCATCTGGTCCAGATCGGACCGCAAGGGCCTGCGGTCCCGCCTAGCTTTTAGGAGGTTTGTGCATCGAGCGCCATGTTGAGACGCAGGACATTGACCACCGGTTCGCCGAGCACGCCGAGTTCGCGCGGCTCGACATGGGCATCGACCAGCCCGCGGACCACGGCCTCGCCGAGATTGCGGGCCTTGGCAATGCGCGGCACCTGCAGATAGGCGGCCTCCGGCGTGACATGCGGATCGAGCCCGCTTCCCGAGGCAGTGACGAGATCAACTGGGATCGACGCCGCGGTGGGGTCGGTTGCCTTGGCGGCGGCAAGATCGGTCTTTACCCGTTCGATCAGCTTGGCGCTGGTCGGCCCGAGATTGGAGCCCGACGAGGCGGAGGCGTCATAGCCGGCGCCGGCTGCCGAGGGACGGCCGTGGAAATAGCGGTCGCTGGCGAAGGCCTGGCCGATCAGGGCGGAACCGACCACCCTGCCGTCCCGCTCGATCAGGCTGCCATTCGCCTGATGGGGAAGCAGCGCCTGGGCGACGCCGGTCATGGCGGCGGGATAAAGGAGCCCGGTCAAAGCCGTCATGGCGACGATCATGACAAGGGCGGGACGCAATTGTTTCAGCATGGATATTCTCCTTAAGCGAGGCCGAGCGCGGTGATGACGATGTCGATCGCCTTGATGCCGATAAAGGGCACGACGATGCCGCCGAGGCCGTAGATCATGAGATTGCGCGAGAGCAGGGCGCCGGCGCCGACCGCGCGATAGGTCACGCCCTTCAGCGACAGCGGGATCAGCGCGACGATGATCAGAGCGTTGAAGATGATCGCCGAGAGAATGGCACTTTGCGGCGTGGCAAGACCCATGATGTTGAGCACGCCGAGCTGCGGATAGAAGGTCAGGAACATCGCCGGGATGATCGCGAAATATTTGGCGATGTCGTTGGCGATCGAGAAGGTGGTCAGCGCGCCGCGGGTCATCAGGAGCTGCTTGCCGATTTCGACGATCTCGATGAGCTTGGTCGGGTCGCTGTCGAGATCGACCATGTTCCCCGCCTCGCGCGCCGCCACCGTGCCGGTGTTCATCGCCACGCCAACATCGGCCTGGGCAAGCGCCGGGGCATCGTTCGTGCCGTCGCCGCACATGGCGACCAGCTTGCCCTTGGCCTGTTCCTCGCGGATCAGCGACAGCTTGTTCTCCGGCGTTGCCTGGGCGAGGAAGTCGTCGACGCCCGCTTCCGCAGCGATGGCCGCTGCCGTCATCGGATTGTCCCCGGTGATCATGACGGTGCGGATCCCCATGCGGCGCAGCTCGGCAAAGCGCTCGCGGATGCCACCCTTGACGATATCCTTGAGCTGCACGACGCCGAGCAGCCGGCCGTCCCGCGCAACGGCAAGCGGGGTGCCGCCGGATTTGGCGATCTCGTCGGCGATCGCCTGAAGCTCCCGCGCGGCCTCCGCCTGGGTCTCCGCACTCCCGGCCGGCGGCAGCGTGCCACCGCGCACATAGGTGAGCACCGCCTCGACGGCCCCCTTCCGGATCTCGGTGCCTTCCAGATCGACGCCGCTCATGCGGGTCTGGGCGGTAAACGGCACGAAGGCCGCGTTGAGCCCGGCCATGTCGCGGCCGCGCAGCGCATATTTCTCCTTGGCGAGCACGACGATCGAACGGCCTTCCGGCGTTTCATCGGCGAGCGACGCCAGCTGGGCCGCATCGGCGAGATCCTGCTCGGTCACGCCGCGCACCGGCCGGAAGGCGGTTGCCTGGCGGTTGCCGAGCGTGATCGTCCCGGTCTTGTCGAGAAGCAGCGTATCGACGTCGCCCGCGGCCTCGACCGCCCGGCCGGACATGGCCAGCACGTTGAAGCGGACGAGACGGTCCATGCCGGCAATGCCGATGGCCGAAAGCAGCGCGCCGATGGTGGTCGGGATCAGCGTAACGAAGAGCGCGACGAGAACGATGATCGGGATCGAGCCGCCGGCATAGGCCGCGAAGCTCGGAATGGTCGCCGTCGCGAGCACGAAGATCAGCGTCATGCCGGCGAGCAGGATGTTGAGCGCGATCTCGTTCGGCGTCTTCTGGCGCTCCGCGCCTTCGACGAGCGAGATCATGCGGTCGATGAAGGTGGAGCCGGCAGCGGCAGTGATGCGCACGCGAATCCAGTCGGACAAGACCTGCGTGCCGCCGGTGACGGCCGAGCGGTCACCGCCGGATTCGCGGATCACGGGGGCGGATTCGCCGGTGATCGCCGCTTCGTTGACCGAGGCGACGCCTTCGATCACCTCGCCATCGGAAGGGATGATATCGCCGGCCTCGACCAGGACGAGATCTCCCACCTTCAGGCTCGTTCCCGGCACGGGACGATAGGCCGTGCGATCCTCGCCGGTCAGGAGCTTGGCGCTCGTTTCCGTCCGGGCCTTGCGCAACGAGTCCGCCTGCGCCTTGCCGCGGCCTTCCGCCACCGCTTCGGCGAAATTGGCAAAGAGCACGGTGAACCAAAGCCAGAGATTGATCTGAAAGGAGAAGCCGAGATCGGCACCGCCCGTTGCGAGATCGCGCAGGAAGAGGACCGTGGTCAGTACCGAGACGGTGGCAACGACGAACATGACGGGGTTTTTGGCAAGCGTGCGCGGATCGAGCTTGCGAAAGGCGGCGAACAGCGCCGGCACAAGAATGTGACGGTCGAGGATATTGGTGGTTTTTGCCTGGCTCATGAGAGGTTCCAGCCTGTGAGTGGCGACCGGTCTGCGGTCAGCCATTGAAGATGTTTGCGAGGCCCACGAGGGCGCTGACGCCGAGCAGCGAGGCGAGCAGCAGGGTGGAGGCCCGCCACCAAGGCGGCGGGCTGTCCGATGATCTCTGCAGCCGGCGCCCGGGGCGTCGGGGAAAGAGCGGGAGCATGGTGGTGTGCATCCCTTAGAAGGTTTGCCCGGCCAGCATCGCCAGATGTTCCACCACGGGGCCGAGCGCCAGCGAGGGCAGGAAGGTCAGGCCGCCGACGATGACGATGGTGCCGACGAGCAGGCCGACGAAGAGCGGACCATCCGTCGGGAAGGTGCCGGCCGAGGCGGGAACCGTCTTCTTGGACACAAGCGAGCCTGCAATGGCGAGGGCCGGGATGATGACCAGGAAGCGCCCCATCAGCATGCCGAGGCCAAGCGTGATGTTGAACCAGGGCGTGTTGGCCGAGAGCCCGCCGAAAGCCGAGCCGTTGTTGGCGGCTGCGGAGGTATAGGCGTAGAGGATCTCCGAGAAGCCGTGCGGGCCGGCGGTGCCGATCGACGCTACCGCCGAAGGCAGGATGGCCGCCACCGCGGTGAAGAGCAGCATGGCGAGCGGCAGGCAGAGAATGGCCAGCACGGCCATCTTCATTTCCTTCGCCTCGATCTTCTTTCCCAGATATTCGGGCGTACGGCCGACCATGAGGCCTGCGACGAAGATGGCGATGACGATGAAGAGAACGATGCCGTAGAACCCGGCGCCCACACCGCCGACAATCACTTCGCCGAGTTGCATGTTGATGAGCGGGATCAGGCCGCCCAGCGCCGTGAACGAGCCATGCATGGCATTGACCGCGCCGCAGGAGGCGGCGGTGGTGATCACCGAGAACAGCGCCGAGAGAGCGATGCCGAAGCGGACCTCCTTGCCTTCCATATTGCCGCCTGTCAGGCCAAGGCCGTTCAGCAGCGGGTTGCCGGCCGCTTCCGCCCAATAGACGACGGCGACGCCGACGAGGAACAGAACGCCCATGGCCGAAAGAATCGCCCAGCCCTGCCGCTCGTTGCCGACCATGCGGCCGAAGACATGCGTAAAGGCGGCGCCGATCGCGAAGATCGACAGCATCTGCAGCATGTTGGAGATGGCATCCGGGTTTTCGAACGGATGGGCGGAATTGGCGTTGAAGAAGCCGCCGCCATTGGTGCCGAGCATCTTGATGGCAAGCTGCGAGGCGACTGGGCCGACGGCAATCGTCTGCTCAGCCCCTTCGAGCGTCGTGGCGCTGACCGCGGGGCCGAAGGTCTGCGGAACGCCCAGCGCCACATAGGCAAGCGTCAGCAGGATGCAGAGCGGCAGCAGGATATAAAGGGTCGCCCGGGTCATATCGACCCAGAAATTGCCGATCGCCTTGGCGGATGCGCGGGAGAAGGCGCGGATGAGGGCGATGGCGATGGCCATGCCGGTGGCGGCGGAGACGAAATTCTGCACCGCGAGGCCCGCCATCTGCGAGAGGTAGGACATGGTCGCCTCGCCGCCATAGCTCTGCCAATTGGTGTTGGTGACGAAGCTGACGGCCGTGTTGAAGGCAAGCTCCGGGCCGACTGCGGGAAGCCCGGCCGGATTGAGCGGCAGCATGTCCTGCAGGCGAAGCAGGCCATAAAGCAGCAGCACGCCCATGAGATTGAAGAGGAGCAGCGAGACGGCATAGGCCGTCCAATGCTGCTCCTCCCGCTCATGCGTGCCGGCCACGGCGTAGAGGCCGCGCTCGACGGGCGAAAGAAGGGGCGAAAGCAGCGTGCGCTCGCCGGAGAAGACCCGCGTCATATAGGCGCCGAGCGGTTTGACGAGCAGCAGCAGCAGCCCGCAGAACAGAAGGATCTGAAGCCATCCAAAGACGGTCATGGGACATGGACTTTCAAGCAGCCCGACGCAGCGCGTCAGAAGCGTTCGGGACGAAGAAGGGCATAGGTGAGATAGACGGCGAGGAAGAGGGTCACGCCGCCGCTGAGCAGATAGTCAAACAGCATGGCAGCGCCCTCACAGCCCGTCGCAGGCGCGCGTATAGGCGAGGCACAGGCCGAAGAAGCCAATGGCCACGGCAAGCAGAACGAGATCGAACATCACTCCGGACTCCAGCAGGGATCGCGACAGCGGACGGTGCAGCTCTCAAGGCAGGGCACCGGTCTGTCCTTGCAAACGGAGACCATCATCAGCCTCCGCCCCTTGATATGCAGCTGGAGCGCATAGGGATTCGAGACGGAGCAACGAGCGACGTTATAGGAATCTTATAGGAATTTCGGAAAGCGGCGCGCAGCGAACATGTCATCGAGATCCTTGATCAACGATGCTGACGAGGATCGATCGACCCCTATTCGATCGATTCGCTTTTGAACGTCTCCACCAGACGATGCCGCCAGACCATAAGACCTCCTGTCAACAACCAGAAGACAATGGCAAGTCACAAGCATGTGGGCCGAGCATAGGTGAAAAAGTACGCCGCCTCTTTCGGCAGATCAGGCGTAAGGAGCGAATCTTTGTATATATCGAGCCAGAAAGCGAAAAACCGGATCCGAGCGAACCGGTCGCTGTCGCCGTCAGGTTGGCTAGACCGATCTGTTGAAGTTCACTTTCAGTGACGACGAAGCATTTGAAGCGTCGTCGGGAATAGATCGGCTCCAAGGTCGCGCCGGCCACGCCCTCCTTCCACGCAACACCTGCGCTGAGATCGGCCGCGCTGGTCTCCTTGAGTTTATCAAGAAGCCCTTCGGACATGGATCTCGTTGGCCGCGGTCAGATACCCTTCGATCTTGTCAACGAAATGCGATTTGATATCGGCATCATTGAGTGTGACGCCGAGAACGTTCTCCCGATAGACATTGCTCCAGGGAGAGCCTGCCTCATGCGTTTTCTCTCTTAGCTGCCAGCCTGTGAAGCGCTTGTAGGCGGCCCATACGCGGTCGAGAACGAGGCGTGTCACCTCGTCATCTTCACGGATCTGCGGCGCAAACGTCTCAAGCGTCTCCAGATCGAGATCATAGGCGCGGCGATTGATCCCGCTCGAGCCGAACTCCTTGAACTCATGGTAGATCGAGGGAATGACAGGTCCATGCTGCCATGCCTCGATCGGCTCGTCGAAAAGCTTGTCACCGACGAGAGCCAAATTCCATCCATAGGCGATATAAACGAGCTTGATCAGCTTGAGCGGCGACACGCGAACGCCTTCACGCTCAGCCCTTTCAAGAAAATAGTTGGCGATGTGCTGTGGCGTATAGGCCATCTCCCATAAACCCTTTGGCTATCTCCAGTGTCGTCGCTCAACGCTGAAATGATCGACCACTAAAATAGGAGAGTTTTGTCTAACGGGAAAGGGAAATTCTCTGCGATGTCGCGCGTTCACCCTGCCGGACCGGAAGCCACTCGCCTCTACGCCAATTCATAACGCGCCAAAATCTCCGCGATCTGCCTGTCCTGTTCGGGATCGGGCAGGAGGGCGGGTTGGCGGCTGGCGCCGACGGAGGGGTCGGTGAGGTAGAGGGCGCGCTTGACGAGCGCCGGCGGGAAGCCCAGGCCGTAGAGATCGGTGCGGAAGCGGGTGAAGATCTCCTGCTGACGCTCGGCCTCGGCCATGTCGCCGGCATTGTAGGCGGCGAGGATTCCCGAGAGAACCTTCGGCATGGCGTTGCCGAGGCCGGAAATGCAGCCGGCAGCTCCGTTCTGCAGCGACCAGAGCACCAGATGATCCGGGCCGGAATAGACTTCGAAGCCCGGCACGCGGGCGGAGATCGCCAGATAGGCCTCCAGCGTCTCCTTGGCGCCGCCGGAATCCTTGATCCCCGCAATATTGCCGTGGGCGGAAAGACGCTCGGCGGTTGCCGGCTCGATATGGTTCTGGGTTCGGGCCGGGATGTCGTAGAGATAGATCGGTGTCGAGACGGCATCGGCCACCGTCGAGAAATGGCGAACGAGGCCCTCCTGCGTGCAGGCGATGAAGAAGGGCGTGATGACGGCTATGCCGGTGACGCCGATCCGGTCGAATTCCCGCGCGAGTTTCAGCGTCTCGAAGGTGGCGGGCATGCCGGCATTGACGATGACATCGACGCGGCCGCCGACCTCGTCGACCACCTCCTCGGTCAGCCGCACCTTTTCATCATGAGTGAGCGCCGAGAAATCGCCATTGGTGCCGGCGCACATGATGTTGTTGCCGGCCTCGACCTGGCGGCGCACTTGGGCGCGCGTCGCGGCGAAATTGATCGTCTCGTCCTCGTTGAAGCAGGTGACGAGCGCCACGAAGGCCTTCTTGGACATGAAAACTCCTGTTGCTGATGCGCCCGGCCCGATTGGGCTCAGGCGCGCCGGGCGGCGCGGTGCGCGGCCTGGACATCCGGATCGGGGTTGAGCCCGGCGGCAAGAAGCGCCTGGGTATAGGGCTCACGCGGTGCGTCGAAGACCTCGCGCACCGTGCCGAGTTCCACCACCCTGCCGTTCTGCATGACCATGACGTGATCGGCGAAATCGCGCACCACCGGCAGATCGTGGGCAATGAAGATGAAGGCGATGCCCATATCCTTGCGCAGCCGGTCGAGCAGCGCGATCACCTGCGCCTGGACCGAGACATCGAGCGCCGAGACCGCCTCGTCGCAGATGATCAGCTGCGGCTCGAGCGCAAGCGCCCGGGCAATGGCGATGCGCTGGCGCTGGCCGCCGGAGAACTGGTGTGGATAGCGGCCCATATGCTCCGGACCGAGCCCGACCTGGACGAGAAGCTCGGCCACGCGCGCCCGCCACTTCGCCTTCGGCAAAATATCCGGGTGGATGACCCAGGCTTCCGAGATCAGCTGGTAGACGGTCATGCGCGGATTGAGCGACTGGGTGGGATCCTGGAACACCATCTGCAGGTCGCGCCGCAGCCGGTAGAGCTCGGCCGGCGCCATGGCGAACAGGTCCCGGCCCTTCCAGAGAGCGGTGCCGCCCGAAGGCTCATCGAGCCGCAACAGGATCCGGGCGAGCGTCGATTTGCCCGAGCCGCTTTCGCCGACCACTGCCAGCGTTTCGCCCGGCATCAGGTCGAAGGAGACTCCCTTCAAGGCCTCGAAGGCGCCGTAATGCTTGCGTGCTTCGCGCACCGAAAGCACCGGCTCTGCCGGCGGCAGGGGGCTGTGCATCTCGCCCTTGCCGGGTGCGGCGGCGATCAGCTTGCGCGTATAGGGGTGCTGCGGGTTGCGATAGACCTCGCGCACCGAACCGGTTTCCACCAGACGCCCCTTTTCCATGACCACGACCCGATCGGCGATTTCGGCGACGACGCCGAGATCGTGGGTGATGATCAGCACGGCCATGCCGGTTTCCTGCTGCAGCTCTTCGAGCAGCGCCAGAACCTCGGCCTGGACGGTGACATCGAGCGCGGTGGTCGGCTCGTCGGCGATCAGCAGGTCGGGGCGAAGCGCCAGCGCCATGGCGATCATGACGCGCTGGCGCTGGCCGCCGGAAAACTCGTGCGGATATTTCTCCAGCGCGCGCTCGGGCTCGGGAATGCCGACGCGGGTGACCAGCCGCAGCGCCTCGGCTTTCGCCTTGGCCGCGTCGGTGCCGTGAGTCGTCAGTGCCTCGCGGATCTGCCAGCCGACCGTATAGACCGGGTTCAGATGGCTGAGCGGATCCTGGAAGATCATCGCGATGCGCCGGCCATTAACCGCACGGCGCTTCTCCGCCGGCATGGTCAGCAGGTCAACGCCATCGAGCAGGATCTGCCCAGCCGAAATGCGTCCCGGCGGCATGTCGATCAGGTTCATGATCGCCGAGGAGGAGACCGACTTGCCGGACCCGCTCTCGCCGAGGATCGCCAGCGTTTCGCCGCGGTCGAGATGGTAGGAGATGTCGCGCACCGCATGCACCACGCCGGCGGCGGTGTGAAACTCGACGGAGAGATTGCGGACTTCGAGAAGATGGTCAGCCATGTTTGCGGCCCCTCATTTCCAGACGCCAGCGCTGCACCGGATCGAGCGCGATGCGCATCCAGTTGGACAGGAGGTTGAGCGACATGGTGGTCAGGATGATGGCGAGACCCGGCCAGAAGGACAGCCACCAGGCGTTCTGCAGGTATTGCCGCCCCTGGGCAATCATCAGCCCCCAGGTGATCTCCGGCGGCTGAATGCCGATGCCGAGGAAGGAGAGCGCGCTTTCGGCCAGCATGACATAGGCGAAATCGAGCGTCGCCAGCGTGGTCAGCGTCGGGATGACGACCGGCAGGATGTGGCGGAAGAGAATGCGTTTGGAGGAGGCACCCATGACGCGCGCCGCCTGCACGAACATGCGCTCGCGGATCTCCAGCACTTCGGCGCGCGTGGTGCGCAGGTAGACGGGAATACGCGTGATCGCCAGCACGACCATCAGGTTCAGGATCGAAGCACCGAGCATGTAGAGAACGAGAACCGCGATCAGCAGCGAGGGGAAGGACATGATGACGTCGGCAAGACGCATGATGACCTGATTGACGCGCGGCGAGGAGAAGCCGGCGATCAGACCCAACAGCGTGCCGGTGATCGCCGAGAGCGCGACGGCGCCTGCCGCCACCATCATCGTGTTCTGCGTGGCGACGACGATGCGGGCGAGCAGCGGCCGGCCGAGAGCATCCGCCCCCATCCACCAGACGATGCCGCGCGACCAGTCGAAGGGGGCGGCGTTGCGCCCGCGCAGGTTCTGCTTGGTGGCGAGATCGCCCATCCAGTGCGGGCCGATGATGGCAAGCACGAGGATGAGGAGAAGGAACAGCGCCGCGCAGAGCGCGAACTTGTCGGCCCAGAGCATGCGGACGAAGCGGACGGGAGCCGATGGTTCGGCCGCAGGAACAGTTTCGATCGTGTGGATCGTCATGGCGGCCCTCAGTGACGGATGCGCGGATCGAGCAAGGCATAAGCAAGGTCGATCAGCAGGTTCATGAGGAAGATGGCGAGCGCGGTGACCAGGATCGCCGCAAGCACCACGTTGAAGTCGCGCTGCAGGATGCTGTCGATCATCAGCTTGCCGACGCCCGGAAAGCCGAAGATGGTTTCCACCACCACCGCGCCGTTGAGCAGGCTTGCCGCCTGGTCGCCGATGACGGTGATGATCGGCAGCATGGCGTTGCGCAGCGCATGGACGAAGATGATCGGCCCGGATTTGACGCCCTTGGCGCGGGCGGTCTTCACATAGGCCGAAGACAGCGCGCCGATCATCGCGCCGCGCACGATCTGGACGATGATGCCGAAGGGGCGGACGAAGAGCACGCTGATCGGCAGGATCCAATGCCAGATCGAGCCGGTGCCGGAGGTGGGCAGCCAGGCGAGATTGATCGAGAAGACGACGATGGCGACGATCGCCAGCCAGAAATCCGGCACCGAGGCACCGATGAGCGAGACGACCGAAGACAGGCGATCGAAGAAGCCGCCGGCGCGGAAGGCGGCGAGCGAGCCGACCAGGATCGCGGCGCCGGTGACGAGGGTCATGGTGATGACGGCGAGCCAGAGCGTCCAGACGAAGGCTTCGAGCACGACATCGAGCGCGGGACGCGCCTTGCGCAGCGATTCGCCGAAGTCGCCGGTCATGACATCGCCGACATAGCGGGCGAACTGCAGGAGCAGCGGATCATTGAGACCGTGCAGCTCGCGGAACTGTTGCTTGAGCTCGGCCGAGGCTTCGACCGGCAGGAAGAGTGCTGCCGGATCGCCGGTCAGGCGCGAGAGGAAGAAGACGAGCACGATAAGCCCGACGAGAGAAATCAGACTGGCGACGGCGCGCTTTCGAATGAAGCTGGACATGGCATCCTCGATGAGGGCAACGGCGCAGTCATGTCGCCGAACCGGGATGCAGACGGGCGCGGCAGGCGCCCGTCTGCTGGGTCTTACTTGATCTTGATGTCCGACAGCTGCAGCGTCGAGTTGGTCGCGATCGTCGGCGTGAACTCCAGCCGCTCCGAGACACGGGCGAAGCCGACCATGTGGAAGAGCAGGACGTCGGCCACCACATCGTCATGCAGATAGGCAATCAGCTCAGACCAGAGCTTGGCACGCTCGTCGCCGACAGCCGCCGAGGCCCGCTTGATCAGATCGTCCACCTTGGGGTCGGAGAAGCCGGACTGCGTGCCTTCCGATGCATATTTGAAGAACATCGAGAAGGACGGGTCGCCCTTGGAGTTGTCGTGCGAGGCGGCGACGAGGATCGGGCCGCGGCCTTCCTTGAAGGGCTTGGAATAATAGCCCTCATGCTCCGCCACTTCGACGAACTTCAGGTCGATCTTGAAGCCGACATCCTGCAGCTGGCCCTGGATCGCTTCCATGATCTCGGTGACGTTCGGGAAATTGGCCGAACGGGCGATGATGGTGATCGGCGTTTCGACCGGAACGCCGGCCGCCTTCGCCTCTTCGAGCAGCTTCTTGGCGCCTTCCGGATCGTAAGGGAACTGCTTGACATCCGGGTTCCAGCCGAGCGTCGTCGGCGGCACGATGGCAGTGGCCGGCACGGCGCTTTCCGGCACCAGCGTGCCGAGGAAGGCCTGGCGGTCGATCGCCATGTTCAGCGCGCGGCGAACCCGGACGTCGGTCAGCGGCGGGATATTGTGGTCGATGCGCAGATAGACGGTTTCACTGTCGAGATAGGACAGGTCGGTCGCCGGGTTGGTGGCTTCGGTCTGCGAGATCGATGGGGCGATATCGGCTTCGCCGGCCTGGACCATCGCAGCGCGGACGGAGGGATCGGCGCGGAAGAGATAGGTGGCCTCGGTCACATCCGGCTTGGCGCCCCAGTAATCGTCACGTGCGGTCAGCACGATCTGCTGGCCGGGCGTCCAGTTGCTGAGCTTGTAGGGACCGGTACCGACCGGCTCGCGGATGAATTCGAGCGGCGTTTCTTCCGGCACGATGGTGACGAGCGACATCAGGAGCGGCAGGATCGGCTGAACCGGATCGGCATTGAAGTCGATCGTATGGTCGTCGACGATCTTGGCCTCGATCTTGATGCCACCGAAATAGCGGCGGGATTCGCAGGCATTCTTGTCGCTCAGGATCCGGTCGAAGCTGTGCTTGACATCCTTGGCGTCGAAACCGGTACCGTCGGAAAACGTGACGTTCTGGCGCAGGTGGAAGCGCCAGGAGCCATCGGCATTCTGCTCCCACTTCTCGGCAAGGCGGGGGGTAACGCCCTTGTCGCCGCGCACATCGAGCTCGGTCAGCGTTTCGCTGACATTCTCCATGATGATGCGGCCGATATTGGAGCGCGTCGCCATGCAGGGCTCGAGCAGGTCGGCCTCTTCGGCAAGCACGATCTTGATCGGGCCGGACGCGGCATAGGCCGGGGTCATGGCGACCGGGTTGATGGCGGTACTGAGGAGCAGAGCCCCCAGAACGAGTGATCTTTTCACGATATTTCCTCCCTATCGATCCTTGCGTCGGCCTTGGCGAAACACAGAGGCTGCCCCTGTTCGGCATCGCGCCTGATTCCGCCGGCCCCGGCTTCCTCTTGCCAGTATCGACTTACCATCGTTCGTCCGTACAAGTTTGTCAATTGTTTTTATCCTGTAAAGGTGCAGCACGAAAAATCCTAAACTCAACCTATTGTTCTACCTATATTTTCCGAACTCATAACGGGTTAACACCCGGAACGCCAACATCATAAAACTTGACAACTCCTCGAAACGCGTGGCTTTTGAGTGCGAGGAGATCCCGATGACCCCTGATGAAATCGCTCGCGCCATGACCGGCGCTCTCAGTCAAACTACGCCGAAGCGCGCGGAAGCGCTGCTCCCTTCGCCGATGATCCAGAACCACGCGGCCTTCCTGACACAGCGTGCCGACGGCGCGCTCCTCTGCGCCTGGTTCGGCGGTACGCTGGAAGGCAAGTCCGATATTTCGATCTTCGCTTCCGTGCTTCTGCCCGGCGCATCTCAATGGGGGCCGCCCCAGCGCCTGAGCGACGATGCCGCCCATTCCGAGCAGAACCCGGTGCTCTTCAACGCACCGGACGGACGACTGATCCTGTTCCACACCTCGCAACCTTCCGGAAACCAGGACGAGTGCCGGATCCGCATGGTGGAGGTTCTCTGCGAGGAGGCCGATCCGACAGCACTGCGCGCGCCCGGCGGGAGATATCTCGACCTGCCGCGCGGCTGCTTCGTGCGCGCCGCTCCGGTCATCCGCGAGGATGGCGCCTGGCTTCTGCCGATCTTCCGCTGCGTCCAGCGGCCGGGCCAGAAATGGAACGGCAGCCACGACACCGCCGCCGTCGCCCTTTCCACCGATCAGGGCGAGAGCTGGCAGCTCGACGCACTCGAGAGCTCGATCGGCTGCGTGCATATGAGCCCGGTCTCGCTCGGCGGCGCGCATCTCGCCGCCTTCTTCCGCCGCCGCCAGGCCGATTTCGTCTACCGCACAGAAAGCCGCGATGGCGGGCGCACATGGTCGGTTCCGGAAGCGACCGACGTGCCCAACAACAATTCCTCCATCGCCGTGATCCGCTTGAAGGATGGCCGCCTGGCCATGATCTGCAACCCGGTCAACGCCGAGATGTCCAGCGCGCGCCGGGCCTCGCTCTATGACGAGCTCGGCGAGGCCGACGAGCGGCCGGATGCTGACCCGGCCGGCGGCTGCGTGCCGATCTGGGGCGTGCCGCGCGCGCCGGTCTCGCTCTGCCTGTCGGAGGATGGCGGCCGCAGCTTCCCCTCGCGCCTGATCGTGGAGGACGGGCCCGGCACGTGCCTTTCCAACGACTCCACCGACGGGCGGAACCTCGAAATGTCCTACCCCTGGCTGCTGGAGGCGCCGGACGGCACGCTGCAGCTCGCCTACACCTATCATCGACGCGCGATCAAACATGTCCGCCTGGCGCCCGGCTGGGACAAGGCGGCGGCACGGAGCACCTTATGAGCAGCATCATTGGCATCACCATGGGCGACCCTTGCGGCGTCGGCCCGGAAATCTCCGTTCGCGCGCTTCTCGACATGGCGCCCGCCGAGCGGGAGAACACCCGCATCTACGGCAATCTGGCGACGCTCGAAGCGGCACGCGATGCGCTCGGCCTTCAGATCGACCTGACCGGCTCCGTCGTCGACCTGCCGATCGAGGGCGCTCCGCTGCCCTGGGGCCAGCTAAGCCCGGTGGCCGGCGATGCCGCCTTCCGCTTCATCGAGAAGGCGGTGCGCGATGCCGAAGCCGGCACGATCGGCTGCATCGTCACCGCACCGATCAACAAGGAGGCGCTCAACCTCGCAGGCCATCATTATGACGGCCATACCGGCATGCTGCGCAGCCTGACCGGCTCCAAGGCCGCCTATATGCTGCTCGCCTCCGAGCGGCTGAAGGTCATCCACGTCTCCACCCATGTCTCGCTGAAGGAGGCGATCCAGCGGGCGACGACCGAGCGGGTGCTGGCCACCATCCGGGCCGGCGACGCGCATTTGAAGCGCATCGGCTACGCCACCCCCCGTATTGCAGTGGCGGGAATCAACCCCCATTGCGGTGAGAACGGCCTGTTCGGCACCGAGGATGACGACCAGATCGCCCCCGCCGTCGCGGCCGCCCGCGCCGAAGGCATCGACGTCCACGGCCCGATCTCGGCCGATACGGTGTTCCACCGCGCCTATACCGGCGCCTTCGACCTGATCGTCGCGCAATATCACGACCAAGGCCATATCCCGATCAAGCTCGTCGCCTTCGACACCGCCGTCAACGTCAGCGTCGATCTGCCGATCGATCGCACCTCGGTCGATCATGGCACCGCCTTCGACATCGCCGGCAAGGGCATCGCCAATCATGGCAACATGCTGGAGGCGATCGCCTATGCCCGCAAGCTCGTCGTTGGCAAGGCCAAGACGGGAGAAGCCGCATGACGATCGCGCTCCACCCCACCCTGCCCCAGACGCTCGCCCCGATCACGCTTCACCAGCCCCGCCGCCTGATCGTCGGCGCCGGCACGGTGCGCGAGGTCGGATCCTGGGCTGAGGACGCGACCTCCATCCTCGTCATCGCCACCCCGATCACCGCCGGCTTCGCGGAGCGGCTGCAGCTCAAGGGCCGGATCACGGTCTTCGACGCCATTCCCGGCGAACCGGACGTGGCCACGCTGGAGGCCGCCCTGGCAGCGGCCGGTGCGGCGGAGCCGGATCTGATCGTCGGCCTTGGCGGTGGCTCGGTGCTCGACGTCGCCAAGCTGGTTGCCGCCCTTTGGGACAGCGGCGAGACGCTCTCGGCCGTGGCCGGCCCCAACAGGGTGGCCGGCCGGCGCACGCGGCTTGCCCAGGTGGCGACCACGGCCGGCACTGGCTCGGAGGCCGGCATCCGCGCGCTGATTACGGACGCCGAGAAGGGCGCGAAGGTGGCGGTCGAAAGCCCGCATCTGATCGCCGATCTCGCCGTTCTCGATCCGGAACTGACCTATAGCGTGCCGCCGGCCGTCACCGCGGCGACTGGGGTCGATGCCATGGCGCATTGCGTCGAGGCCTTCACCAACCGCCGTGCCCATCCGATGATCGACGGCTTCGCCCGCATGGGCATCCGCCTCGTCGGCCGTTATCTCGCGCGCGCGGTGCGGGACGGGGCGGACCGCGAGGCGCGCGAGGGGCTGATGCTCGCCTCCTACTATGGCGGCATCTGCTTGGGGCCAGTCAACACGGCGGCCGGCCATGCGCTGGCCTATCCGCTCGGAACGCGGCTCAAGCTGCCGCACGGGCTCGCCAATGCCATCATCTTCCCGCATGTGCTGGCCTTCAACCAGCCTGTGGTCGCGGAGAAGACCGCCGAAGTGGCCGAGGCGCTGGGGCTTGGATCGAACCTGTCGCAGGCAGCGCTTCTGTCCGCCGCCCACGGGTTCTGCCGCGATCTCGGGATCGAGATGGCGCTCAGCGCCCATGGCGCCACAGTCGATGACCTGCCGGGATTCGCCGCCGAGGCCCATGCGATCCGCCGGCTGATGGACAACAACCCGGTCGAGATGAGCGAAGGCGACGTTCTCGGCATCTACCAGGCAGCGGGCTGAAGGCTACGGAATGACTGGCCGTCACAGGCCGGTTCGGGGGCGTCGCCGGTAGAGCGAGGACCGGCGACGCCCCTCGTCGTTTGAGCGGGCTCGCTCTTCGGCCGCAGGGGTGAAACACCGCGGCTCAATCACTGGGTGGGAAACAGGCGCTCGCGCGAGCCGACGAGATGGGCGCGCATCAGGGCTTCGGCCTTTGCGCCATCGCCGGAGCCGATCGCATTGGCGATCGCCTCATGCTCGGCAAAGACCCGGGTCAGGCCTTCGGCATCGCGCTTGACCGAGGCGCCGTGGAATTTCATGCCGACGGCAATATGGTCCTTCAGCGCTTCCATGGCGGTGGAGAAATAGGAATTGCGCGCGGCCCGGGCGATGGCGAGATGGAACTGGAAATCGGCATCCGCCCGGTGCGACTGGCGGTTCGTTGCGTCGCGCATCAGTTCCAGCGCCCGGCGTATATCGACGAGGCTGTCCTGCGTGTGGCGCGCCGCCGCGGCGCTGGCTGCAGCCGGCTCCAGCGTCAGGCGAAATTCGTAGCAATTGAGAAGATCGGCAACATTTTCGAGCTGGCCGAAGCCGAGCGGTTCTTTCAGCCCCAGGGCCCTGACGAAGCTTCCCGCACCGCGGCGGGAATAGATGAGGCCTTGGTCCCGCAGACGCCGCAGCGCTTCGCGGATGATCGGCCGCGACACTTCGAACTCGGCGGCTAGATCATGCTCGGTCGGCAGCCTCTCATCCGGCTGATAGGCGCCGGATTTGATGGCACGATGCATCCGCTCGAAGACGAGGTCGCTCAGGCTCTTGCGTGCGGTTCCGCTCTCCAGTCCCATTGTCTCAGTCGATCTCCCCGTTCAGCGCCGCGGCAATCAGCGACAGCGTGTCCGGCCCCCCGAAGCCGCCGGACTTGGCGATGATATGATGCCGCCCCGCCTTGGCAATGCCGAGCCCCGGCAGACATTCGCCGAGCAGACGGAACCGCGCAATGCCCATCGCCTCCAGCACCGCTTCCGCCGTTGCCCCGCCGGAGAGAAGAACCGTCTCCGCCTCCGCCGTCAACCGGGGATGGACGCCGGCAGCCAGGTGACGCGAAACCTCGACCGGGGAGAGAACCGCCTCCCCGTCCACTGCCTGGACGAGCGACAGGCGGCTGTCATCATCCCCCTCGGCACCCAAGACGCCGTTTGGCGCCGGTCGATGGTGCAGCCTGTGCTGCTGGCGCAAGCGCTCGATCTGGGCAAGCGTGATCGGATCGCGCGAGCCGATGACGAAGAGACCGCGCCCGGCCGGAACCCGCACGCGCTCGGCCGGGCGCCCCTGCGTCATGCGCAGCGCCAGCGCTTCGGCAAGGCCGCGGGCGCCGATCAGCAGATCGACCCCTTTCGAAAGCGCGGCCTCCAGCGCGTGCGACAGGTCGGCATTTGTCTGCGTATCTGGAATGATCGCCCGTTCGGCATGGCGCCCGAGCACGGGCGCGATCGGGAGCGGCGTGGGAACGCCGAAGCCTTCCACAGCACCCTCGCGCACGATCCGGCCGAAATCCGGTATGGCGGGAGCAACGAGAGCCTGACGGAAAGGGGTGGCGTCGAGCTCTTCGGCAATGGCCCCCTTGAGCCGGGAATCGATCTTCTTGAACAGGGTTGCATCGTGCGGCAGGCTGGCGATCGAGGCCCGCGTTGCCGCCCTTGCCGCAGAGGCGCCGACTTCGCGCGAGCGAACGTTGATCGACAGCACATCCGGCCGGCTTGCAAGCGCGGCGTCCAGCGCCGAGGGCGCAAGAACCACCTCCGTGACGAGACCACGCCCGGCAAAGGGGGCGGCTGCATCGAGCGTGCCTGTCAAATCGTCGGCAAGAATGACCAGCACTGTTTCGCTCCAAAGAAGTTGTCATGTGTATTTCAATCGGAAACATTGAAATGTCAATGTTTTTAACGATCGCATGACAGATTTCACAGTTAGGTGCTTCAAGTTGCCGGCGCATGCCGCCTCTCGTGGCTCGAAAATCGGCGGCTCCGCCCGTCCGGCGTTCTTCCCCTTCGGCCCGCTCGTGCCATCTTGTGCACCGGCGCCCTGTGGCGCAGTTTCGAGGTCAAGCTCCGGAGCGCTCCATGACGTCTGCCGCCCCCCTTCTCATTCGCCACGCACGCCTTGCCGGCTCCTCTGGATTCTCGACCCACGACCTGCGCGTGAAGGATGGGCGGATCGAGACGCTTGCTGCCGGCGGCACGCTTGCCGCAGAACCGGGCGAGGAGGTGATCGAAGCCGATTATGGGCTGGTGATGCCGGCCTTTGTCGATCTCCACACCCATCTGGACAAGGGGCATATCACCCCGCGCCGCGCCAATCCCGACGGCAGCTTCAAGGGCGCCTTCGATGCGGTGGCAGCCGACCGGGCGGCCCATTGGACGGCGGAGGATGTCGAAGCGCGCATGGAGTTTTCGCTGCGCGCCGCCTATGCCCATGGCACGGCGGCCATCCGCACCCATCTCGACTCCGCACCGCCGCAGCATGCGATCACCTGGCCGGTCTTCGCCAAGGTCAGGGAACGCTGGGCTGGGCGGATCGACCTGCAGGCCGTGGCACTCTGCGGCCCGGATCTCGCCTTGGACAAGACCGTGGTGGACGAGATTGCCCGGACGGCGAAGCATTATGGCGGCGCGCTGGGCGGGGCGATTTCGCTGTTTGATCGCGCCGAAGAGGCGATCGGCAATCTGGTCGAGGCGGCCGGCCGGCATGGGCTCGATCTCGACCTGCATATCGACGAGAGCGGCGACCCCGCCTCCCGCAGCCTGTCCGTGCTGGCGCGAACGGTTCTCGATCGGGGTTTCGGCGGCAGGGTCATCGCCGGCCATTGCTGCTCGCTCGCCATCCGGCCGGAGGCGGAGGTGGAGGAGACGCTGGCGCTGGTTGCG
This sequence comes from Rhizobium sp. CC-YZS058, assembly GCF_034720595.1. Taxonomy (NCBI): domain Bacteria; kingdom Pseudomonadati; phylum Pseudomonadota; class Alphaproteobacteria; order Hyphomicrobiales; family Rhizobiaceae; genus Rhizobium; species Rhizobium sp. CC-YZS058. The sequence goes on along the minus strand of NZ_JAYESJ010000001.1, from coordinate 22,445 downwards.
AAGGCCGGCATTGCGGTCGTTTCCCTGCCGCTCTGCAACCTTTTCCTGCAGGATCGCACGCCGAACCGCACCCCGCGCTGGCGCGGCGTGACCCTGCTCCACGAACTCACGGCCGCCGGCATCGCCGTGGCGCTCGCCTCCGACAACACCCGTGACCCGTTCTACGCCTATGGCGATCTCGATATGATGGAGGTTTTGCGCGAAAGCGTGCGCATCGGCCATCTCGATTATCCGCAGGATCATCTCGCCGCCTGGTTTGCCGCCGTTTCCGCCGTCCCGGCTTCGCTTGCCGGATTTGGACGGCATGGACGGATCGAGGTCGGCGCTTCCGCCGATCTTCTCCTCTTCCGGGCACGCAATCCGGGCGAACTGTTTGCCCGGCCGCAGTCGGACCGGACCATCATTCGCGCCGGCGCCATCATCCGCCCGGACCTCCCGGATTATCGCGACCTGGACGAGGTTTTCGGCGCGCAGCCAGCGCGCCAGCGGTGATCAACTGCCGGCTATGCAGAGCTTTCCAGTCGGAATCGGGTGCCTGGATGGAGCAGACGAACGGCGGTGACGGCGCGCCCTGCCGACCAGGTGCGCCGACGGACCAGAAGGCAGGGATCCCCACGCCCGATCGCCAGCAATCGGCACTCCCAAGGCTGCGGCGCGACCGCCTCGATCGATTGCTCGCTGCGCGAGAGCGGGGCGACGCGGCTCAGGTAAGCATTGGGTGTCTGGGCGGTGAAGTCCTGCGACAGGTAGTCCGGGGCCATATCCGGGTTGACGAACCGGTCTTCCAACTGGATCGGCACCTCATCCTCATAATGAACGACCACCGTGTGGAAGACGGCAAGCCCTAAAGCACGCTCGAGCGCATCGGCCAGATCCGGGCCGCAGACTTCCTCCTGCGCCAGGACGAGTTCCGCCCGGTGGACGCCACCGCGGGCGCGGATATCATCGGCGATGTTGCGCACGCCCATGGTGCCGACGCGGTGGCGCTGCGGCGCGACGAAGGACCCGCGCCCGCGGACGCGCAGGAGAACACCCTCGCTCGCCAGTTCGTGCAGCGCGCGATGCGCCGTCATGCGGCTGACGCCGAACAGGGCGACGATCTCGTTTTCCGAAGGCACGCGCGTCTGCGGCGGCCATTCGCCGCTGTCGATCCGGGCGCGGATCTGCGCCTTCACCCGCTCGTACAGCGCTTTCGTCCCGCCTCGATCCTGCATGGCTCGCCCCTCACATTGCCGTTGAGGTGGGCCTGCGCGCCCATCTCATCAGCCGCCGGCAGCTTGCCCGAGGGACTGATCCATGGCAAGTTCCCTAGACAAGTTGGTGGCGACCGATGGGGATGATGATGGCCTTGTTCTGCGACAGCGCGCTTCTTGCCGATGGCTGGCATGGCGGCGTGCGGATCGAGATTGGCCCCCAGGGCACCATCACCGCGCTGACCAGCGGAACCACAGCACAGCCGGGCGACCAGCGGGCGAAAGGCCCCGTGCTGCCGACCCTGACCAATTGCCACTCGCACGCTTTCCAGCGCGCCATGGCCGGCCTTGCGGAGACCGCCGGTTCGACCGAGGATAGTTTCTGGACCTGGCGGGTGATGATGTACCGCCTGGCCGGGCTGCTGACGCCCGACGGCATGCAAGCCGTTGCCGCAAAGTTGTATAGTGAACTTCTGAAAGGTGGCTTCGGGCGCGTCACCGAATTCCACTATGTCCACCATCAGGCAGATGGCACCGCCTATGCGACGCCGGGCGAAACCTCGCTCCGCATCCTCGCAGCCGCGCAAGAGGTCGGGATCGGGCATACGCATCTGCCGGTTTTCTACGCCCAGAGCGGCTTTGGCGGCGCGGAGCCGAATGCCGGCCAGCGGCCTTTCCTCCATGATGTCGAGCGCTTTCTGCGCCTGCTCGAAAGCCTGGAGACACCGTTTGCACGCGGCGGCGCAACACTGGGCGCAGCCATCCATTCGCTGCGCGCCGCGACGCCGGAGCAGATGCAGGCCCTGCTGTCGTCCGGCCTCACCCACGGTCCGATCCATATCCATGTCGGCGAGCAGGAGAAGGAAGTGGAGGACTGCCTGGCCTGGAGCGGGCGCCGCCCGGTCGAATGGATGCTGGACGAACTGCCCGTGGATGCGCGCTGGTGCGCGATCCACGCCACCCATATGACCGAAGCGGAGACCGCGCGGCTAGCCGCTTCCGGGGCGGTCGCTGGCCTCTGCCCGGCGACCGAGGCCAATCTCGGCGATGGCATCTTCCCCGCCACGCAGTTCCTGGCGAAGGGCGGCACGATCGCCATCGGCACCGACAGCCATGTCGCAACCAGCGTGGCGGAGGAACTGCGGCTTCTCGAATATGGCCAGCGCCTGCGCGATCGGCGCCGGAACCGCCTGGTGGTAGGCCCCGGCGCATCGGCCGGGCGGACCATGATCGAGGCCGTTCTTAAGGGCGGCGCGCAGGCGGCAGGCCAGGCGACGTTCGGCCTCGCCGTCGGCGCACCCGCCGATCTGCTGGTGCTCGATGGAGCCTCTCCCTATCTCGCCGCCGCGCAAGGCGACCAGATCCTCGACCGCTGGCTTTTCGCGCTCGGGGGAGACGCCGTGCGCGACGTCATGGTCGCCGGGCAATGGCGGATCGAGGACGGCCGCCATGCGCAAGACGAGGCGATCGACCGCGCCTTCGCGGCCGTGCTGCGCAGGCTTGCCTGAAACGCCGATCAGGCGTGCGAGGGATCGCCGAGCATGGTGGCATAGTCGGAAACCAGAAGCCGCCAAGGCGCCTCGTCTTCCTCGATGCCCGAAAAGCGGGTGACTGCAGGATCCTCGAAAATATTGTCGGCCGCATCGTCATTTACGGTCGAGACTTCGGCGACGAACACATCGCCCTCCTCCGCCCAGAAGGCGTGCCAGTCGCCGGGCATCAGCGTCACGCTTTCACCGGGTGCAAGCCGCAGCCGCGCGCCCGGAGTCAGCTTTCGCTCGATCCCGTCACAGAAGACGGTGGTGCCCTTTTCCCTGTCGCAAGCCGCGCTGGTGCCGCCGAAGAGCTCGACCACGAGCACCCCGCCCCCGCGATTGATGATGTCCTCGCTCTTGACGATATGGGTGTGGTTGGGTGTCAGCTGACCTTTGCGCGAGATCATCGCCTTTTCGGCATAGACCATGCCGCCGCCGCGCTTCAGATCCTCCAGCCGGCCATTGCGGGTGGTGAACAGCAGCAGGCCGGTCTTCAAGAAATCACCCATGCCGAAATCGGTCATGTCCCAGCCGAGGCCGGCCGTGATGACGGCGGAAAGCTCGCTCCTGCGGGCCCGCATCTCCGCCGGGCTGAGGCGCGAAAAGGGCGGCAGCACATAGCCGTGCGACAGCATGAAAGCTTCCGCCTCGCGCAGGATGCGGTTGATGTCGGATCGCAGCAGTTTCTTGGTCATGGTTGATCTTTCTTTCTCAGCGCACGCCGATGCCGGCGGTCAGGCCGCCATCGATGCGATGGTCGCTGCCGGTGATGAAGCCTGCCTGGTCGGAGGCGAGGAACGCGATGAAGGCGGCGACCTCTTCCGGCTCGCCGATGCGGCCGATCGGATGGGCGGCGCCGAAGCGGGCAAAGACGTCCTCGATCTCCGCATTCGGCCCGGAGAGCGTGCGGGCGGCAAGCGCGAGGATCGGGGTGCGCACCGAACCGGGGCTGACGGAAACGACGCGGATCCGGTCCTTCGCGAAATCGAGCGCCATGGCCCGGGTCAGCGCATGGATCGCCCCCTTGGACGCCACATAGGCCGCGACCCCGCTCTGGCAGGCATGACCCTGAACGCTGGAGAGATTGACGATGACGCCGCCGCCGCGCTTGCGCATTTCCGGAACGCCGGCCTGCGCCATCAGATGGATGGAGCCGACATTGACGGCCATGCAGCGCATGAAGGTCTCGAACGAGGTCTCGACCGCGTCGCCATAGGGGTGCACCGCTGCGGCATTGACGATGATGTCGATCCCGCCTTGGAGCGCTGAGGCTCGGGCGATGGCGGCTTCAACGGCAGCGGGGTCCGCAACGTCGGTTTCCAGGACGAGGAGATCATGGCCCGCGCCATCGAGAGCCAGGGCCGCATTGGCGGCGCGATCGATGCCGAGCGCGACGACCTTCGCCCCGCGCTGCGCGAGATGCAGACCGACGGCGCGGCCGATGCCGGTCGTCCCGGTGACCACCGCCACCTTACCCGTAAACTCACCCACCAGTGCCGCCTCCTCTTGCGTCCTGCGCCTCGACTCCGGCGTCCGGAATGAACACCAGGCCTGCGCTCAAATGTCGGTCCATGTGATAGGCGAAGCCGATCCTGTCGCGGGCTTTCAGCGCGTCCAGAATGGCCTGATGCTCGCGGCAGACGCTTTCGAGCGTCGAGCGGCGGGACTTGCCGGCCATCATCAGCCGCTGAATTACCGGCTGCAGCATGCCATAGGTTTCGGTCAGCGTCCGGTTGCCGGCAGAAGCGACCAGCATCATGTGAAACCGGAAATCGAGGGCGGAAGCCTCCTCCGCGCTCTCGGCCAGGGGGATCGCCGCATTGATGCTTTCGATCGCCGCCATCATTTCGGCCGACAGGTTCTCCACCAGGAGATCGAAGAGATTCATCTCGGTGAGCCGCCGATAGCCCTGGATATCCTGGAAGGCATCGGCCGAGACATCCATGGCGAAGGCAAAGAGATCGCGCATCGCGGTCTGGTGCTGGTCGGTCAGTACCGCGCCGAGTTTCTGGCGCGATTCGGCGATGCCATAGGCTTTCAAGGTCCGGAAGGCTTCGCGCACCGTGTTTCGGCTGGAGCCGAACATCTCCGCGAGCTCAAGCTCCCCAGGCAGGACATCGCCGACGCGAAGGCCGCGCGCGCGGATCAGGCTGCGGATCTGACCGACAACCTCATCGACCGCCGAACTGCGGCCGTCCTGTTCCGGCATGCCTGGCACACGAGCCTCCCATTGTCCGGTTCCTGCTTATTATGTTGGCCATAATTTTGCAAATCGATTTGCATCTTGCCAAATCGACCAAATTTTGTCCCTATTGTCCAACATAAGCGGAGGATGCGTGATGTTGGAAAGCTGGCGATGGTTTGGGCCCAAGGACCCGGTGACCCTGTCGCATGCCCGCCAGGCCGGCGCGCATGGCATCGTCACGGCGCTTCACCATATCTATGACGGCCGCAGCTGGACGGATGAGGACGTGCTGTCGCACAAGCGGCTGATCGAAGCGGCCGGCATGGTCTGGTCGGTCTGCGAGAGCATTCCGGTCAATTCGGCGATCAAGCTGCGCAGCGGCGCCTGGCGCTCCTATGTCGACAGCTGGAAGGACAGCCTGGCGGCGCTCGGCCGGGCCGGCATTCCGGTCGTCTGCTACAATTTCATGCCGGTGGTCGACTGGACGCGGACCAACTTACGCTTCCCCACCGCGACCGGCGGCCTGGCGCTGCGCTTCGACATGGCGGATTTCGCCGCCTATGACCTGTTCGTGCTGAAGCGCAGGCAGGCCGAAGCAGACTATCCGCCGGCACTGGTCGAGACCGCGCGCGCCCGCCTTGCGGCCCTTTCCGACAGTGAAATCGCCACGCTGGAAACCAACATCATTGCCGGCCTGCCCGGCAAGGAAGACAGCCACACGCGCGAGGGCATCCGCGCGCAGATCGACAGTTTCGACGGCGTGACGTCGGACGACATGCGTGCGAACCTGATCGAATTCCTGAAAGAGGTCGTGCCGGTTGCGGCGGAGTGCGGCGTACGCCTGGCCATCCATCCGGACGATCCGCCCTTCTCGCTCTTCGGCCTGCCGCGCGTCGTCTCGCGCGACGCGGATGTCGCGCATCTGCTTTCATCCGTCGACGACCCAGCGAATGGCATCACGCTGTGCGCCGGCTCCTATGGATCCCGCTCGGACAATGACGTGGTGGCGATGGCGCGGCGTTTTGCCGAGCGCATCCACTTCGTGCATCTGCGCAATGTGAAGACGGAGGCCGACGGCTCCTTCATCGAATCCGACCATCTGGACGGTGACGTCAACATGGTGTCGCTGGTCTCGGTGCTGCGGCGGGAGGAAGAGCGGCGCAAGCAGGCCGGGCGCGCCGACAGCACCATTCCCTTCCGCCCCGATCACGGCCATCTGCTGATCGACGACCAGACCAAGACCGTCAATCCCGGCTATTCCTGCATCGGCCGGCTGAAGGGCCTGGCGGAACTGCGCGGGGTGATCGCCGCCGTCGACCAGCTCGACACGGCGCTCTCTGCCTGACGCGAAAACAGGCGGCGCCGGGGCACCGCCTGCTCTGGTCGTCCGTTCACGCTGCCTGTGCGGCGAAATAGGCCGTGGCGGCATTGGCGGCCGAAAGCGCGGCCGGCCAGCCGAGATAGAAGGCGAGATGGGTGATCGCCTCGGCCACCTCCTCCCGCGTCACGCCCATGCGAACGGCCTTGTCGAGATAAAGCCCGAAGAACTCCATCTGGCCCGCAGCGATGAAGGCGACGATCGTCACCAGATTGCGGTCCCGCGGCGAGAGCCCCGGCCGAAGCCAGACCTCGCCATAGAGCAGGCTGTTCGTCACCGCGACGAGGCCCGGCACGAAACCGCCGAAGCGCTCTTCCAGGATAGCTTTCCGGATCGCATCGCCCGGCAGCGCCTCATCGGCCGGCAGCAGATCGGGCGAGACCGGCGGCAGTTGATCGGTGCCGATGCCGCGGTCCTCGAACAGCGATTTTAGCGCAAGGCTTGCGGAGAAGGCGGTGGACCAGCCGGCATAGAAGGCCACCTGCGTGACGATCTCGGACAGCTCGGCCGGAGTGACGCCGCAGTCGAGCGCTCGGGCGAAATAATGGGCAAAGCCGATGCTGCGTTCACTGGCGATCAGCGCCGCGACGGTGACAAGGCTGCGGTCGCGCTTCGAGAGACCAGGCCGGCTCCACAACGCCTGCGTCAAGGCATCGGCGGTGTAATGGGCGAGCGCCGGCGAAACCGCCTTGACGTCATCCAGGCTGACGGTGGGAAAAGGGGACATGAGAACGTTCCTCGATCAGGAAGAGAAGGGGTCTGGTTTCAGCGCGAGCTCGCGCGGCTTGCCCGCGTCAGGCCTTGCCCGCGAGATGGCGTCGGGTGACGGTGGCGACACGCTCGCCGAGATAGGCTGCGGTCTCGAGGTCGCTGCTGTTCGGCGTGTCGTCGGCGCTCTGGTCGTTGTTCGACTGGGTCATGACGCCGAGCCAGCTGCCGTGGCGATTGAGGTCGGCCGTGCTGCCCGTGCTGCTGCTGTTGCCGGGCATCAGGTCGAGACCGACCCAGATCATCCCGTGCTGCGCGGCAAAGAGCGACAGGCCGATCAGCGCATTCAACTTGTCGCCATGCTGGGCGCCGGAATTGGTGAAGCCGGCTGCCAGCTTGTTGCGCCATTTCTGCTCGATCCAGGCCGGCCTGGTCGAGTCTTCCATGAACTGTTTGAAGCCGGCGCTAAGCGAGCCGTTATAGGTCGGCGCCCCGAAGATGAGCGCGTCGCTTGCCTCCAGCCGTTCCCAGGGCACGGGACCGCCGGTCAGCGCGATCAGCTCGACGCGGGCACCCTCGACTCGCTGCACCCCTTCGGCCACCTTCTGTGCCACGCGGGCCGTATGTCCGGAACCACTGTGGTAGATCACGGCAATCTTCATCTGCGACCTCCTTCTTGCGTCCGCCATTGTCTACGGTAGAATTCGCCGTGTATGGGGAGACAAATCTTCCCAGATCCTGGGCGTCCAATTCTACAATGAGGCGTGATGCGCGATCGGTTCGAGGGTTTGGCGGTGTTCATCGAAACCGTGGAGGCAGGCGGCTTCGCCCGGGCCGGCGAGCGGCTTGCCCTGTCCCGCTCGGCCGTGGGCAAGGCGATCGCGCGGCTGGAGGCGCGGCTGGGCGTCCGGCTTTTCCAGCGCACCACGCGGGCGCTGAGCCTGACGGAGGATGGGCAGGCCTATTACGAGCGCTGCCAGCGGGCGCTGCACGAGCTGCATGCTGGCCAGGCTCTGCTCGAATCCGGCAAGAGCGAGGTCATCGGCGCGCTGCGCATTTCCATGCCGGTCCTCTTCGGCCGCCACCGGATCGCGCCGATCCTGATGCGGCTTGCCGCCAGGCATCCGAAGCTGGAGCTCGACCTGCGCTTCAGCGATCTCGTCGTCGATGTGATCGGCGAAGGCTTCGACCTGGCAGTCCGGCAAGGGCCGATCGTTGCCGGGGCGGGCCTGCGCATGCGCAAGCTGACCCGTCAGAAGAAAATCATCTGCGCCGCGCCATCCTATCTCGAGCGTCGCGGAGCGCCCGGCAGCAGCGCAGACCTCAGCGAGCACGAGGCTCTGGTCTACTGGCGCAACAACCAGGTCTTTCCCTGGCAACTGCGCCGGCCGGACGGAACGCCTTTCGACTGCCGGGTGAGCTGGCGGCTGAAGTTCGACAATCTGGAAGCCATCGTCGATGCGGCGCTGGCCGGCATGGGCATCGCCCATCTTCCCGACTGGCTGATCGAGGAGCCGCTCGCCAGCGGCCGCCTCGTGCCCCTGCTTGTCGACGAAGGCGCGAGCGAGATCGAGACATCGCTGGTCTGGCCGGACCGAGACTACATGCCGATGCGGCTGCGGATGACGATCGACGCGTTGGTGCGATCGCTCCAGCGTTCATCATCCCCCTCGTCCGCCGTCGCATCGACGTGAAGACGGGCTGAGCGAAAGGTGGAACAGAAGAAGCCGGTGAGGCGTTGCGTATCCGCTAACCAAGAAAAGGAGGAAACGACAATGGATCATAGCAAACATGTTCGCCTGACCGAAACCGAGCTGACCCCGGCCGTACTCGAGGGTGCCACCGTTTATGGAGCGGACGACCACAAGGTCGGCAAGGTGGACCATGTCCATGGCTCCGGCTTCGGCAGCAAGGCCATCATCGATGTCGGCGGTTTCCTCGGCATCGGCGCAAAGCCCGTCGCTGTCCCGCTGAGCGACCTCGATTTCATGCGCGACGAATCCGGCGACGTGCATGCCGTCACGAGCTGGACCAAGGACCAGCTCAAGGACATGCCCGAGCACAAGCACTGATCAGCGTTGTTTGGACCGCATGGGCCCGGCATTGCCGGGCCTTTCGCGTTTCCGGGGCTGGCGGACCGGCCAACCCGGCGTCAATCGATCTCGATCCACACCGGCGCATGGTCGCTGGACTTGGCCCAGCCTCTGACGGTTCGATCGACCCCCGCCGCACGCAGGGACGGCGCCAGATCAGGGCTGAGCAGCAGGTGGTCGATGCGTAGCCCCGCATCGCGGGCATAGCTGTTTCTCAGATAATTCCAGAACGTGTAGATCCGCTCGTCCGGATGAAGATGGCGCAGCGCGTCGGTCCATCCCTGGGCCAGCAGCCTCGCATAGGCTTTGCGGACCTCCGGGCGAAACAGCGCGTCGTCACGCCAGCGCTCCGGCTTGTAGACATCGAGATCGGTCGGCATGACGTTGAAGTCACCGATGAGCGCCACCGGCACCTCCAGCGCCAAAATCTCGGCCGCGTAGGCCTGAAGCCGCTCGAACCACCGCAGCTTGGCGCGAAACTTCGGGCCCGGCGCCGGATTGCCGTTGGGCAGATAGAGGCAGCCGATCAGAACGCCCTGTACTGCCGCCTCGATGTAACGGCTCTCCTGGTCCTCGGGATCGCCGGGCAACCCACGCCGCGTTTCCAGCGGCTCCTGATCGCGGGCAAGGATGGCCACCCCGTTCCAGGACTTCTGGCCCAGCCAGACCGCTCCATAGCCGGCTTTCTCCAAAGCTAGGCGCGGGAAGTTTTCGCCCGCAGCCTTCAACTCCTGAAGGCAGACGATGTCGGGCTTGGCCTCGCCGAGCCAGCGGAGCAGGATCGGCAGCCGGCCATTGATGCCGTTCACATTGTAGGTCGCGATCTTCACCGCGCTCCAGCCCGGCCGATCGCCGCGAGCCAGATGCTCACCGCCACAGCGCCCGCATCCGCATGTCCAAGGGCGCGGTCGCCCAGATAGCTCGCGCGGCCAAGCCGCGGTTTCATCGACGCGGTCGATTCGGCGCCGGCGCGTCCCGCCTCCACGGCCGCTGCCCAGGCAGCGCCGGGCGCGGCGCCGCGGTCAAGCGCAGAGATGAAGGCTTCGGCGGCCGGGCGCAGCCCATCGACCATGGTGCGATCCCCGAGCCTTGCACCGCCGAGCTCGGAGATGGCGTCCACGGCTGCGGCAAAGGCGCGGGCAAGGTCTCTCGCGGACGGTGCCTCATCCTGCGGGAGTGCGCGGGCAGCGCGCATCAAGCCGGTTGCGTAGAACGGGCCCGAACTGCCGCCGATCGCCCGGCGCAACGTCGCCGCCACAGCCAGAAGCCCGTCCGGCACCGTGGGAAAGGCGTCTTTCCCCAAGGCAAGAATAGCCTCCCCGGCCCGCGTCATGCTGGCGCCGAGATCGCCGTCGCCGGTGACGCTGTCGAGTTCGGTCAGCTCCGGCTCGGCCTCGATCAGAGCCTGGGCAACCGTGCGGGCAATGGAATGGAGCTGCGCGCCGGCCGGTGAGATCGAGCCGCCTTTCGGCGGAGCCGGTTGGGCAGGCAGTGGCGCCAGTCTCGGCATCGGGTTGAGCGCGCCGCCGCGCGGCCAGGCCGGCGCCTGCGTTGGCGCATCAAGACGCGCCAGAGCAGCATCGTCGACCGGCAGGACGGAAAGCGAGAAGCCAGGCATGTCCAAGGCGGACAGAAAGGTGCCCGCCCAGGCCCGCTCGACGACCACGCCCGCCGTTGCCAGCCAGGCCAGCGCAGCGCGCGCGACGATCGCCAGTTCCATCAGCGGCGTTGCCCCGAGCCCGTTGACCAGCAGCGCCACATGGCTGCCGGCGGCAAGGCGCCCATCTTCCCGCATGGCGTCCAGAACAAGCCCGACCAAGGCATCGGCCGGGGCGATCGGCATCCGCCGTACACCCTGCTCGCCATGAATGCCGAGCCCCACTTCGATCTCCTGCTCGCCGAGCACGAAGCCCGGCTTGCCGACGGCGGGCAGCGTGCAGGCGCCGAGCGAAATGCCCATGGAGGCGAGGCCCGCAGCCGCCGTTCGAGCGATCTCCGCAACGGCTTCCAGGGGCAAACCCTGTTCGGCGGCGGCTCCGGCCAGCTTGTGAATCAGCACCGTCCCGGCGATGCCCCGCCGGCGTTCGGCGGGCACCGTCTCCCTCAGCGCCACATCATCGGCAACAACCACGACCTCGACCGGAATGCCTTCCGCTCGCGCCAGCTCTGCGGCAAGACCGAAATTCAGGCGGTCGCCGGTATAGTTCTTGACGATCAGCAGGGCGCCGGCTGGTCCGGCCACCGCGCGGATGCCGGCGAGCACGGCATCGGTGCTGGGCGAGGTGAACACATCCCCCGCCACGGCAGCGCTCAAAAGACCCGACCCGACATAGCCGGCATGCGCCGGCTCATGACCACTGCCGCCCCCGGAAAGCACCGCGACCTTGCGGGCCTCAGCAGCCGGGATGTCTGAGCGGATGACGACGCTTTCCTCTGCGAGCAGAACGGCGCCAGGGTTCAGCGCCACCACTCCTTCCAGCATGTCGCGCACGACATGGATCGGATCGTTGATCAACTTCTTCATGAAGGTCTCCTCCTCGCCTGGGCATGCACGCCTCTTCGCGGCCGGGCGTCAAGTCGCAGCCCATGCTCCGCCGACAGCAACGCGGCGCCCCCCTAAACATGTCACGTGCCGTGCAGGAGGCAAGCGCCTCACTTTCGAGACAATCCCCTGTGAAGCGCACGACGCCCCTGCGGGCAATCGACGGAAGACGAACAGAGGGATCTCTCATCATGCGCACTCTCCTGCTGGCCCTGCCCCTGGCAATGACCGTTACCGCTGCCCATGCATCCTCGGACGCCGCCTGGGCGGAGCTCGACCGAAAAGTGACCGCCGCCTGCACCAAGGCCAGTGGCCTGAAGACGCCCAAGGCGTCCCGTCCGGTGCAGTTCGACGACACGCTCGGCAAGGTCGCCGTTCTCGTCAGCGGCGTCTTTCCGCAGAAGACGATGAAGGGTGCCCGCGGCACGATGCTCTGCCTGTTCGACAAGGCGAGCGGCAAGGTCTGGATCGACGAGGCCCAGGGCTGGAGCGCTCCCTCGAACTAAGGGACCAAGGGGGACCGAGCTGCCCTCGGCTCCCTCCCCTGGCGGAACGCCCCGCGCCTTCCGCCATCCATGCAGGATGCAGCGAGGCAAAGCCTGTATCCCCAGAACTTTCGGCTTTCCCAGCGGCGCTTAGCCGCCTATATGACAGTTTTGTGACAGTGCCGAGAGCAAGGGTTTGCGCGCATGATGGGCCTTTTCCGCAAGTTGATGCCGCGTGAAGAGCGGTTCTTCGAGATGTTTGCCGCCCACTCGGCCGTCGTTGTGGAAGCGGCGGAGGCGCTGGCAGCGCTGCTCGAAGGCCGCGATGTCGAGCGCAATTGCGACCGGATCATCGCGCTCGAGGATCAGGCGGACGCCATCACCCGCGATGTTCTTCTGGCCGTGCGTCGCAGCTTCATCACGCCCTTCGATCGCGGCGATATCAAGGATCTCATCCAGTCGATGGATGACGCGATCGACATGATGCACAAGACGGTGAAGACGATCCGCCTTTTCCAGCAGAGCAGCTTCGACCCGCTGATGCGCGAAATGGGCGGCGAGATCGTCAAGGCCGCTCATCTGATCGCGGAAGCCATCCCGCTGCTCGACAAGGTGGGCGCCAATGCGCAGCGTCTTTCCCAGATTTCCGAAACGGTGACCCGCGTCGAAGGCCGTTCCGACGAATTGCATGATCTCGGCCTCAAGGCTCTCTTCACCCACCACGGCGCCAAGGGGGACGCCATGGCCTATCTGATCGGCAGCGAGATCTATGGCGAACTGGAGAAGGTCGTCGACCGCTTCGAGGATGTCGCCAACGAGATCAGCGGCATTGTGATCGAGAACGTCTGATGGATGCGACACTGGCGCTGCCGCTGCTCTTCGCGCTCATCGGGGTCGCGCTGTTCTTCGATTTTCTGAATGGGCTGCATGATGCGGCCAATTCGATCGCCACCATCGTTTCGACCCGTGTGCTGCGGCCGCAATTTGCCGTGGCCTGGGCCGCCTTCTTCAATTTCATCGCCTTCCTGTTCTTCGGCCTGCATGTGGCCGAGACCGTGGGCAAGGGGATCATCGATCCTGCGATCGTCTCCCCGGCGGTCATCTTCGCCGCGCTCATGGGCGCCATCACCTGGAACATCGTGACCTGGGTGTTCGGCATTCCCTCCAGCTCCTCGCATGCTCTCGTCGGTGGCCTCCTCGGCGCAGGCCTCGTGAAGGCGGGCTTTAACGGCGTCGTCTGGGCAGGGTTCCTCAAGACCTTCGGGGCGATCTTCCTGTCGCCGCTGATCGGCTTCCTGCTCGCGCTGGTCCTCGTCCTCGCCGTATCGTGGATCTTCGTGCGCCAGACGCCTTTTGCCGTCGACCGCACCTTCCGTGTCATGCAGTTCGTCTCGGCCTCGCTCTACTCGCTCGGGCATGGGGGCAATGACGCGCAGAAGACCATGGGCATCATCGCCGTACTGCTGTTCAGCCAAGGCTATCTCGGCAACAGCTTCTACGTTCCGTTCTGGGTGGTCATCTCCTGCCAGTCCGCCATGGCGCTCGGCACCCTGTTCGGCGGCTGGCGCATCGTCCACACCATGGGTTCGAAGATTACCCGGCTCAACCCGATGCAGGGGTTCTGCGCCGAAACAGGCGGCGCGCTGACGCTGTTCGGCGCCACCTGGCTCGGCATTCCCGTTTCCACCACCCATACGATCACCGGCGCCATCGTCGGCGTCGGCGCGGCGCGCCGCGTCTCCGCCGTGCAGTGGGGACTGGCGGGCAACATCGTCATTGCCTGGATCGTCACCATGCCCGCCGCGGCAGCCGTTTCCGCCCTCATCTATGCCGTGGTCACGCTGCTTGGCTGAGCGGGCGGCCTGCAGCGGGGGCTTGCCAGGACGAGGGAACGGCAGCACTCTCTCCCGGTCGGAACTGACATGTCGTTCCGCCCGTCCGCTGCGGTCGGGGACTGGAGGAGATGCATCCAATTCCGGCGGAGGCCGACGGAAATGATGGAGTCGCTCCCTTCCGGATTGACCTTCGGCAAGAAGAAGGCGCGCGAGGGCGAAAAGGGCCGCGACCGGCCTTTGCTGAAGCAACTGGCCGCAAACCCCGACAAGCTCTTTTCCGGCGCCTTTCGCCAGCAATATGGTGCTTTGTGCTTCCGCTATAAAAAGAGCGAAGCCGAGATCGAAATCCTTCTCGTGACCACGCGGGAGAGCGGGCGCTGGATCCTGCCGAAGGGCTGGCCGATGAAAGGCAAGACCCCGCACAGGGCCGCGGCACTCGAAGCCTGGCAGGAGGCGGGTGTGCGCGGCAAGGTGCGGCGAAAGCCCGTCGGCCACTACACCTACCTGAAGCTCTTCGACAATGGCGAGGTTGCGCCCTGCATCGTCGATCTGTTCCAGATCGAGGTGCGGGAATCGCGGGACGACTTCAAGGAAAAAGGGCAGCGGATTCTCGCCTGGGTCAGCCCGGACGAGGCGGCGCGCCGCGTGCGCGAGATCGAACTCAAGTCGCTGCTGGTCGGCTTCACGCCGCAATAGGGACGGCTCGGCTGCAGTCTGCTGCAGCCGAGCCGAGGCGCTTACTTTGCGATCGGCGCGTAGGAACCGTTGCTCCAGCGATTGATATCGTAGCTGGCGTTCTTCAAATCGCCCTTCTCATCAAAGATCACGCTCCCGACCACCGTCTCGACAGGCTGGCCGTTCTTCAAGGCCTTGGCGACCTCGGTCGGATCATCCGATCCCGCACGCTCGACGCCCTGGGCGATTGCCTGGACGACGGCATAGGAGAAGAGCGTGAAGCCTTCTGGCTTGAAGCCGCCGGCCTTAATCTTCTCAACCGCGTCCTTGGCTTCCGGCTTCGCCTGTGGGTCAGACGGGAACACGAAGAGCGTGCCTTCGCCGGCCGGCCCTGCCACCTGCCAGAACTCCGGCGAGGAGATGGAATCCGGCATGATCAGCTGGAACGTGTAGCCCTGCTCGGCTGCCTGACGCAGGATCAGCCCGGCCTCCGGGTGATAGCCGCCGAAATAGACGACATCGACCTTGGCCTCCTTCAGCTTGGTGACGAGGACGTTGTAATCCTTCTCGCCGGCATTGATGCCTTCGGCCATGACTTCCTTCAGGCCGTTCTCGTTCAAGGAGGCGCGGACGACATCGGCGACGCCCTGGCCATAGGCCGACTTGTCGTGCAGCACGGCGACATTCTTGCCGGCATAGGTCTTGGCGATCCACGGCCCGATGAACGCACCCTGCGCATCGTCGCGCGTGTAGAGCCGCATGATGTTCGGCCACTCTTTGGCGGCCGCCTCGTCGGTCAGAACCGGATTCGAGGAGGCAGGGGTCATCATCAGCGTGGCGTTTTCCGCGTAGACGGCAGAGGCGGGGATGGACGAGCCCGAGCAGGCATGCCCGTCGACGAACTGGATCCCGGCCGCGGCGATGCGGTTGGCGACGGAAACCGCCTGCTTGGGATCGCACTGATCGTCCTCGAACTGCAGCGCGATCTTGCGACCCCGGACGCCGCCCTTGGCGTTGATCGCGTCCGCCGCCGCCTGCGCGCCCTGCTTGAACTGGTCGCCGATCGTCGCCAGAGGCCCGGTCAACGGCCCCGCGACCGCGATCATCAGATCATCGGCCCGCGCCGCCGCCGCGCCGAGCAAAAGCCCGAGCGTCGTTCCCAAAACCAGAACCGTCTTCATATCATCCTCCCATGCGCCTCGCGTGCCGAGGCTTCGTTAAGGCTATCTTACCGAATCGGGTTTCTCACAGATGACGGGCGAGGTTAAGTCCTTTTCCGCAGGGTTGTGCCCATTGGGAACGGATTCCATCCTCCGCCCCACAAGCCCCCTTCCGCTTTGCCTGGAACGCAAGAAAGCCCCGTCGGCGAGAGCGAACGGGGCTTTTGGTGTTTTGGGTGTGTTTGGTTGCGGGGGCAGGATTTGAACCTGCGGCCTTCAGGTTATGAGCCTGACGAGCTACCGGGCTGCTCCACCCCGCGGAATGGGATTGGTTTGGGGATGTGTGATGAGAAGATTGGATGACTTGCGCTTAGCAGACCTGGCAGCGACCGACTCTCCCGCGTCTTGAGACGAAGTACCATAGGCGCTGGGGCGTTTCACGGCCGTGTTCGGAATGGGAACGGGTGGGGGAACCCCGCGATGACCACCAGGTCGGCTAAGGGCAAGTGTTTTTCGAGAAGCTGGATTTGGGGCGAAGTGCGAAGTGCGCAGTGCGAATAGGGTATTCGCCAGTCGGCAATCGCTGGTTTTGAACACGTCGTTGGTATGGCAGTGGCGAGGGAGCCGTTTGGAGGCTCCGCAAGCGCGTGCCGGATTTTTCCAGCAGCCGGCAGAGCCGAGCCGCCGGGCGTCCGGCGCGCCGTGCGCAGCGAAGCGGCCGAAGGCCGCGACAGCGCGAGCACATAACATGGCATCATCGCCGCGCGGCGCGCGGTGATGAGCACAAGCAATGGGAACGATCAAGATCGAACGAACGATTAGTACCGGTAAGCTTCATGCATTGCTGCACGTCCACACCCGGCCTATCAACGTGGTCGTCTTCCACGGTTCTTCAGGGAATACTCGTTTTCAGGGGGGTTTCCCGCTTAGATGCCTTCAGCGGTTATCCCGTCCATATATAGCTACCCTGCTATGCCCTTGGCAGGACAACAGGTCCACCAGAGATATGTCCATCCCGGTCCTCTCGTACTAGGGACAGATCCTGTCAATATTCCTACACCCACGGCAGATAGGGACCGAACTGTCTCACGACGTTCTGAACCCAGCTCACGTACCGCTTTAATTGGCGAACAGCCAAACCCTTGGGACCTGCTCCAGCCCCAGGATGCGATGAGCCGACATCGAGGTGCCAAACAACCCCGTCGATATGGACTCTTGGGGGTCATCAGCCTGTTATCCCCGGCGTACCTTTTATCCGTTGAGCGATGGCCCTTCCACGCGGGACCACCGGATCACTATGACCGACTTTCGTCTCTGCTCGACTTGTCAGTCTCGCAGTCAGGCGGGCTTATGCCATTGCACTCGACGACCGATTTCCGACCGGTCTGAGCCCACCATCGCGCGCCTCCGTTACTCTTTCGGAGGCGACCGCCCCAGTCAAACTACCCACCATACACTGTCCCGGATCCGGATAACGGACCGCGGTTAGACATCCATGACGATAAGGGTGGTATTTCAAGGATGGCTCCACAGGAACTGGCGTCCCTGCTTCAAAGCCTACCACCTATCCTACACATGCCGACACGAATGCCAGTGTAAAGCTATAGTAAAGGTGCACGGGGTCTTTCCGTCTGACCGCAGGAACCCCGCATCTTCACGGGGAATTCAATTTCACTGAGTCTGCGTTGGAGACAGCGGGGAAGTCGTTACGCCATTCGTGCAGGTCGGAACTTACCCGACAAGGAATTTCGCTACCTTAGGACCGTTATAGTTACGGCCGCCGTTTACTGGGGCTTCGATTCAAAGCTTGCACCTCTCCTCTTAACCTTCCAGCACCGGGCAGGCGTCAGACCCTATACGTCGTCTTACAGACTTCGCAGAGCCCTGTGTTTTTGATAAACAGTCGCTACCCCCTGGTCTGTGCCACCCCATCCTGGTTGCCCAAAATGGGGTCACGCTTCTTCCGAAGTTACGCGTGCAATTTGCCGAGTTCCTTCAACGCAGTTCTCTCAAGCGCCTTGGTATACTCTACCTGACCACCTGTGTCGGTTTCGGGTACGGTCTGTACGGTGGGGCTCTTTCCTGGAACCGGTTCCCTGCAAGGCGCAATCCAATAAGCCCTCACAAGTTGCCCGATCCGTCACTTCCCACCAGGCCCACGATTATTAACGTGGTTCCCATCGACTACGCGTGTCCGCCTCGTCTTAGGGGCCGGCTAACCCTGCTCAGATGAACTTTAAGCAGGAACCCTTGGTCTTTCGGCGAGAGGGTCTCTCACCCTCTTTATCGTTACTCATGTCAACATTCGCACTTCCGATACCTCCAGGAGCCCTCACGGGTCTCCCTTCACTGGCTTACGGAACGCTCCGCTACCCCAACGATCGTAAGATCGTCAGCCTCAGCTTCGGTGCATGGCTTTAGCCCCGTTACATTTTCGGCGCAAAACCCCTTATTTAGACCAGTGAGCTGTTACGCTTTCTTTAAATGATGGCTGCTTCTAAGCCAACATCCTGGTTGTTTTGGGAGTCTCACATCCTTTCCCACTTAGCCATGACTTGGGGACCTTAGATGGAGGTCAGGGTTGTTGCCCTCTTCACGACGGACGTTAGCACCCGCCGTGTGTCTGCCGATTAGTACTCTCAGGTATTCGGAGTTTGATTAGGATCAGTAAGACGGTGAGTCCCCATAGCCCATTCAGTGCTCTACCCCCTGAGGTATTCGATCGACGCACTACCTAAATAGTTTTCGCGGAGAACCAGCTATCTCCGAGTTTGATTGGCCTTTCACCCCTAGCCACAAGTCATCCCAATCTATTGCAACAGATGCGGGTTCGGTCCTCCAGTTGGTGTTACCCAACCTTCAACCTGCTCATGGCTAGATCACTCGGTTTCGGGTCTAATGCGACGAACTCAAACGCCCTGTTCAGACTCGCTTTCGCTGCGCCTCCACCTACCGGCTTAAGCTTGCTCGTCACACTAAGTCGTTGACCCATTATACAAAAGGTACGCGGTCAGCCTTGCGGCCTCCCACTGTTTGTAGGCATCCGGTTTCAGGTTCTCTTTCACTCCCCTTGTCGGGGTGCTTTTCACCTTTCCCTCACGGTACTTGTTCGCTATCGGTCATGCACGAGTACTTAGGCTTGGAGAGTGGTCTCCCCATGTTCAGACAGGGTTTCACGTGCCCCGCCTTACTCAAGGACGATCAAAGCCTCACCGCATACGGGGCTGTCACCCGCTCCGGCCGCGCTTTCCAACGCGTTCTGCTTTATCTTCAATCGCCACTGGCCTGGTCCGCGTTCGCTCGCCACTACTAACGGAGTCTCGGTTGATGTCCTTTCCTGCAGGTACTTAGATGTTTCAGTTCCCTGCGTTCGCTTCTAACCCCTATGTATTCGAAGGTCAGATACCTTGTTTCGATGCTTGGAACCTCGCGCCGCCTCGTCGACGCAGCCAATCGCCAATCGACATTCGCCAATCGGATTTTCAAACCCGACTGCCGACTGCCCAATTCCGATTGTCCGCGCCAACGGCGCCAGATTCCCAAGCATCCAAGGTGGGTTTCCCCATTCGGAGATCCATGGATCAAAGCTCATTCGCAGCTCCCCACGGCTTATCGCAGCGTATCACGTCCTTCTTCGCCTGTGCATGCCAAGGCATCCACCAAATGCCCTTACTTCTCTTGATCGTTCTCATTGCCAATGCTCATCATCTGTCTGGTTTGGCTAAGCTATCCTTCTCGCTTCCGCTCGAAGGGCAGTCCAAACCTGGCCATCCGGGCACCTCCAGGGCGCCGGGACAGACCGTTCCTCGCTAACGATCGGCGAGGAACGAACACCAGCGGTTACCTTTTACAACCGCCGTCTTCAATGATGCCATCGACGTGTTCGATCCGGTCCTCATCCGAAGGCACGCCGGTGCACTTCGAGGCCGGATCTTCAAGACCAGCTTCTCGAGATCAAATCCGAGGATGCGCGGTCAGGCAACATCCACCAGATCGTTCCGCATCCAAAAAGCTTCCGCCCTTCAGCACGCAACGATCCTTGACTGGCATGGGCCACAAGGCCCATCCGGATCAATCTTCTCTTCACAATGGATAAAGATCAGGCAGAACCGCGTGTTTCACGCAGCCTGCAAACTGTGGTCTTTCTCTTGAAGAC